>CAYGUE010000097.1:0-26769 GCA_964352885.1 uncultured Pirellulaceae bacterium
GTGAACAGATACGACGATCGAATCCGCTTCGTTTCCATAGTCGAGTCGAAGGTACTTGCCGTTTGGTGGCCAGACCACATTGGGCGCGTGATGGCGAACTCGTTTCCATTGAAGACGCTCGGTGGGCTGGCCAATTTCGTGCCCAACCAATTTTAGCGAATTCGCCAAAGGTTTCATTTGTCCCAGCCATTCATCGGACAGAAACGCTTTGTTGGGTTGGCCGGTAGCGCCACCGAGGAAGTGTTTCTTCCCATCGACGACAACGAGGCCTTCGGGTTCGATGGCTCGAATGATGGTTTGCCCCGTCATTTGGTTTTCAAACTCAATCGTCGCTCCCAAATGCAAGTCGATCGTTCGTCGAACGAGGCCATTCGACATTTCGATTCTGCCAGCGTTTTCATCCACAACGATGTCAGATGCAAATTCGCTGTTGTCGATCAACCAGTCACGGTCGAGCTGATAGTTGGCTGGAATCTGGGCCGTTGCCGAAATGGAAAACGCAAAAAGCATCAGTACCAATGCAAGCCCGAAACGCAAGCGAGTGAGTCCGGTTGGGTTTAGAACCGTGATGCGTCGGCACATTTTTAGGGTATTCAATGGAGATCTCAACGTGGGAATCATTCGGAACAGCGTCTAGGGCGTGTGGCTAAGCACTCGCTTTCGCTTCGAACTGCCATTGTACAAAAAACGCACGCCCGAAGCGCGGGTTTTGAAGTTGCACACTTTGCTTAAAAATTCGGATTCTATTTGGAAATAACCATCGAAAATCGAAAACGCGATGCGTTCCAGTACAAGCTTGAATCGCAAGCGAGTGAGTGATCGAATCAAACTGTCCGAATCAAACTGTCCGAATCAAACTGTCCGAATCAAGGTGTCCGAATCAAGGTGTCCGAATCAAGGTGACCTCGACCAAATCGATTGGCTGGTTAACAATCGTCGATTGCTATGGGGTCATCGGATCAGAATTTTTCAATCTCTGCAAATCGAGCTAATCCGTTACATGAGTTTTCTTGCATGGATAAGCCTGCTGTCAATTTGCTTATTGGGCGCGATGTCCCCGGGACCAAGTCTGGCCGTTGTTGTCAGGCACACCCTTGGCGGCGGTCGAAGCAAAGGAATCTTGTGTGCGTGGTCTCATGCAATTGGCATTGGAGTTTACGCTTTGGTGACGATGCTTGGATTGGCAGTATTACTTAAAGAAGCTCCCATCTTGTTCCAGGGAATTTCAATCATCGGCGCGCTGTTCCTGGCTTGGTTAGGATTCAGAGCTCTAATTTCAAAGGGTGGCATTGCGGAAAAGTTGGCAGCGGGAGAATCCACCAGCTCAATCAACGCCGCTAGAGACGGACTGGCAATCTCCCTTTTCAATCCAAAGATTCTGCTGTTCTTCTTGGCCCTCTTCAGCCAGTTTGTTGTCGAAGCAAAGAACGCATGGGGACAAGCCGCAATCGTGCTGACTCCGCTATTGGTGGATGGACTTTGGTACACACTGGTCGTGTTATTGCTGTCGCATCGGTGGGTGTTGCCAAAGCTACACCGTAATGCTATTTGGATCGACAAAATCTCCGGAGCTGTGTTAATTCTATTGGCGATTCGAGTCCTGATAACTATCTAGTGACGTGAGTGGGTTAGTCAAATCACGCAGCTTGCTGGCCTATCGAAATGACTCTCGAGAGAACGGCAAACTCGCCGACAATTTCATTTCCTTCACATCGATTGTGCGAAACAACGCCATGACATTTACAAACCCTGTTGGAGGCACAATCACTTTATTGGCTCCTAAAATGTTTCAGCGAATGGTCATCGATGGTCTGGAAGAAGTCTCTAACATTGCGGACCAACTAAGTACCGAATCCTTGGAACCCTGAGCTCGCGATTCTCAGCAACAAGCAGGTTAGAATTGCCGCCAACCTTGGCATATGGCAACTGTGGGAAAAAGCCGTTCGTTGGCACGAGGGACGCGACTAGCCATTCAAAAGACTAAATCAGTGAAGTTCTGTTTCCGCCAGCGTTCTTGGCGGCATACATCTGTTTGTCGGCCTGATCAATCAGCACTTGTGGATCAAGTGCTTTGTCACCGCGTTTGGGCAGATAGTACACTCCGCCAATACTGAGCGAAATCGGAATCGTGCCAGCCGGACATTCGAGATCAGGCAAATCGCTGGCCAGACGACAGGCCACCGATTTGTAATGCTTTTCTTTGATTTGCATAACGACCAGAAATTCGTCGCCACCCAGTCGAAAAACGTAGTCGTTTTCCCGCGTACATTTTCTCAGCCAGTCTGCGACGTGTTTAATGGCCAAATCACCTGTGCTGTGTCCGCAAGAGTCATTAATTGACTTAAATTTGTCGACATCCATGTATAAAACCGCGATCGGCTTGCGATTATTGACCCATGAATCCAGATGCGTGTTTAAGGACTCATTCAAAAACCTGCGATTGTAGAGTCCGGACAGATAGTCCCGATAAACCGCATCCTTAATCGGATCGTCAATCGATTTCGACTGCATGGATCGCTGAATAGCGACCATTTTCAATTGGCTTTCCAGAGCAATGTCGGCCAGTAGATCATTCGCGCGTTCAACAACTCGTCCGCAGGACGTGCTGTCAGAAATATCAAAGTTGAAAATTACCGAGTATTCAGTGACGCGCTCCTCGATTTCTGATATTACGTCCTTTGCATCGCACGGGTTGAATCCGAAATGGCAGTTCAGAAACCTCATCCACGCGGTAAAAGCATCGTCAACGTCTGCCAAGCTTCTGCTCGCAGCCAAAGCCGCCGCGCCCAGACTTGCAGCTTGCAAGATTGCGGCAAATACATTTTCTGATGAAGATCCCGAATTACCGGTCGGGAGATGATGTCGGTTTATTGCGTCGATGAAATCTCTTCCCATATTCCAGCGTTGAAGGACTTCAGCAGATACATCAACGTGAGTGAAACCAAAACATCTCTTTTCAACCTCAATCATGTCGGAACGGTCACAAGATTGAAGGACTTGCGACACGTAATCGTCACCGATCTCATTGACCATGGCCAGAACGCCGATATCCTGAAGCATTCCACCGGTGAAACATGCGGACGCGTCCAAGTTCGTTTTTTCTGCCA
This sequence comes from uncultured Pirellulaceae bacterium, assembly GCA_964352885.1. Lineage (GTDB taxonomy): Bacteria > Planctomycetota > Planctomycetia > Pirellulales > Pirellulaceae > Mariniblastus. The sequence continues at coordinate 3,108 of CAYGUE010000097.1, forward strand.
ACAGTTCTGCAATTACAGCTTGTGTTAAACAACTGCGCCAGATCGATCTGAAGATTTCATGCCCGTCTCTGGAATTTGCCTTCCAAGTTGACAAGTGAAAACCAAGAATTAACGTGCGTATCATGGAGATACCAAGCCGCGGCACCGCATCTTCGATTGACTCAATTTTTGGTCGGAGTGCGAAAAGTGCAGAGTTGACCGTTTTAAGTACGCGGCCACTAATTGCCGGGTCCGAACGAATTGCTTGGCAAAGATCTCGATAGTCGGGTTCATCCTGTTGCGCAATTTCAAGCATGCGTTGCGCCACACTCGGCAACGACGGCAACCGCTTCGTGGCAGCAACAGCTTCCAAGGTTAGAGTCTTACTTAAAGATTCAGTATTCGACATTTCAAGACTAGATGATTCGGGGAGTCAATCTCGCTCTTGAATCTAGGTCGAACTTGCTGGAGTAGCAAGTATTCCGTCCATTGCAGGGCAAACCCTCGATCGTCCAGAGTTTCGTTGAGCCACTTAAGGCATCGACCGCAACATAATGACCGAGTCGGATTCAGTCGACCGCATCGATTACGACATCACCAGCTCCGAGGTTCTCTCGGACTCCAATGGAACGTAGCGTTTCGGATGCCGCGGGCAACTGTGCACCCGCAGGAATCATTAGCTCTTTTGAATTGCAGCTGAACGAATAGTTGGACCAGGGATGATAACGGCGAGACCTTTATTGAACTGATCGAAGGGGCACTCGTCGAAAACGCTGGCAATCTGACTCCAGCCCAAGTCTTGTTGGGTTCGTTTATTATTCAGATTGCGTAATGCTTTCCAAAGCCCGTTTTTTCCCGCCATTTTTGCGTTAGTCGGCGCTAGCGAAGATTCTTCCTAGGCAATCATGGCAGTGGTTTTCCGAATCATGAGCGGCCGACAGAATCCATCGATAATGAAATCCATGTGATTTTCCAAAGCGGCCACAGAAGAACAATCTCAGAGGCTGCGCGCCAAAGCGTCACTCGACCTTAGATGATCGCATCGCCGATTTCCAAGCGTAGGCGTTTCAACACGCGTGTCTTGGCAACTCGTACCGTCCCAGGACGCATCGAAAGATCGGAGGCCACATCGCCAGTTTCGCGGCCGTCGATCACAACCATCCAGAACGCTTTCCAAGTATTCTCCGCGAAATGAGGCCTGACATTTTCAAGCGCCCGACAAAGCATCGAGTGCTCAATATCTTTTTCGCTTGTTGAATACGTTGACCGGCCAGAATTCGATTTCCCTTGAGGTGTCTCAGGAAACTGCTCGAGGTAATTCAAGGCTTCGGTTCCGCCGATTGGGCGTGGTTCACGCCCATATTTTCGAAAATGATCGTTCAATTTATTGCGGGTCAGCGTTCTAAGCCAACCGCGAAATGTGCCGTTCTCGATCGGCCGGAACTTTTTGATATTGCGAGACAGCGTGTGAAAGACTTCTTGAAACACGTCGTGCAGATCAGCTTGCGGCAAACCCGAATCCTGACACCAAAAATAGACCATTGGTGAATAGAGTTGAACTAGTCGCTCCCATGCGAGCGGATCATTTTCTTTGGCTCGCACGATTAGACTTTGCGAAGTCCGGTGCACGTCCTCGCTGTCAGCAACTGCCTGTTTATCAGTCGTTGGCATGAGTCGATGCTCCAACTGTGTCTGCTGAATGTCCCTTTTCTGCTGAACGTCGTCGAGCAGTCCAAAACACGACCATCGTCACACCCGTCATAAGAGCCGCAACGCCAGCGATAAGATTAAATGCACTTCGCAAACCAGAGCGCGTCGATTCAATGTCACGCTGCAATGGCCGAGTGATCGAAAGCAATCCGCCGACCTCGCCAACGTGCCAATCTCGCCTAGGGCTCTCAGAATGATCATTGTGGCATTTCACGCAGCTTTGCTGCATCACTTGAGCACGAGCATATCGCAGAACCGGTTCGCCATCGATTTCATCGAATTCGTGATAGGAGCGATCATCTGTCGATGCTCCAACCAATCCGCACGCTTCGGAATTGCTGTCGCCTGGCTGGTAGGTGCGACACGAAAGAGCCTGACTTGCGCGCAACTCGAACGCATCCTGCGGTCCGCCGTGCTCTCGCCATGGAAATTCGCTGTAGACTTTAACCTTCATCCCGGACTCATCCTCCGTAATTCGTTTGCCTGCGTCGATCATGAACGTGAACGGCAACGGAATCGAATTTGGTTTCGTAGCGTACTGATGGGTCACGGGAATCAGGTCCTGGTCGATCCGCCCAACGACGCTCTCGCTATAATACTCGTTAATATCTTCTAACATATTGGCTTCCATGCGAGTACTTTCCAGAGCGGTGCTGTGGACAAAGTGCGTTGAAAGCCAAGAGAGATAGACGAATCCACCGATCGACGCGAGCGGAACAGCCAGTAGTAGACTCGCCGCTAATGGATAGGATCGGCACCAACGCCAGAGCTTTTCCACCGGACCCATTGGCCTGGCCTTGATTGGCTCGGACCGGGCAAACCTTCGCAGATCATCTGACAGTTCTGCTGCCGACTGGTAGCGCCGACTCGGTGACTTTGAAAGTGCTTTGAGGCAGATCGTTTCAAGATCGCGTGAAATGCTAGATTTCAGTTGTCGCGGGGAACGAGGTTCGTCTTCCATGACTTGCAGCAGCAACATGCGACGATTGCCCTGAAAGGGACGTTCGCCAGTCAGCAGCTCGTAAAGCATCACGCCAAGGCTATAGACGTCGCTTCGCGCGTCCACTTTCCCTGAGTCTCCCGAGGCCTGCTCAGGAGACATGTACGCTGGCGTGCCCATCACTCTGCCGATGGACGTCATCGTGTTTCCCGCATCAAGATCCCGTTTCGCCAAACCGAAATCCATAATGAATGGTTTGTCATCGCGATCGATCAATACGTTGGACGGTTTTACGTCACGATGCACGATTCCATGTTCATGAGCATATTGAAGTGAATCGGCGATCGACGCCACCATGGCGACGCGATCAATCTGTGAAAGGTCATCTTTCCGCATTCTTAGTTCCATCGATTCGCCATCGACGTATTCCGTGACCAAGTAGCACACGTCCTCTTGGCTGCGAACAGTATCGTATATCGCCACAATCCCCCGATGATTCAGTTGAGCGACACTCTGTGCTTCACGCAGAAACCGTTCGATGTCCTCGTCTGTCGCGAAAGTACCGGCTCGTTGCACCTTGATCGCAACGAGTCGGTCGAGCTCCGTATCGCGAGCCTTGAAGACGTATCCGAATGCTCCGACTCCAAGTTCGGAAATCAATTCGAATCGGTCCAGATGAACGGGTCCCGTTTCAAGTCGCTTGGCCAGTCGCCGACCAGCGTCGAAAGAAACAGGAACGGATGACGGGTTGGCAGCGTCACAGGCTGTTTTCAATAACGTCTCTGGAATGGCGTAGATGCGTTTTTCATTTCTAATGGCCAAATCAGCTGGTTGGATCTGCAATGATCGAAGTTCGGCTACCAAACCGGATTCGACTTGCCTTGCCGCTTCATCGACCACCATTCCACACGATTCACAATGGTCGATATGTTCAGCAAGTTGCCCCAACTGGGAATCGGCGAGTTCGCCGACGGCAAAAGCCTCAAGTTCGGGCTTGTCGGGGCAATGTTGATTTGAATCAATTGTCATGCTGATTTTCGCGAATTCTGGGCAAATGCGTACCACCATACATTCTAACGCGAGGCCGTTACGCCGCGTTTTGGGAAACTTGAATTCAATTCGAATGTTGTAACGCAGTCTCGTTAAAATTACTGTCAGTCCCTGCAAACGAGATCATCGAAATCGTTATATGAACAAAACAAACATTCTTTCCGTGGCCATTTGCCTATTTTCATGGGCTGGCATCCTTGTTGATGCACAGGAAACCAGCCTGTCACAGCCAGTCAAGCAATCAACAATCGACGAGCTATCCAGACATCTGAATGACTTCTATGTTTCTCCAGATATTGCCGAGAAAACGAGCGAGCATCTGGGCAAACAATTCAAAACTGGCCATTTCGATTCCTTCGATTCAATCAAGGCGTTTGCTGAGTCGTTGACGAAAGAAGCTCAATCCATCAGTAAAGACAAACATCTCTTGATCAGACCCATCAGCCCGATGCAAGCGGCCGAAAATTCTGCGGAACGAATCTTCGAAAGACACATGCGCCGCTTTGCTCACGTCCGCAACTTCGCTGGCGGGTTCAAAGAGGCAAAGATACTCGATGGCAATGTCGGCTATTTGGACATCCGAAGTTTTGCTCAGCCGGACATTGGAAGGCCGTATGCAGATAGCTGCATGCAACTGCTTGCCAATTCGGACGCCATCATTATTGACTTGCGAGAAAATGGAGGTGGACTTCCAGAGATGGTCCAATATCTCTGCAGCTATTTTTTCGCTGGGAAAGTCCACCTCAATAGCCTGTATTGGCGTCAAGGGAGTCGCACTGTTGAGTTCTGGACGCTTGAAGAGGTTAACGGGAAGAAGTTGCCCGACGTTCCACTATTTGTCTTGACCAGCGCTCGGACATTTTCTGGAGCTGAAGAATTTTCTTACAACATGCAAACTCAAAAACGGGCAACACTGGTAGGACAAACTACGCGCGGCGGCGCAAATCCCGGACAGCTGATGAAGCTGAATGAAGAACTGGAAGCATTCATCCCGACGGGCAGAGCGATCAATCCGATCACAAAAACAAACTGGGAAGGCGTGGGAGTCACTCCGGATGTAGAAACTTCGCCGACGGATACTTTGGAAAAGGCAATTGAGTTGGCGACCGCTGCTGCCAAACAATACAGGGAAACAGTCGAACGAAACCGAGCCGACTTAACGTCGGATTTAATCGGCAACCTTGAGTCATTTGATCCAAAGCACGGCGAAGAATCTGTTTACACAAGCTTGAAGAAATGCAAAGAATCCGGATTGCTCGATAGCAACATGATCAACGGAATTGGATATGAGTACCTGATGAATTTCGATAAGCCAAAAGTTGCTGAGGCAGTTTTCAGAGCGAATACGCTGCTTTTCCCGGACTCGGCAAATGTATTTGATAGTTATGCCGAAGCCTTGGTCGCCAATGGAAAACGGAAAGAGGCAGTGCAGTACTATCAAAAGGCAGTCGACACCGCAAAGGACACCAATGATCCGGAATTGCAACTCTATGAGAGAAACCTCGGCGACATGAATCGGCAAGATACCGCCCCAATTGTTTCCGGCGAAAAGGTCAGCGATTTCGTTCGCAGGATCTTTCAAGACCAAAGCGGAAATCTGTGGTTCGGAACCAATGGCGATGGCGTGGTCCGATATGACGGTAAGGCTCTCAAGTACCTCTCGATCGAGGATGGCTTCGGTGGTGTCGCCGTCAGAGGCATCGTGGGCGACAAAGAGGGCGATGTTTGGTTCGGTACCGAGCGAGGGATCACCAAGTACGACGGAAAGTCATTTACTAACTTCACTCAAAAAGATGGCCTGGTGCACGATGATGTTTGGAGCATCATGATCGACAGCAAGGGAGTGATATGGATCGGCACGCTGCAAGGGGCATGCCATTTCGACGGCAAAGTGTTTACTCCGTTTGCGATTCCTGAATCCAAACCTGATCCGACACTGGGCGTGACCAGCGCCAATATCATCCACTCCATCATGGAAGACAGCCAAGGAAGAATGTGGTTTGGCAGCAACGGTGGCGCGTACATTTACGACGGGAAATCGTTGGGCAACTTGTCTGAGAAAGACGGTTTGTGCAGCAACAATGTGAATTGTATCCTGGAAGATCAAAGCGGGAACTTTTGGTTTGCCACTCATCATCAAGGCGTCTGTCGTTATGATGGAAAATCATTCACGCAGATAACCGAGGCCGATGGAGTGCACGGCACGGAGTGCTGGGATCTCTACGAAGACAGTTCAGGCAATATCTGGTTTCCGATCGAGAATTCTGGTGTGTATCGTTTCGATGGAAAATCATTTTCAAATTTCCAAAAGGAACAGGGACTGACGACCAATGCAATCCAGTGCACTTTTGAAGACCAAGAAGGCCGCTTGTGGCTTGGAGGCTGGCAGGGTCTCTTTCGCTATGATGGCAAATCGATTCTCCAGGTTGGCCAAAAGGGGCCGTGGCAGTGAGCAAGGGTTGGGGTGATGGTCGATGCCTGAGCAAGGCGACCAACGCGAAAGGACGTGGTTGTCATTCGGCGCGATTTGGGAAATCCCGGGACGGAAGACATTGAAAAATTGTATCGGTGCAAGACTCTTCGATCGTTGGTTCTTCCTCGGAATCTGGAATTCGGCGACGATATAGAGATAAAGGCATTGCTGCACGATTGCGACATTCGGCCGAAAGTTGCGAGAGCTGTTCTGGATCAATAGAAAGCAGGACGTCCTTGTCCTGTCTATCGAGATCAACCTAACTTCGACGAATTTCGAATCCGCGATCCATTTGGAAAATCGAATCCGGATTGAATTCGGCAAAGAATGAATCGACGACTTCGTTTTCGCTCTCAAGATCGGTGAAGCAGACTTCCCTCTCTTCGTCGATCAGATCATCGATTGAATTGCCAACTTCGGCGACGTCGGAGTCAATTGACTCGTCAACCGGATCAACCAAGTCGTCGGCTGGAGATACATCTTCAGTTTCGGAAATGGTCAGCAGTGCAGTCAGTTCGTATGACGCTGGAACGTCATTCAGCGAATCAACCGAAACCGAATACTGCCCCCCCTCAACAACATCGAAAAGAACGCCGACGTCGTCATTGGTTGAACCATCGACGACTGGATCATTGTTCGCGTCCAAGACGGCGACGGCCGCATCAGCAGCGTTGCCTTCGCTCGTTGCCGTCAACTCAAGAGAGACTTCTCCGTCAGCTGGAGCAACAAACTGGAACGAATCCCCTTCGATGCCGGCTTCAAGATCCCCAGTAGCTGTCGCGACACCATCAACAAATTCCAGCTCCGTGAATTCAGCGGCAACTTCGTCAACAATCTCTTCGTCAAGGCATTCTTCAGCATCGACAACGTCTTCGCCAACAGCGCCTTCGCCAACGGCGCCTTCGTCAACAATGTCCTCGTCAACAATGTCTTCGTCAACAATGTCCTCGTCAACAACTCCTTCATTGACAACTTCTTGATTGACAACTTCTTCATTGACGACTTCTGCATTGACAGCGTCGCCGTCAACATCTTCCCCCACAACCGGTTCGGAGATTGGCTCAAGATCCTGATCGACAACAGGCTCGACTTCTGGCTCGATGACATCCGCCTCGAGAGAAACATCCAGCCGGTAGGAACCGTCTTGACCTTCGCCAGCGTTGATGGCGATGAAATACTCAGAACCTGCTTCAACGTCGAACGAGATTCCAACATTCTCATTCGTAATGCCGCGAGTGATTGCCTCGCCGTCAACGTTGAGGACCTGAACCTGCAACTCAGTCGCATTTTCAGAATTTAACTCAGCTAAACCGAGAGCGATCTGCCCATTCGAATCAGCGGTGAAACGAAACGTATCAACATCACCTGCGAGTTCAAGCTCACCTGAAACATCGGTTACGTCGTCAACAAAATCCAACTCGGTCGAATCCACGCCGATGGTATCGACATGCAAATCGATTGGCTCAGGAATCTCGTTGTGCTCAACGGTCACCTGAAAGTATCCTTCCGCTCCATCCTCAGACCCAACGGTCAATTGGTAGGCTTCGCCGGCTTCGCCTTCAAATGAGAGCGTCTGAAAACCGTCCAGCTGTTCCGTCATCGTCGACGCGACGACATCACCGCCAGAGTTCGACACAGCCAGACGTGTTTCTGCGTCGCCAAACGAGGATGCAACCACGATGTCAATCATGCCGTCTTCAGTCGGCGAAAATGCAAACGACTGACTTGGATTGTCGGCGTCGATTGAGCCAAAGAATCCGTCAGTGCCATCTACCGGATCGCCCAAATCATGCGCCAGTGTTTCCGTAGCTTCATCAACATCGATTTCAGCCTTGGCCTCTGGCAGAGGATCCGCTGTTTCGCTATCGATCACGTCGACAGGAATCTCTGTCAAATCCAGATCAAGCACTTCGGCTTGCTCCCCGGTTTCGGCTTGCCCCCCAACATCAGACTGAACCTCCAGTTCTGCGACTTGGCACATTTCTGGCTCTGCGATCTCAACCGGTGCGAGTTCGACGACAGCCAAGTCAGCTGCCAACAAACGTCGATCCTCGAGTCGCTGAACATGAAAGCCTCTTCTCAAATTCCGTCTCTTCATTTTCCCACAGCTCTTTCGGGCTGCTCCCTACAACATGGTGAATAAAACACAGCCAAGTCGTAAGGCAATCATCATGCCAAGCAGGTCTACGAAATGAATCGAGACGATCAATCGTATCAGAAGGCTTTTTGGGCAAGCCAGCGATCGGCGCAAGCATGCTGTCGACCAACAGAAATGTAAAAACAACACGCTGGCGGGGCGTTTTCTACAAGCAGATCAATCGAACCATTCGTCATCGGGATCAAAAGCTGGAACTGGCATGTTCATGATTTTCATTTTTCCAATCGCGCGATGTCGACAACCGGGTTTAATTAAAATTGACATGCCAGGATAAACATCAAAGAGCTCACCGTCGAGTTCCATTTGACCGCTGCCTTCGAGGATGTAGTAAACCTCAGTCAACCGTTTGTGGTAATGCGTGCGAGCCTCTTCTGAAATATCAACGACGTGAAGCGAGCAATTCTGCTCCGGTTCATCGGTGAACGCGCGACGTGTTGTCCCACAAGGGCACGGCACGGGATCCAGCTTGTTGATATCGACGATTTTGAACAGAGGCTCTGACACGATTTAGCTTTCACTGGTTGTTTAAGTTGCAATTGATCTTCAGATCGTTGGGGCTTCAACCTTCGACGCGAAATTATAACCCCTTGCCTATCGATCTGTTGATTTAGTCAAGTTTCAAATTTTTGTGCGCTGATCATAACCCGACCGTGAGCAGAGATCGGCTCTGATAAATGCTCGCAAGCGAACCAGATTGCGGCGACGAAAGTCGAGTTGGCTATCCAACAGGAGCAGTACGATGACGATTCGCATCAAAGTCGAAATGTCAGACGCTTGGCTGAAACAGCGTCGGCCGGAGCAAGTTGCCACCTTCGAATAGCCGTTGGGCTAAAAAACACGGCAAAACCGGGTGATTCTGCGTCGATTGCTAGCGGAACTTCTCTAGAGCTTGGCACCGCAAAAAACTACCATTCGCGGTCCTCTCCTGTCTTAGCTCAATTGCCCAGTTCACTGCAAATTCGTGTCTCCGTATCGAGCCCAATTATACAATCGCGTTTCGCGCCAAAGGGAGCGATCTTCGATAGCGCGCGGACTGTGGGCAACGGCGAAGCTGAGTGCATTTCTGGCGGTCGCCGGCGTCGCAGGTTGGCTCTTCTTTCAGGATCATATTCAATCGAAACTGTGCTCCACCGTAGAAGAAAAATGCAACACGGCTTTAAAGGGTACCGGGATCGAAACATCGATCGGAAATGCCCAGTTCTTCGATGGTCGAGGCATGTTGCTTTCGAATGTGCAAGTAATCGCGCCGAATATTTCAATGACGGCATACGAAACCTTTCTTCCGATGTGCTCCCACACGACGGATCTCGTGACAGGGAATTGCCGAATCGATGGCATCGAAATGCGACGCGTTCAATTCGAGATAATTCGCTCGCCAGATGAGCCTTTCGACATGACGGCATTGGCGAAACTTGCCTTGGCAATCGAGGAAGCAACCAAGGGCACCGAAAAACAATTGATGCCAATTGCAATTTTGGATTCGAGAATCCGCGTGATCGATCAGGCAACCGGTGTCGAGAAAACGATCTCCGATATTAACCTGAAGCTGATTCCCATGGAGCACGAAGGTCGCACGATCCTTCAAGTTGATGCTTCGGCGGCGACCGCTGAAGTAAAACATGTTGAATTGAAAGGATACGTTGATCTGGCCTCTGGCGAATGGGCAAGTAACCTTACGCTGAACGGTGCAACGCTGAGCAGTGACCTTTTTGCATTGCTGCCGCGTGACATTCAGCAAAAACTGAGCTCAATCGAATCGGTCTCAAGTCGAATCGACGGTTCGATTCATGCCAAAGGAAACTGGAACCAGAAACAACTTAGTTGGTTCGAAGGTCAGGGTATCGTTAGTCAACTGTCGCTCGAACACCAACGCTTGCCAGCGGCGATTCGAAACGGATTCGCAAAGTTTCAGTTCACTCCTGAAGGAGCTACGATTCAAGAAATCGCTGGCTTCCTCGGGACTTCGCCATTCAACGCTCACTTTCAGCAGACGGGCCTGCTCCGCCCCAAGGCTTGGCGTCTCAACGGTCGCTTGGATGGTTTTAATTTTGACGGGTCGCAAAAAATGCTGGGAGCTTTGCCTCCCGCAGCCCAGCAATTCGCTTTTGATTTCCAGCCGCGAGGGAACTTCAACTTCAAGTTCAACTTTCAGTTCGACGGAGAACGAATCAACAAAACCATCGACACGCAAATCAAGGATCTTGCATTCAACTACAACAAGTTCCCTTATCCGGTCTCTGGCTGTTTCGGCGATGTTCGCTGGATCGACGATCGGATTTCCTACACGCTTCTCAATCAATCGCGCGATCGAGAAATCTCGGCGAAAGGTGTCGTAAATCAACCCGGCCCAAACGCCACATGGAAGTGCGATCTCAAAGTTGAGCGTGGGCAATTCCCTTTCGACCCAAAGCTCCAAACGGCGATCGATGCCAATCCGCCATTGGCCAAAACTGTACGGGCGTTCAGAGCACATGGCTGGATCGCCGGATCTGGAACACTTGAGAAATCAATTGCCGGCGGTGAAGTTAATAAACGGTTCGATATTGAGCTTGTTGACTTGACGATGCGACATGATCGATTCCCTTACTTGATTGAAGGCATCCGCGGAAAAATCCTGTCAGTCAATAAGGCGTTTCGTTTTGAACAACTCACTGGCGGCAACGGCATCGGAAAAATCCTTTGCAACGGAACTTGGAATCCCAATGACGGCCTGAACGCACGATACGTCTGCAACAACATTCAACTGGACGAACGACTCAGGAACGCACTGCGCCCGGAACTGAAAGAAGTCTGGGACGGATTCCGTCCGCGTGGAACGGTCGAGATGACAACGGTCGACATGACGCTTCCGCCAGGAGCCGCTGACTGCAACCTGATTGTCAATGGAACGCTGCACGGCGAAACTGACGGTGTTCGAAGTAGCAACCTTTCCATCTACCCAACGTGGTTCCCTTTCGAATTGAACGACCTTGCTGGCACGTTGGTAGTTGGCGACGGAAAAGTTCAACTGCGTGAATTTCAGGGTCGGCATGGACGTACAACTGTCGTTTGCAATGGAGATGGATCTTATTCTCCTGACGGATGGGACATGCGTTTGTCCGACATGCTGGCAACGTCGCTCCGCGCCGACGAACCCCTCATGAGAGCGCTGCCAGATTCGTTGGCTCAGCCAATTCAATACATGAAGTTCAACGGCCTGCTAAACGTCAATGGTACGATGACGCTGGCTGGTCACTATCGAAAGCCAGCTCATCAGTTTGCAAACCAGATCCCAAAAACGCAGTTCAATCAACAACACCGATCGTTCGTGCAACAGGCTTCAGCCGTTCATACGATTGACTCACAATCAGCAGTTACCCCAAACGTTTCGATGGGATGGGACTTGAGATTCGACATGAATCAGGCAGAAATGTTCCTTGGTATTCCAGTCAAAAACGTCTTTGGGATGTTCACTCTGTTCGGGCAGTACGATGGTGAGAATGTCGAATGTCGTGGTGAAGTCGATTTGGATTCGCTAACGATCTACGATGCTCAGATCACGAAAATTCGCGGGCCCATATGGTTCGACAATTATCAGGCGCTCGCGGGTGCCACGATCAACCAGCTTTCGACCGGCCAAACAACAGCTTCGTCAATCGAAGGCGAGACTTATGGCGGATTGATTAGGCTCGACGCTGCGATCAGCTCCGACCGTGAGGGCCGGTTTGTCATTCAAACAACTCTGGCAGATGCAGATTTGAAGCAGCTTAGCCAGGAGTTTTCTCCTCAAATGGAGCACATACAAGGACGTACCTTTGCAGCCTTAAAAATGGAAGGTAACGCGAGCGGATCACACACTTGCCGTGGCAGCGGCGAAATCCACCTACGAGACGCGAAAATTTACGAACTACCCCCTGTAATGCGGGTGCTGAAAGTTCTGCAGGTCAAACGAGTCGATGACGTCGCGTTCGACAGAGGCGACATATTCTTTTCCGTCAATGGTGAAAATATTGACGTCAACGGAATGGAGTTCAACGGCGACGCGATTTCCCTGATCGGAAATGGAAGACTCAACATGGACCAAGATCTTGATCTCAATTTCTATTCCGTAATGGGACGAAATCGAATCAACATTCCACTGATCAGTGACCTGTATCGCCGCAGCAGTCAAAGGTTCATGTGGATCAAGGTCGGCGGCGATTTCAAGAACCCCCAAATCAGTCGAGAGATCCTTCCCGAGTTAAACGACTCGCTCCGGCAACTATTCCAACAGTCCGAAGCTCGTTGACCGATGCGTCCACACAACACAAACCGTGAGACTTAAAACGTGACTCCTTCCTTTGAGGCAAACGAATCAGTAAAATTTCCGATTCACCCAACTCAGACCCAAGCTGCCTAGACCATGAAGTTTACCAAAATGCACGGCGCCGGAAATGACTACGTGTATATCGATTGCTTTAACAACGAAACGCCACCGGATCCCGCCGCTGTTTCCATTGCCGTTTCTGATCGCCATAAAGGCATCGGCGCCGATGGCCTGATCCTGATTCGACCTTCCGACGTTGCAGACGCTCGAATGCAGATGTTCAACGCCGATGGTTCAGAAGCTGAAATGTGCGGAAACGGAATTCGCTGCGTCGCAAAGTACATTTACGATCACGACATTTGCCGCAAAGACAGTGTGAAGATTGAAACCGGTGCCGGCACGCTTTCGATTGACTTGATCACTAAGGAAGGCAAAGTCGAACAGGCTCGGGTCGACATGGGAAGTCCCATCCTTGCACCTGAGCTAGTCCCTACGACCTTGCGAGGAGAGGGTGATTCCGCACCGGTGATCAATGCACCATTGGTGTTCGAAGGACAGACTTTTGAAGCCACTTGTGTTTCGATGGGCAATCCGCATTGCGTAATCTTCGTGGATCAAGCGACTGACGAACTGGTGCTCGGCATCGGCCCACAAATCGAATCCGATCCAAGATTTCCGGCTCGAGTCAACGTTGAGTTTGTTGAAATCGTATCGCGCACCGAAGTCAAACAACGCACTTGGGAACGGGGCAGCGGCGAAACGATGGCTTGCGGAACTGGAGCCAGTGCCGTCTGTGTGGCTGGTGTGCTTTCCGGTCGCACCGATCGAAAAATCACCAACCATTTACTCGGCGGCACTTTGATTCTTGAGTGGGACGAAGCCTCCGACCACGTTTTCAAAACGGGACCAGCGGTCGAAGTATTCTCTGGTTGTTGGCAGGAAGTGTAGGTAGGCACAGGTGGAAAAGGACTTCGACGTACCACTGAAACTGCGGCTGATGGGTCGTGCAACGGCGCTGATTCTGCCACGCGCTGTAGACATGCTGGACACGAAGATCGCCCATTACGATCGCAGTGCAGATCCTGCGCGGCCAGAGTACAACGAACACATGGTGTTTTCATTCTGGCACGAATTCATCGGCGTCATTTTGCCCCGTTGGGGGCACACGCCTCTGAGCATTCTCGCGTCGCAGCATCGCGACGGTGAATGGGTTAGTCAAACGGCACTGTCACTAGGACTGCGAATTGTACGCGGCAGTTCAACGCGTGGTGGAGCGGCGGCAATTCGCCAGCTAAAGAAACACTGTCAGGAAACCAGCCTCGCCATCACTCCTGACGGCCCCCGCGGTCCACGTCGGAAGATGGCAATAGGTCCTATTTTCATGGCATCGCGTTTGGGTATGCCCTTCGTTCCACTTGGAATTGGCGTCAACGATGCATGGCGATTGAAAACGTGGGATTCATTTGCGATCCCCAAACCACTTTCTCGCGTTCGCATCATCTTTGGCCCAAAGATCGACATACCTCGCAAAGCCAAACGCGATGAATTGGAATCAATTCGCCAATCGGTAGAAGACTTGATGAACGATCTCAGTGATGAAGCCGAATCTTGGGCGTGCTCCAACCAAAAGATGCTGGGCGAGCAACCGTTTGTTCGCGTGCGTCGCAAGAAAGTTATCTTCGACTCAAAGCCCGCACGCAAAGTCTTTCATCCGGAACTGAAGATCATTCCAGCGGATGATGTGGCGTAACACTTTACGAGGCTTACTTTTGCATTGCATCCGTATTCCGCGATTGTTTTGACATGTTCTGACAAGCGTCCATGGAACCCGTGACATCATCTCTGCCACTGAGAATTTACTTAGGAAAATCACGAGTGTGATCAGAACGTTGGCAGTATGACGACTTTCATCGTTCGTTCACCTGTCAACGGGTGCGAATGACTAAACTGAACGACGCGTGCTGTTTCGAGAAGCTTCTCTTGTGAGAGCCATTTGAATGCGGCGGCTCTCTGAAACCGAGCTTGTGGATAAATCGGTGCTCCAACGTCATGCAGCGACCACCGGTCCATCGCGAACTGACTGGTTCCGAACTGATCGTCGGAAGCTTCAAAGTATCGATCCAGTGAATCGCTCAATCGAGCTCGAGCTGTGTCCGCGATAAAGACTTCGACGCGAGAGTTGCTAGGGGAATATAGTCCCCACGCAAGCCAGTGATCCCAAAGTTGAACGGGCCGAAGCACCGGCCCCGCAAGGATGACAATCGCAAACCAAACACCAAATCTTTGCCAGATGGGCGGCGAAATCCTGGAGGTTTCAACTTCGCGGAGACGCGGCAAAAACAACCAAGCCACAAACAGGATCGACATCGCATTCCATAGGACGACCGGCCATCGATGCCCCAATCCCAACGGAGACAAAATCACTATCAAGATCAGGTGCAGCCCAATGGCAGACCATGCCGCTATCCATTGTGTTCTTCGAAACAACAAACCGACGCCAACAAGCAATTCACCTAACGGGAAAAGGAGAGCCAGTCGGGCCTTTAGCGATGCTGACATCGTTTCAGATTGGTCAATCGATGAAAGCATCACATCGAGAAATTCAATGCCCAGCGTATTTGCAAACTGAAAGTCAAACTTACCAATCGCGGAATAGAGATAGATCGAAATGAGGACTCGTCTGATCCATCGTTTTGCTTCTTCCATTGGCATACACGCCAACAGAGTTGCGATGATAAAAGCTTGCCACGCCCACGGCTGAAGGCAGTGTTGGTTACAAAAAAACAGAATCGCAAAAGCCGCCCCAGCAATACCAGCAAACCAACGATAATGCGAACGTCCAATCACTAATGCGAGCAACGCGGCATTCAAAACCGTCGTTGCGAGATAATGAATGCCAATCAGCGAAGATGAATCCAACGAAAGGAAAATCGGGACTCGGGGAAACTGTGTGAAGCCAGGAAGCCATAATTTCCAAGTAAACGCAATCAGAACAACGCAAAATGCTGCCCAAATTCTGACGTACATTCGGTCCAAATTTTCGAAAGAAGAAATCTGCTGATCCATTCAGGCTTGTTCGCCGTTCTTTAACGCGTGCCGTTCCAATTGCGAAAGTGCTGTTTTAAATTCTAACCCAACATCGGCTTCCACTTCGACATCACATCCGTTGATGGGATGTGAAAAACGAAGACGTTTCGCCAACAGAAGCAAACGTTGTACGTCGAACTGCTCGCGGAAAAGACGATTGTGCCGACGGTCTCCGTAAGTCGTATCACCGATAATCGGGTAAGCCATGTGGTTGAAATGCCGCCGCAGTTGATGCTTGCGACCGGTTAGCGGTCTGGCTTCGACTAGTGAATATCGGCTTTGGGGATACTTCCCTGCCGAAAACGGAACGGTCCACGAATTTAGAGTTATGAACTCTGTGATGGCATCCTGAGCTGGTTTTTTCTTTTGAGCCTTCCCATCGGTGGCTTGATCCTGTTTTTCGACCAGCGGTTCGTCCCAGCGATTCGATTGCGGAGTTTTTCCACGGACGATCGCTAGGTAGAGTTTGCCGACGGTTCGATTGGCGAACTGCACTGCCAATTCACGTGCGGCGTCTTTATTCAACGCAAACAGCAACACACCGGATGTCGGTCGATCGATTCGATGAACCGGAAACACGATCTGGCCAATTTGATCGCGAAGAATCTGCAACGCAAACTCAGTCGCATGAACGTCGACTCGGCTTCGATGAACCAGAAGCCCCGCCGGCTTGTTGATTGCAACGAGATGATCATCTTGAAAAAGGATTTGGAGTGGACCCATCCGCTGCAATCAGTTTTTCACAGTGGGAAGAAAAGCGTCGAGGCATGCCTTGATCAGCCCAGTCCACTTCTTGTAGCCGGCTTCGTTCAAGTGCAATTTGTCGTCGACAAAGCACTCCGTTTTCGGAGTCCCATCGGCGTTGAGATAATGCTCTGCGGTCAGAATGCACCACGTATTGTCGGTTGTCAACGCGACCTCTCGCAGCTTCTCGTTGATCTTACGCGTTTGCTCCCAAGCATCAAAACGTGATTCATTTGGCGTCACTTCAATCATGAAAATCGGCGCCTTGGGTTGATGAGCCTTTGAAATGCGAATGATCTCGCGAACGGCAAATGCCACCTCTTCCGGCGACGAATCGGCGTCTTCACCTTTGACATCGTTCCCTGCGAAGAGAATCAAAGCTCGGTACTGATGCGGTTTGAACATTCGCTCCGCGAACAAAACCATGTCTACAAATTTGGCGCCGCCATAGCCCCGATTGATCGTAGGGTAGGGCGCCATGTCGGCGTTCATCGTTTTCCATATTCGGAAACTGCTGCTCCCGAAAAACAAAAGCGAATCAGCAGGCCAAGCACCCTCGGAAGCACTTCTTTCCTCCAACTTTTGGATTGTCGATTCCCATTTCTCCTCGCCTCGCTGGCGATACTTCTCGAGTACCGAACCCAGCGTAACCGTCGAAGAAACCTGCTGCTGTAGTTCTTGCGTGACACAATCAGACGGTCCGCCAAAAACAGCCGCCAGAGCTACGACCAACAGACCGCATACTCTGACGCCATTGTTTCGGAGACAATTCCAGATCATGAAGAAAGGCCCTGGAGGTGCTTCATGCTTTGACCGATGCTATCGATCGGCCCAGGCGATTGATCCTGTTCAACATGGCATTGCTCAACACCCAGCTTCTCAGCCAGTACAAGCACTTTCGCCATATCGATCGAGCCATCGCCCAACTCCTCGAAGGCTTCGTGTGGAACCGTTCCTTCATCAAAGTTGATTGGCGTGTCAGCCTTGAGGTCCTTGAGGTGAATCTGAGTCATGCGACCCTTAAGTTTTTCCATTGTTTCCAACGGATCCCAGCCGCCGATTTTCGCCCAAAAAACGTCAAGCTCGAACTTGCATTTGTCGTTGTCGAATTCGTTCATCAACACGTCAAACCCAGTCGTTTCCCCATCGATCGGCGCGAACTCGAACGAGTGGTTGTGGTAACACAACTTGATTCCGGCATCGTTACACATTTGGCCAAAGTCATTCGCTTTGGCAGCGATCTTCTTGACCAATTCTGCCGTCTCGCGATGCCCTTTACCGACGTAGCCAAACACTAAATGCTGGAGACCAAATTCTTTGGCATCCGCGATGATGGATTTTAATTCAGGATGCTTGCCTTCGTTGCCCAGCACGCTATTCCATTCAACAAAGGCAGATGTAACGTTGAGACCAAGTTCTTTGGCGTCATCGACGATCCCCTTCGAGCCAGTAACTTTCATCAGCTCGACCTGTTTGTAGCCAGCATCCTTGACAGCCTTGAGCGTCGCTGACTGGTCCGCCTCCATTTGGTTTCGAACGGTCCAAAGCTGGAGGCCCATCGTGTCGAGGTACTTTGACTTCTTTGCTTTGTCTTGCATCGCAAGGAGAGGTTTGGAAAGTGAAAGCGAAAGGCTCGCTGCTGCTGCAGTGCCTGCGATAAAAGTTCTACGTTTCATGATCGACCGCCTAGTGGTGTTGAGTGTTCCTGCTCTCAGTATATCAAGACCGAGGAACCATGAACAATCAGCCACGGATGAAACGCGGATTTTCCAGATGTTCCGTGTGATGATTCAGCTGTGTGCACATGTGCTATCTGTGACCTAGGAATGCTACACCTTTTTAACACCAGCTTTTTTCACAACCTCTTCCGGTGACAGCAGTCTTCCGGATGGCGACATGAAAATCAGCTCAGCTGCCGAAGAGTCATTCACGTTAGCCTCAAACTTTCCCAACAAACCATCGAGATCGACCATACAACCGCTGGCGGCACGGATGTGCTTTACCAGCTTGATTAATTCTTCTTCACTCATGTCGTTTCGCCAAATTTTGTGCTTGTCGGATCGCGGTTATCGGCTAATCTTTCTGGAGGGATTTGATGCCGATTGCAGCCTTTATCTGCTAAAGAGCACTTCGACGCCAGTCATGCAATTATTTTGCGGCCGCGCGTTGTTGATCTTGCCGAACGCTATCGGCGTCGACTCCTGTTTCCCAATCGGAGTTTCGGAATGTCTACAGTGTCAAAAAGCCA
Organism: uncultured Pirellulaceae bacterium; assembly: GCA_964352885.1. Lineage (GTDB taxonomy): Bacteria > Planctomycetota > Planctomycetia > Pirellulales > Pirellulaceae > Mariniblastus. The sequence continues at coordinate 21,782 of CAYGUE010000097.1, forward strand.
ATCAAAGTCAGCCGTGAAACTAGGCCTGTCCACCACCGCTGTTCACGCCGGTGAAGCACGGCAGAAAGCCCTCAACTCGATCACCGATCCGATCGTGATGGCGTCCACGTTCACGTTCGAGAACACTCAGTCAATCATTGACTACGTCGAACAGAAACAGGAACGTGGTGAGTACGGTCGCTACGGCGTGCCTGGCGAAGTCGTCGTCGAAAAGAAAATGGCGGCACTCGAAGGAGCCGAAGAAGGCATCCTTTTTAGCACTGGCATGGCTGCTTTCGTCGGATTGCTGAATGCCAAGCTTTCCAGCGGCGACGAAATCGTATTTTTCGACGAGTGTTACCACCGCTCGCGAGACTACTGCCGAACTTACCTTTCACGTTTCGGCGTCGTGACGCGAGAAGTAAAAACAGGCGACTACGATGCGATGGAAGCCGCGATCAATTCGAAAACGAAACTGTTGGTCAGCGAATCACCCACCAATCCGCATTTAAGTATCGTTGATCTTGAGCGATTTGCTGCCATCGGCAAGGCTCACAACGTCGAAACGATCATCGACGCGACGCTGGCGACTCCATACAACCTTCAGCCAATTTCGTACGGCGTGGATTACGTGATGCACAGCGCGACCAAGTACCTTGGCGGCCACAACGACCTACTGGCCGGTGTTGTATTGGGTTCAAAAGAGCAGCTTGCTGACGTTCGCAAGCTTCGCGGCATCATGGGGTCGATCAATTCGCCTCACAACTGCTTCCTGCTCGAGCGCGGCTTGAAAACATTTGAGCTTCGCATGCAGCGTCACAATGAAAACGGCCTGGCAGTCGCTCGCTTTCTCGAAGACCATCCTCGCGTTGAGCGCGTCCTTTATCCCGGACTTGAATCGCATCCGTACTACGAAACAGCTCGTTCGCAGATGCGTGGCTTTGGCGGCTTGGTGACGTTTGAAGTCAAAGATGCTGACTGGCAGGAAACATCAGCCATCGTCGATGCTGCCGGTCTTTGCCGAATCGCACCAAGCCTCGGTGGTGTTGAGTCGTTGATTGAACAGCCGCTTGTGATGAGCTACTGGGAGCGAACGCCAGAACAACGTAAAGAGTTCGGGATTACCGACAACATGATTCGGCTTGCATTGGGCATCGAAAATGTCGAAGACATTATCGCTGATTTGAGTCAATGTTTGGAAGCATAGCTATTGTTCCGAATGAGGAACCGATTTCTCGTTGCAGCGAATTCTGGTAATTGGAGACTGCATTGATTACGATGGACGTCGCAACGCGCATACCGATCTTGCATTGGCAATCATGAGTCGCTATTCAATTCGAACACTACTTATTGCAGTTGCATTGATTGCAATTTGCATTTCGGCATCATTCGCAGCCCACCGAAAATATTGCCAAGCGAAGATGGTTCATTTTTCTAAAGCGGAGCACCCTTGAGGCGTCGGTGACATGCTCCGGTACGGAGAGCGTTGTGGATTCTCACCAAACTGGGCAGAGAACACCTTAATTTTCGCCGCGGAGTCAGGCAGCCCGCTGGCCCTCATGCCCTTCGTCCATTCGTTTGATATCAATCACAGGCTGGAAGGAAATCAAACGGCACTAATGCTCGCCGCCGCAAAGGGCAGATTTAGCTCGGTAAAAATGCTGATCGACGAAGGCGCTGATTCCTTGACGAAAGACAACGACAACCGGACCGCCGAAGACATCGCCAGACATGAGGGGCACACGACGGTTGCAGCTTTGTTGCGAAACCATCGATCCGCGAACTGGGCCTCTATAAGAAGCGCCGAATCGATGGTTTATGAATTGCGACCCGATTCCATTGGCAATGAGCTTGACGAGTATGAATCGTTGCTTGCAACCGAAAAATTTGAATCGCTGAATTCAATTCGAATTGACGGCTGCAAAGAAAATGATGAACTGGTCTGGTTCAAGGCGACAAAGAAATGTGCGATTGGCTTAGACCATACTGGTTCGATAACATGGATGTTTGATGGATTGCGTGCAAATAACGATTGATAGGCTTCAACTCTGATCATCGATCCGAGTGCCCCAAGTCTTTCTCGGGCGAAATCACGTCGCGAACTCGGCGCTTGAGTTCCTTTGCTTGGGGAAAGCCGTTGTCAATTTTTCTGTCCCAGATCGTCTTCCCTTCGACGACAACTTGAAAGACGCCTGATTCAGCGGGCGTGATCGCAACTTCACCGACTTCACTTTCAAAAGTCGAAAGTAACTCTTGGGCAAGCCAACCCGCACGCATCAGCCATTTGCACTTTGAGCAATACAGAATTTGAATTCTTGGTCTGTCGTTCATCTAACAGAAACAGCCTTCCAGAGGAGGGGAATCTGCCGTGGATTAGGCGTTCCGCCAAAGTAACAAAAAGAACTGCGGCGAGACGCCACAGCCACTGGCTTCGCACCCAAATCAAGCCATGAATCTCACGAACCGTCCCATGACAATCGTGGTGATGTGCGATTCGTGGCAAACCGGTCCTGCTGCTTGGCAGGACCAGCTCTTGTGACCGTCGAACCTACGCCAAATCAAAACGATCGAGGTTCATCACCTTGTCCCATGCCGCAACAAAGTCCTTCACGAAACAAGCTCCAGAATCAGCACTCGCATAAGCCTCAGCAATCGCACGAAGTTGGCTATTGGAGCCAAACACAACGTCAACAGCACTGCCCACCCATTTGACGTCGCCGCCAGAGTAGGCCGTGCCCTCGTAGAAGTGTTTACACTTTTCAGATTGCTTCCACTTCAGATTGTTGTCCAACAGATTCACGAAGAAATCGTTCGTCAACGTCTCAGGCTTGTCAGTAAACACGCCAAGGTTCATTTGCGTCACATTCAGGACACGCAGACCACCGACCAAAACAGTCATCTCAGGCGCCGTCAGTGTCAGCAAGTGAGCCTTGTCGATCAACAATTCTTCCGCCGGACGAGTGTGCTCTGGCAAAAGGTAATTGCGAAATCCGTCAGCCGTTGGTTCCAGCACATTGACCGATTCAACGTCTGTCATTTCCTGAGTCGCATCAGTACGACCTGGTGAAAACGGAACCAAAACCTCGTTGCCAGCTGCTTTCGCGGCAGCCTCGATTGCTGCACAACCGCCCAAAACAATCACATCGGCGAGTGAAACTGACTTTCCAAAATCGGATTGGACTTTCTCAAGTACCGGAAGCACTTTGGCAAGCTCTTCCGGCTTGTTCGCGACCCAATCTTTCTGAGGTGCCAGACGAATCCGGGCACCGTTGGCACCACCTCGCTTGTCCGTGCCACGGAACGATGAAGCAGAAGCCCAAGCCGTCGAAACCAGCTGCGATATCGAAAGTCCAGAATCGAGAATCTTTGACTTCAGATCAGCAATCTCCGCATCGCCAATCAATTCATGATCAACTGCAGGCACTGGATCTTGCCATAGTTGTGCCTCAGGAACTTCTGACCCAAGGCAACAGGAAACCGGACCCATGTCGCGATGAGTCAGCTTGTACCAGGCTTTGGCAAACGCCTCAGCGAACTGATCAGGGTTCTCGTGGAACCGCTTTGAAATCGGACCGTAAACTGGATCCATCTTTAATGCGAGGTCCGTCGTGAACATCATCGGAGCATGCTTCGTCGCTGCATCGTGAGCATCAGGAACCGTTGCGACTCCGCCGCCACCAGCCGGCGTCCACTGCGTCGCGCCCGCGGGACTCTTCGTTTGCTCCCATTCGTAGTCGAACAGGTTGTCGAAGAAGTTGTTGTCCCATTTCGCGGGCTCAGTCGTCCAAGCACCTTCGAGACCACTGGTGATCGTGTCACCCGCGTTTCCGCTTCCATAACTGTTGATCCAGCCGAGGCCTTGATCAGCGAGCGTTGCACCTTCGGGCTCTGGTCCCACGTATTGATCAGGATCAGCAGCACCATGGGCTTTTCCGAACGTGTGACCGCCGGCAATCAACGCAACAGTCTCTTCATCGTTCATTGCCATGCGAGCAAACGTTTCGCGAATGTCATGTGCAGCCGAAATCGGATCGGCGTTGCCGTTAGGACCTTCCGGGTTCACGTAGATCAAACCCATCTGAACCGCACCAAGCGGTCCCTGGAGTTCGCGGTCGCCGCTGTATCGTTCGTCGCCAAGCCACTCGCTTTCCGGTCCCCAAGCGATATCACCTTCCGGTTCCCAAACATCCTCGCGACCACCGGCAAAGCCCATTGTTTCGAATCCCATTGATTCCAGAGCACAGTTGCCGGTCAGAACCATCAAGTCTGCCCACGAAAGTTTGCGGCCATACTTTTGTTTGATCGGCCAAAGCAAACGGCGAGCCTTGTCGAGGTTTGCATTGTCTGGCCAGCTGTTGAGCGGCGCGAAACGTAGCGTTCCTGAACTCGCACCGCCGCGACCGTCCGCGACTCGGTAAGTTCCCGCGCTATGCCACGCCATACGAATGAAGAATGGACCATAGTGCCCGTAGTCGGCTGGCCACCACTCTTGCGAATCGGTCATCAACGTGACGAGGTCAGATTTGACTGCCGCTAGGTCGAGCGTTTTGAACTCTTCGGCGTAGTCGAACTCATCGCCCATCGGGCTGCACATCGGAGCGTTCTGATGCAGCATTTGTAGGTTCAACTGGTTCGGCCACCAGTCGCGATTCGAAAGGCCTCCGGCTGCTGTATTTCGATGAGCCGGGTTCAGAACGGGACACTTACTCTCGCTAGACATCTGTATTTCTCCATCCGCTGTAGTTAAGACAACTGTTGAATTATCTTGTATAACGCAGGCCAATGCCGCTGTGAAGCGGGTCAGCTTGTCGCGGCAGAAAGACGGCCTGACTCCTGCCATGATTCATCAAATATTAAGTTTCGTCCTGAGCCTCAACCACCCAGAGATGTAATGGATGGATTCGCAATGAGTTTGGAATGCAAAACGGTAACAGCGAACAGAAAAAGCACACCAAAATCGAGTAGGGTGAATCACGGTAGCGAACCGTGATTCATCCCTCTCACAGCAC
>CAYGUE010000098.1:0-26663 GCA_964352885.1 uncultured Pirellulaceae bacterium
GGCAAGTCCTGAGTCCAAGCAGCAGTACTCCGCTGCCAACAATATCATCGTCTCCCGGCAGCGTCGCGGGCGTTGACCAAATCATGCTCACATGGCCGGACAATGCGGTCCAAAACACATGGTTGCAAGTCACAATGCTTGCAAATGCTGCGACTGGCCTGTCGATTCCTGACGTTTTCTACTTCGGTAATGCCATCGGTGACACCGGTGACTCATTGACGGACGCTCGCGTCGATGCCGACGACATTTCGTTGGCACGGAACAACCTGTCAGGATTCTTCACTGTTGGTATCGAGAATCGCTACGATATCAATCGCGATAAACGCGTCAACGCAACTGACATTGGCATCATCCGCAGCAACCTGTCCGGTTTCTTCGGAGTGAATCTAATTTCGGTTCCAGTCAGTGGAGGCAGAGGCAATCTCGCTGGCTCACCTTCAAATTCAGACGATCAAGGCCGTTCAGAATCAGTACTGCCAACCGACGACGCCTTCAGCCTCTTTGACGCCGAACGCGTCAATCGCATGAAGATCTGTTTCGCATCCGATTCACCATCACAAATCGATGCGGCGTTTAGCTTATACGATATCGACGCAGAGGATCGACGACGCAAAAGTCGATTCTCAAAATAGTGGTTGGATATCATTTGAGTGAAAGCGACGTCAGATGTGCTCGGCCCTAATATCGAGCGAGCTTGGCCAACTCAGTTTTAGAACGAACGGGTTTAGACAAAAACGCCGCAAGCGGTCGGACTTAGCAACTAATTCTGCGATTTAGTGTATAAATGAAGTTCGAACCAAGCCTTTGAATCACTGGACAGCTAACACGGATTTTCAATGAGACTAGCGACCGCGTGCTTTTTACTTCTTACCATGACGGGCTGTTACCAGTCGCCGGTACAACAAGCCACCGACTCGAATCAGCAAACATCACCAGTCCAAAGCACTGCCGGCAATACTGAATCCAATGAAGCCGCCTTTCTGGCTGATGCGCTTCAGCAAGTTCAAGCTGGAACAGCATTGCTGGTCGACGTTCGCACGAACGAAGAATGGGATAAGGCCCATTTCGCAATCGCCAAACATATACCCGTCGATGAAGTCAAAGAGGATGCTGAAACGGCTTTCGGCGCGATCAAGAAAGATCAGACGGTCTTTATCCACTGACGATCAGGTGGACGCGCCGGTCAGGCTGCGAAATTGTTAAAAGAAAAGGGCTACAAAGTAGTTCCAATGGAAATGAAATACGAAGCGATGAAAGAAGCAGGTTTTGAAGAATCTGCGGATTAGTTGCCACCATTAGGCCAACCCGAAAGTAATCGCGGTACAGCTTTGAAATCATCGCGACAACGTTGCTTGATTCTCCGAACCGAAGGCGTGCCTGGGCAGGTGGTGCGTCGGGAAGTCAATCTAGATCGCTCAGTATTTGGTAAGCCGGTCTTGGCGTCGCGTTTTTGGACGAAATCGACGACGGCATCGTCAATGCATATCCGCTCGCTGTCAGCAATCTGAAAATTATCCTGCTGTCAAAGCAGACAAACAACGCAAATTAGCGAATGCAAAAACGCGAACTGGCGTATTGCTTTCGGTTTCTTTGAAACCTGCCTTGACCCAAAATTCTGATTTTCCTAATCTCCCCGTGTCGTTGATCGCAACAGATTAATGACGACAAAACATTTCTGTTTAATCCGGCATGGATGCTGAGTGAACAGACATGGGATGGGGGGTCAAAGCACGGATGCGGAGACCCAACAGCCGACCAATCGCTCTCGGATAACTGAGGTGTTCTTGCCCCCCTGGAACCCAAAGTTACCGAGGGTGTTTTTTTTTCATCAAAGGAAAATGTTCCGGGGAAACGTCCGGAACGTCTCGAGTCAGCAAATCAATCGCCTACGCGACGTGCTCGGATTCGGAGAAGCATTTTCTCGATAGCTTCCTCGTTCTGACCAGAATTATTGACCACGAGGTCAGCATGCGCCATCGAAGGCGCCACAAACTGTTTAAACATTGGCCCAACCGTTTTTGCATATTGAGCCAGCACCGATTCTCTCGTCCGCCCCCGTTCAGCGATATCTCGCGTGATTCGTCGATCAAGGCAAACGTCCACTGGAACGTCGACGAAAACCGATACGTCAGTAATGTCGCGAACAGCTTGGCGATGCAACAGTAGGATGCCCTCTACGATCAAAACCTCACAGGGACCAAGTCTCAATGTTGTGTCACTTCGATCATGCTGTTGGTAGTCGTAGACGGGGACATCAACAGCGTTTCTCGATTTCAGCGCGACGAGATGTTCCACAAGCAGCGTTTCATCAATCGAATCAGGATGATCGTAGTTCGTTCTTTCCCGCTGCTCACGCGTCAGTTGATCTTGTTTACGATAGTAAGCGTCCTCATTGAGCACGGCTACATTTGTGTTCGATTTAAGCCGTTCTTTCAATTCTCGAGCCAGCGTAGATTTGCCTGAGCCGGATGCTCCTGCGATTGCGATAATTGATGCAGTCAATGGATTCCTACAGTCCGTTGAGCGAATTTTCGCGATTAAGAAGAGCCTTTTGGCGCGGTGTCGGGGCGACTCCAATTTTCATGCACAGTCGAAACTGGCTTGATTGGTATCGATTTGGTTGAGCAACATCGTTCCTGACCAATTCGTATTCAATCGTTTGTTCGCGTCGATTCCAGTACATCCCAACGATATCCGCGATGATCGGGCGAAGCTTACCATAGCCAGATTTCAACTCAACCGAATCGCCAAGCTCATAGCCTTCAGAGGTTACTTCGTGCCACAGAGTCGGCAAAGCTCGAAATGCTTTTTTGCCGTAGACGTACTCGACGTAGCCCAATTTCTTCAGGATCGGATCATGACAATCCATTTTTCGAAAGATGCGTTTCGACGGAATGAGCGATCGCGCAACTTCAAGATCGCTTGGATGAATCCAATCTTCACCGTCTTCAGGCCACAGGCAAAACGCGTGCTTCGGCAACAGACCTAGCCGCTCCTCCATGCAAACGTCTTCAAGACGGTAGGCAGAAGCGGCCAGATCATCTGGCGAATCCCATTCAATCCCTGGGATGTCTAGCGAATTGTCTGACATTTCAAGCGGCTGAATTTCGTCGTTGCTCATCCAAAGCTTCCAGTTACGTTAGTGTTGCTTTCGATTATATCTGGGATCCGAGAAATTTGTTCACAAATTACCAGTCAACAAATCGGCGTACGCAACAGCAATCTTTTCGGCGGAATCGAGCCCAAGGCGGTCTACCAGATCATTCGCAATCACCCGACCAGCTTCGTTGGATTGGCTCTCAGTCAAACAGACTTCCAATTCAACAAAGTCGCCCAGCACGTCAACGCGATCCAAATGAACACGAGTCTGGCCGATCAAATAGAGCGTCCGTCTTTTACGAACGGTGACGCCTTGTCCGGCTGTCAACGCAAGTGCATTCTGTAGCCTGTCCGGATCCAGCGTCACGTAAGCGTGCCACTGGCTTTCGCGAATCGTTTCAGAGTCCGTTCGCCGGTACGCGATCAATTCTGCTGAACCGTCCGCGAACTTCCGGAGCTTCAACCGGCCTTGGGCGACGTTGAAAAAGATATCTTCTTGGACAAGAAGTTTTGGGCCGCTGTCGGCTATCGCGGCGGCCTTGGTTTCAACGACGTCCAGATCTTCGACGCGGAATTTAATTTCGATGTTTGATGGCATGGGCATGTTTATGCCAGAAAGCACTTACGATTTCCAGTGGCCGAAGAGGACACTCAACCATGAAGATCAGGAAGCTACTTCGATACTTCAGCGTCAACATCGGCAACAATGCATCCAACCAAACGAGCACCATCGCTTCTCAACTGAGTCACTGCGGACTCGGCAACGGAATCGCTGCTGTGGGTCGCACTAACGAGCAAGAATGCTCCGTCAGCCAATTCAGACCATGTCGATGCTGCAGCGTCATGAGCATCGCCAACGCTCACACAGATAAATTGATAACAGGATTTTGACTCAGCAAGCGCTTCCCGCAGTTGCTCCTTTGGAATCCAACGCTTGTGCGGACAGTTTCCGGCTGGCATGAAGTCCAGTTTGGACGAACCGCTTTTGAGAACAGCCTGTTGCCAAGGGAACGCAATGTTCATCACTTCGCTCAAGCCGCCTTGCTGACTCATGCCACTGGCTTTGGTCAGCCTTCGATCAGAGAAGTCAGAGTCGATCAACAACACCCGACCCAAATTTCGCCCCGCCAATTCGGCGGCAACCCGGGCACATGATTCGTCGGTATGCAGCGACGCCTGCGATCCTGCAAACATGATCACTGAGGGACTGGCAACGGGAAAGCGCTTGACGATTTCGTCCGCAATCTTACCAATCGAGTCTTTCGTTTCTTTGCTCTGCGACGCACGTGCGGCTTCAACCGCATCATCCTGCTGTGTGTCTACGCCAAGCTCATCCGATGAACCACCATTGACGCGTGATGCTTCGGAAGCGGCCATTGGTATTGGAACGCTCGCTGCGATCGGCGCCTCAATAGGTTCTGCGGATGGTTGAGACAAAGCCGCATGCTTTTGAATCGCCGGCGCCGCTGGGGCGAACGAGACTGTCCGTTGCTGCGCGATCGTTTCCGGGAGCGAATGTGCAGCAGGAGGAGTTTGTTCGACCTTAGGCAATGGCGCAACGACGCGAGTATTCTCACCGAGTAGATAGCCAAGCTTTGCGGCAGGCGCTGTCATGTTTCGAACTGCCATGTCCGGAATGGAGACAACGACGATTTCATGAAGCGGTGCCTTAGCGAATTTCGGGATCTGCTCGCTGTGGAGCGACCGGAAAGGAAGTTCCTCGTGCGATTCACCCGGTGATTCGGCATCCTTGTGGATATCCCGAAGCCAATATCGACCGTTGCGGCTGGAGATTTTTCTCAAATGGTCTGACATGTCATGAGTCATGGAAATTGTCTCGACTATTCTTGATTGCTTTGGACGTTGCGGAGCTGATCGAACAATTTCTGGTAGTCAACTCGAGCTGCTTCACCTTGCGAAGGTTCCTGCTGCGACCACTCAGGCATCGTCGAAGCCTGAAGCGCCTGAGCAGCAGCGACTGGGTGCTGTTCTTCTTCCTGATTCACTTCAAGGATGTCCCGATCGTCGTGGCCGGCAACTGGCTGCTGAGGTGGGTACGGTAGAGTTGGGGGTGCGGCAATCTGATCTGGAAGCATCGCTGACTGATCCTGAATCTCTTCAAGAATACGTCGCTCTGGTTCGATTGAATCCTCACTTGCCATCTGCACAGGAATTGGCTGCACGGATGGAACGGGCGTGTTAGCTTGCGCCTCCTGAGCCTGTTGCAACGACTGCTGGATCTTTTCGAACTCTGGCATGACGATTGGCGCAACTTGCGGAGCACGCTGTTGCTCCAAGGCTGAATCGCGGGCCTGAATCGAGCGCTGGATCGTATCTTCGATCGCGTTCGTCTCCTGTTGAACCGTTTCCAGAGCAGGATCCGTTTCATGTGAAACTGGCTCGCTAGTACCACCCGCCCCCATTTGGCGGATGATTTCCAAAGCCTGTCGACGAATGTCTGGATCGTCTGGGCTGGATGCCTGTACATGAAAGCCAGCTGTCGATGGTTGCGTAGATTCTGACAAAGCATTCTGCGATGCGGACGCAACCGGAGCTTCAACTTGCGGCTCTGACAGTTGAGCATCCTCTGGCTCTGGGTGTTGTCGAACGAAGGAACCCTGAACGGAACCGGTCGAATCGGCTTCCTGTGTTATGGTCGGGTCGATCGGCGAAGGATCAATTCGATGCGGAGTTTCCGCTGCCATAGGTGAAGTTCCCTCCAACTGGGATTCCTCAGATACTGCAGCGACGAATGATGCCGAATGCAACGCAACAGGCGCCTTAGCATGAACCGCCTGCGGTATGGAAAAGGAAGCAATATCAGATTGCGGTTGTGGAGCAGTTGGAGTTGGCTCCACGTTTTGCGATTGGGATTCGGTTTCCGCCTCAACCATAGAATCATCCGGATCCAATGGGACGAATCCGGACCCCGGCTCTGTTGCGACAGCTTCTGATATCTCGACTTCAGAGACTTGACCGAGCGAAGCATCGGTAGTCGTTGCTGCATCGCGACTCACATGAAACTCGTCGGTGAGAGAATCTGGCCCAAGCAATTCACTTTCGTGCCGCGTCTCTTCATAGTTTCTTGGTTGATAAGTCGGTTTCACCGGATCGCGAACAGGTTCAGATGGCTGGAGCACCGTTTCTAAAGTTGGGAAGTTCTCTTCCGAGTCTTCTTCTTGAATCGCCGCAGGTTCGTCTTCTGGCTGGGCTGAAACGATGTCGTGAGGCGTCAAGTTTTGAAGTTGTTCGGTTGTTACATCCAAAGAACGTTGATTTTGCTTTGCAACGAACGGTGAGTAAGTGTCAGCGAGTACTTCTTCGTTTTCAAACACATCTTCTGCGAAAGGATCAGCGGCGACGGACGGCGTTTGGGCTTCAGGTATCGACTCAGCGACTGCATCCGACGACTCCGACGACTCCGATTCAATCGTCGCTTCGAATTCGAAACGTTCTTCAGGAACGATCGCTTCCTCTACAACATCGGAAACCATCTGAACCTGCAACGGTTCAGCAACCAATGGCTGCTCCTCTGCGAATTCGGTATGCGTCGATTCGTTCTCGAGTGTCCCGCCAAAGCCAGCCATCGCCGAAGCAAGTATGGCGGCGCCACCAACTGCAGTTGGCACCTCGCTGATGACAGATGAACTCGACTCTTCGGTTGAATCAGACCAGTCGACTTTGACCGGAATCGGAAGCGGCACTGCCGGTGTCGCCGTGTCAGCATCAACTACCGACTCTCCACCCGGAGAATCAGAGAAACTTGGTGCCGACATCGAGGTTGACTGTGGTTCCTCAGCATCTGTTTCGACTTCAGCTGGCTGGTCAACGAACGGGTCAGCTCCTTCAATTTGGACTTCTTCGATTGACGACTCGGCGAACAATTCCACTTCCGGACTCGCTTGAGTTTCGAATTCCTGCAAATCGGAATCGCCGAGTTCTCCAAACTCAAGAACAGTCCAACCTTCTGATTCACCTAAGCTATGGTTCTGTGCAACGGCTGGGCATTCACTAGTAGAAGCTCCCGAGCCCGTTGGAGCAACGCTCCCTGGAAGCTGCTGAATGTCATGCCACGCCTCGCGAACAAGTGAATCGTTCACCGGAATGAGCCCGCGTGTCGCGGAGAAAATCATCGCGTGATCGCAAACTTGATTGATGTAGCGAGGTCGACCTTCCGTCACTTCGCGAATCGCACGATAGGCGTCTTCTGCGAAAAGTGCATCCGGCTCACAACCGGCACGCGAAAGATGTGCCTTAACGTAACTCTGAATTTCTTCACCACCAAGGCAGGTTAGAAAACATCGCCCTGCGATTCGTTGGTTGAACGACTCCAGACTCAAATCCGCCAAACGATCCTCGATCCCGCGGCTGCCAGCGAGCACTAGCCGAACACGAGGCTGACCGTCTTGAATAAAGTTAGACAGCAACTGAAGCTCTTCGATCATTTCACGAGAAAGCTTCTGGGCGTCGTCGACCAGTAACAGGATGCCGTCGCCGTCGCTGCCTTCGTCCTTTGACTTCAAGTATTCGACCAGCCCAAGACGCATTTCACCTTCGTCGAGGCCGCGATAGTTGAGTTTGAGCTCGAATAAAATGTTTTGCAGCAGATCACTGCGACCTCGCATCACCGATACCGAGAGATTTACGACTCGAAATCGGGATTGAAAGGACTCCTCCAACATCGCCAGCAAAAGTGTCTTGCCCGTTCCATGATCGCCAACAACGACGACTGGACCTGTGCCTCGATCAATAATCATTGTGCATTGCTGCAGAGATTGATCAATCGCAGTAGCGGGAAAATAGTGCTTCACGTATGGCGTCGACGTGAAAGGGCGGGATGTCAGATTGAAAATCTGTTCGTACATGACGACTTCCTGTCGTTTCGTATTTGGTAATTAGCGTTTCGAAATAATAGTGACGAAGCTGGTTCAATTTCCTTTGAGCGTCCACACAATCTCTGCGAACCCGTGAAACGGACTCACGGTAAATGCGTCCCGAACATCAGCATTCACCAAACAGAAACCAATGGTCAACATCAGGCTGCAAAAAAGAACCCATTTGCAAACATTGACCACCTGATTCGACCCCGGAGTCTCCGCTCTAACAGATTCTGCCGGAATCCCGGGACCTGTTACATCTTCAAATTCGTTTCGTGATTCAAGTGTTGCGATGATTGGCAGTTTTAGCTTCTTTCCAATTTGCTCCACACTCTCAAAGCCTCGATATGCAAACGGTTGGTATGCGATCGAGACAATAGATGCGAACAAACAGGACGCCAACATCAAATACAGCAGTTCCCTCGGCTCGGGGATGGCTCCAACAGGTACCGGATCCCGCCCCCGGACACTTTCGATCGTGAAAGCAGGCGGAGTTCGTGACGCAGTTTCGGCAGCAGCACAAGCCTCTGCAGCGACATTTGCCAGTTCGCCTATCGCACTGTGTAGCGACCGCAACTCAAGGGTCAAGCTTTCGCCTGCAGCGACTCGATTGAGCGTGTGGCTGGCCATATGAAAAGGGCCGCTGGAGATGTTCAAGTTTTCAAGTTCAGCACGAACACGATCGATCTGTTGATCAATCGCAGTAAGCTCAACAATGGATTCACCGGGCGAAGCAGCGATTCGTTGACGTTGTATCTCCAAATCGACCAAATTCCCTTCAAGCACGCTCCCTTGGCTGAATGACGCTGGCAGATCCAACTCAAGAGAGTCAGGAGTAGCTTGAGCCATCTCATTGGCTGCGTATCGGAGGTTCGATTCTATTTGTGCCAACAGTTCGTTAGCACGCGTTTCAATTTCGTTGTGGCGTCGCTGCAGCGATTCAATATCGGATGCTGGCAGTGGGGCATTAGGAATGATTCCCGCCAACGGAGACGTCATGAAGTCTTTAGCGATCGTCGTTGCCAACATGTTGACAAAGTAGTTCTCTTTTTCCGTTGCTGCTCCTTCTAGCCCAACTCGAACTTTCAGGTCATTGGGATCGATGCTCTGATCCACCAGGACAACTTTCAATCGCTGCCTTACCTTCTTCGCAATCTGAGCTGTTGTGATCTCTTGGGCGTTGATACCCATCCCGTTTTGATTGAGAGCACGGGTTATCGACTCCACGGATGTACGTCGTTTTACGACTTCGTCGAGCAACGTTCTGAACTCTTCGCCAGAGCCTTTACGCTTTGTTAAAGAGAGCGAAATTTCGCTCTCACTGCGCCATGACTCCGTCGAAAGTGGCCAGATAAAGCTAAGGCAAAAGAAAGTAGCTGCAGCCACTGTCAAAAACGCCGTTTGCTTTCGACGCCTGCCCAACTTCGCCAACATTTTGGTTTGAGGAATTCCACTCATCGACGCTTCTTGCGAAACAAAGGACTTTGGGCGCACTGAATTGGTACAATGACACCATCATCTTTGGTATCGTCTTTCCAATTGTCCGACTTGAGAAACTTTGACGATTATCCGGGCAAGATGAACAGCACGACTCACTGTTCTAGGTTCTCGTGATCAAACGTCTCGTCGCGTCCGCTAGCGAAACCGGATTGCGGAACGTTCTCCTGAAAACGAGGCTTACGCACAACGTTCTTCATTGTGACCAAGGTTTCGAAGATTCCTTGTTGCACGATCTGTTGCGACTGGTTTACCAATCGCCGTTGCCACATGACTTTTCCATTCTTCCGACCAGCCGGTGTTTTCTCAAGGCAGTTCGTTTCAACGAAAACGGTATCGCCAAAAAACAATGGGCGTACAAATTCCCAATTCCGAACTGCAGTAAACGCGACCGTGTTCACATTGGGAAAATAGCTGCCAAGTCCAGCAACCCAAGATAAACCCAGCAGCCCGTGAGCAATGGGCTGACGATAAGGAGTCTTTGCCGCATAGTCATAGTCCACGTGCAGCGGATTGAAGTCACCCGTCGTCGTGGCGAAATTGACAACGTCGGCTTCAGTGACAGTACGCCGCGGACTGGTCCAACTCTGCCCGACAGCAATGTCTTCATAAAACAGTGGAGAATCCATCCTCGTCTTCCAGCAACATCCGTGGGGAATCTTCGCGGAGTTCGTCTCCGCAGGCGGGAAGCACAATACAATGCCATGAAAGAAAAAAAAGTCGGGGTGAAAGGATTCGAACCTTCGACCCCCTGGTCCCAAACCAGGTGCGCTAGCCAGGCTGCGCTACACCCCGAGCTTTTTTTAGCTTGACGATTTCCCGTCAGAGGCCAAATGATAATGTCGTCCTGCAATGGCCGCAAGGCGTATATTTCACGGGAAATTGCTGACCATTTCCCAGGCAGCTTTCCATAGTTAACGAGGACGGCCGCCGGCGAGTAAAAGTTCTCGCAATCGTTCGAATTCCTCGTTTCCACCGAATGATATCACGATCTGGCCGCGGTTTTTCGCACCGGACTTGATCTTTACCCGGGTTCCCAAGGCCATTTTCAGCTCCTGCTGCAGGCCTTCGATCTGCCGATCACGGTTGTGCTGAACCCGTTCAGCATTCCCAGCTCCATGGGTTTCTTCGTCGGTAATGCGATCACTGACCAGCTTTTCGATCGCCCGGACGCTCAATCCTTCGCGTTCGATTCGATCACACCATGTCTGCTGCAATTGCGGCTCACCGAGTGGTAAAAGAGCCCTTGCGTGACCGGCAGAGATCCCGCCCGTTTGCACAGAAGTCTGGATCTTGGGAGGAAGCTCCAATAATCGCATCAGGTTCGCAATCGTGGAACGGTCAATTTTCAAACGCTGGGCTAAGTCTTCCTGCGTGCAGCGATGCTCATCGATATAGCGTCGAAAGGACAGGGCTTTCTCGATCGCGTTAAGATCCTTCCGCTGAAGGTTCTCAACGATCGCAAGCTCCGACACCAGTCGATCGTCTGCTTTGCGAATTCGAGCAGGAATCGTTTGCCAGTTTGCTTTTATTGCAGCACGTAAACGACGTTCACCACTAATCAGCTGGTAACGATCGTCAACAACACGTACCAGAATCGGCTGCATCAAATCATGTTCTTTCAGACTCTCTGAAAGCGACGCGATTTCCGGCTCACTGAACTCCCTGCGAGGTTGAAACGGATTGTCTTCGATTTCGTACACACTTAAGTGCACGATGTCGCTTGTAAGCTCTGTTGAAGAGCCTCCTGTGTCAAGCATTTGAGGCTCAGTACCGTCCGGGATTCCATCGTGATTCCGATCAACGAAGATCGGACTCGGTTCCATGACCGCAATGGTTGCGTCATAATCCTGTTCAGTAGTGCTAAGCAACGCTTCAAGCCCGCGTCCAAGGCGTTTCTTTCTAGTCACGTTCCAGTATCTCCATACACAGTTCGGTGTAAGCTCGGCTCCCACGACTACGCGGTGCATAGTCCAACACGCTCAGCCCATGGCTTGGCGCTTCGGCGACATGAACGTCGCGTGGGATCACGGTGTCGAAAACGACTTCTCCAAAAAATTGTCTCAGGTCAGCATCTACCTCAGCTGTCAGCTCCAGAGACTCGTCGTACATTGTCAGCACGATGCCTCCAAAAGTCAGTTCACCAGGACGCTCAAGCATCACTTTTTTTATGACGCCGATCATTTGAGTCAGACCCTCCATCGCGAAGTACTCGCATTGGATTGGAAGCACGACTTCGTTGGACGCGGCCAGGGCAGCTGTAGTCAACGTTCCCAAGGAGGGCGGACAATCGATCAGCACGTAGTCGTAGATCATCGCTCCGCTGCGAAGATGCTCCACGAGTAACGCCGTCGCCGATCCGTCAGAATTCGCGAGCATATCGGCATCGCGAAAGGAACCACTGCCAGGGAGGATTTCGAGGCCTGGTACTGTTGTTGCTAGCACTGACTTGCGAATGGGTGCATGATCAATAAGCGGATGCTGCTTGACTGGCGACTGTCCAAGTCCCGAAGTAGCGTTGCATTGCGGATCCATGTCGACAAGCAGGACTGAATGCCCTGCAATCGCGAGACCGGTTGCCAAATTGATCGAAGTTGTCGTTTTACCGACGCCTCCTTTTTGATTGGCAATGCACAGCGTCCTGCTCACGATCGTCCTTGTCGCTAGCACTTTGTTTTAGGCCTACCGCGTTCGGTAAGTTGCGAGTGAGAAAATACCGCAAAAAGTAGTTTGCTCAAATGGGAGTTGTGACAGCAAATTGGGAAATGGATGGTGCCATGCCTGAGCCCTGATTGAACAATCCCGGACATAGGCGGAATTGTCTCACGTTTGCGTGAGCCGCACCCGAACAAACACGCTAAAAACAACCAATGGTTTCACGGGGAACACATGTTGCGAAAGTTAAACTCCAGCCAAAACAGCCGCAAGGATCCTTTGTTCCACGTGGAACTCGCAATTGGCCTATTCATCCAGCGGATTAATCACAACGCCGCTCATCAGCTTTGGATAGAAATACGTGCTCTTGGCCGGCATCCGCAAACCTTGCTCTGAAATCTCTTTCACATCTTCCACGCTGGCGGGCATTACGAGGGCGACCAACTCAAAGGGAGCTTTCGTTCCCGATTGGCCAGTAGCATCGCGCCCAACACCATCCCCATTCGCGATCCCTTCTCGAACCTCATCAATTGAATGAACGTACTTAGGGACAGGAAGATTCTTTGCATCCAATAGCTCATGCATTATCAAATGGTGGAGGATCGACACTCCAAGGCCTCGCCATCGGTCGCTTTGCTCTGGAGCGATCGATTCCATCTTTTCCAAGCCCTCAACGGTCAGTCTTGCTAACAGCCACGTATCGTCGGCTCGACAGTAAAGGCCGATCGTCGACTGCTGGTCCTCGACTTGGATCGCCTCCCATACCTCGACACATTGAGATTCGCCGTGACCAACGACCTCTATGTCAAAAGCATCGCCCAGTCGTTCGGCAAGCTGAGTCGACGTCATCTCCGGCAAGCCACGGAACAAACGATGGGTCGGCTGAACCGCCAAGCCCGGATCGTGCATGCTGATGAACATCATCATGGCATATTCGGTCGTACCGGGGTGGCCAGAAGCTCGTGCTTCATCCCGAATCCGACAGGCACTCTCGTAACGGTGGTGACCATCGGCGATGTATACTGGAGTCGAACCAAGAATTGCTGCCGCACGGGTAATCGCGGCCGTATCGCTGACACGCCACAGTTCATGTTCAACGCCATCCGCATCCTTCGCGGTCAGTGGAGTCCGATCACTGATTGCTGACTCGAGAACTTCCTGAGCTTCATTTTTTGGATCGGGATAGATCCCGAAAATTGGGCTAAGGTTGGCCAGACATCGCTTCATCAACTGATAGCGATCTTCCTTGGCCCTCGAGTGCGTTTGCTCATGAGGGAAAATTTTCCCTTCGCCAAACGTTTCGAGCCTGACCCTGGCGATGAAGCCACGACGCCGATAACGTTGTCCTTCGAATTCGAACGACTGATGATAGACATAAACAGATGCCACGGGATCAGGTCGAAGGATTCCGTCCCGACGCCATGCTTTTAGATAACCTTCTGCCCGGTCGTAGACAGTCTCTGTACCGCGAAGATCATCGTCTTTGGGCAGGATCAATCGAACAATATTGTGCTCATTGAGAGCATACAATTCCGATTGCTGCTCTGCGGAAATCACATCGTATGGCGGCGCAACAACTTCGCACAACGAACCAACTCTTGAGAGGTCGTATCTAAGTCCCCGAAATGCTTGGATATCTGCCATTGAAATTCCTGATTACGTGCGGCGGATTCGTGTCGCCACAGCCCAAAATAAAGCAATCTGTTGCTTGAATTTGGCCATTGTTATCGTGGTTCTGCTAGCAGTCCATTGCAGTTTACGCTTATGCTCATTTTCCGTTGAGGGATCGATACGTGGCACTGATCGATTCTGTTCAAGGCAACCCGTTAAAACCGACACAAATAAGTGGCATTTAGATTTTTCGACATGCGTTTGATTGAACGAAATCGGCTGACGGTGTAAACTAGCGTCTCTGAGGCGGCATAAAATGCTTTGAATTCCTGAAATCATCAGGTTGCGTCTATGGATCACAAATTGAGCTGGAGTTTAAGTCTCGGACGGTGGGTTTCAGTCCCCGTTAGAGTTCATGCGCTATTCTTGCTGTTTCTCGCCGTCATCTTTTGCGTCGACTTTAACGCGTCACCGGTCGGTGGAAACGGCATTCTCACGTCGGCAATGGTCACTGCAGCTGTTCTAATCGGCAGCGTCATCATTCACGAACTGGCTCATATTTTCGCGATCCACAACGTCGGTGGATCGGTTCATTCGGTCATGTTTATGCCTTGGGGCGGAAATTCAACGTTTGAGTATCCGTCACAAAGGTCTTGGCGGCTAATTGCGATTCTTGCGGGACCGTTCGTCAATTTCGCGATATTTCTCTTTGGTGCAACGTTATTGCTGCAGTCTTCCGAGATATCTATCTTGACGATTGTCAATCCTTTCCGACCTCATCAGTTCCTTACGGGCGATGTTGCGACGACACTGATTAAAATCATCACGTGGATTAACTTTCAACTATTGATCGTGAATCTGATTCCGTGTTTCCCTTTTGACGGTGCAGATCTTCTCAGGACCGTTTTTGGATATTTGCACAAGAATGTTCCGCAATACCGGATCGAGTCCGCAATTCGTGTTACAGGAACCGCCGTAGCTTTGACTTTGATGGGTTTCGCATGGCTCCTTCGAGATTACAAGCATAGCGCGGTGGAAGCGATTTGGTTCGTGCTGCTTGTTGGCGGAATTGGCCTTTATTTCGCTGCAAGACATTCGTTTTTCGTTGAGACCTACGACGACACCAGTGACTGGGACGATGCACACACCGCACTTGGTTTGGCGGATTCATTTTCCGAAGCGCCCTCTTTTTTCGTATTTGGCGACAGCGAAGATCCTGAGTATTCCAAGTGGTTGGTCGAAAAACAGGAAGCCCGAATTCGAGATGAGCTCCAGCTTGAACAGCGCGAAATCGAGATGGCTGACGAAGTGCTGGTGAAATTGCACGAGAGCGGCATCGAGAGCCTGACTTCCGATGAAAAATTGCTTCTCCAACGCGTTAGCGAACGATTGCGGCGAAAACGCAAGCTTGATGTCATCGACTAAATCCGTACTCAACGGTTCTTTTGTCGGAAACGTCTATTGAGACGACGCTCGATCATCTGATAAAAGTTACGGGGACCTATGCGCACTTACGGATTGAAACCATGGAATTGGACATTGAACAGCTTACCCAGTACGCGAATTTGGGTTTGACGTGGATTGGTTTCGGCGTAGTCGTCGGTCTGACTGCAAAAGCCGTTATGCCGGGACGCGATCCAGGAGGTACCATTGCTACAGTGATGATGGGAATCGCTGGTACTTTGATCGGATGCGCGTTCCTGCAGTGGACTCAAGGGCCTCAGGCCGAAGCGGTCCAGCCAGTTAGCATGCTAGGATTTTCAGTTGGTTCCGGAGGGGCGTTTGTCCTTTTGATGATGTACAAAGTTCTCGGAGGCTACTGGTTTGTGGAAGGCGAACAAGCAACATTGCGAAGCCGAAGACGTCGCCGCAGATATCGAGAAGCTTATGACGAATAGACGTCGGCTGAAACGACAGGTCGTTAGCGAAAACGAAGTTCCAACACATAGGCTTCCCAGTCAGACTGAAATTTTGAGAGGACTGGACGCCCCAGAATCTCGCGGAGTGTCTTGATCCCCTCTGGGTCATCCGCAGCGTTTTCGACAAAGCGGTGATAGTAGTCAACAAGTAACCCCTGTTCCTGAAGCCAATAGCACAGATATCGGGCCTGAGCATAGTTGGTCGAGTCCCCTTCATAGAAACCGCGATCGTCGGTCGACATCATTCGCTCGAACGAACCAAGCAAGCTA
The DNA here is from genome assembly GCA_964352885.1 of uncultured Pirellulaceae bacterium. GTDB lineage: Bacteria > Planctomycetota > Planctomycetia > Pirellulales > Pirellulaceae > Mariniblastus. The sequence goes on from CAYGUE010000098.1 coordinate 15,929, forward strand.
TCTTTTATCGCAAGCTGTAGGCCTCGGAGACGCCAATTCGTCAGGCCAACAATTCGACCTTCGCGTTCAGAACTTTGCTCATAGAGTGACGCTAGGCCTTCATTGAACCATGAAGGACACGATTCGAAATTCGCCGCTATGAATGGGTGAACGATTTCATGAACGAGAGTGCCGCCGCCTGTGCTGATGTTCATCACCAGCGCTTTGTCTGACGGAGAGTAATACCCATAAGGCGTCGTTGGTTTCCGACCGAAAAGGGCTTTCGTGTTCTTTTCATAGCTGTCTTTGTCTTTAAACAGCCAAATGTTGATGATGTGATCAGGTTCATTTTGAAAATATGAATCCTTGATTTGAGTCACGGCCCAGCGAATCGTGCCTGTCGACCATTGCTTTACGATCTCCGGAGATTGGTCTCCGATAACGACAAACGGCTTTTCGACCACAATCGTAAATTCATCAGAGGTCGTCTTTTTAAGCTCAGCGATGTGCGCATCGAAGTCCAGCGTCTGACGGATCACCCGATTGGGTTGTGGCAAATTTGCGACAGATCCAGGTTCTTGCGACTGCTGGCATTGTGCCGTCGCTTTCGACATTGGAACAGGAACTTCGTCATTCTGTTGACTGACGAATACGATCAGTGCAATCGAAAAGAAGATCAAACTGAAAAAGAGTAAACGATCTTGATGCTGCATCGCTGGCCCTGAAGATTGGCGTGTGGAACCATTGCCCACCTAAAGACGCAGCGAATCCAACTTTGTTCCCCAGAATTCTGGAAATCAGGCTCAGTGTTGCGTTTCTTCGATCGTGATGATCGGATGTTGCTTGAATTTCGGCGACGGAGTTATGCTCGGTGCCGCGGACGACAGTGACGAATCGAGCTGTGCTGCCGGTTTCGTGTGTGGCTTCGAGAGTGGAGGTCGTCGTTTCATTTCAATCGTTCTGGATCCAAAGCGCTGGAAGTGATTGAACAGCACTTCGCTTTGTCTGGCCGAAAGCAACCCGCATTCGACGGCCAAGCTCCGAATTGACTCGCCGCTCTGCTCCTGCATTTTCACAAGGTGATTTGCATCGGCACGTTCAAGAAGTCCTTTTTGAATCGCTACATCGACGAATTGCTTGTCTTCTGACTCTGTGGCATCCAAGACACGGCTGACCTGTTTCATTGTCAGATAATTGTGCGCAATCGAAAGTGAAGCCAAGGAACGAGTAGATTCCTGCTGAATTTTCACCAGTCCACAAAACTGTTCGGGGGTCACAATTCTTTGCTCAACAAGATAGATGCCAAATTTCAAGCTCATGGAACAGTCCGTCAAAAAGGTAAAAGCGATCGCTTAGATCCGTTCGTCTTTTATCGGTCACTTCCCAGCAGCCCTCGAATCAGTTGCATTGGGTCGTCATGACGATCACATCTTGAGCAAAACGAAACTAAGTAATCGATGGAGCAACTCGCCCAAACGGATATTGAGATCACCAATGAAGCCAAAATGCATCACGTTTCGAGGCTGCATTGTTCCAATTGTGCCGGATGACGTGATAACCCTGAGCGTGAGGTCCAGGCTGAGTTTTCTCATCAGGAAAAAAGATTGTTTTGAATGCATACCCCCAAATCAAGTTGTATTTTTAAAGGCTACGCGAAACACAATCGCAATTAATTCTCAATGATTCAGACCACGATGAGCGTCAAATGAAACACGCTAGAAAACAAAACTACATTGACTCCCAAGTCCAAGGGGCTTTGCTAAAGCGAATTGTCCTGCACTGGTTCTTGTACTTCATCGTCGCGGGCCTCGCGATTGTCCTTTTGCAAGCGATGCTTAGCGGTCCGGAAGGCGAGCCGCTGGCAACACGAGTCGCACAGGAAGCAGGCGAATTTACGCTTGTAGGTTTAATCCTCATCTGCATCTTCCCCGCATTCCTTCTCGATACGATTCGCTTTAGCAATCGTTTTGTCGGACCCGTTGGTCGGCTTCGTAAGTATTTGCGGCACCTCGGACAGGATGGCAACACAGAGGAACTCTCATTCCGTGGAAACGACTTTTGGTCGGAAATGGCTGAAGAGTACAACGTTGTTGCGAAACGCCTTGAAGATCAGGCAAGCGAAATTGAACGTCTGAAAATACAGCTGAAGGAGTCAGGCGTCACTGCAAGAGCTTAAGGCTCGAGTTGAATCTCTTTGCCATCTTTGCAGCGTCTGGAATTGACATGCTACATCACTCCAAAAAGCACCAACGCCGACATGGACTCCTTAGACGGGGTGCCGCCATTGTCGAGTTTGCCGTTTGCCTCCCACTGATCGTGCTGATCGTTTTTGGCGGCATCGAGGCCGCCAGCATGCTTTTCCTTCGCCAGACACTGGTGCAAGCTGCGTATGAAGGCGTGAAGACTAGTGTCAAAACCAATGGCACAGCCACCAAAGCACGGGCTTCGGCGAACGCTGTTTGCGATGGTCGGAATCTCAATAACGTAACCGTGACCATTGTTCCATCCAACGTGGAGACATTGGCACGAGGTGAACTGATTGAAATTACTGTTTCCGCTCCTGGAGATGATAACAGTCTTTTTCCTTTTGGACCTTTCGCGGGCAAAGCCGTTGTCGCGACTGCTGTTATGGTCAAAGAATAATTGTTTGCTGCGATGAGTCAATTTGCTGCCGTTTCGCCGACACCAGCTCAGAGCTTAATGAAACTTTTGAGGAAATCGCAAGACAACTTTCAGCCACGCTTATCGAGTAGTGCTTCATTCAAGGCCCATCATGATCAACAATATCAAGTCCGGAACACGGCAAAAACGTCAACGAGGTGCAGTCGCGGTCGAGTTTGCCATCGTACTTCCTCTGTTGCTTACAGCAATGTTTGCTTTCTTCGAGATTTCTCGGGCCAGCATGATTCAGCATGCAACTCAGGCCTCGGCTTACGAAGGTGCTCGAGCGGGAATCATCCCGGGTGCAACCGATCAAGAGATCAGAGACAAAGTCAGCTTTGTTTTGAGCTCGGTGGGGGTCACGAACTTCACGGTCAACGTAGAGCAAAATGTCACCGTGGATTCAACGTTGAAGGTTCGTGTCACCGTGAACGTTCCCTTCACTGAAACCACGACTGGTGGTTTATTGTTTGGACCAAACCGATCCTTCACCGGCCAAACAGAACTTGGAGAAGAGACGCTTTAGCGGAACCAGACGATGTGGACACGAAAAAAACCGCTGGCACAAAACCAGCGGCTTTTCGTTTGTCGTGATCTAGAGCAACCGTTCTTGTTTAGTAACGGTAATGATCAGCTTTGTAAGGACCATCAACTGGAACGCCAATGTAGTCGGCTTGCTCCTGAGTCAACGTGGTCAGTTTCACGCCGATCTTATCAAGGTGCAAACGAGCAACCTCTTCGTCCAAACGCTTTGGCAGCATGTAAACTTTGACTTCGTACTTGTCGTTCTCTTTGTTCTCCCAGAGTTCCAACTGAGCCAAAACCTGATTCGTGAACGATGTGCTCATCACGAAGCTTGGGTGACCCGTTGCACAACCGAGATTCACCAAACGGCCTTTGGCCAGAATGATGACGCTGCGACCTGAGTCAGCGAATGTGTAACGTTCAACAGCACCGATGTCCGCAGGCTTGATTTCCGACTTGGAAACTTTACCCGTTTCGACTTGTGACTCGAGCCAAGCAACGTCGATTTCGGTATCGAAGTGGCCGATGTTGCAAAGGATCGCATCGTTCGGCATGTTGACGATGTGTTCGCCGAGGATGATGTCTTTGTTACCAGTTGTGGTGACGTAAAGATTGCCTTCTTTCGACGCCTCTTCGATCGTCGTAACTTCGTAACCTTCCATCGCCGCCTGCAGAGCGTTGATTGGGTCGATCTCAGTTACGATAACGCGACAGCCGTAGCTGCGAAGACTGTGAGCACAGCCTTTACCAACATCACCATAACCACAGACAACAGCAACTTTACCGGCAAGCATAACGTCGGTCGCACGCTTAACACCATCGGCAAGCGACTCACGGCAACCGTAGAGGTTGTCGAACTTACTTTTGGTTGCACTGTCGTTGATATTGATCGCAGGAACTTTGAGAGTACCAGCCTTGACCATTGCATCGAGGCGGTGAACGCCAGCAGTGGTCTCTTCACTGAGACCAACGACGTTCGTTAACATCTCTGGGAATTTGTCGTGGACCATTCCGGTCAGGTCACCGCCGTCGTCCAGAATCATGTTCAGCGGCTTGCCAGACGGGAAGAACAAAGTCTGCTCGATACACCATTCGAACTCTTCGTCGGTTTCACCCTTCCAAGCGAAAACAGGAACACCTGTAACGGCGATTGCCGCAGCAGCATGATCTTGGGTGCTGAAGATGTTGCAGCTGGACCAAGTAACTTCTGCCCCAAGCTCAACAAGCGTTTCGATGAGAACCGCAGTCTGAATCGTCATGTGAAGGCAACCCGCAATGCGAGCACCGGTGAGAGGCTTGCTCTCCCCGTACTTCTCACGAAGCGCCATCAAACCTGGCATTTCGTTTTCGGCCAGTTGAATCTCTTTGCGACCGAATTCCGCGAGTGAAATGTCTTTGACTTTGTAAGGTAGTCGTTCAACCTGTTTATCTACACTTGCCACGAGTCTCTCCTCTTTTTGGCGTTGTGTCGCGACTGCGACGAAATCATCAAAAGCCGGATTTGCGGACTCGCAACGGACGGCACCAGTTAGTTGTTAACCGGATATCAGTTTAGTCAACAACAAGGGTTTTTTGCAATGCTTAAAGCTCGGCAATATCATTGGTATTGACCGTTGTGAAGAACCGAAAATGCAAGCTGTTCCAGTTCCCGGGCCAAGTCCACCTCAACGAGCCCAATATTCTTAGGCAGCGACAGAGTGACGGGGGCGAAGTTCAAAATGCCACTAATTCCAGCTTCGAGAATCGCTTCTACCGCTGATTCTGCTGCTTTTGCTGGCACCGCCAAGATCGCTACTCGAACGTTCTTGGCCTGAACAATCTCCGTTAGGCTCGAAAGCTGCTGGATCGTGAGCCCTTCGATTGTCGTTCCAACAAGCGAATCGTCAACATCGACCGCAGCGACGACTTCAAATCCCTGCGTCGAAAAGCCGCGGTATCCCAAAAGTGCTTGGCCCAAATTACCGCAACCAACAAGAACGACTGGCCATGTTCGATCCGTTCCAAGGATCGAACGAATCTTCGCCACGAGTTCCTCGCACCGATATCCAATTCCCGGATATCCGAACTGCCCAAAGTAAGCGAAGTCCTTGCGAACCTGTGAAGCGGTAAAACCGAGTCGTCGGCCAAGCTTGGTTGAACTGATGGTTTTCGTTTCGTCACCCAGCAATTGTTGCAGTTCGCGCAAATACAAACTCAGGCGTGAAACGACTGCTTTGGGGATCTTCGAATCGATCGGCGGTTTGTTACTCAACGGGAGCCGCATTTTAGGTCAGGGCAATTCATGAATCTTGATTATACCCACAATCGAGGATGTCATCATCCTGCGATCAAATCACCATGACACTTCAAACCGTCCTGATCCATCCGCCACGCCGCGAAGCATCCCGCCAGTGTTCGTTCCAGTGGCGATATTGCCGCTTCTATCCACTGCAATCAAACCACCATCATCTGCGTCCAACCGGTTCTCCAGATTGTCTTTCAAAGCGTCTGCCAACGATGATTTCCCGTACTGCATCTGAGCTGCAACGTTGTAAGCAACCGCATTGCGAATGTATTGCTCGCCAATCCCGGTTCCGGAAACTGCGCAAGTCTTGTTGTCTGCGTAAGTTCCGGCTCCGACGATAGGACTGTCACCAACACGTCCGAATTTCTTGTTGGACATTCCGCCAGTCGACGTGCCGGCAGCAAGATTTCCGTGCGAATCAAGTACCACACATCCAACGGTGCCCATGTAGTCGCACTTCGAAGATAATCGTTCATTTTGCGAACTACGGTTTTTAGTGGCTGCCTTCTCTCGCATTCGCTGCAGCTGCTTTGCTCGTTTTGGCGTTGTAAAATATGAGTTGTCAACGCGTTGAATTTCAGAGCCAATTGAATCGGCAAACGCTTCGGCTCCCGCGGCGGCCAACAGAACATGTCGCGTGTCAGTCATTACTTTCCGAGCCGCGACGATCGGATTCTTGATCGTGGAGACACCCGCAACAGCGCCACACTGAAGATTCTCTCCGTTCATAATTGATGCATCGAGTTCGTGTTTGCCCTCCGCATTCAAAACGGCGCCTCTCCCAGCGTTAAATTGTGGATCATTCTCTAGGAACATAATCACTGCCTCGACGGTTTCAAGCGAAGTTCCTCCCTTGGCAAGTATCGCTTTTCCAATCGCCAACGCTTCGTTCATAGACTTTTCACAGGACGCAGCTCGTTCAGCGCTCATCGAATCTTTCGACGCCCCAGCACCGCCATGGATTGCGATTGCGAATCTCGGACCATCTCCAAATGCATAAAGAGCATCAAACGTGCGAACGAAGAGTTTGCCATTGGAGACGGCGGGAGACGACAAAGTCTCCTCACCAAGATCGATCGAAGAAATCTCTTCGAGAGACTCGTCAGCCTTCACAAGAATCACTCTGCCAGCTCGATCGGTGATTACGAGTTTGCCGTCGACCGCAACCGGCGTCGAACGATGTTTGTCCGCCATGTAACGTTTTTCGGTTAGCTTCTTCCCAGTTTCCGCATCGAGACACGCAAGGGCACCGTTCTCGCGGGCCAGAAAAATTCGATCCTGATAGTAAACCGGCGTCGCCACATCTGGCGTGACACGATCACTTCGCCACGCGAGCGAGTCTCTTGTCAACTTTCCTTCAAGCCCTGATTCAACGGCCAGTACAGGGCCACGCTTCGCCGTTGGGATGATTACTTTCCCGCCGTAGCAGGTTGGAGAAGCAACGAATCGCAAATATGGATTGTAGGCATCGCCTTTCGGATTCATTCCCCCAAGCCGCCAAACTTCGGATCCGTCTTCCATTGAGTGACCTGTTGTGTAGTCCGCTCCATGGATCACCAACTGCGGAGTGCCGCCGGAATGATCGATCGCTGGCGAGGCGTAGACATGTTTGTTTTCTGAGACGGCATCCGTCTTACGAAGGTGCAACCAATTCTCTTTGCCGGTTTTCAAGTCCAGGGAAACAATCTTTCCGACAGACGTCGACGTGTCGTTCCGCATTTTACCATGCATCAGTCCGAAGATCAGTTGGTCGCCATCCAACACTGGCGTTGTCGACATTCCGAACTGGATCTGGAACTCTCCATATTCATCTTGCAGATTCTTCGCCCAAACCTCGTTGCCATCGACTGTGAAGCAATTGACTTGTCCGTTACCGAACATCGTCCAAACGTGGGTGCCGTCGCTACATGGCGAGCTGCTTGCTGAATTGCCGCTGTCTCGCGATGCTTTGTCCTTGCCTTCGACGTACTTTCGCCAAAGTTCTTTTCCGCTGGATGCTTCGAAACACAGGACAACCAGTTTTTCTCCGTCGACGGACGTCAAGAACACTCGATCGCCAACCACGATCGGGCTCGAACCTGCTGGACCAGGAAGTTCTGCTCGCCACAGCTTCGTGGATTCATCAAGCGTATCGACGATCTTCTCACCTGCCGCGACGGAATCGAGCTTCGGGCCACGCCACTGCGTCCAATCCTGTTGCGCGAAACCCGTACTGACCAAAACGAAACCACAAAGGAAAGTCACAGCGACGGAAAGGACTCGTTTTGACATATGTTGATCTTCGCTTGAACTAGGATTTACTGTTTGTCGTTGGGCCAACCGTCGAGCTTCATTTTCTTGACGACGTTGGCCGAATGTTCATTGTAGTGTCGCTCCATCTGCTTAAGCAACGCGCGAGGCGACCAAAAACGGCTGCCTTTGGCTTTTCGGTCCAGTGGCATGCCGTCAAGCATATATGCAAAACGACGAGTGAAATCTTCGACTCGTTTCATTTGGCGAGCTTCTTCCGCTCCCGTCCAATCTTCGTGTGCGAACTGGTAATCCTTTGGCATTTGCTTTGGATTCAAGTCCATCACAGGAATCGAAGGATCAACCGAATGGTAGATTTGCGAGAAAAATTTAAGTTCGCGGCCCATCATGTGCTCCGCGTTCCAACGCGGCGTGTGAGATCCGTTGGCTGGCTTGAAGTTCATCTGCTCGACGGAAAGTTTCGTGAACATCTCGCGAGAATCGGAGCAAGCAGCCTCTTTTCTGGCAAAGAGTTCTTTGAGCTTATCTGACATTTGATATGGCTGGGTTCCAAGGGACACAATTCTGCTACTTTTTAGCTCGGGAACCAATCTCGAAACGGCTACCGTATTGTGCGAAATCGACTCGACATTAACTTCGCCAATCTGCTCGATCTTATCGTTGACGATCAACAATCGAGGATGAAACAGTTCAACCAATTCTTCACAGAAGGCTTTGTTGTGCGACACGTGCGATGCGATCACGACGGGCCTGTTGCCAAACTTTTCGCCCAATTCCGTGATCTCGTCGCGAACTGATTCGAGCTGAATCAACTTTTCAAAATGAGTACTGCTAACTTCATTCAAATTGACAATCAAAGTCCCGCTAGTGAAAACCACTGAAATGTTTGGCGTTTCGGGTTTCGCTTTTCCACTTTCAGCCATCGGTGCACGAACGACTGAGATCGCATTGGCATTGTTGAAATCGAGAGAACCATCGGACGATTGGATCGTTTCGGCGTTCGGAGTTCGAGAAACATTTCCGGCCGTTCCCGACGCCATTTCGGAAACGTCCAGATCGATGCCGCGATCGAAAGACGACTTCACTTCTTCGCTCAGCCCCATTCCCGCATGAAGCCCCCACTGGTTCTCTACCGTGATTCCACCGCCCGCCCAATGGCGAATCGCGATCGGATAATCTTCTTCGGCTTGGCAATCGCCCAAGACGGAAAGATACGCCGCCGCGACGATCGCGACGAACGGCATGATGCGAAAAAAAACCATACGAGAAACTCCGGTGAATTCAATTGTTCGCATTATGATATCGAAACCGAGACGCCTGTGGCCACAAGAAGCATCCACAAACCTGCAAATGATTGCGGCTGGAAGCCACAACCACGTCTAAGCCTATGCACTTACGTGTGTCCGAATACAATTGAGGGATGAAAAGATCGATACCGTCCATTCCACAGCTCTACCGAAACGCGATGCGTTGGACGGAGATCGCTTCGGTCCTCAGCAAATATGGGCTCGCCGAATGGATGAGCAAGTTCAATATTGACTTCATCTCCGATCGCCTGAAAGCACCGGATGGTGAAGTCCTCTCAAAACTGACCCAAGAAGCTCGCATTCGAATTGCACTCACGAAACTTGGGCCAACGTTTATCAAGTTCGGACAATTGCTCAGCACACGTCCTGACGTAATCGGGCCGGGTCTCGCAAAAGAGCTTGAAGAACTTCAATCGGAAGCGCCGGCCGATTCGTTTGAATACGTCAAGGAAATCATCGAAGCGGAACAAGGTGATACACTCGAGAATTTATTCATCGAGTTCGCAGAGGAGCCGTTCGCTTCGGCATCCATCGGCCAAGTTCACAAAGCGAAAATCCATCGCGAGTCAAATTGGCTGGGCGATGATCCGGGAGTCAATGATTCTCCCGAGATGGACGTTGTTGTGAAAGTTCGACATCAAGGTATCGAACGCGCTGTGGAAACGGACCTCGACATCCTTGCCGGGATGGCACAACTTGCTGAGCGACTGGATGACTTCAAAATCTATCAACCCGTAAAGATCGTCGCCGAGATGTCGCGGACGATGCGACGGGAACTGGACTTTGAACGAGAGCTAAACAACTTGAACCAATTCCGAGCGATGTTTGCCGATGACGACGGCGTCATGATCCCGGAACCGATCAGCCGACTGTCATCCACACGCATGCTCGCGATGAGCTTCTTGCCTGGAACACGACTGAGCCAATACGACGGCAAGCCGATCAACGGGATCACTGGTTCGGACATTGCACGCGAAGGAGCCAATCGTTACCTCGACATGATTTTCAATCACGGCTTCTATCATGCAGATCCTCATCCAGGGAATCTGATGGTGATGGACGATGGCGCGATTGGGATGCTTGATTTCGGCATGGTCGGTCGAATCAGTGAACGGCTTCGTGAAGACATTGAAGCGATGCTGGTCTCGATCGTGAATGAAGATGTTTCAATGCTTACGACGCTAATCAAACGCGTTGGTCGTTGCCCGTCGGATCTTAATGAAGCTGCCCTGTCGAACGATGTCGCGGACTTTGTCGGACAGTATTCGACTCAAGTAGTTGCGAATTTCGACATGGCAAACGCCCTAAATGATTTTGTGGCTGTGGTCCGAAATTACAAAATCATACTGCCGAGTGAAGCTTCGTTGCTAATCAAGGTTTTGATTTCACTGGAAGGAACCGGCCGTTGCCTTTCGCCAGATTTTAGCTTGATGGAGATCATGAAGCCGTTCCAACGGATGATGGTTTTGAAACGTCTTTCGCCAGCACGACAAATGCGAAAATTGCGTCGGTTTTATCTGGAAGTTGAACAGCTGCTCGACAAACTTCCACAACGGGTTTCGAACATTCTGGAACAGGTTCAATCCGGAAGTTTTGATATTCACCTGGACCACCGAAGACTCGGCCCGACCGCGAATCGGCTGGTCGTAGGCTTGATGACGAGCGCTTTGTTCCACGGTTCGTCGCTCATGTTGAGTTACAAGGTTCCGCCGCTGCTATTCCCAGAGAC
>CAYGUE010000099.1:0-26389 GCA_964352885.1 uncultured Pirellulaceae bacterium
GAGGTCGGTGGCAAGCACCGACGGGGTTTGCCAGCTTCGCTGGGCAAACAAAAAGCAAAAGTCGTAGTTACGACATTTGCTCCAAGTGACGTGAGCAATACGGCACAAACCTGAATGAAAATGAGAGAGTTTGAGATAGTAACAGCCGATGCTTTAGGTATACTTCACTCGACAAAAGCTGTGGTGAAAAGCGATTCAACGACTAGTTTTAGGATCTAGTTCCCAAAAGGAGTGCAGGTTCGATTCCTGTCGCCCCCACTACGGTGTTTACCGATTGATCGAGGCCTCAAGCAGATTTCTGCTTGAGGCCTTTTTTCGCTTTGACTGTCCGAGGCACAAGATTTCAACACCTGCGAGGGTGGCACACCTTGCGACACAGCCTCTGCAGGCAATGTGCCAGTGCTGGTATTCAACCTGGTATCATCGACTCTTGGGTTGGTCACACAACAGCCGAGATGCGCAAGAGATACCAGCACCATTTTGTAGCTACAGAACAATCTTCGCTGCACCGATTGTTCGAAAATTGATTGGCCGATGCCAATTCCAATTTATTGCGATGCTGTGACGGCTTGAGAGAAACTAGCCGCACAGAAACGAAATCTCTCCATCAGAAGCGCTGCAGTAAATAAGTATCCAAATCATTTAACGATGAGCTGGCTGTGTCAGACGTAAACCAATGGAATTTCAACTGTATTAGCGAGTCAAGAAAAGTCGCTCCGATCACGGCAACCAGCCATAGAACCGGACAACGTTTCCAAACGTGCTGCAAGGCTGCAGCCTAAAGGACGGACCTTCCGCGGCCTATGCGGCATCCTGAAGGTCATCATTAGATTGAACTTCGAATCGTTGTGCCACGAATGCAGCATTTTGATCGACCGAGCGAATATGCAAGTCTCGTTGTGGAAATGCAATCTCAAGATTTGCATTGCGAAATGCTTGATCAATCGAAGTATGCAGGTCGTGGATGACTTGTAAACGATTCTCCATCGTCGGCAAGAACGCTCGTAAGCACAGGTTAAGTGAGTTGTCGCCGAAGCCTTCAAAGCCTGCTACTGCAGGTGGATCTTCCAGAACAACTGGATGTTCTTTGGCCACTTGAAGTAACAATTGCCGCGCCTGTTCGGTATCGGAACCGTAAGCCAATCCAACTTCGACAACGACTCGATTTACTTTGTCGGACAACGTCCAGTTCAACAGCTTGCCTGTAATGAATTCTTTGTTGGGCACCACGTACTCTTTGCGATCCCAGTTCGTAATCGAAGTTGCTCGAATGCGAATTCGCGAAACGACCCCAGTAATTTCATCAACCGTCACCACGTCGCCGACTCGAACAGGTCGTTCCAACAGAATGATCAAACCAGCGACAAAGTTAGCGAAGATTTCTTGAAGGCCAAAAGCCAAACCAAATGTTAGTGCTGTTGCCAGCCATTGAATTTGCGACCATTCCAAGCCAATGGTTGAGCAGGCAGCAATCGTTCCGAACATGGCGATCGCGTAACTGACAAGCGTCGTGATCGCGTATCGAACGGAGGCTTCCATCGGAAGTTGCTGCAGCACCGACATCTCCAACAGGCCTGGACCGTTTCGAAAGAGTACGATCGTCACTAACACGATCAGGGTTGCAAATGCCAGATCTGACAGAGTGACCGAACTGGATACGTCATTTTCTTCCGGCTGGACCATCGTGGCGGCGTTGTTTGGTGTTGAACCGGTGGCTACCATTGGTGACATCGCTGGTCGTGCAACAGCTGCGACCGCGGAAGTTTCCGGGGCCCTTCCCCAGACTGGATGATCCCCAATCATGCCCAACGCTGGCAAGACTTGGATCCATATCAACCACAATCCGACCAAAGCCAAAGCGGACATCCCAGAATTGACAAGCTTTCGTGATTGCAATGTGTGTGCGGTGATGTCGGCTTGTTTATCTCCTAGCACAATTCCTGCAACCAACAACGGATCCGCCACTGTATCACTGGCCAATCTTGCCTCTGCTGCTCGACTGCGAGTTTCTTCGATGCTCAACTGTCTCCGGCGCAGAAACAGCATGCGAAAGAAGATCGAACGCAAAACAAACATCACTGCAACGAACGTAAACGTTGCAAACAGCCGCCAAAATAAGGTTTGCGCCGTGAAGAAATAACCGGCCGCCGCAAGAGTTCCGAGGGATATCGGCACGGCGAATCCGACGAACGGAATCACGAGTTTAAGTTTCGCGACCATTCCCGTTTCATTCATGGAATAGTACTCACGCAAAAGTCCCGCTGGGCGAAGCAAACGAAAAACACAAAATGCAATCGCGCACATTCCTAGGATGAAGGCAACTCGCTGAATGTCGCTTCGTTCATGGATGCCGTCACTTGACGCTAACGTCGATGAGATGAAAAAGAATGGTATCGCGATCATCGTGCACAGATTGACTTCACGGCGAAACGACAACGTGGCATGAGCCGGCCATTGAAAGTGAGATTCGCCGACTCCATTCTTGCGGCACAACTGACGAACAAGCTCGACACAGCCCCAAAGCAGCCCGACGACTTTCAAGCCGTGACCAATAGCTAGAGTAAATTCAGACGAACCGGCACACTGTACCAACCGCCAGCCAAAGAAGGCCGATAGCAGCGGCAAGCCAAGCGACAGTATGAAAGTCAACCACAATCCTCGCAGCGTTAAACCAACAGAGCAGCAATTCGATTTCTTGGCCGCATCACCGGTAGAAGTGATCGCCCTGCGAATGCTCGGCCCACGGAACAGCAGAACACCGATCGCGGCGAAAATGAACAAGTAGAGAATTGCATATTGTTTCACATCGCGCAACAAAAGCGTTCCAGCTTCGGCCCACTTTACAGGCGATAGCATCCAGACATCCGATTCTTCCACGTTCACGCCAGCCGTTAGTGGCCTTCCGCTCCGAATCCATAGCACACGTTCGTCGATGTAGTTTTGGTAGTCCGCTTCCAAGGAGATGATTTGTCGGTCGACCGTATCTAGCTCAATCAGAGCGTCAAAATACTTCCCATTGCTGCGAACAAGGTCGTCAAGATAATCGCGTTTTCGATCGACCAGCTCGCGCGCGGCCGCTTTCAACATGGCCGTGCTCTTGTTTTTGTCAACGCTCGCCTCGGCAACCATTTGCTCAACCAACCCGTCGACTTCCGCTAGTTCTTGATGCGCCTCGTCGTGTTCAAAAAGTTGATACTGCGTTTCGTTGATGATCTGCTGTCGAATCGCTACTTCTGCTCGACGTGACGCGATATCGGGCAGTGCCGCCAACTGCTTACGCAAAAGGGCCCCGATCGAACTTGAAAGCCCAACTGAATCAACTTTCTTTTTCGTTTGGCCGAACTGACGAAGCAAATCGTTAAAGATACCAGTGGACGCTTTCAGCTTGGATTCAGTTTCCGCAAGAGATTCAGCGACTTTCTTCGCGGATTCGGCCAGTTCCTGATTGTTCTCCGCATAAACTTTCAGCGCAGGATCGGCATTGATTGCTTCGTGACGTGCCGCACGAACGGATTCTTCAGCAGCCGCTTCACGAGCCGCGTTTATTTTTTGCTGCAGCAACGCGATCAACTTTTCGGTGTAGGTCGCGTTGGAACCTGCAACTTCCATTCGCATGCGAACAAGATCAGCAGCTTCTTCGGCGTCGAACTTTGATAGCTCGGCCTCCAAGGCTGGCTTCTCTTTTTCGAGCGTCATTTTGCGGGTCAGTAGCCGGGCGACTAACGACTGGCTTTGCGGCGACGTTTCAGCGCTGGCTAATGTTGCCAATTGCGATGACGCATCGGCGACTCTTTCTTGAATGACAACCAATCGTGCTCGAATCTCTTTTCGACGCGGTGACCGAGATTCTTTTTCGGACTCAGCGTCCTGTCTTGCTTTCTTGTAGCCGGAGAGCTGTAGTTCAGCGGTCGGTAAAAGCTGCTCCAAAGCTTGTAGTCCAAGACCTGATTCGACGGCAGGCTTTTTATCCTTGACCTCATTGCGTTCTGTATTGAGTTGCTGAGTTCTCGCGGTGACTGATTCTGCATCTGCGATCAAGGCTTTCAAGCGAGCGTCATGTTCACTAGCGGTTTGAACGTTCTTGATCGCAGCTTGATAATTCTCGATTGCTTGTAGTTTCGCATCGGCAGCAATCTTGCCGTTTTGGTCAAGCTCAGCCAGTGCAGCCTCAACCTGCTCGGTTGTTATCTGCGATGGCGTCGCTACTTCGGCGGGATTTGCGGTCGCCGTTTCCTGAGCGGAAGCCATTCGGAACTGGGGATTGAACAGCAGCGAGGCCCAAACAACGACCACGATCAAAAATATGTTTTTCGCACTAGTCCACGCGTCCAAAACTTGGCCTCCTGCCAAACTCATTCATTTCGATTAGGTTGGCCGCTGGCGGCCTGCGGGATACTAGAAAAGTTGGAGGATTCGCACAATCCGGTTAAGAGGCATTCTGCAACTATCCTTGATATCGTTTTCTGCCGGTTCAATTGAGGTACAGAAAACGAAGGCTCAACGACCGTTTCGACGCCTACCAGCTACAGGATCTCGGAATAATCGGACTCGATTGATTTGAGATTTAGCTGTCGCAAGAACCCGGCGTAGCACATCCAGTCCGTTCATCGTGGTTCCAACATGCACCCAGCCTTCATGAGCCTCCAGCAGTCGCAAATCACGATCGCTGAACTTCGCTTCTGCTTTCAACTTGATGTAGTCACTTCCTGCGGCTGCATCGGAAACGATTCCGTCGCTTAATTTGACGGTGAGAGGGTTCGTTGGGTGAGGAAAGGATTTATCCAAGCGTTCCTGAAGAATCTTGACCGCATCCGCGGACTCGATATTTTTCTCATCAACAGGCAGTTGTTTTGAATCTGCGATGTTGGCAAGGTCACCCACAATCAGCCGACCAAACTCAGCCATTGTTGGCTCGCCTTGGTAGAACACATCATGAGCACTGCCATAAAGGTCGCGCGACCATCGTGAAAAGTCTTTCGTTCCACGAGCTTGAATCATGCGGACGGCATCGGAATACTCCAAAGCCATGCGACGAATGATCTTGCCGACGGGATTGAACTCACCCAACATCCGTTTCGTGTCGAGCTCTATGTCCAGCAACTCAGATAGCTTATCGTCAATATTGAATCCCGGCACACGATTCGAGTAGTAATCTCGATCGACTTTGGGCAGTTCTTCGCCGTTGCGACGAAAGAACTCATTCCGAACGCCTTCATCCCATTTGACGGCGTCAAGGATCCGAATCGGCCGCTGGGCTTCGACGAGTCGGTCAGAAAGCGTGCGAAGTGTCTTGAGAGTTTCAATCTTCGTTGTCACTTGTTACATCCTTGAAGCTGTTGTCAATCAAGACTGCTCATGCAGATCAGTTCTGATTCGCGTCCCCAACGCCATTTCCAACCGCCTTCGGTTTTCTTCCACACAACGAGCATAAAGATTGAAATGACTGTTACCAAGGTGGCAACCAGTAATGATTCGGTGCAGCCATGCTGGCCCAAGGCACCCTCCCAACGACAAAAACAACAAATTGCCCAATCGCGACCAAGCGTTATCAAGTCCTTGGGACAAATCCGAGTCCGAGTCCGAATTGCATCTGGCGAAACCAGTAGGCAGAATTTCTGATTGAGGCTGGTGCCTGTTCCTCGTGATGCGATCAGGCAGATTTTGGTTCGTTTGAGGCCAAGTCAAATGCTTGATAGGGCATAACGAGGACTGGGATCGCGGTATAGCCGAGGACTTCGTTGCTGATCCATTTGTCGACAACTAAGCCGTTGCTCGCCCCCATCAATATCAAGTCCACTTCATTGGCTTCGGCATAGTCGATGATTTGATCGACGACTTTTCCACTCACCGAGTGCCCGATCACGCGAACGTTCAATTCTTTGCTGGCTCGTTCGAACATCTTCAAAGAATTGGACATCGTGTCGGGATCTTCGTCAGTGGCAACGACGTGCAAGACGTGAACTTCCGCGTTGGTCACTTTCGCAACTTTCATCGCGTACTCTGCCGATTCGTACGCACTTTGGGCTCCAGAAACAGGAACAAGAATCTTTTTCATCTGGTTTCTTTTGTAGTAGAGAGAAGCTTGGAACAGTTTTCCCTGACGCAATGCAGACTGTCCGATTTGAAGATTTGGTGACTTCTACTCAGATGAGCCGAAGACTTGATATGGGATAACCAAGACGGGAATCTGAGTGCTCTCTCTGATGTCTGAAACGAGCCATTGATTCAGGACTCGACCAGAACTTGCGCCCATGACGATTAAGTCGATCTCATTCGATTCGGCGAAGTCAACAATTTGGCGAATGACAGCACCTTCGCGGAAATGACACTCCACATTGACGTCGTAAACTCGACCGGCCTCTCGAAAATATTCGAGTGAAAGCTCACCAGCCTCTTTGGCATTTCCGGGTTTGATGACGTGCATTGCGACAACATCTGCGTTCAAAGCAGCGGCGACTTGCATCGCATAATCTGCGGTGTCGGCTGCAGCTTTCTGGCCGGCAGTGGGTACGAGAATTTTCAACAATCGATCTCTTCCAAAACGGTTTGAATTTGTGGGCGGCTTCGAGCCAACCCCAATTCCATCAGGTTGATGCACTAAGTATGCCAATCGGATTTGCTTTCGAAATCAATCGATAAATTTCTCGGATGAACACTAACTCGAAAAGACATTGCCCGATGTGGTTAAGGTTTGCCCGCGCTAACGTAGCTGAAGCGCGCGATTTTCCAGCTCTAACTCGATTCCTCAGCTTGGCACTGGTTTTGCATTCGATTTGGTCGAAGGTCGACGTCACGGATTGTTCGGCCGCCGTAGTATTATCCTTAAAACAAGAGTATTTCTGTGTCTACTGAGCCTGAGATCAACGCTTCCATCAACCACTCGATGCTTAACTCTGCTCCTGAAGTCAACGCTTCGTCGAACGAAAGTTTTGTTACGAAGGTAACGCGTTCACTTCGCGATATGATGGGTGGCTCGGGAAATAGCCCATTGCCGTCGAGAAAATGGGTGCTCGTTTTGTCCATTGCCTGTCTCGTGGCGATCGGCACGTCTGGGTACCTCGGCTTTGTTGCCCTGACATCGTCGAAGGTTGCAGGCTGTGGTGGCGGCAAACTATTCAACTGCGGGCACGTCATCAGCAGCCGTTGGTCGTTGTGGCTGGGGATTCCGGTCAGCATGCTCGCCGTGGGCACGTATTTGTCGCTGGCGATTTCATTATTTTTCGGATCATCAAGCCGATTCAGCAACAGCGTTCGGCACATTGGATGGGCCATGGTAACGATTCTGGCGATGTCTGCTGGAGCCGCCGCGCTATGGTTTGTTTCCATTCAGGTTTTCGCTTTGGGGCACCTTTGCACGTATTGCTTGGTCGCACACACTTGCGGATTGGTTGCAGCGGCAACTGTTTTGTGGACACGTCCGGTTGGCGTTAGCGGCCTCAAGCCTGCAGCTGTGCTGAGCATTGTTGGCGTCACGGTCCTGATCGTCGGACAGTTGTTGACTGCGGAACCTGACACATTTCGCTTTGAAACGTACGAGCCGCCAGCCGCCGGATCGGAGGTCTTCGAATTTGAGGCGCCGATTTTTGAAGCACCAGAAGATGATCAGGCTTCATTCGTGCCGCTTTCTCTCCCGATGTCCACAGAAACCAAGCAAACGATTGTCGCTCTGTTGAATCCAGCCGTCTTGCTTTCCGCATACGTGGCTCAAGAGACTCCACAGCAGGACGAATCAAAGAACTCTTCTACATCCGCCCAGTCGGATACAGAGAAATTTAAGGCAACTTCACCAATCCCAAAAGCGAAAGCTCAACGTCGCATGGTGTCGATCAATGGAGGTTCGGTCCAGCTTGACGTTTCTCAATGGCCGATCTCGGGTTCGAAAGATGCGAAATATATCTTCGCTGAAATGTTTGACTATTCTTGCCCTCACTGCCGCCACACTCATGCCGCAATCAAGGGCGCTTCAAAGCGATTGAACGGAGATATGGCAGTGGTTGTTCTGCCAATCCCACTTTCGGCAGCTTGCAACAACGCGATCCAAGTCACAGATCCAAAGTTCACCGAATCGTGTGAGATCGCGAAACTGGCTGTCGCTGTTTGGCGAATCGATTCCGTCAAGTTTACGGAGTTTCACAATTGGATGTTTTCGACCGAGGCATCGCCAACCTATGCGATGGCGAAAGCTCAAGCAGACACATTGGTCGATGCAGAGAAGTTGAACGCAGAGTTGGCATCAGCCGTCCCATCACAATACATCGCGAAAACGGTCGAGCTTTACAAGCGTGCCGGAGCTGGAAACGTGCCGAAATTGATTTTCCCGACAACGTCAATCGTTGGTGCGTTTACATCAGACGAAGCGTTGGTTGACATCATCAAGCAGCAGATCAAAAACTAAATACCGAGCCTTGGAATGGAGCCATCACATATGGATATTGAAGTAAGAAACGTATTTCGCTCGGGAAACCTGATTGGAATTCCCGTCAAAACACCGGAGTTGAAATCGGTCGGAGAAATTGAAGAAGTCGTCATCGACGTCCAAACCGGACGAGTTTCTTACGCAGTGCTTTGCTTCGGAGGACATTTCGGATTTGGCGAGAAGTTTTTCGCAGTCCCGTGGGTTGAGTTTTCACTTGTCCACGACGAGGCAGAATCGTACTTCGTAATTGACACGACACGCGACAAACTGAAGCGACTTCAAGGGTTCGATAAAGCAGACTGGCCAGATGTGACCAATTCAGACTGGGACAAAGAGTTGCTCAGTGAAGATCAAGATGGAGTCTTTGACGACGGTGATTACAAGGACGTTGAAAGTCGTGACGACGACAAGTAATCGTTCCTTGATCGTCAACTGCCCCAATTCCCGTTCGATTGCCAGCCCCGCGCGATAGTTTGCGGATGCAATTCCAGCGTTTATCAGAATTACTCATGCAGACTGCGTGCTGACTGGTTTTCGAATAGAATCAAGAACGGTCGCCAAATTAATGGTCTTTTGACGGATGCCATGTTTACGATTGCGTAAGCATGCTCACGCAAGCGCAAGGCAGTCACCCGTTCGACAAGTCAACTCAGGTCGGCCATTAGGTATCTCTAACATTCGAACCGTTTAGAAACTCAACATGGAAATTGACGCATCAGGTCGTTCGGAAGTAGGGCACTGCCGAGAAATCAACGAAGACTATTTCTACGTTGACAACAGCCGAGGTCTATTCATCGCTTGCGATGGTTTGGGCGGTCACGCCGCTGGCGAAGTCGCGTCCCATAAAGCAATCGAATATGCGATCGAGTTCATCGACGAACACTGGGCTGACGTCGAATCGGCGGGCAACAGTCCTACCGGCTATTACAAGCTCACTCAGCTGATCGAAAAAGCGATTCACGAGACATGCAGAAAGCTTTATTCGCTTGCCGAGAATGAGCCAAAACTTCAAGGCATGGCCACGACACTAACATTGTTGATGGTGGTTGATGGCAACAATGAATCCGTTGCGGTCGAGACGCTGATGTTTGAGGCCCGCAAGAACGATGTGTTGCTGCTGTGCACTGACGGACTTAGCAACTACTTCAAGGATGACAGCGTCGTCGCCGAAATGTTGTCTGGAAATCACGTCAACACGATCGCGGACTCACTCGTTCAGTTTGCGAATAATTCTGGCGGCAGTGACAATATTACGGCTTTGGTGATTCGCATCTTCGACGTAGAAGATTTTTCATTGAATACTCACCGAATAAGATTGGGCACGTACGACGAAGTTACTCAAGAATTCAAGCTTGATGGACCCAGTTCGTAGCTTCGAAACACTTTTAATTGATTGAGCCCGACGTGACGTCAAATACCGCTTCTTTCACTTATCAACTCATGGTCATCGACGATGAGCCCGCCATCGTTGCCTTGTTCCAGCACATTTTCGCAGGATCAAACATTTCAGTGATCGCTGCGAATTCAGCCAAATCTGGCTTGGAAATGATCAACGCGAACCGACCCGACGCAGTGATGCTCGACGTCGTCCTACCTGATGGAGATGGCTTGGATGTTTTCGAGAACATTAAAGAAATTGATCCGCAACTGCCTGTCGTGATCATGACGGGCGGCCAGGACGGTCAGACCGCGATTTCGGCGATGCAGAAAGGGGCGATGGACTATTTGGTCAAACCGCTCGACGTCGGTGCCCTAAATAAAGTCGTTCGCCACGCGTTGGAAGTCCGGCGTCTGATGGTGGAACCTGTCTCTATTGAGCAAACGGAAACGGCAAAAGTCGGCTCGGCCATGATCGGTTGCAGCCCTGCGATGCAGGAAGTTTTCAAGGCGATCGGCCGTGTCGCAGCCCAAAACATTTCGGTTTTCATTCGCGGAGAAAGCGGAACCGGCAAGGAATTGGTCGCTCGCGCCATTTTTCAAAACGGACTGCGGAAGGATAAACCTTTCATCGCGATCAATTGTGCCGCGATCCCTGAAGCGTTGCTCGAAAGCGAGTTATTCGGCCACGAAAAGGGAGCCTTCACGGGTGCCGATCGCAAGCGAATTGGAAAGATCGAACAATGCGACGGAGGAACTTTGTTTCTGGACGAAATCGGAGACATGGAGGCGCCGCTCCAAAGCAAGTTGCTGCGAGTCCTGCAAGAGAAGCAATTTGAACGCGTCGGCGGCAGCGAAACCATCACCGCGGACGTGCGAATTCTTGCCGCGACACATCAAGGCATTGAAGAGATGTGTGAAAGCGGCAAATTCCGCGACGACCTTTACTATCGGTTGAACGGTTACACGATCAGCTTGCCGCCATTGCGAGACCGAAGCGGCGACATTGAGCTACTAATCGAGTACTTTCGAAAAACCGCCAATGCCGAACTGGATAAAGAGATAGCTCGAATCGCTCCCGAGGCAATCACCCGTTTGAAGCAATACAGCTGGCCCGGCAACGTGCGTCAACTTCAAAGCGTTATCCATCAAGCCATCGTTCAGTCCAGCGGATCGGTCTTGTTGCCCGCGTTCTTGCCCGCGATGAAGGAACGCAATTCCATCGAGATCGCTTCCGGTTTCGATTCTGCTGAACCCGCTGGATTAGGTAGCATCGACATTGAAGCTCAATCGCCCAGCGCGGAACAGCCTCAGCAATCACTTGCAGCGTTAATCTCGCGGCATCGGTCACTTCATACAGCAACGCTTTACGACGATGTCATTGAAGAAGTCGAACGCGAATTAATCGCAACGATACTAAATGGATGCGACGGCAATCTGACCGAAGCCGCCAAGCAATTAGGGATCACTCGAACGACCGTTCGCAGCAAGGTCAACAAACTTGGAATCGGAATTCGCAAGGTCGTTGAATAGCCAGACGCCACCGAGTTGCACCAAATGATGCGCAGTCGACCGCTGCCCTTAAAGAACGTCTTCGCCAAACCGGACAACCTTCAATGGATCTGGTTTTCAAATCGATGCTCGCTTGTCTTCATAGATAAACAAAGACGGAACGTGCCTCATCGCTTGGATTCGACTGTCCTCACGGTTAGCACCTTTGATGATCTGCTACGGAGCGTGCTCCGAGCTCGACTGATCGAACATTTTTGATTTGAATTTGGTGAACTCTTCCCACTTCTCATGAGCTGCATGGTCGACCGGGCTGACCTTCCAATGAATCAGCGGCGTATTGAGCCGTTGCTCGATGCGGCGCTTCTGTTCTTCTGGTCCGATCGAGAACCAGAATATGATTAGCGTGATTTCGCCTTTCGTCAGTATCTTCTCGACTAGGACACATGGCTCATGAAAAGCTCATACTGCGTCTTAGTGCCCAATCCCATGTCGATTCCACAACGGCGCGGTTGGACCAGCCACGATCAAAGAACGTCTTCATACCAGCGTTCGGCAGCTTCTTGAAATATCGCAGAAAACACCACTGGCCGCGTTCGATCTTGGCTGGCTTTCCCATCACAGCGGAATTGAAGTACTGCCGAGTTCAAGAATTGAGTAAAGCAAAGGTTCGCACTTCCTTTTCCGCTGCATCGCGTCCCTCAAAAAGAATCGAAACACGCTGCTTGGTTTCCTGAATGTGCTTTCGCAGTTTCAACAGCTCAATCTGATGCGCTAAGATTTCTTCGATACAGCCTGGGTTGACGCGATAGAAATCTTCGATCGTTCTCTGTTTCACTGCAAACTTTCATTCAATCTTGGTTAACGGTTTTCAGCATCGCGGACACGAAGCGTCTGTTGCTCACGCACTTGCAACGGCGTAAATTTAGAACGACAACCGGGCACCGCCAAGGTCGGGAATCGTTTCAGAATCCGCATCCGGTGCAATCGGCGTAACAAAGTTCTTTGGTTTGATCGTCAATACAGAACAGCCAACTTGACGAATGACTCGTTCGGCAGCATTGCCAACCAATAGCCCAGAAATCCCCTGTCGCGCGACGCTGCCCATGACAAGCAAGTCGGGTTGAATCTTTTCGACGGCAGCAAGGATAACTTCTTCAGGCACACCGTCTTCGAGAATGATATTCTTCGCGTCGATAGGCTTCTGGCATCCGCGAATTAACGAGTCCAATTTCTCTTTGGCCTGTCGTTTCGCATTTTTAGCATGCTGTTCAAATCGCTTTAGCGAATCGCGATCCAAATTTGGAAACGCAGTTATGTGCGAATGATAGGCGCCGACGACGAACAGCTTGCATTTGAACCCGAGTGCAACCGCTGATGCGTGTTGCAGAAGACGCTCGTTCAGAAGCATCTCTTTTTCGTCAGCGTCCGGATTCAATGCAACCAAGACGCGACTGCAAGTGTTGCCTTTACAGTTGGGATGCGAAAGCCATACCGGCACCGGGCAATATCGAAGCAACCGCATGTCGAGACTGCCGAAGACGATATCACTCGCTTTGGCGAATGCCTCTTTCACAACAAGTTCGTAGGAACCCTCCATAGCTTCGCGGACAATTTGCAAGACCGGCGTACCGCTGCGAACCTGACCAGAGACATTCTTCGTTGGAAACTCGACTCTGCGAGTTAGTTCCGAAAGAGCCTTCTTGCGATGAAAGGCTGGAGTCGCCTCGTATTCATTGCTAAATAGGTCCTGCCAAAACGCCGTCAAAGGAGGCTGCACATCAAGAACCTTCACACGTCCCGAGGAAGGAACCATTCGAGCCGCCCATTCGATCGCTTCGATGGAATCGCGATAGGCATCCTGCACAACCAGTATTCGATTGAAAGCTTCACTCATTCTCTATCCTTAGATGTTGAAAACTGCGCAATAATCACTCGCCAGACTGTGCACGAACTGTGCCAATTCCATCTTGCAACGATTGTTGCTGACAAGCTGCGAACTAGTTTGCAGCGCGGGCAGAGTTTGATCGTTTCATTGGATATTTTTTGCCCACGTATTCCTCTGGCATTTACTGGCGAAGCCTTAAGTTTTCAGTTGCCGGTCAGATACACCTGTCGCAATGCGGTAATTTCCGAGCTTTTCAACTGGTCGAAGCTATTGAAGAAACTTTTCCAGTTCAGCCGCATGTTTGGCACGGCCAATGCATGAAGGGAAATCGTAAGTTAGTCTTCTCGGTTTCCGGCTGGCGGCCTTTTGAACTCCGCAAGGAATCTCAACTGAGCCGCTGGCTGGAAGCCGAGGGACACAACGAACAACGACCCGAACAGACTATTGCCGACAGATTCTCGGCTGGATTGTGGAGGTCGGACGTCGCGGATCTTCAGGTATCGAACCTCGTCAAGAGTTTCGAAATGCGAGAAATGCAAAAGTCTTGAAGACTTCTGCCACGGCATCACCGAGAGATCTGCGACGCCCTTCGTTGTGAAGGAATTACCAGACGCCAAATTGGCGAAACGTAGATCGTTAACCTGTTAAATCATTGGCTGTAAATCGAGTCAGAAAAATGGATCGTCTTTCAAAACGACAAGCGTTAAAAAAGTGGAATCATCATCCTCGTCAAAAGAATTCGGCACGCGACGAAGAGTCTCGGGCCAAGTCCAACGAATCTCCCAGACGGAAAACTTGGAGTCAGAAAAGAGCCTCTTCGCAATAACATTAGCCACCGTCTAGATCCGTCTCTCAGACTCGACGAATTCCTAATGCAGGTTCGCAACAGAGCATTCCTCGACCATCGGACAACGCGAAGTTTAAACTCAAACTGACATCATAACACCGACCGCAATGCCCATCCGCCTACCCAATTGAAGGCTATGCATTGCAACCGGTTTTCATTTGACAGCCGCCAGTGACAATTTCTCACTGGCGGTTGTTTTTTGAGTGAACCCAAACTGAATCTTCTCTGCCTCGCTTTACGAGCATCAATCAGCAAACTTTTTATTGGAACTCAGCGTGAAATCAAACCCGGAATTTATGAACAAGATTAAGGCAGCTTTAGAGGCCAAGCTTGAAGAACTCGAAGAACGGGCCGAAGATATCGCGGACGATCTCGCAGAAGCACCTAACGCTGATTGGGATGAGAACGCGAAAGAATCCGAAGACGACGAAGTCCTTTCCGCCATTGGCAATCTTGCGGTTGATGACATTCGCCATATCGAACTGGCACTTGGCCGAATAGAGAGCGGATGCTACGGAATTTGTGTCGCCTGCTCGAAGCCGATTGCAGAGGAACGACTAAAAGTGATTCCTCACGCCGGCAAATGCGTGAACTGTGAAAGCCAATAGAATACTTGCGTACTAATGGTCATTCACGTCGCTGGTTTTCAGAAACGTTGAAGGATTTAGAGTTAGTTTCAAGATCTTTGCTCGTAGCACCGGCTTTAGTCTGAAGGCAGACCTAATCTGCCAGCGCCTAAGGTGGAGTCACAAACCTGCGAAATAAGTTTTGAAGTCGGCTCTGGGTGACGAGAGACCGAAGTTTGCATACTCAAGTTCACTATGCCAAACGTTCCTGCTGCTTGATCAGGAATCCGATTAAGCAACTTTTCACCGCGAATGCGATCGTAGATTGATCGGAAAGAACACAAGCATTGTGAAACAGCAGGATTCAGAATCTTCGAAACGAACACTTGGCTTCATCGGCGCGACCTCTGTCGGCGTTGGAGCAATCGTCGGCGGAGGAATCCTCGCTTTGGCAGGAGCCGCTTTCTCTCAGGCAGGCCCAAGTGCAATTCTGGCGTTTGCACTCAATGGAGGCATCGCGTTGCTGACAGCGTGGAGCATTTCCGAAGTCGCGTCCAAGTTTCCTGAGTCCGGCGGAACCTACACCTTTTCTAAAAAAGTACTCTCCGTTGAGGCGGCTTTTACCGTCGGTTGGACCGTCTGGTTTGCGTCAATCGTTGCGGCAGCGCTTTACTCGCTGGGATTCGCGCAGTTTGCAGTCGCCGTCGCCAGCGAATTCGCTTCGACAGCCAATGCCACACAATTTCAACGTTGGTTGAATGCCCCAATTGTGGCACGAACGATCGCGGTCGCGTCAGTGGTCGTCTATTCCGTGATCTTGCTGTTCCGATCCGGCGGCGGCGGATACTGGGAGAACGTTGGAAAGCTGATCGTGTTTTTCCTGTTGATCGTGCTTGGTCTCTGGTTCGCGAAAGATCGCCAGATCGCTGACTTGCAAGAATCACTCAGCCCTTTCTTTGCGGGCGGAGCGGCGGGTTTGTTTCAAGCGATGGGCTACACGTTTATCGCGTTGCAAGGTTTCGATTTGGTTGCAGCTGTCGGAGGCGAAGTCAAAAATCCAGCCAAAACGATTCCTCGCGCGATGTTCGCTTCATTGGCGATCGCACTGATTGTTTACTTGCCATTATTGTTTGTGATTACAACCGTCGGAGTGCCCGCAGGGACTTCCATTGTTGACGCCAGCCGAGCCAACCCCGAAACGGTCATCGCTGAATCAGCCAGAAATTATCTTGGCCCGTTTGGATACTGGTTGGTGATGGTTGCTGGATTGCTTTCGATGCTGTCGGCGCTTCAAGCAAACCTGTTCGCGGCGTCGCGGGTAGCACAATCGATGGCTCGCGACCGAACGTTGCCGGGCGTGCTGGCGAAAGCGTTTCGTGGAGGTGTTCCTCGTTATTCCGTAATTTTGACGGCCGCGATTGTTGTCGTGATCGCGATCCTGTTGCCAGACCTCGCGGCTGCCGGTGCGGCGTCGAGTTTGATTTTCCTTGTGACGTTCGCGCTGGCTCACTGGATCTGCGTATTGGTTCGGCAACGTAGCAAGCATCGGCCTCCACCGTTTCGAACGCCATGGTTTCCAGCCGTTCCGGTGCTTGGCGGATTGGCTTGTTTGATTCTTGCCATCTATCAGGGCGTCATGCTGCCGTCAGCCGGTGCCATCGCTACGGTGTGGTTGGCTTTGGGAGCGGGTCTGTTTTTGTTCCTGTTTGCTCATCGGGCAAGGCTTTCCGACATCACCAGCGGCATTCGAGATCCCGAACTATTGCGGCTACGCGGAAGGTCTCCGCTGGCTCTCGTTCCGATTGCCAACCCTGAAAATGCCGCGAATCTGGTATCGCTGGCCGATGAAATAACGCCGCGCGGTGCGGGGCGAGTTCTTTTACTGGCAGTTGCGGTCGCTCCGAAAGATTGGGACTATGAATCCAACCCGCAACCTTTGGAAAACACGCAAAGCGTTCTGCGAAAGGCGCTTGCCTCTTCGATCAAGGCTGACCTCAACCCGGAAGCATTGACCACGATCGCCAGTGATCCATGGATCGAAATCCAGCGAGTTGCTCGCACGCATCGTTGTGAAAGCCTTGTTCTTGGTTTCACGCGGTTGACTGACGAAAGGATCGAGACTCCCCTGGAGAGGCTCATTTCCAAAGTCGGATGCGAAGCGGTGATCTTGCGGTCTCCGATCGGCTGGAAGCTGGAAAAAGCCCATCGAATTGTCGTGCCGACAATGGGACTCCGCTTTGACGACCCTTTATTGGCACGAATTTTAGCGAGTCTCTCGAAATCGATCGAACGCGAGATCACGTTTCTAAACGTTCTTCGCGAAACTTCAACGGCACTAGAAGTTCGAAAGTCGCAGCGTGAACTTGCCTATTGGGTTCACAGTTTGTGCTCCTCAAGCGGTCACGTTGAAGTCATTGCCAGTGCAGATCCGCTTGCCACGATCGTCGAACACGCCGCTGATGCGGACCTGACGATCATGAGTCATCGACGAGGTAAAGGCAAAGGAAACGATCAAGCTTTTAGCGAATTCATTTGGAAAGTCATTGAAAAGACTGACAAACCGTTACTGCTTGGCAGCCACAAAGCTCGCTAGCTCAGATCGCAGCGTTTCTATTCCATCGCGACAGCATTGATAGTGCAAGAAACGTAACGAACACCTAAATTGAAAACTCGAATTCGGTCGTCGGCTGACCGTTAACATCGCTTTGGACACTCTACAGCTGATCGACAAAAACATGAATCACTTGCTACTTGCTGCGTCAGACTCTGCGGAGCCACTAATTTACCTGATCCTCGCGATCGCGGTGGCAATGGTCCTGATCGGCTTGGTGATCAAGAAACTCAAGCAACCCTACATCGTGGGCTACGTGATTGCAGGTGCGGTGCTTGGCAAGCAAGGCTTTGGCGTTGTCACCGATATGGAAATGGCCAAGCATCTCGGAGAGATCGGCATTATCTTGCTGCTGTTTTTCATTGGTATGGAGATCAGTCTGCCACAGCTTGTGAAACGCTGGAAAATTGCGATCGTCGGCACGTCGCTCCAAATCGCGTTCAGCGTCCTGTTGATGTGGGGCGTCGGCTTGCTCTTTGGATGGCCAGTCAACCGAGTCGTCGTGCTGGGTTTCATCATCGCGCTGAGCAGTTCTGCGATCGTCATCAAGCTGCTTGAAGAACGGAAGCTTATCGACACGCCACTCGGCCAAGACGTCCTCAGTATTTTGTTGATGCAGGATATCGTGATTGTGCCGCTGCTGATTATTTGTTCGTTGCTGGGCGGTTCCGAAGTCGAGACGTTTGGCATGCTAAAGATGCTCGCAGGCGGAGTATTACTAATGCTTGTGCTGATTTACATCTCCGTCAAGAAAACCATTGAGCTGCCGTTGTCAGAACAGTTCCGCAACGACCATGAGCTGCAAGTTTTCGCAGCCGTCGCGTTTTGTTTCGGTGGTGCTTTAGTGGCGTTGCTGTTTGGACTTTCGCCAGCTCTCGGCGCGTTCGTTGGCGGAATGGTGATGCACGCCGCGCAATCGACGGACTGGATTCACGACACGCTCCACAGCTTTCGCGTCATTTTCGTTTCCGTATTCTTTGTCAGCGTCGGGCTGCAAATTGATTTCGCGTTCATTTCCGCACACATTTCTGCGATCGCGATCACGCTGGTTGCGGTTTATGTGACCAATCACTTGCTGAACACGATCGTCATTCGATTGTTCAACGAGTCGTGGAGCGATGCGTTTGTCGGCGGCGCTTTGCTGGCTCAAATCGGTGAGCTGAGTTTCCTACTCGCCTCCGCAGGACAGGCTCTCGGGATCATCAACGAGTTCAGTTATCAGTTCGCGATCAGTATGATTTCGATGACGTTAATCGCCAGCCCATTTTGGATCGCAACATCATGTTGGATCGCCGCAAAGTGGCTTCCGGTTGATAGCGAAGCAAAAACAGCACACTGAGATCTGGGCGGTCGCTGCAACTGAGCCATAATCGGTTCCCGTAAGAGATCACCAACTATGAACAAGCAATTTCGAAATCAATTCTGTTCGCGTCCATTTGCGGTTCTTTATTTTCGTTGTAAAACGACTCGTTTCGATTCGAGCCTGCCCGACTTCATGATCACTGATTTGTGTGATCGTCTTCAGGTCCACAAAGTTTTATTCAATTCAAATTCGGTCCGAGAATGAATTTGCCAAGTTCAACAGCCTTGTTAGTGATGGGAAATTCAGGCTGTTGCAGGGCAGGAATGGATTGAATTTTGAATTCAACTATCAAGCCGTCTCATAGATCTTTTCGTGAAATCAGTGCCCGACCGAGTTCAAAACTTCCATCGCAAAGCCGACGATTTGGTGGCATTCATGTTTGAGAATTAGCTCAGTCATGGTGACGAGTTTCAACCGCGAATGGACGCAAATAAACGCGAATGACAAAATCTGACGCGTTTAGAGATAACGAGTTGAAATCGACCAAAATACGCGCCGGTCGATGTGACCGATCGCAATTCGCCGCGTCAACGGTCTCGGTCACCGAGGCGAGCTCGCAGTTTCACGCCAACGCAGACCAAGGCTAGGTTTTGCGAGATCCCAGAACCATTCCCTAAAGGACGTTGTGGGATAGTTACAGGTCAAATTGCAGAAACTCTTCATGTAGCAGTTTCGCTTTTTGGTCTAATTACTCGGGAGCTCGAACGAATTATTGGCACCGCCTCCATTTAATTTTTTGCGAAGATCATTCAACAGGCTTACACGGAAAAGCGAAGTCCGTCTTTGGAACAACACATGTCTAAGATTTCTCTCAAAGGCTTACTCTTACTGTTTGCTGTTGTCGCGATGGCACTGTCCCTCTTCTTGACGAACAACAAACTCGAACAGAAAACGGCCGAATTAAACACACTGCTCCAAGAGTCACGTTTGTTGTCGGTCGATGACGAAGGCAAAATTCACGCAATCAATTTTCCAGGTTTTGGAAAGAAATCTTATCGCTGGAGGATCCATATTCCTTCAGAGCGTCGATTTCGACTCAAAGTCGCTTTTGATCGCATTCCTCAAGATGGCATTCCGATTTATCCACCTAACCTGCTGCTTTATAACCTGCCTTCAGGTGAGATGGTTTTGACCGCAAACATTTTTAAAGAAGAAGGTAAGTGGTTTCTCGCATTCGTTTCAGAGTCGGAAGGCATCCGTAAAGTGGATGTTTCAATGGAGATTACAGGCCAAAATACTGCTTGGCTTGACGAAGGCGGTGCACCGATGGTTGCGGGGCACACCTCTATACAACAAGAGTCCGTAGGAGATCCTTTCGTACTCCTGTCTTATCGAGCGTTACTTTCTCAAACTCCGACACTAAGGGGTATTGATCCGAGCCCGACAGATGGAGTGGCGGTTTGGATTGAAGAAGTCAAACCTTAAGACTCCTTCAGCAAAGCTACACTACTTCACCGGGCCATGTGACCGACGCAGATTCGCCATACACGTCGGTCTCGGCCACGTCTCGGTCACCGAAGCGAGTTAGACGTGTTGCGGATTTGCGTTCGATGTTTCACGCCGACGCAGGTTGGCGATGTGGCCGACACGCTTAACGAGAGCCAAAAAACGGTCCATTTCTGCGCGATCCAGAAAAGGTACGGTTTGTTGAAAGCGGAGCCGGTAATCGCGATTGGAAGTGGCAAGAACAGCCAGAGTCGGGTAAGTTCTCAACAGTCGATGAATTGGCAACGGCGAAAAATATCGACGTCAGCAACGTACGTCGAAGGTTTCGCCTCAATTCATTGGCTCCCGATATTGTCGAGGCGATTCTTAACAACGACGCACCCGATCATCTCAGCCTCAGAACTCTCTATCACGGGATTCCTTTGAGTTGGGAACAGCAACGTCGGCAACTCCTGGGATTATGAAGTGTGGAGTGGCAAGACCAATGGGCGGATCGCAAATTAACCTGGAAGATCCTGTCTTTGACCAAAACATTTTCAGTGAAATGTCATCTTTCCAATTCAGCACTTTTTTGAATTGGGATAGCGACAAATGAGACATGCGATCCACCATTGATGCTTGAAAGCAGCTGCTCCAAATCCAATTCTCGTCGATTGTCAGCTTGGCTCCGAAAAGACTTGCTGTCGTTGTCATATTCCAATTTGATTCGTTCGCCTCGCAGCAGGCCGGTCACCAGTATTGCGCAATTTTTGATTTCAGCTTGTTTCGTCATCAATGCGAGGTCCGAGCGAATTGATGTGTCGTTTCGATTCTTGCCGTTCAGAGTTCGCGTGAATCCAACGATCGGTGGACTCTCCGTAGGAAAGGAAAGCAAGAAGTTCTCCAGGGCCGTTTTGTCCCGCTCGGTGATTCCATCAAAGCGGTGTGAATCGTTTAGAAAATCTCGCAGTGATGCACTGGAACCATCCGCACCGAAGCCAAAACCGCTCAAACGGGTATCATCGCCACCAAAGACATCGCGTTCATGCAGGCCTCGCAGCTGGGCAACTTTTGTAGGTTGTGCAATCAGCCCCGTGAAGCCGACCGTTCCTGCACCATTTGTTCGCACGTGACAATCGATGCAACGAAAGGTGTTCAAACCTTCGCGACCTATGTTAAGACGCTTCGTGAATATCAACTCCCCGTCACGGGCACTCGTCCCCGTTGGCTGATCCGGCAGTGAATCGTCCTTGTTGCGAAGCGGGTTCGGGCCGAAGCGGATGCTCTTCAGGTAGTCTACGAAAAGCGACAAGTCGTTCTCTTCGAGTTGTTCACCGCCCATAAGTTGTTCAAAAGTACCATTGAAGGACTCGAGCCCCGGTCGATCACCCCGCCAATGAAACAGCCTTTCGCCCGCCAGCCCTTTCAGCGTCTGCGTAACCAGAGCACCCTTCATTGGGTGAAGTGCCGTGGCGGTCGCGTTGCCGAACATCGTTCCGCCAGGATTGCCAAGATCCCACGCCAGTCCATCACGATCGCCATCTACGTGGCAGGATGCGCAAGACACAGTTCCATTGCCTGAAAGTTTTGCATCAAAAAGGTAACCGCGCCCCGCACGAATTGTTTCTGGAGTAGGATCCCGCATCCACAGCTCCTTGACCATTTTTTCAGACTCAACGTCGATTACCGAGATACTATTTGAAAGCCGATTGAGCACATACAACATTTTTCCATCCGAGCGCATTGCCAGAGCTCGCGGTCCACGTTTGTTTTGTGGGTCCGCATCTTCACCAGACGCATCCCCGAGTTCAATCCGTGTCAAAACTTTGCCGGTGTCGTCTAACACGCCAACCCGATCCGTGCCAAACGATGCAACAAACGCTTTATCCCCCGAAGGTGAGAAAACGATATCGGTCGGCTGGGCAAGCGATGTTTCCAAAGCGGCCGTACTGGGAAGTTCAGCGTAATCGATACTCGGATTCAAATTCGTGACGGAAACTCTGCCTTGATGACCATCGGCTATGGCGAGGTAACTAATGCGATTGTCGACCACGTGGCCTTTCAACTCCGGCTCGAACCTGACCAAGTTCCTTGCGTCTGTATTTGCGACCCAAACTTCTTTTGATTTTGGATGCTGAGCGAGATTGAAGAGGACTGTTCCCACTCTTGCGAAGCTCCTACCCAGTGACAATGTGTCGACATCGATCTCAAAAACGTCTTCATCATTCAACTCAAAGCCGACTTGGTCCTTCCAGCGGGGATCGTTGGTAGCGACGATGATTCCCTGCGCTGGGGCGTTGGGGAGTTCTGTGTTGGTAGGTGACGGCGGAGGCGGGGCTTGCGTGTGAGGAATAACCGTGGTCCCGTTGCCAGATAGATAGCTGGCCACCCAAACCGTCTTACCATCGGAACTTGCGAGCAATGTGCGTGGAGAGTGTGCAGGAATCGCTATCTTCTTCACAACGGCTCGCGTGACTGCGTCGATGGCATAAACGTTCCGCTCAGTCATCGAGGTCACGAAGGCGAGTCGACCGTTATCGGCAAAGGCGATATCTCCAGGTCGATCTCCGACCTGAATCGTCTCCACAACAACTCCCCGCTCGAGATCAATCACACTAACGGAGTCAGAAAGGTGATTGACCACCCAGACTTCACCATCGGACTTCTCTGCAACCGATACCGGTTCGAGACCGACTGGAATCTCGAGTGTCATTTCAGGATTCGATTGCTCTTCGACAGAAAAAACAGATAGGGAGTCGCCGGGAGTATTAACCGCGAAGAGTTGTTCACCCGACTGCGAAATTGCAATCGAATGTGCCTGTGGACTCTCGAAGTTCACGAAAGAAGAGTTCTGGGCGAACCCCACTTTCGACAGCACTCCGAAGAGAACTAGTAAGGCAATATGATACGTCCGTCGACTCATGGTAAACATTCCTAGTGGTAACTTCCGATGAAACGGTGGTTTGGCAACGGTCTCGCTGAAAATTAATCTGATCTTCTAACGTTGTTGCCCGGCGATTATTTTTTCGCGGGACTGAATTCCCATTTCAGATAGGACATCCCTTTGGGGGAAGCAGTCCACACGGACTGTCCACCCGCCGTATAGGAAACCGCCGCTTCGACTCGCGGCGAACGGTAGAGTCCCTCGGGATTTTCCGCGACCCGCCAGCCACCGCTTTCCGGCATCGAATCCAGATAGTATTCAAATCCGTAGGGAAGGTCGCCTTCCCATTTGCGACCGTCGATCGCTTTGCCACCATCAAACACGAACTCTATGTAGATCGCATCTTCGCCGTTGTATTGGAAGGGTTTGTCAAAGCGGAAATTGAGCGCGTTCTGGGGACCTCCCCATTCGGCGGGCTCTGTCGAAGGAAAGCCTTTCAGCGTTGGAAAGCTCCAAGGTTTGGCAAAAACCACCTGAGGTTTGTCAACCAACTCGAATTCATCGGACGCGTTGTACTTGATCGAAGACCAGTCTCCGTGTCCGATGCGAATCGTGACGTTTTCCCAACTGCGACCGATCGAATCGTGATCACGGTAATCAAGACGGAAGGACAGCCCGTTGATCAGGCGAGCTTCACCCTGATGACTGTTATCCATAAAGCGATGTGTCATCTTCGCGGCCCATCCGAAAAACCCGGTTGCCGCATGACCTTCCTCGTCACCGGCGGTGGAGGAGGTTGGCATCGTGACACTTAGCTTCTCCTGTTTTTTAAGGCTTTCAGTTTTGTAATCTGTTTTTTTGCCACTCTTCTTTTTTGGCTGCATTCCTTTGGTCGCGTCTCCTGGAAAAACAGTCAGATAAAGCTCCTTTGCTTCTTTTTCAGTCAGCTTTCCCTCGTCAACCAATGCTTGAAGCTTTCCCACAAATTCTGAATACTTCGCTTTGGATTTCTTGGTTGCACCACCTTGCTTGGCCGTTGCCGCTTCGTACTTCTGAACAGCCTGCTTTTTGGTTAACTTACCGGCCTCAACAGCCTGGGCAAGTTCCGCCTTTAGTGAAGCCAAGTCTTTAATGATGTCCTTGTCTTGAGCATACGTGTTTGTCACGCAGAGCAGAGCACTGACAACAAGGGCGACTGCAAGTAAAAACAGATTTTTCATATCTTCTTCTTTCATTTATCGAGTATTTCAACACGGTCTATTTCCAGCTTGGCGGTATTTGAATCAGTTGCGCACCACCAATCGTGAACCAGTAAATCGATTGCCTGTTCATTCGATTGCGACAAGAGGTCACCAACGTTGATGACCCATACAAACTTGCCGTCTGCTGATCGCTTCAATTTCTGCGTAGAAATGTTTTGGCTGTACTTGCCCGAGAAACCACCGCCTACGGCATAGGTGCTGAGTCCCATCTCAAGTTCTGTCGATCCAAACAGGCGACCAGAAACCCGAATTTGCGTTTGCTCGGTTAGCAGAACCCATCTCCTTTGCTCATCACTGACGTTCAGCCAAACCAAGCAGCCTGTTTTGGATGGCTTTGCCCAGACGGACCCCTCATTGTTCATGCTAACGGACTTCTTGTATTCAATTAACGCGTCAGTTTCGGTGATATCTCCCGTCGCCACCGACCGCTTGAGTTTGCTTGCCAATTCAAACAGTGCAGGCTTCCAGAATCCATACATCACATCGGCATCGCTACTCAGACGGGCTTCCCAAGTCGTAGGGTGTTCCCCGAGTCGTTGGACAGTGAAGTTATCCGCAGCGTCAAGTGACGCGATCGCGAGATGCTCCGCAGGAACTTCCAAGACCTTTCCGTCGCTCGAACGCAGGAAATTCACTCGACCTTCGTTGACTTTCAGTTCGGTTTCAGTGGTCCGGACTGTCACGTTGAATTGCGTTCCGAGAACTTGAATTTCTGCTGCTGGAGTTTGTACGACCATGGGGGAAATGGTTGGCTGTGGTTCGACATCCGCAGAAAAACTGCCGTGCCGTAAAAGCAGTTGCTTTTGATCGCGGTCGGAAAGAACGGCCTCGGCCTTACCGGATAGCGTTACGATCGAACCGTCATGAAAGCGAAACGATGCCCAGGCATCAGCTGCCAAGATCTCCAGGGTCCCGCCCGGAAGTGAATCACCCGCTTGAAGCTGATCGAAAATGACACCGTCTTGCCCCGTCCAACGTACGCTCCCGTGAACCTCGGCGATCGTCCCGATTTCCGGGCTGCTCGAATTCAGCCAAACGACACTTGCAATGATGAGAAGCGTGACTGCTAAGACTGAAATTGAGGCCCACGGCGTCCACACGAACGGCCATCGTGTCGATCTCACGACCGGTGGCATCACCAGGTTTTGTTTCTCCGACCGTGGCTGGGCAGCAAGTGACATTTCTTCTAACGCATGGATCAGGTTCATTTCAAGAAGGAACCTCTGGCGCGCCTGAGGATCTTTTTGTAGAAGGATCTCCAGCCGTTGGAGCTCCGTTTGATTGATCGTGCCATCGCCATAGGCCCTAGTAAGTGCTTTCAGTTCGTCGGTCATATCAAGCGCCTCCCTCAACGAGTTTTCGTCTGATACACTCTCCCAGAATGTCGCGTAGCGAATTGACCCTGCTGTAGAGTCGTCGGACGTTCTGCCCCAACTGCCGGGCAATATCCGCCACGGAATCCCCTCGCGTGTGGACACTCAAAAGAAGCCGCTGGTCAGCAGTGCTTAATCTGAGCAGGCAATCCTCAAGCGCTTCTCGCTCGCGTTCTGCCATGGCAGAACGTGCTTCGGATTCTTCCGATAGTGATTGAATGGTTTCGTCACTAAGCACCAGGCGATCGCGAACGCATTTTCGGCGGTATTTCAGGACCTCGAATCGGGCTATGACACAAGCCCATCTAAAAAAGGCGTCTGTTGAATCGTCTGTTTTGAAGTCTGCAAACTTGTGCCAACATGCCAATCCCACTTCCTGCATCACATCGTCGGCATCTTGCAACGAGGGCAACATGGACCTGATCACGCCACGGACGGCGCGCTCATGTCTGGCAAATAAGGCCACGAATTGATCGTAGCGGTCGATGGGTGGCGGCTTAGTCATAATTGGTATTGGAACTCCCTAGCTCAATACTCCCGCTCGTTTCGGTTCTACCAAAAAATTTTAGTCGTTTTCGCTGAGAGGGTAGGCTTAACTCGGTTGCCCCCCAAACCGGGTTTCAGAACACGGGGTTTTCGCCATGTTGCTAATGGCGTTTTCATGTGAAATCGCATTTTTGACCGAAGTCCGCTTGCCAGAAAAGTTCTTTTCGATCATGGCATGTGGAACCGGCAAAGCACTGGAATCCAAAGTCGATTTAGGCTGGCTTTGGAAGGGACGCCACCGGACAAAGTCCACAACTTCATCCAAGGTCAAATTGTCAAAGAGACCGTCCGAGCCGAGCACGAGCACGTCGCCGTCGCGCAC
>CAYGUE010000100.1:0-26110 GCA_964352885.1 uncultured Pirellulaceae bacterium
CGCGTGCTTTTTGAAGCAATGATTTCCGTTCCGGCTCGGTGATCGTAACCGTTATGCTGCAGAATCGCTTGGACGTAACTGATGACTCGAACGTTGACTGACCGAATCTCAAATGGTGAAACTAATCTCGTATTCGAGCTCATCGAATCCGGCGCTTCCGCGTGCTCGGAAGACGGTGCCGGAGTATCCATGATCAAATGGTGTGCTTACTACGGCGATGTCAGCGCAATCAAGTTTCTTCTTATGCACGGTGAAAATATTGGGTCGCTTGGCGACAATCTTGACCTTAATGGAGCAGTCTTTCATGGGCATCCGCAGCTTTGCAGCTTCTTGATTGAAAAGGGCGCCGACGTAAACAAACCTTTGATGCCAAGCGGTGAGACTCCACTTCATTCCGCTTTCTGCAAGTCGGATCGAACGAATGATGACCGAGTCCTGGAAGTACTTCTCGCAAATGGCGCTAATCCAAACTGCGTTACCCATCCCTCGGTTGAAACCGGTTCCTTTATGCGCGACGTTAGGACGCGCGCCGAAACGCCGCTTCATCGGGCAGCCGCCTTTGGAAGCGAAACGACCATTCAGATGCTACTTGATGCTGGTGCACAGGTGGACGCAAGAGATATGAACGGAGATTCTCCGCTTACTTGGGCGAGTTGGCACTTGCGTCCGCGGAGCATTCTTCGACTGCTATGTTACGATGATTACCGAGCCTGAAAACAACCAAGCAGCATAACAAAGCAATGCACCGGAGCCGCGAAGTCCGGGCGTTTTGGCAGTGGAGAATCACTTGTCGCGGCCCGGTGATTGCAAACGTTATTCGCTTCCGTTTCAAAAAAAGATCAAAGGGGCATGTGCTCGGCTTAAAGTACAACACGCTTCCATATTTTCAAAACTCGATAGGTAACAGCATGATTCATTACTTCTTCAATGTCGTAACTCTACTAGCCATCGCCATTTCCCCATCCCTTGCAACCGCCGGCATTGTGATTGCTCCCATCTCCGGTGATCGTACAGGAGCGGGCTCTGTCTCTTCATTGAATCCGATCTCAAACATTTGGGCAAATGATGGCATACCGCCCTATGTTGTCGGATTGACTGACTTTGATAGCTACCTTCCTTCACAACCAAACACTACATCAGAAGCTTACGCCATCAGAGACTTCGACTCGACCTCTACGCTGACGTTTGATCTTGGTGCTGTTTACACGATCACAGGGTTTGGTCTTGGACGTGGCGTTGACACATTAGGAAATGTAACTACTGGCGACTTACGGTTTAGTGAGACTGGCGTTTTTGGTGGTCCCCCATTAACAACATTCTCCTTTTCGCACACTGGAAGTTCTACAGTGCAGCATGCATTCACGGAAATTGACGCACGATTCGTAGAGTTTACAAATTTCACCAATGGCGGAGCTAGCTTCGCGCGATTTGACGAGTTGTGGTTTGATGCTGTGGCCGTCCCTGAACCATCTAGTCTCACAATGGTCGGCCTAGCTTGCATAGCAGGTCTAAGTCGACGAAGAAGGCGAATAACCAAGCGGTGAACCGAAGTCGCCGACAGCGGTTTTTTGTGAAGTCACAGGTCTTTTGCGGCGACTCGGTTACCGCCACCGTTCGCTGGCAACACTTACTCATCCAAAAGGCGATCGAATGAAGAAACTTCACGTTATAGCTGCGATGTTCATCTTAGCAGCGACTTCTCTTGGTGCCGATGTTGTCGAATCAACCGCGACTGGTAACGTTCAAGCTCTCGCCGGGAAATGGAAGCCCGTCAAATCTTCGCATCTCCTCCTCGACTCGAAACTTGTCGCATCGGGTGAAACTGGGTTCGAAATTGCAATCGACAAACAGCTTGGAGATTCCCATCGCAAGACTTCGGCCAAGTACTACGAGCAATACTCTGCGTTTCTGAAGAACAATGGCCATACTGCAGTTGCGTCAGGATACATCAAGTTCGATTACGGGGGCGAAGGGGACCTGGTGATATCGACAAAGAACGGTTCGCTTTATCTTTGGTACGGCATCGTCACCGGCGGGAATCCGCGAATCTTCATCGGTCGCGGATCGGATGAAGATTCGGCTATCACTGTGGCAGTCGAATGGGCTTCTTGGTGCAGCGACAGCCCTGTAGATTTGGATAGAGACTTCGCGACTGTCATCTACGAACGTGCGGATCGAGTCACGCCCCGGCCCCGTCGCGCCGAAAAGCCAGCGAACCAGCGCATGCACCGGAGCGGCAGTGGCCAGCGGAATTCGAAATCAACGTCAACTCCCGCCGCCCCGTGATGCGGGGCGTTCTGTCGCAAGATCACCGCTTGGACGACTGGCACGGGCACAACAACATGCAAGAGCCAACCGACGCATCTGACCGGACTCCGCATCAATTCAGCCTGCGGACATTATTTGGTGTAATGTTGGGGGCGGCAATCTTGATGGGAGTAGCGGTTGCCTTTCGGGATTCACGGTACTTTCATGCACTCTGGTCATTGCACGCGTTGTTAGCTGCTCTCCCTATTTTGGGAATTTACACGGTCGATGTCACCGCGGTAGTTAGAGGGCGTCGATTGGCGATCATATCGCTGGCAATCTACGGCGTGGCACTGGCGACGCCGGCCCTACGCCTTGGCAGCGACCTGACGTTCGGATTCTTCGCTTTTTTGCTCAGCTTTGTTGGTATAGATCTGTTCAACGACTGGGGATCGAGCGGTTTTCACTGGTACCCAATCGCCTGTACGATGGGTGCCGTCGCGAACATATCATTCATTGTTGGATACGGTTCCTTCGTGACATTTGTAATCTGGAACAAAGGCATCTATCTTGCGCGTTGGTCGGCAACACTGGGTTCCTGCCTCGCCCTATTCGTTATTCTGCCATTGTGTTTGAGCGCTAAACTGAACGGCGTTTACATTGGATACGGCTTTTGGACCGCAAGCCTGCTAGCGCTCGCGTTTGGCAGTTGGCGAGTACAACCTATTGGCACAAATAACTCCTTGACGATTCAATCGGCCTCTCGACGACAATGGTCTGTAATCAAACTGATGCCGCCACAGCTGGTCCGTTTTTCCCTATTGTCAACCATGTTTTACTTGACGATTACCGTAATGGTGTCGATCCTGGTTTTCGGGTTTTACTTTGCGATTCGGCAGGCGGGTGTGTCTAATGTATCAAATTCAATTTTGCCCTACATGTTGATTTTGGCGTCAACCGCCGGAGGAATTCTGATTTGCTATTTCATTTGGGGTTCGGCCGCGCGTCCGGTAACAAATTCGAACCTAGATACCGAATATCTGGAAGAACTCGCACCCGTTCATTTGCAGAATTGGACGTATCAAGGGCATCGATACAAAGGCCGGGGATTGACCATGGTTGCAATCGCATGGAACATCATTGGTTGGGCGTCACTGACACACTATGCAGTTGCAGGATGGCCGCAATTGTCAATTGGACTAATGTTGTTCATTCCATTTGAGATAGCAGGGCTAATTCTGATCGTGATTGCTGTTAGCAACCGGAAATCAAAAATACCGTCTGCGTCAAGAAAACGATATTCGACAGAACAAACGGAGGAACCGGAGCCGGAATAGCGTCGCGCTTTCGCTTCGCTCATCAACTTCAATGGCCGGCCCGGTTATCCTTGGCGTTCTGCCGAAGACCTTTCAACCCAGCAATTTCGAGATGACAACATGGCAACAAAAGTACGCCACAAAAAGAACGGAAACACGTACCTGTTTCTCGGAACGGGGTATGGCGCATTCAAAGCGATGGCAATGGCAAATACGCTTCATGCAATGAACCCAGAAATTGACGAGGGCGAAATGGGAATGATTGCAGTGTGCGATGCGGCTGGAAAGATACACTGGATTGACCATCGGCTAGTTGAAGTAGTCGAATTGGACGGAACGGCACCCCGTGAGCTTCTCGGGGATATTTAGACTGGCTACCTCCAATAGGAAGTGGCAGAACCAGCGGATGCACCCGAGTCGGCGAATCGGGCGTTTTCACAATGGAAGATCAACCGCGCCGACCGGGTGATCCTGGCCGTTATCTGATCTCACTAGATTGAAGCCTGTGATGAATCGACTGAAATCAACACTGCTTGCCCTTGCGGCTTGCTCAACCGCTATTACGGTAGCTTGCAATCGAGATTCCGTAGGTAATTCACGGGCTGCTGATGCTGCGAAAAGCGAGGTCGTAACGGCAAGCCAAGAATTCGACTCGCTCCTGCAAGTGAAATATGAATCGCTTCAGCAGTATGAATGTACCGCTGTACCGCATGCAATTTTTGGCGATCCTATTGCACGAGCAAAAGAATCCCCACGCTACCTTGCGTTGAAAAACGATTTCATAGCCGCTGAGTATGGCAATTCTGCCGATGGACAAGTGTTTGAGAAATATCAGTCGGAACTAGATTATTGGATTTGGCGAAACGGAGACAACGTCTATTATTGTCTCGCATTCAATTCCAATGGTGAATTGGTGTCAAAAAACATTGGGCGTCGCGTTGGGGCCAGTGAACCTACACAATGATCAGATAACAAAACGATGCACGCGAAGCCGGACTTGCGCGTGCAAATTGAATCAATGATTTCCGTTCCGGCTCGGTGATCGTAACCGTTATGCGGCTTACTCGATGCTCATTGATTTCGACTCGTAATCTACGACGAGCTTTCGCCCTTCGAGCAGCATTGTCCCGAGCAATCCGTACTGACTGGCGTTTGTCGTAACCTGCGTGACATAGCTCTTCCCGAACCACTCTATACCGCAGCCGAAGGTTGCCAATTCGACTTTCTTGCCGTCCGCAAGAATTGCTTCGGCTGTTGATTGCTGGGGCAACATGAGGTCGTCAACAATCGTTTCTGGCAACACAAGGCTGCCATTAAATGCAGTGTCAACCCAGACTGCAATCTCTTTGGCGGTTCCCGCTTCTGGCGCGCCGATCTTGATTTTGATCAACGCCCGTAAATCATCATCTACAATTCCATTCATTGAGTCATCAATCCGATATGAAATGCAGCGTCTTTACCGATGTGAATCGTATGACTGATCTTACCGGGATGCCGCGCAACAGCTTTTGCTACGGCCGCATCAAACGACTCGGCCAAGAATAAATCGCCGGAATCTGGTTCGATGGCCACAAACTGCCCCGGACTCTCGCTTTCGAATTGGGCACGCTTCTCTTCGTATATCGTCTTCGCACGCGACGTAATTGATTCTGGCATTTCTTATCTCCATTGTTTGACGCTTGGACAGACATTATATTCAATCGGTGCAGGGATGTCCACCAATCGTTCGACGCTGCCGAGAATGGCACACATCGCCGCATAACAAAACGATGCACACGAAGCCGGACTTGCGCGTGTTTTTTTCTGCTTGCAGATCAATCGTTCCGGCTGTTCCGGCTCGGTGAACGCAACCGACTATGAAGTCCCTGGTTTGGCAAGTGTTCTATTCGCTTGCGTTTTTGCATGTCTTTCTGGCTCATTCGTGTTTGAATGAATTCGTTATTGCGCATCTTCAGCGCAGTGCCGGGGCGAAGGTTTTGACTTGATCGACTCAGCGGCTTGTAAAAACAACGATCGGAACTAAACGACCATTCGAGGTGTCCTCACTTTTATTTGCCGTGAGGTCTCAGGAGTCCATGCCATTTCACGACTGTTGAATCGATGAAACAGAATTCTGTAAAAGTGCTGCGCCGCATTCGTTATCACGGCTTATCGCCATTAACGTGCCAGGTTACGCTTCGCGGTCACAGCGTGGATCGGGTTGTCTCGTTAGTCCTTACTCGTCACTGAATCATTTCAAGGGTGTACGGTTTTATCGGCTCCTTCTCAGGGAAAGACACGCGGGACGAAGTGGCTAAGCGGTCACTTTCTGTTCGGGTTCATCCCGTTCGAGGTTCCGCTGCGGATCGTACTCGAC
Source organism: uncultured Pirellulaceae bacterium (assembly GCA_964352885.1). Classification (GTDB taxonomy): domain Bacteria; phylum Planctomycetota; class Planctomycetia; order Pirellulales; family Pirellulaceae; genus Mariniblastus. Next base: position 5,920 of record CAYGUE010000100.1, read on the forward strand.
TTCGTCTCGCATCATCGCCCATGCGAGAACCAGAATCCTGCGAGCCATCGCAACGGCGGACTTCTTCTTGCGAGGCTGCTTGCCGGCGTGAATTCGATCGTAAGTTTGGCGGCTCCACTGATTGTACTGAAGTGAACACCACGCACACTCGACCAGTAAAGTTCGAAGTAAACGTGGCCCGCGCTTCGTGATCCGGCCGCGTCGATCGGTGTTGCCAGACTGATATTGTCTTGGGACAAGCCCCGCGTAGGATCCAACCCGACGAGCCGACTTGAAACGGTGTGGGTCATCGATCCAGTTCACGATCGCTTCGGCAGTGACTCGACCGACTCCGTTGATGGTTTGGACTCGTTGGATTCGAGCGTCTGCTTTGGCGATTTGGTTCAGCTGTTTCTCAATCGAATTCAGATGAGCCTCCAATGTTTCCAGCAGCGCCAGTTCGAGATGCAGTTCGCCGCGCCACAGATCGTTTGGCTCGCATTGATCCAGTGGTTTGGCGTGTTCGATCAGAAACGCTCTGCCGGTATGCCACGTCCTGGCTCCCTGGCTGATCGAAATGCCCTGGTTGGCGAAGGCGGAGCGAATGGAACTCTTGCAACTGTTGATGCGATCGACGATCTTCTTGCGATACTTAATCAGCCGGCGCCGTTCACGAATCGTCTTGGTCGGAACGTGCGTAGCAACAAGTTCTCCCAACGAAGCCAGGCGAGCCAGCTTGATGGCATCGTCTTTGTCGGTCTTGCGTTTAACGTTCTTCAGCAGCCAAGCGTCTTCGTGAGTGCTGCAGACGATGATCTCGATTTTCATCTCGCCACACAGGTCGCTGACCCAGCCACTGGGACCACAGGCTTCAACGACGACAAGGTCTGGACTGTAGCTGTTAAACAGCGTGCGAAAGTAGCCTCGCTCGGTGGAAACCGTCTCGAGCTGCTGTTCTTGAGTATCAGTGTCGTTAATGCAAGCCATTGAGTTGAATTTGCCAAGATCGATTGCCATAATGATCATCAGATTATCCTTTGGTTTGGGGTGCAAAATTGTGGCGTGCTCAAACACGACCACGGGCTCATCACCAGCTTACAATTGCAAACGATGACGCCCCAAACCAGCGACTTACATAGATTCTTTATCCAGCTTGAACCAAATCAGAGTCTTCACCCTTTGGCAACTCGCACGATGTACAAAGAACGTAACTTTGTTGACGCTATCACAAATGGCAATGACAGTCTGTTAGTGACTTTGCTTCAGTCGTACGTTGACGGTGATCCCCTCGTAGCAACACTCTCCGACCCTCAGCCAACCAATCACTCCATTGGCCATGGAATGACGCTGCTGCAGCTCGCATCGATTCGAGAGCGAAAAGGTGGCAATCCCTCAAAGGTGCTAATTGATTGCGGTGCCGAGGTCGATTTGCATTCCGCTTGCGGACTTGGAGCGATTAGTAGAATTGAAAAACTCTTGGCCAAACGCCCCGAGGAACTGAACCAGCAGGTCGATACATACTTCCCTCTGCAATTCGCAATAACTGCGGGACGATCAGAAGTCATTCACTGTCTGGTAAAGCATGGCGACGACGTGAACCGCGATCTGCGTAAAGTTGCCTACTTCGGATGGGAAGATGACGCATCTAGTCAAAACTACATTCCATGGAAACCAATTCACATGGCTTCGCTTTGGGGATTCGACTCTGCACGAGTACCGGTCGCACAAGCCCTGGCTTTGGCGGGAGCTAACCTGTGCTCAGTTTCACCGCTAGACGGATTCCGCCCTATTCATTTGGTTTCAATGTCCAACCGCGTGAACATGATTCGATTCCTGGTTGCTGAAGGCGTCGATGTTAACAGTCGCACAGAAAAAAGTCTCGCAATTGACTTACCTGACGAAAATGGTCCGCTGGCTGGCTATGAATGCACGCCACTTATGGTCGCGGCAGCCGAGGGCTTTCCAGAAGCAACAACTTGCCTCCTTGAACTAGGTGCTGACCCAAATGCCATTAATGAACTAGGACATACAGCCAAGGACTTTGCCAACAAACGATTCTGGAATGGACAACCTTACGATACCGTCATTGGCATACTGGCAGATGCTTGAATCCGCGGGATAACAATGCGTTGCACACGGAGCCGCGGGTCGCGCGGGTTTCATTGTTTAGTCTGTTTGCCGCGGCCCTGTGAACGCTGCCGCTATCCCGCTCGGCGTTCGGTTTTTTGTTTTGAGGCTTAATTTCTAAATGCAACGGTTTTCATTGAGGTCGCTGCTGCTTGCCACTGCAATTATTGGGCCTATTGCCGCGCTCGTTGTTAGCAACATACAACGAAGCGACGATCTAAATGAGTTATCCGAATTAAGAAGTGTCGCTGGCCGACTTGAAATTTCAGATCCCGAATTGGTTCATGTATTTCCTATCACTGTTGCAGGCGACCTTGTTTGGCAGTGGCAAGTTTATTTGCCTCCAGAAAAGGATTATGAAATCGTGCTCGTAACTGGAGACCGCGTGCCACTGCGCGGAATGCCAGAACGATGGAGTGCACGAACAGGATTTCGAAAATCCGGAAAGTTTATGCTTACTGCATCGGTCGAGAAGAACCGGCATGGAGAATGGGTGCTGGCAACTGAGGCCCAAGGGCAAAATCTCAGCCACCCAATCGGTGATAATTTATGGGGCACCCATCAACGTACCGGCATTGAATCTGAAAAAACAACGATTGGAGTTGGCGGAAAACCACTTGAATTACTACGGATTAGAACGCCAGAAGGTGTGAAACCAGCGAATGGCATTATGATCATGATTGAAGAATACGTGTATGATTGAGATTGCGGTTCCCTGAAAAACGCGGGATAACAAAACGATGCACGCGAAGCCGGACTAGCGCGTGCCAATTGACGCATAGATTTCCGTTCCGGCTCGGTGATCTCAACCGTTATGTCCCCGGAGATCTCAATGGCCATTTCGATTCACGAGGCCTGTCGCAAAGGCGATTTGGATTCCGTTCGAAATATGGTTGCGTCCGATCCGGCGCTGGTGGATGCCGACGACCAACATGAATGGCGGCCAATCTTTCACGCGGCACTTGAACGCCATATTGACGTCGTACGTTTTCTAATCGAATCTGGCGCCAACCTTGCTGCTCATGATGGCTACGTGTTGCACTACGCTGGCGAGGTGCCCGGCAACAAGGATATTGTGGCCTTGCTCGTTACGTATGGTGCGCTCGACGCACATGTTCGCCCGACTGACGATCTCTCACGTCAATTCCTTGCGTCCCTCTTTCTGGGCGATGATGGCCGCGTGCGTTCCATGCTTAACCGTCACCCGCAGTTGGCAATTGCATCTGATGGTCACGGCGACTGCCCGATTCATCATGCTTCGCGCAACGGCGATACCGAAATCGTTCGCGTACTGATTGACCATGATGCGGATGTCAACGCTGCCAATGAACGCGGCCAAACGGTTCTTTATTGTGCTGGAGGACACGGCCATCTTGACACCGTGCGCTTGCTGCTGGAAAACAACGCTGATCGGAATGTCAAATTCACGAAGGACGGAAAGACGCTGCTCGAGTGGCTCGCGCAATACCCGGACGACGAGCGTTTCGCGAAGATCAGTCAATTGTTGACCGAACAACCAACGGAGGCATAACAATACGTTGCACACGGAGCCGCGGGCCGCGCGGTTCTTGAATGGTTAGTTTGCTTGTCGCGGCCCGGTGAATGTTGCCGTTGTCATGCTTAAGCAGCTTCGCATTTGGCGATTTCGCTCGAGGGTTTCTGTGGCGGTTGCGACGTGTTCAGGGATTTGCTGTGGCACATCGGGTGCGTTTGCTTTCATCGCAAAAGAGGCACATCGGATGCGACTTGCTTTGTGGCGACAAGACGGCCTTTGCGTTGGGAAATGGATCGCGATTTGCAACTTCGTCAGAGGTGAATTGGGGGATCTGTGACTTGCGTGCCCAGTCGATATCGATCACAATGGCGAGAGTTGGCTAGTGGCTCGCAGGCGAATGGAAAGTCGTTTGCAAGTCGCATCGCCTGATAGCAATACGATGCACACGGAGCCGCGAATGGCGCTGTGGGACGGTCTTTACGCGGACGATGCTCGTAGCTCGCATTTTATCATCCGCTCCACTCAAATTTACACTTTCCGTCGCGTCCCGGTGATCTCAACCGTTATCCCTTGAACTGCTAGTTATTCACACGACCCCTTGAGCAACACCCAAGAAATTCATCACCGTTGTATGTTTAATATTCACTGCGGCGTCTCCTGCCGCCTTTGGTGAGGAGAAACCCAATATCTTGGTTATCATGACGGACGACGTCGGGCTGCTGAATGTCGGTGCCTATCACCGGGGCTTAATGAGCAGTCGCACGCCCAACATTGATCGCCTAGCAAAGGAGGGGTCGATATTTACAGATTACTACTCCCAGCCGAGTTGCACTGCGGGAAGATCCGCCTTTCTGACTGGACAGTTTCCTGTCCGTACTGGAATGCATTCCGTTGGTCTACCGGGGGATCCAGTTGGGCTCAGTCCCGAGACCCCAACGCTCGCGGAGTTACTTAGGGATCAGGGCTATCGAACGGGTCAGTTCGGAAAGAATCATCTTGGTGATCGAGATGAGTTCCTACCAACCATGCATGGATTCGATGAGTTCTGGGGCTGGCTGTACCACCTCAATGCAATGGAATACACGGAGGATCCCGAGTTCCCGAAAGGGGAGGCTGGAAAGAAGTTTGCACCTCGAAACGTTATCCATTCTTATGCCACTCCTGAAGGCAAACAGAAGATTGACGATGATGGCGAGCTGCCATCTGAACGGATGAAGACTCTGGACGATGAAGTCAATGGTCACACACTCAAGTTCATTCGCTCTGCGGTCAAGGAAAAGAAACCATTTTTCGTTTGGCATTGCCCCTCGCGTGCGCACGTCTGGACACACCTGTCCCCCAAGTACGAGGCCATGATTGGGCAAGATGGACAGGGATTGCAAGAGGTCGTCATGAGGGATCTCGATGATCACGTTGGCGTGATTCTTGATGAGCTGGACAATTTGGGCGTTGCCGATAATACGATCGTCGTATTTACTGCCGATAATGGGCCGGAGATTCTCACATGGCCAGATGGCGGCATGACAACTTTTCGCGGTGAAAAGGGAACCACATGGGAAGGCGGCGTTCGAGCACCGATGCTATTACGTTGGCCCGGAACCGTCCCAGCAGGGACTGTCAACAACGGTATCTTTGATGCCATGGATTTTGTGCCGACGCTCGTCGCCGCAGCAGGTGGCCCGAACAACCTCCCAGAGCGATTGCTATCCGGCTATCAGGGGCATAAAGCACATCTCGACGGATACAATCAAATGGACCTCATCAGTGGTAAAGGTGAATCAAGTCGGAAGGAAATCATCTACTACGAAAGAGACCGGCTTCAGGCCGTTCGATATGGCAACTGGAAAGTCCACTTTGTTGTTCAGAATGACGGTTGGTCTGGAGGCAAAGAGGAATTGAACGCTCCCCTACTATTCAATCTGCGGCAAGACCCACTTGAAAGAGCCAATATAGAGTCAGGCATGTACGTACAGTGGATGGGTAAGAAGATGTGGGCATTTGGGCCAGCCAAGAACATAGTGCAAAAACACTTGGCAATATTCAAAGACTGGCCAGTCCCCGCAGCAAAGGATACGAGCGACTCCAAACTTCAAGGTGGCGTCGGCCAGTAGAGATGCCCGAAGGCGCAGGGATAACAATGGCATGAACGCGGAGCCGCCGACAACGCGCTTTCAAATTGAGCGTCAACCGCGGCGGCCCGGTTATGCCTGCCGTTATCCGGCCAGAATGTTTACTCAGATTTTGAAACGTACGAAAATTAATGAACTCTAAGCTACGCAACCTCGGACTCGTTGTACTGGCAGTGCTTGTCGCTACGGCGGTGTTCCTCTGTCTACGCAAACCCGAACCCGTTTCCGCAGAGCGTTACATTGAAACAGACCGTCTTTTCCGTGACGTTGAAGCAAATGTTCGCGGTCATGGCGAATTGGACGTGATCGTCGATATTGATCATTCTCGACTTGGCTCCGAAGCAGGATCACCGATGCCTCCTTCGCATGTCCTGATCTTTTCCGATCCATCCCTGGACGCCGCCATCATTGAGAACAACATCGTCGCGGCAATCGATCTTCCATTCAGGGTTCTGGCGTACGAGGACCAGGAGTCAGGGAGTGCCAAGGTCATCGCCAATAGTTACGAATTCATATCGAAACGCCATGCTTTATCAGATGATGACGCGCTTCGATCGCGTTACAACGCCACGATCGCTTTGGCTATGGAGGGAATTCCTCTTGAGAGGATTGACCGATTCCGGTCGGATACCATGCCAGATCCGGGGCTTGTCACGCTGGAGAGCCCGTATAACTTTGACGAAACAGTGCAGCGTGTCACAGCTGCAATTGACGCTCAGGGGGATACCGTCATTTTTGGTACGATCGATTTCGCTGAGCGGTCGGCAGAGCACAGCGCTTTCACTCCTCCGTTGCGAATGATTCTATTCGGTGGTCCCGGCCCCGGAGGCAAGGCGATGGTGGACGCACCTACGATGGGGCTTGATGCGTTTTGTCAAAAACTGTTGATTTGGCAAGCCGATGATAAGACCGTTCGCGTTACGTTCAATGACTTGCTGGCACTTGCTGAGCGTCAAGATGCAAACTATGGCCTGCCTCTGCGAATCATTAACCGGCGGTTGACGAAGACTTTTACAACGGCGCTGAAAGAATGATTGTTGTTTGACGCAACGACACATGCCGGCGAACACAGCAATGCACTGGAGGCGCGAAGCCGGGCGCAATCAATTGTAACATCACTTGTCGCGACCCGGTGATTGTAGACGTTATTTGCCTTAGAGAATGGCGATATGAATACCGTACAAAATTGGCTGATATTGGTTGCTGCGTGTTTTACGTTGCCTAACCTAGGTTCGAATGTCCATGCTCAAGAACCGGCCACGCCAGAAAATCTTGTCAGTGCATTGATTGATCAAAATGTCGCAAAAGATATCGAACTTATTGACGACCAGCGGAATACGATCAAAGAACTTGTCCGAGAACTCGTCGCCATTCGGACAGAAATTGGTGCCGCCAAGAGACTTGATTTCCGAAATGCGCCCGCTGAAGATCGCGAGGAAATTGATGGTATATATTTTCGCCGGTTCGGACAGTCCCAATCCAAAATTGCTAGCCAAATGAGAGATACGCTTCTTCCGTTTCAGATCGAACGAGTAGAACAACTAATCCTTCAAAAAGAGCTGCGGCAACAAACAAATCGCAATTCAGGTGGACTGCTTACGCCGTCAATGATTGAATATCTCGATATCAGCGCGGAGCAACAGAAGCAGATTAGGGACAGGAGTCAGCAGCTCAATGGTGAGGTTGAAAAAGAGATACGGAAAATCATCGACCGTGCGCAGAAAAAACTGCTAGACGAACTCACCGTTGATCAAAAATCCAAATACAAGAAACTCCTTGGCGAGCCAATGCAACCAGAGATCCAAGCACCGAACGTTGATGCGAAATCTGGCAAATAACAATTCGATGCAACCGAAGCCGAGCTTGCGTGTGCTTTACAATTTTTTGATCTGTCGTTCCGGCATTTCCGGATCGGTGATCGTTGCCGTTCGCCAGCGAGAGCACCATGCCCAGCCTGACAGTTGAAGCAACAAATCACATGGCAAGATTTACGTTCCGAATTCATCACTTGCTTCTCTTGACCATGGGGGTCGCAATATTGATTGCCGCATGGCTGATGATTAAAAACGCGACTTCTACACGAACTATTGCGGCTATTGACCTGCCACTCAACATGCGATTTCGTCTGATTCAGACATTTGGCGGTGAGCCGTTCGACACCAAGATCTACTTTGATTCTGGAGATGGACGATGGGGTTTCTACTACTACGAACACGAGGACTGGTATTGGAACGACGCCGAACTCAAATCCGATAATGAAACCCTCACTGTTTTTCGCGATGGCAAGTCTACAATCCAACTGAATACGAAGACTGGGGTCTGTGTCGTCAGGCGGGCGGATGGCTGGAATTGTGAATACGATGCACCGGTTTATTACACAACAAGCCTCCCGGGCTCAACAGACCCGTGACAGAATGTCGGCGGTGTCTGAACCGTTGATTCAACATCAAGCGAGATGAAAAATTCTCAGGTAGCCCAAGGATGCGGCGATCCATCCGATGCAACTAAATCACGGAATCGGGCGCTTTGATAATGGAAAGCCTTCCGCCGCGACTGGGTGTTTTTGCCGTTATCCAGCGGAAGCCGTGCTGATTTAGCTTCGCAGATGGAGGGTCGCGACGAGACTCAGAACGGTCGAAGTGGCTGTTGCCGGTCGGCGTTATGCAACTTCTTCATTCTCGGTTTCGCGGCGACGTGCATGAGGTTACGCGTGATCGAAAACGACTGATGCTGCAAACGGATTGAACGATCGTTACGGCGACGTGCGCCGACATGCATTCTGTCAGTCTGCGGTGTGGAGAATGCCCTGTCCAGACCGACTGAATGATCGTTGCATCGTCGTTTAGAAGCCGGGTTTGCATTTCCATCAATGGCGGGCAATAATGCAAACTGTTCGGCAACGCGTCCTCGATCAAAACCGAGATTGCGGGCGTTTCTCCGGATAACAAATTGTTGAACCAAAGCCGCATGTCACGCTTGGCCAACGTCGCTTCGCGGATGATTCTCGTTCCTCGCATTGTATCATCCATTCCACTCAAGTTTACACTTTCCTCTGCGTCTCGGTTAACGCGACCGCTATTCGGCTGAAGGAATATCTTGAAGTTTCGCGTAGACCAAATTGATCATGCCGAACTCACCGTTCCCAACCGGACCGAAGCGGCAAAATGGTACGAGGCAATCTTGGGATTAGAGGTCTTGCCTGAGTTTCAATTCTGGTCAGATGATACAAACGGACCTCTCATGATTGGAACTGCAAGTGGAGGAACGAAACTGGCGCTTTTCCAAGGTTGCCCCTTAGGGTCAGAACGTGCTGTCGGGTTTCATTTGGTCGCGTTCCGCGTAAGCGGCGAGGCATTTTTGACATTCCATTCTCAGATAGAATCATTGCGATTGGTTGACTCAAATGGCCTATTTGTACATCGCAATCACTGGAAAGATCATACAAAAGCAATTTCAATATACTTCAGCGATCCTTGGGGCAACCAACTTGAATTGACAACGTACGACCACGAAACCGTACGCTCAGCACTTAAGTCGAACAAGAAACCAATCGCCGAATAACATACGACGCACCATGACCAACAGCCGCGAACCGAACGCTTTGGCACATCGTTCCACGGATGACTGCTTCGCAATTTTATCATCCGCCGCACTCAAAATTACACTTCTCGTCGCGTCTCGGTTAACACGGACGTTGTCTGGCAACAATTCCACATTCAATCAGTTGTTGAATTTATCGCTAAGCTCCTGATGAACGCCGCAAATCCATATGAATCACCATCGGCAAAATCCGAATCACGTTCGTGGCGGCGGATCGATTTCTTCGCCGTTGGACTTTGGGTTACGATTCCCATTGCTATCCTCGCTGGGCGACAGCTACTGCTACCCGTCTTCACTGAATTTGGTGTCAAATTGCCTACGGCTACTCAGTATCTACTGAGCTTCTCTTCACCTATTCTATTCACAATCGCTTCGCTTGTTGTACTCCTAGCCATATCCACTTTCCCCCCGCGGCAGCACGCGACGCCGATTCATGTGGCTTGCATGCATTTCGAGGATGCTCGTTGCTGTGGCATGTTCGCTGTCGATTCTTGGTCCTTTGTTGCCCTTGTGGCAGGATCTGAACTGACATCACGCTCAATCATGCTAGGATGATCCAGCCAGATAAAAATTGCGTGAACCGGAGCGGCGGAAACTGAAAGCAACGGGAAACTCAAACCGTAACCTAAATCCGAGAGACCCTAGTCCATTCACCCCGAGTTGCTGGCCGGGTCGCATTTGAAGTCAACGCTGTTCGCCGCAACCCGGTGAACATAGGCGTTATTTTGCAAATCCGTCGTCGGAAAATAATGAACGACAATCCATATTCCACATCACCTCAACTCCCTGCCGAACATGGGAAGCCGCGACGCCAGAGCCGCTCGCTTTGGAATGCATATCTGCTTGCTCCCGCAGCGGCACCGACTTCATTCGTCGCACTTCTCTTCGTTGTTGGGGCGGGCTGCGTGGCATTCGGTGTTGAGATCAATCCGGCGAGCTTTCTTGTGCTCCCAGTCGTCGCAATGACTGCGGGCATGATCATCTGTTACTTGGTCGCTGGGTGCCTAGGCATGCCGATCGCATTTCATCTACAGAAACGCGACAATCTGAATGGTTACACAATTCACGCGGCAGCATTTGGTTGGTCACTGCTCTTGTCACTCGTTGTTGGACTAACAGCCGCAATTTTTGGCGGTGCTCCGTGGCATCAAATTCCACTCGCGATTCTTCTCTTGCTGCTTTTGGTCGCACCACCGGTACTGATGTCTGGAACGGTTTTTTGGTGGCTTGTAAAGAGAGGCGGGGGACTATCCACACTTCACGCAAAATAACAATGTCGTGCACACGGAGCATGACTTGCAAGGTTTTACCAATGTAACGTCGTCTCTCCGTGCCCGGTGACGGCGGCCGTTATGTGGCCAAGGATGCTGAAATGAATACCGAAAGAAACAGACCTTTGAAAAACCTTTATTCCGTGATCATCGCATTTTCCTTCATAGTCGTGCTGTCAGGGTGTAGTGGCAACGGCACGACGGAAAATCTGCCAGGTCGATACGACGCGGCCAGCAAGATTTCTGACACATCAAAACGAAACTCGGCCCTTGTAGCTGTCGCGAAAGCGGCGGGGCAATCTGGCGATGGCGAAGTGGCTAAGAATGCAGTTTTAAAAATCTCTGACACGAGCTTACGCAGTACTACTGCCGCTGAGGTGGCCATCGCTCTCGCAAATGCCGGAAAGTCTGATGCCGCCACTGAAGTTGCACAACAGATTGCCGGAACCGGTCACCGAAACGCTATACTGGAGAAGATTGCCACAACAGAATAGCGACGCAGTACCCATCACATAACAAAACGATGAACGCGGATCCGGCAACCACGCGTTTTTAAAATGGAAGATCAACCGCGTTGGCCCGGTTATCATTGTCTTTATGCCGTAACCGGCTCCACACTCGAATCAAAGACCACACATGAACAACTACTCGCGGATTGCTGTCGCCTCACTATTGTGCCTCTGTTTGACCTCGGTGTCATGCACGCCACTGCCAGGGCAACGTCTTCTGACTGTCCAAATTGAATCAGATGGTAGCGTTTTGTATGAGGGAATTCGAGGTGTGCCCGATACAACTCCCGTGGTGGAAATGTGGGATGAGCTAAGTGACATTTCATTTAAATCCATCGCCAGCACAAACAAAGATGCGGAAGATGGAGAAACGAACACCAGAACAGTTGAGGGAACAGTGATCGTAAGGATCAAACACGTGAATGAGGAACTCACAAGCGTGTCACTCAAAAAACTGACCATTCGCTCCAATGACAACGGGGCATCATGGTCACTTGATGCAGCCGAAGCCGCACGAATCAATGAATCAGCAGAAGAATAGACACAAAAGGAAACGGCATAACAAAAAAATGCACCCGAGTCGCGATGTCGGGCATTTTGGCAATTGAGGAACTCTCGTCGCGACCGGGGGATTTTAAACGTTATCCGGCCTCAGATTAATGAGGGATTTCGAAAGTACATGGTGACAGATGAAAACAGCACTGCTTGGCTTGCTTCTTTCGGTTTCGGTACCTTGCATCTCCGTTGCGCAAACTGAGGCTGATTCAAAAGCGATAATCAAGACTCTCGAGTCGTGGAATCAAGGTTGGGCGAAAAAAGACGCCGACCTCGCCGTTCAGGATTACGCCCCCACCATTGATTGGACCAACGCTTTTGGGGATCGTTTTCAAGATCGAGATTCACTTAAGAAAGGTTTAGAGTTTATTTTCAGCCTCGATTTTGTGATGGCCGGAACATCTGGCGGTAACGCGTTCGAAGATGTAACGTTTTTGACACCAGAAATTGCGTTGCTTCGCAGCAAATTGGTACGCACTGGTCAGAAAACATCGGCGGGTGAGGCAATGCCGGATCGGCATATCCATCATTTGCGCGTTCTCAAGCGGCAGGACGGGAAATGGCAAATCGTGAGTCACCTTATCTCGCAATCCCATCCAAAAGGACTCGATACGACGAACAATCGCAAGAACGCCGAAGAAGGGACAAGCAAAAAGAAATCGACGAAATGATGGGCCTAGAATTTCACGGACTGGCCAGATAACCAAGCAATGCACCCGGGTCGCGAAGTCGGGCGTTTTGAAAAAATGGAGAATCTCTCGTCGCGACCGGGTGATTGCCACCGTCAGGCCCACTACGAAGACCCGCACATGCCCGCGACGAAGACCGACGACGCCGTAAAGCAGATCGTGGATGCGTTCGCTGACGTTCCGCTAGGAACCGGCGTTTCTCTCCGCGAAGCAGACGTCATTGACGACTACGGTTCGGACGATCAACGGGCCGCCGCCCGGGAAAAGGATGAGGTCGATGACTGGCAGCGGATTCCTGATGAAAACATTGAGAACCATTCGTCCGTCCTCTGCTTTATGGACGACGAAGGCTTGCGATTTCATCTGCCGGCATACATGCAATTCACACTCTGTCGGTATCGCGAATCGGAATCCATGAGCACGGATTCGACCATCTACCGACTCAGCGACCCTGATTGCATCAAGCGATTGCTTGCTTACCTCACGGATCAGCAAATTGATGCGATTAAGACTTTCCTCAACACATGCCTCGAAATCGGCGATGACTGGTTGGATGTTTCTACCGTGCCGTTGGCTCTTCGCCAATGGCATGGCGATGAGACGGCTGCTGAAGACTTGAGGGCAATCCAAAATGCGAAAATTGCCACCGCCAAACAGTTGGCCGAAGACTTCTCTGGGCTTGGTCCTGAGCTAATGCAAAAATGTGTCAGCGGCGACCTCACAGACGCTGAACAACAGCATGTGCTTGGCCTCATCCGAGACGCGATGGGGAAATGTGGCCCTAGCGGGTGACAACCTAAACCCACGCTCTGGTCCAGAGCTGTGCTCGTGTTACTCTGTGTCACACCGTTTTTCGCCTTGGGACTTTATATGTACTTCCGACTAAGACACAACGGCATGTGGTGGATCGTCGGAGTTGGGGCAATTGCTATCGCGTTCGTCGCGTTCTTGTTGCAATGTCGCCGTCTGGCACGCGGAAAGCAGTAGATGTGGTCATGACAAACCGTTGCACACGGAGCCGCCGGCCGCGCGGATTGGTGACATCAACGTCGTTCGCCGCGACCCGGTGAACGGTGGCGTTATCCTGCTTAATTGAATGGCGTAAAACCGGATGGCAATTCTCAAGATCGTAGTGCCTTCACTGGGATCTTGAACAAACTGGAAATCGCAACTGGCGTGGCCACAATAGAGCACCGAGTTAATGCACAAGAACTCGCACGATTGACGAAACAGAATACAGCAGACATCGGCACCATCCACACGCGACGGCGAATCCACATGTCCAAGTTAAGAAAGTCTTCGACTTGTTGGACCAAACCGAAGTAGCCCCTCCAGCCGCGAAGGTATCTTCGCAGGTCGGACAAGCGACGCTTGATGGATCTCCCAACGCTGCGGCGGTGAGCTCTTTGATGCGATGCTTGAAGGTGGCAAGCTTCTTCGGCGAGACCTTGATCGTGACGCGACCGCCAACGAACTTGAATCCGAGGTACTCGCAGCCCTCGGACGATCCAACGTGAATTTCGAACAGGCATGACGCGATAGCAACAAGGCACGGAACCCAGAAGTTCTCCGGTTCCAAATTATTTTACGTAAGTCAGCTAGCTATTCAGATCATAAACTTTACATGTGAAGGCTCACCTTTGGCGGCAAGCTTGTCTGCTGTTATACATTGACGCATGGATAGACGCTTTCAATCAGACGGACGGACGTTCGAATCGCGAACGGATGCTCGCCGGTGACCAGTACATTGCCGACGACCCAGACTTGGTGCGAGAAAGCCATCAAGCGGCCAACCTCATCGCGGCGTTTAACACGACCGACGGGGACGACCAATCAGGCCGGGACCGCATCTTGCGCGAACTGTTTGGTAGCATCGGCGAGAGCACGGCATGATCGCCATAGGAATGATGAATGAGGAGTCCATGATCTCAAAACTGAATCCATTGGGGTCAACGGTCTTCAATAAAATTGAAACTAGAAAAATCATAGTGGTTCATTAAGCGGAATCGCTTTTTATAAGGGAAAAAATGGAAACGAAGTGTGTTTTAGTCATTGGTGTCCGCAGAGCTTGCTACAAGGCCGCGTTGGCGTTGGGCCACGAGGTCGTCCTGTGGAGTGATGGGCCGCTAAAGCCCGGGCGAAAAAAAGGGCTTCTGGATTGGATAGAGGCTCCGTTTCAAGAAAACATGGCCGAGCTTACCCCCGCAGTTCTAGAGGCTCTCTCAAAACACAAAATTCAGCGGGTTCTCGCAAATACTGAGGAGGCCGTGCTCCTCGGCGCCCGAGTCCGCCATTTTCTGGGGCTGAAAAACTTGGCCGTCAACGTAACCGAACGTTTCCGCGATAAGTTTATTATGAAAAACTTCGCCAAAGACTGCGGAATACCGATCACCAAATACAAGTTGATCGAGCCCTCGACCAAAGCGACGGAACTTGTTGAAGAACTAAACCTGCCTTTGGTGATCAAGCCCGTGGATCAGGCCGGTGCCAAAGACGTCGTGATCGCAAAAACCTTTTCCGATGTTGAAAAGTTCATGAAGCCGGGCTTACTGGCGGAGGCTTTTGTAGAGGGTTCCGAGGTGAGTGTGGAAACCTTTGTTCAGGACGGAAAACCCATTTTTCACAACTTTACAGAATACCTCCACCAGTGGCGAAAATCGGTGGTTCCGGCTCAGTTACCAAAAGAGTTGCAGGCCCAAATTGTTGCCATCAATGATGAGGTCATTCAAAGATTCGGTGTGGACCGGGGAGTGACCCATGCCGAGTATTACCTCACAAAAAATGGACCGCTCTTTGGGGAAATCGCCATTCGCCCTCCTGGAGGCTACTATATGGATCTGATCCAAAGGGTATATGAATTCAATGCTTGGGAAACCTACGTCAATTTAAGCTGTGAAAAGCCTGTAAAAATCAACCAGATTCCCAATGGCTGCGCAGCTGTGTACGTCATGCATCCTGGGGCTGGAAAAGTGAAAGCCATTCACGGGGTCGAGGACGTGAAAAAGAATGTGGACGGAATTTTCGAGTTTTCAATGCGTCGCGAAGTCGGTGATGAAATACAACCCCATGAAACCACCAGTAACGAAGTGGGACATATTCTGTTTTGGGCCAAAGACCGTTCGGAGCTCGATAGAAAGCTTGAGTATATTGAGACCCACCTTGTTTTTGAACTCAGCTAGCGCAAAGTTCAGCGAGGCTCAGGCTAGCCACACTTATACCAATCCCAAGGCTCAGGCTCGTAGTCCTCACAACTGGCATAAAGGACATTGAGACTTCCATCGAGCTCTTCCAAGCAAAAGCTTTCAAAAAGTTGGGGGCTGTTCGGGTATTTCAATTCAATTTCGATTTCAAGCTCGTAGCGAGTCTTGTTGCCCTCTTTATCTTGGGACACCGCAAGTAGTGTGGGGGCGCCGATCTCTTTGTTCCACACCATCCGAGGCATCGTCGCGTCGACCGAACTCTTCACAGCGGAGACAGGCGCGTGGCCGAGGATGAAGGGGAGGTTTCGGTCGGTGCAAGCGTCGGCGAGCTAATACCAGTTGAATGTGGATTCGCAGCCGATGGCGATGTCTGGACCGAAGGGTTTGATTTCTTCGAAGAACTTATTGGATTGTCGAGTCTTGAAGTTGCGATGCAAGTGTTTTTTACCGTTTTGGTCGATGACGCAGGCGAACATTTGGTTAGCGTGCAGATCGATTCCGCAGTAGAGAGGGCGTTGAGTTTGATAAAGATTCATTGGTTCTCTCTGGTTGGGAAGGTGCTTAGCCAGCAAATGATGCACTCTCGGGTGACGTCTTTCGCACCGCTGCTACTGGCAGCGGTGACGAATTTTACAGCTTGTCTGTAATGGAAAGATCGACTCAGCCAGAGAGGCCATGATGAGTATCAAGGTGTTGCACACGGAGCGGCGAAGCTGGCCGTGTTTGCGGTGGCCAACGACCAGTGCTCCGCCAGTCAACCAAGTGTTGTGCTGTGACGCGAAGCGGCGTTAGAAACTCATTCTGACCGACACCGCCCCATTCAATGTGTTTGGCTGACTGCTTGAATGACGAGCACGTCTTTGTCACTGATACGTCCAACGGAGGACACATGGCGTTGCGAATGGCCGCTGAATCCTCGAACCGGTATGCCGCTGTCGCAGCCGCCAATCCAAATCCAATTTTCGCTTTCCCGCCAAATCAACCAATTTCCATCCTGCTGATGAATGGAACGGAAGATCGGATTCTCCCATACGATGGAGGACAAATGATTCGCAAGCGAGGGCGAGTCTTTTCTGCGGACGACACGATTAAGTATTGGGTTAGACACAATCAATGCAACGAATCTTCTGACGCAATTGAATATCCTGATCTGTCGAAATCGGATTCTTCTACAGTCACGCGTACTATTCACACGAACACGGAATCCGGTGTCGAAGTTTGCCTATTTCGGATTCATGGAGCTGGGCATACGGAACCAAGTGGGAAACAGCAGTACTCTCGAGCCTACCTGCTATTTACCGGCGTGCAGAACCGAGACATTGAAATGGCCGACGAGATCGCCAGATTTTTTGAGGGTAAGTCACAAGTATTAAAACCCGCTCACTGAGGGCGAAAACGGACGCATCAAAACGGAAACCGATTTGAATTGTCATCCAATACGGTGCATTAAAAATGGTATCAGCAGCTGCTCAGTCCGTTCCTTGGGTTGTGTGCATTTCAAGTCAGTTTTTTATCGATCATCAACTCCAAATATCATCCGCGCGATAGGGACTGCCAGCGATCTCAAAAAATTTCGCGTGAACGTAGCGATGCGAAATTCCCATATTATCGATGGCATTGACATCCTCTTGAGGCAACGTGAATTCCCCAGCGGCAAGATTGTCGATTAGGCGCCCGCGGTTTGTCGATTTCGGAATCGCGACGGTACCGCGAGTCGCTGCCCACGAAAGCAGAATCTGCCCTTTGCTCATCGAATGCTTTTTAGCAATGTTGCCAATCAGGTCCTGATCAAACAATACAGGGTCGGCATCTCCTCGCATTCGATCCGGTCGATCGCCCGAACCTAGCGGCGAATATGCGACCAGTTGAATCTTGTTCGCTTCGCAGAAATCGAACAGCTCGTCCTGCGGCAAAAACGGATGGCATTCAACCTGATTCGTTGATGGCCGAACGTTGCCTTTTTCGACCAGTTCCTGCAGTCTTCGAATGCTGAAGTTGGACACGCCGACGTGCTTCATCAAACCTGCAGAGACACACTCTTCCATCGCATGCCAAGTTTCAATGACGGGAACTTCTTCGATTGGAACATAGTCTTCGCCAGATTCTGGCAACCAAGTGCCATGCTTGATTGCCACCGGCCAGTGGATCAGGTAGAGGTCAAGGTGATCAAGTTGAAGCTGCTGGAGCGTTCGTTCCAGGGCCGGGCGAACATGCTCTGGCTTGTGACTGTCATTCCAGAGCTTTGAAGTGATAAAGACGTCGTCTCGCGAAAGTCCATTGGCAAAGGAACTGGAGAATGCTTCGCCGACGTCAGACTCGTTCATATAGATCGCAGCACAGTCGATGTGCCGGTAGCCGACTTCGAGGGCCGTCGAGACAGCATCTTTTGCGGCAGCGCCTTCCATTTTCCATGTCCCCAGCCCGATTGCAGGAATTTGGTCGCCGTTGTGAAGAGAGAATGACTTCATGTGGTCCTCGTCGCATCAAGATGAAATGGTTATGATCGATTCAGCAATAAAGTTTCACGGATTTTCGACAATGCCGCAACGAGGCCGATTCCATAAATCATGAATGAATCTTCCACACCCGACATCGCAGAGATGATGATGCAGCTTGGCGTAAAGGCTAGAGCGGCATCGAAGGCTCTTGCCGTTGCCAATTCCGCTCAAAAGAGGACCGCGATTGTTGCCGCAGCCGATGCGATTGAAGAAAGTTCAAGCCACATTGCAGATCAAAATGCATTAGACGTTGCGGTGGCGGAGGAACGAAGCCTAAGTGCTGCGTTGGTCGACCGTTTGAAATTGGACACGCCGCGAATCCGGGCAATTGCCAGCGCACTTCGCGAGATCGCAAAGCTGGACGATCCGATTGGTTCCGTCATCGCTCAATGGCAGCGACCTAACGGTTTGGACATTCAACGCGTTCGAACGCCGTTGGGCGTGATTGGCGTGATCTACGAAAGTCGTCCCAATGTGACGGCCGACGCAGGAGCCCTTTGCTTGATGTCGGGCAACGCAGTGATCCTTCGTGGAGGCAGCGATTCGATCCACAGCGCCTCGGCCATTTTCGAATGTCTGAAACGCGGTCTTGCAGCAGCCGATCTACCCGCGGAGTCAATCCAAATGGTACCGGTCACTGATCGAGCCGCCGTTGCCGAGATGCTCTCCGGGCTTGGCGGCAACATTGATGTGATCGTGCCGCGAGGGGGCAGGGGACTGGTTGAGCGCGTTCAGGCGGATTGTCGCGTTCCGGTGTTTGCTCATTTGGAAGGCATCTGCCACGTGTTCGTTGACGCGTCAGCCGATGTTCAAATGGCGATCGACGTTGTGCACAACGCGAAGATGCGACGCACTGGAATTTGTGGTGCTGCAGAAACGTTGCTGATTCATGAGGACGCAGTCGAAACGCATCTCAAACCAATACTCGATCGACTTGCTAAATCTGGCTGTGAAATAAGAGGCGACAGCACCGTGTGCCAAGTTTGGCATTCGGCAACTGCGGCAACTGCCGAAGATTGGTCGACGGAATACCTCGACGCGATCCTTTCTGTGAAAGTGGTTACTGATCTTGATGAAGCCATTGCTCACGTGCAGCAATTTTCTTCAGGGCACACGGAGGCCATCATTAGCGAAGAAGCAGAATCGGTCGCCGAGTTCTTCAATCGGATTGATTCCGCGATTTTGATGCACAATGCTTCGACTCAGTTTGCAGACGGCGGCGAGTTCGGAATGGGTGCAGAGATAGGAATTGCGACTGGCAAGATGCATGCTCGGGGTCCCGTTGGCGTCGAGCAGCTAACCAGCTTCAACTATCGAGTCCGTGGTTCGGGTCAAGTCAGGCTGTAGTAAGCAGGCCGCTCATTTTGCTGAGGTCGTATTTGGCTTTTTCAAAATCGTCACCATGGCGTTAAAACTGCCTTTGAATTCGGCTTCACTTTCGAAACTGTCATCCCAGCCAAGTTGGGCACCGAGTTGATGAATCGCTTCGGTGTCGTCCCGATGCCATTCAACAATTTCCCATCCAACGGATTCGACCATTTCCTTTTCCCAAGGCGTTTCACCGTGAGCCCACGTTTTGTACTTGGCAGCATCAGGCGATTGTGAAGGATAAATGTTGTAGATCAAAAAAAGCCCATTGGGATTCAGCGAATCAAAGGCCCGTGACAAAAACGTTATGTCATCAACGCCAAGATCGATCAGCATTCGACCTGGTGATTTCTGTTCCGGATGAATATAGCCAAGCTTTAAAACGTTTTTGCTGATCAATAAATCATAACCGCCACCGACCGTTGCAATGACATCCTTTTCGGCCTGCCACTTACCGAAAGCAAGTTTGAGTGAACCCAGATACTGGACTTTTTCCGGTGACAGTTTCTTAATCCGGTCCTTGATCGGAACCTTTCGAATACATAGCTTGATGGATACCACCGGCGACTTCGACACCAGTTACGTCTGCACCCATACTCGCAAACATTCTCAGCTGGCTCACATTTCCAAAACCGAAATCCAATATTCGTTTACCGTCTACGGAGTGAATAATCGCGGGGTATTTCGACTCACTCGCTTGCGCGTTTTGAAGTCGCACTAATACAAGCCCGAAGCGCCAGCGAGTGAATAATTGCATGGAGTTTCGATTCA
>CAYGUE010000101.1:0-7167 GCA_964352885.1 uncultured Pirellulaceae bacterium
CGGTGCTGTGAGAGGGATGAATCACGGTTCGCTACCGTGATTCACCCTACTCGATGTTAGCGAGCGGCGTCAGGCAGAACCTAGTTCCCAGGTTCAACTTTGACTTTTACCTTGAATTTTCCGGTCCAACGGTAGCCCTCATTGTTGACGTAATTATCTGGCATTGCGATTCCAAGGTACAGAATTCCAGATCGATCCGCTTTGAAAGTATTGTCGGATCCAACGCCAAAGACCGAACCGTCAGTTCCGATTCTCGCGGCAAGTGCCCCGTTGCTGATCCCGTTCCAGTTGCCCTGATTTGGAAGTCCATCCGGTGACGCAGTCTGGCTCCAGTTCGTCCACTGCACGACGCCAGATGCAGTGATTGCGATTCGGTCACCCTTGGTGACGCGGATCTTGGTGCTGAGCGCTTTCTTCTGAAAGAACGTTGTCCCGCTGACTGCCAACGTTTTCCGCAGCGACTGAGCCTTCACTGCAACGCCGCGGTCAGCTCGTTTGATATCCGAAAGTTGAATCCTCAAGTCGCCGATTTTGCTTTTGACTTGGAACTCTTCTTGGACGATTTTGCCGACGATCGAAAAGTCAGGCGTTTGTACGCGGTCTCCACGCGTGATGCTGTTCTCGCTGCCGGTAACTTCTCCATCTTCGTCCTCCAGCATCGCCTGGACCTCTTCCTTGATCTTAACCAAATGTTTTTTGCGTTCCGCATCGCCGCCATCGTCAAGACTCGAAAGCATGCTGGCTAACATTGGACCCATTTTGACCAAGTCACGGTGGGCATTCTCTCGCGTCTTGAATTCACGGTTACCAAGCTTCTCGACCAAGCCATCGACTTTAGTTTGGAGCTCAGGAAGACTCACCAGTCCAGGGTGAAAGTCGACCAGTCGATCAATTGGAATTTGCAGGCTGCCGAATTCGGTTTCCATATCGATCGCCGAAATGCTCACAATGCCGCTGACCATAGTTCCGTCCCACATCTCGAATCGCAGGAATCGATCATCGATCTGCGGTTCATCCGTTGTTAGCGATTCGGTACCGATTGCTGTTTCGTCATCCTCGGTCGATTCATCTTCCTGGTCTTTCTCGACTTGGGCGTCTTCTTCGCCCTGCCAGATCATGGACGCGGCCGGCGTGCTGTTGCCTGTGAGTGCAAAGCAGATCGCTAACAGAAAGGCTGCGATGTCGATGCGAGAGATTTTCATGACGATATTCCAACGGAAACGTGTCTTTGTAGGGGACCCTCATTTTGTGCGATCGTTCCGCAGACAGCCAGAATTTCTCTCAAACTGCACGAAAAAAATCCGCTTCAAACGGGTCTCTTTTGTAAAGAAAACCGGTCTGAGCGGACTATATCGTTATGGGAATCGAACTCTAAGCGTCTGATTCCGCTTCCATTTTTCGGCCCGCAAGCTCGCGATCGATTAGAAACAGTCCGCTTGGATTGTCCTTTACCAACCGCAACTGGTCGATAACTCCCTGTGTTGTTGCCTCTTCCTCGACTTGTTCGCTAACGAACCATTCCAAGAAAACATCGGTGGCGTGATCAGATTCCGCGCGAGCAAGATCTTTCAGCTTGAAAATGCACGCCGTGATGTGCTGTTCATGCGCCAGTCCATTTTCGAAAAGCTCAAGTGGCGTCACGTCGCCGACGACGGGTTTGGCGATGGCGTCCAAGTCGATTTCGCCGTTTCGTTCCAAGACATAGTTGAAGAATCGGTCCGCATGAGCCAGTTCTTCCTGGTATTGCATCTTGAACCAGTTGGTGAATCCCGACAGCCCCATGCCGTCCGATTTGGCGGCCATCGCGAGGTACATGTACGCGGAAAAGAGTTCTTCATTGATTTGCTTGTTGAGGGCAGCATTGATCGATGAACTAAGCATTTATGTTCTCCTTGCGGAAATTGGTGTGTTGTTGGTCGACACTGGCCGAACCATTGAGGCTACCGGTAACCGGGGCTCATTGGCAACACGGATTCGACAGAGGCCCATCGTTTCCGGGGAAATTCCGCGATTTGGAGATTTTTGGCGTCTGGTGGACCTGATGTGTCACACCACCGGCCAATGATTGGAATGTCACTTGGGAAAAGCATTCAAAGAACGAATTAAAAAATCATGGTCGCACTGACAGAACAATCCAAAGCCATTCGAAAAGCAATGATTCAGCATGACGATTTCGTTGTCGAAATGAAGTATCGCGACCGAAAGGGGAAACTGACAACACGTGTTGTCAGCCCAATTCGATTCATGGGCAAGGATCGGTTTCTGGCTCTGTGTCTGTGCCGCGAAGAACCACGCATGTTCTGCATGGACTACTGCGAGGACGTTCGCTTGCAGCCAGCATGGAACTACCTGATGCCAGTGCCGATGGAAGATGTGAAGTAACAATAGTGTTTAACGGCAAACCGCAGGCGACTGGGCCATGCTGGACAGGTGGATGCAATACAGTCGCTTCTGTGGCTTGCCGTTAAACGAATAGCGATATGGCAGCGAAGATACTATCATCATGAGTGATGATCGAAATCCAAAATCTTAAATTCTCTTGGCCCAAATCCAGCTTCGATTTGCGGATCGAATTACTGCAGATTTCTGCCGGTGAAAAACTTGCGATCATCGGCCCCAGTGGTAGCGGCAAAACGACGTTGCTGAATCTTCTTGCCGGCATCGAAACGGCCCAGCAGGGCAAGTTAAGCGTTCTCGATACGGAATTGGCCCAGCTCTCTGATGCTCAGCGACGGGATTTCCGCTGTTCGAACATCGGGTTCGTTTTTCAGCAGTTTGAGCTGTTGGATTACCTGACCGTAAAAGACAACATCGCCCTACCCTTCCTGATCAATCAGAATCTCTCAGGCCAGAAAGGTGCACTTGGCGGCGACGATGCGATTGCTGCTCTCGCAGAATCAATGGGCATCGGTGACAAACTCAAGCGTCATCCGCAGAGACTCTCTCAGGGTGAAAAACAGCGTGTCGCGATTTGTCGTGCCCTCGTCGCGAATCCGAAACTCATTCTGGCAGACGAACCAACTGGCAACCTTGACCCGATCAACAAGCATAGAACGTTGGAGCTGCTTTTTGAGCAAGCCGATGCAAACGGCCAAACACTGATCGTCGTAACGCACGACATGAGCATCGTCGATGGCTTTGATCGAACGATTGATTTCTCGCAGTACCACGCTGTCGAGGCCCTGTCATGAGCGGATCTTGCAAGCTGGCGGTTCGATACATCATGTTTCATCGCGGCCGATCGCTGATCCTGATGAGCTGCATTTTTCTGACGCTGGTGTTGCCAGTGTGTTTGGGGATTTTGCTGAATCAGTTTAGCAAACAGATTGCGGCTCGAGCCGAATCGACGCCGATCGTGGTTGGCTCAAAAGGAAGTCAGTTGGATCTGGCCCTGCACGCGATTTATTTTTCGCGGGCTCCCGATGTGGCCGTGAAGTTTTCCGAAGTCGATAAGATTCGCGAGTCAGGTTTGGCGACGCCGATTCCGTTGCACGTAAAGTATTCGGCTCAAGGGTTTCCTGTCGTTGGAACGTCGCTTGAGTACTTTTCGTTTCGCGATCTGGAACTTCGGTCTGGACAGTCGTTGGCGGTGCTGGGCGATTGTGTCGTTGGTTCGGCCGTCGCTGAACAGCTGGGCGTGAAACCGGGAGACCAGATTCTTTCCGATCGCGGCAGCGTTCTTGATCTTGCGGGCGAGTACCCTCTTAAATTGAATGTCGTCGGCGTATTGCAACGGGCTGACAGCGCGGATGACAAAGCCGTATTCGTAGACTTGAAGACGGCATGGGTGATTCAAGGGCTTGGCCACGGCCATCAGGATCTCGAACAACCGCAAGAAGAAGGTGTGGTCATCGGTCAGGATGGAAATCGGATCGTGGCGAGTGCCGCAGTATTGCCGTACACGGAAATCACCGATGCAAACATGGCCTCGTTTCACTTTCATGGTGACGTAGGCGATTTTCCGATTACTGCTCTGATTGCTGACGCTCAGGATGAGAAAAGCGAGACGATTCTTGAAGGCCGTTACCGCACCGATGAAAGTGAGGCTCAGCTTGTTCGTCCGCCAACGGAGATTCAGGAATTGATGGCGCTGGTGTTTCAGGTGAAACGATTTTTCGACGCCAACGCGATTCTGGTTGCCATCGCGACACTGGCACTTTTGGGATTAGTTGTGATGTTGTCGTTGAAATTGCGGGCTCGTGAGATGGAGACCATGTTTCGGCTGGGCTGCAGCAAGGGCACGATGATATGGATCCAAATGGCTGAGCTGGGAATCGTTTTCCTTGCGGCGATCTGTTTGGTTGCGATCGCATCGTCGGTCGTTTGGTTTTACGCAAACGAGGTGGTGCAACGATGCATGAGCGGATCCGTTTAGTTTTTCTTTTGCTGCTTGCGACGATGTTCGTAGGTTGTGATGCAAAGCAAAAAACTGAGGCTTCAAAAGCCGATCAAGGTTTGCAGTATCGCGTTGCCGTCGCGAACTATCCGATGTATTGCATGGTCAGCACGATCTGCCGCGACGCCGATGGCCCGGTCAGGGAAGTTGTCTACGTGGGTCCGCCAAGGGGTGCTGATCCGCATTCATGGATGCCAGCAGCGGACCAGATTCGCGATTTGCAGAAAGTCGATTTGATCATTTGCAACGGCCCCGGTGCCGTTTTTGCGACGTGGATGGACAAAGTTACGATCGACGAAAGTAAGCTTTGTAGAACGACCGACGCGATCAAGCTGACTGAGTTCGTCATCGTCAAGGACTATCAACTGGTGCACTCGCACGGCCCGGAAGGAGAGCACTCGCATTCGTGGGTGGTGCCACAGAGTTGGCTTTCGCCTCGGATTGCACGTAAGCAGGCAAAGCTCTGCTTCGAACGAATGGTTGCCGTCTATGGCCAGAGTCCAAAGTTGGACAACGGCTTCGCCGAATTGCAGAAGCAGTTTGATGAGCTTGAGGCGGCTCATGAGGAAATCAAGATTGGTGTACCAAGCATGACCGTGGCATCCTCAACGCCCGACGTGCAGTATCTCACTCGCAGTCTCGATTGGGACGATCGCTACCTTCAGTGGACCGAAACGCGAGAGGTTGCCCAGGCTGAAGAGGAGCTTGTGAAAATGCGAGAGCGATTCGCGAAGGAGGACCCAGAGGCGGATGCAACTGAACCGCTGTTCCTGTGGTCAGGTCCAAGCATCGAAAAGCTTGCTGGTTTCGTTGATTCGACATGGTCTGCCGTTGTGACGATCGATCTGATCGATTTGCCAGAGGGCGAATCATTGGAGGCTGACGGCTACTTCCTGCGTATGGCCGAGAACCTGAAACGCTTGGGGAGTTGCTTTGAGTGAGTCAGGTTTCCCCCGTGTCAGATTCTCGTTGAAAACGCTACTCATTGTGATGATTGTCGCTGCGGTTGGGTGTTGGCTTGTTGATCGCCACACGAGTGATAGGGCCCGTTTTGAAATTCTCGAAACGGAATTGCGTGTCGAAGATGGTTACTTAAATGGTTTCATTTCGTTTCGTTGCAGCCGTATGAACGAAAATAACAACATCGAATATGACGACACAGTGCTCTATGTGAAAGAAATTGCGGACGCTCGTCTCGTAAGCCTTAAAGCTGGGGACGAGTTCTTTCTCCGCTATCGTCATCGAGATTTTGGGCCGATTGCGCGCCAGAATCGATACGCGATGTTTTTGGTTCAGGAACTTGGATTTCGTAAGAAGGATATTGGCCCGTCGATCCAAATGGATGGCTGGTCAGAGATTCTTATCCGAGGTAAGGCTGATGGGACGTGAAAATGACCTTGCGGGCGTCGAACAAAATGAATGGACAGATATTGTCGTTGGCAAAATGATGAATTCCCATTGACCGAAATGTGTGTGGAACCACAATGTTGGTGATGTTTTTGCCAGAAATCCGCTGTGGCAACAAACAGCATTTACAAGCCAGCTCTACCATTTCTTGTTAACAATGACCGAAAATTCTTTCCAAGCTGACGCGGATTTTCTATCACGGCATTTTGATATTCATGTCTTGAAAAATAGCGAAGGCGGCCGTGCGGTCGTAATACCATCGCTGCAAGGACGTACGATGACTTCTGCATCGCAAGGCGAAGGCGGACAGAGCTACGGTTACATCAACTATGACATGTTCACTCGTGATCCTGATCCGCAGATCAATCTTTTCGGCGGCGAAGATCGGATTTGGATATCTCCCGAAGGTGGTCAGTTTTCAGTTTTCTTTGACCCAGATGTTCCAATGGATTTCGCGAGTTGGAGAACGCCAAAAGTTCTCGATTCGATTCCGTACGACGTCGTTGAGAAAAGCGATTCTTTGATTACGACGAGGCAGACCGCGTCCGTGATGAACATGAGTCGTTTTACGTTCGATATTGAAATTGAGCGAACGGTGGAGTTGCTTTCCAAAGGAAAAGCCGCAGAGCACCTAGGAGCCGATGTTGACGGAGTCAGCCTCGTGGCGCACGAAAGCCGCAACAAGCTAACGAATACGGGCGATGAAGCTTGGAAAAAAGAGACAGGTTTGCTCGGACTTTGGTCGCTCTGCATGAGTAAGCCATCGCCGAGTGCAACGTTGATGATTCCGTTTCGAAAAGGAGCCGAATCAGAGCTTGGGACGATCGTTACGTCAGACTACTTCGGCAAACTGGACTCCAAACGCCTGGTCGTCAATGAAGCCCTCGGGATGATTTTGCTGCTGGGCGACGGTGAATATCGCAGTAAGCTTGGCCTGTCGGAGAAGCGGGCATTGCCATTGCTCGGCAGTTGGGACGCGGAGCGTGGCGTTCTCACGGTCTCACAATTCAGCATGCCTGAGACTGCCCCCAACGGCTACACGAACAATCTTTGGGAGGTTCAGGACGAGCCGTATGCTGGCGACGTGATCAACGGATACAACGACGGGCCGAACGAAACAGGCGGCAAACTAGGCGGGTTTTACGAGCTTGAGACGGTCAGCCCAGCATATGCTCTTGCACCCAACGAATCATGCACGCACACGCATCGAACGATTCGAATTGAGGGCGATCGCGAAAAATTGGATGCGATTGCGAAGGCCGTTTTCGATGTCTCGTTGGCGGACGTTGAAAGCCAGTTTCAAACATTTCCGGTTTGAGCCGGTTCATGAGTGGCTGTAGGATGAGGAGGTCCGGAATTCCTTT
>CAYGUE010000101.1:7177-25561 GCA_964352885.1 uncultured Pirellulaceae bacterium
CGGTAACGCTGTGTCGCAGCGAGAAGCGAAATGCGCTCAGCCGCGAGTTTCTGCGGCAACTATCGGCTGCTGTCGCGGAAGTACTCGTCGCCCCCAGCACTCGCGTTCTGGTGCTCAAGGCCGATGGGAAGGTATTCTGCGCCGGGATGGACTTGGCTGAGATGCAGGAAAGAGCCTTGTCTGAAGACGGCCAGAAAGAATGGATGCAGGACTCACTGGACTATTGTGAGTTGCTGGTTTCAATTTACACAGCGAAAGTGCCCACGATCGCAGTCCTGCAGGGCCCGGTTTTGGCTGGCGGTGTCGGGATGGTTTTAGCATGCGATTTTGTCGTTGCTGCCGAAGATTCCTTCATCTCATTGCCGGAACCTCAGCGGGGTATCACCGCCGCGATGGTGACGCCTTTGTTAGTTCATCGTGTCGGAGCAGGTCCAGCAGGACATTTGTTGCTCTCGGGACGACGGCAAAGTGCGAAAGATGCGGCGACCACGGGCTTGGTGTATGAGGTCACAACAAGCGAGTCGCTGGAAGAATCGGTTGCTGCCTTGGCAAAATCCATCATGCAGGGTTCTCCGGAGGCTCTGGCCCTCACTCGACGGCATTTGGACGACCTTGGAGGCCACGATTTGGTTGCTCAAATCCGCCGTTCGATCGAAGTTTCTGCTCAGGCTCGGGCCGGCGAGGATGCGCGTGAAGGGCTGGCGGCATTCCTCGAAAAGCGGAAGCCAAATTGGCAATCGGAATGAACCAACTAGCTCGCCATGCCGTAGCGGAAAACGCGGAATTCGGTAAACTTTGACGTAGTAGCTGAAATTACGCACTGGTCTACAATGGGCCATTGATTCCTCCGTTATTTCCCATCGAGCATTTTTGGCTCGATTGGGCCCGAATCGCATTCAACCATCAAGACGATATGGCGACTGACACTTCCGAGAGCGGCAAGAAAATCTCGAAACTCGAACAGACGAATCCGGACTACGATCCTAACATCGTCATCGAAGCCCAAAACTTGACCAAAATCTACCGAGACTTTTGGGGGCGACAGAAAGTTCGCGCTCTCAACGCTCTGGACCTTGAGGTTAAAAAGGGGGAGATCTTCGGATTGCTCGGCCCCAATGGTTCCGGGAAATCGACCACGATCAAGTTGCTGTTGGGCCTGCTTTTCCCAACAAGTGGCCGCGCGGTTGTCTTCGGGGAAAACGCAACGGAAGTGACCAAAAACGAACGCATTGGATACCTGCCTGAGGAATCCTATCTGTACAAGTTTTTGACGGCCGAAGAGACGCTGGATTTTTACGGCCGGCTCTTCGACATGCCTTCGGATTTGCGAAAGGAACGCGTACAGACCCTGATTGAAAAGGTTGGTCTGTCCCACGCAAAACGCCGTCAACTTCGTGAGTATTCCAAGGGAATGACGCGTCGTATCGGACTAGCTCAGGCTTTGATCAACGATCCAGATCTGGTTTTGCTCGATGAGCCTACTTCGGGCCTTGACCCGCTGGGTACACGTGAGATGAAAGACATGATCCTGAAGCTGCGTGACGAAGGGAAAACCGTCGTCATGTGTTCACACCTGTTGGGCGACGTTCAAGACGTATGCGACCGGATCGCGATTCTTTATCAGGGCGACCTGAAAGAACTTGGCCGCGTTGACAGCCTGCTCCAAGTGACTGATGAAACGTCAATTCGAGCTAGGAATCTGCCTGTGGCGGCCCAAGGCGAAATTCGCGAAATCATCAAGAAGCACGGTGGCGATCTAATCGGAGTTGAAAATCCGAAGAGCACGTTGGAAGAGTTGTTCTTGCAGATCGTTCGTGACAGCTAGCAGCGTCCTGGACAGGGTGCTTCTGGTTCAGATTCCTGATGTCGCATAATTTCGCACAAGCATTCGTTTATAAAACTGAAACGACGTTTCAACTTTAGTTCGCCATGGTTCTAGAAAATTTCCCTGCCTTTTCCGAATGGTTCTTGCCCGGCCTGATCCTGTTCGGCGGAATCGTCCTCGCTGCAATTTTGCTCGGGCTGTTCGTTGGCTACGTCGTCGCATCGTTCCGTCACGGGCCGTTCGAGGCGTTCTACATTGTTGCCCAAGTGATTAGTGAGGCAGTTCCTGACTTTCTGGGGACGTCGCCACGCCGCGTTTTGGCGATGGCAAGACTGGCTATCAAAGAAGCGATGAGGCGCAAGGTCGTCATCGTTGCATTTGTGATCTTTGCAATCCTGCTCCTGTTTGGGCAGTGGTTCATGGGCGGCACGGATAATCCAGAGAAGCGTTTCATGAACACGATTATGTTTGGAACGCAGTTGCTCACGCTGTTGACCGTCATGCTGATCAGTGCGTTTAGCCTGCCGGAAGATATCAAGAACAAGACCATCTACACGATCGTGACGAAGCCGGTTCGTGCAACTGAAATCATCCTTGGCCGTATCCTTGGTTTTGGGTTTCTCGGAACTGTGCTGTTGGCATTGATGGGCTTAATCAGCTTCTTCTTTGTTTCCCGAAATCTGGACCACACTCATGCGATTGTTGGTGATACCCAGACAATCGCTTCACTGGTGGAAATTGAACCCGGTACGGAAATCTCGGGAACAACCGGAAAGCGAGTTTCTCCCAACGCGGTGATGGAAGGTGAAACAAATGTCGAACTCGGTCACATGCACCGTGTTGAAGTTCTCGAATTCACAGCCACATCCGATGACGATCCAAACCTAAAATCTCCAGACATTGTCAGTGTCGAAGATCGGGAAGGCAAGAAAGTCTATCGTCGCCTCGTTTGCCTGCCTGTTGGTGGGCACACGCATGAAGTTACCGTTACAGGGACGGGCCCCGAAGCAAAGATCTCGCTTGGGCCTGCGATTGGCTATTTCCGTGCAAGAATTCCTGTTTACGCTGACAGCGTCACGTTTCTCAATCGTGAGGGGCAACCCGGTGATGGTGTCAATGTTGGTAAAGAGAGCACGTATCGCGGCTACATCGATGGCGGAACGGCACAGCAACGTTCTACGCTTTCGCGAGCGATTTTCTCTTATTCGGATTTCACTGCAGAGCGTTTTGGAAATGCGGATATCATTCCGCTTGAGATGACTTTGGGCGTTTTTCGAACCTACAAGGGTGACATGGAAA
Source organism: uncultured Pirellulaceae bacterium (assembly GCA_964352885.1). Classification (GTDB taxonomy): domain Bacteria; phylum Planctomycetota; class Planctomycetia; order Pirellulales; family Pirellulaceae; genus Mariniblastus. The sequence goes on from CAYGUE010000101.1 coordinate 10,302, forward strand.
AACGCGTCGTTGGCGGTTTGCAATTCGAGAGCGTTCCTGCCAATGCCGAGACAGAAAACCGTTTCGTGTCCGAAATTGTGAACTTTGAAACGAACGAGTACCAGCTGCAAATTCGTCCGTTTTCGAGAAAGCTTATCGGCAAAATTGTCGCTCCTGATGGAAGCTTCGTCGAAGAAGGCGAGTACGATCTGTTCGACGATTTCGCGTCCAACGGAAATCTTAAGCTGAGCCTGACCTGCCGTGATTTCAACCAGTATCTCGGTGTGGCGCGTGCGGACATGTATTTCCGGGCCTCGGACGACGTCTACTGGTTCAATTACTTCAAAGGCTATGTCGGTATTTGGTGCCAGATGATGATTATCATCGCCATGGCTGTCGCGTTTAGTACATTCCTCGGCACACCGATCGTAATGTTGGGCGTGCTGATGATGATGATCGTTGGATTCTTCACACCGAATATTCGCAGTCTGACGGTTGTCGGTCGCGACGGCGGCGGTCCGATCGAGTCCTTCATTCGCATCGTGACGCAAAAGAACATGCAAGTCGACCTTGAGACTGGAGTTGCGACGACTCTTATCAAAGAGTCCGACAGTTTTATCAGTCAGCGTTTGAGTGATCTGACTTATCTCGCGCCGAACTTTAAGCAGCTCGATTTCGCAGAATTTCTGACTTACGGCTACTCAATCGACAATCAACGCATTCTGGTCGCACTCGCGATTACGTTAGCGTTCTGCATGGGATTGACGTTACTTGGTTACTTCTCGCTTAAGACGCGGGAGATTGCAAAATGAAAAAAAACAGTACCAGTCCATTTTTTCGCAAGATTATTTACATCGCGATTATCGGCGGCTTGTTGATTCCTCTGTCGATGATCTCACGCCCCGAAGTCACGGACGCGAATAGTCAGATTGTCGATGCAGGCGGTCGTCTTTCGCAGATGCGGCGCGAATACAAGCTTGCTCAGGCCAGCATTTCGGAAATCGATCCGACCAGCGAAGCCATGAAGTTGGCGTCGATGGGATTGCGTGGCATCGCCGTAAACATTCTGTGGATGCAAGCGCTTGAGCATCAGAAGAATGAGGACTATGACAAGCTGGCTGCGACGCTACAAACGTTAACCAAAGTTCAACCAAACTTTGTGAAGGTCTGGGAGTATCAAGGGCACAATCTTGCATTCAATGTGTCGATGGAATTCGATGACTACGAGTATCGCTACGCGTGGGTCAAGAAGGGCCTTGAGTTTCTCAAAGGCGGTATTGCTTATAACGTGGACGACCATCGGATGACTGACAACATGGGTTTCTTTACAGGAACCAAGTTCGGGAAATCGGATGAGAAGTTGCCTTTTCGCAGGATATTTCGCAAGGACAAAATGTTCCACAATGCGATGTCGGACTACATCGCTCCGGACTCTTACGATGCTCGCGAATATGGCCCGGACAGCTACAAGATGGCTTGGCACTGGTATGACGAGTCCGAAAATCTGGTTAGCAACGGAGCCACCCAGTTCAAAAGCGACGTGATGTTTTATATGCATCGGCCAGCGCAAAAGCGACAAATGGCGATGATCCTTAACGAAGAATTTCGCGCCGACGAAGTAATTCGAGAGGTTTGGGAAGATGCTGGCGAGGAATGGACAAAGTATGGGAATATTGAGTTGAGAAATTCTTTCAATGTTGGTTTTACAATGGAAAGAATGGATCAGTACGAAAGTCGTATTTCTGAACTGAGAACGGAGCTCGATATGATCACGACCGGAGGTCGGCTGCGAGAAATGAAACGGGTTTGGTTGGCACGCGGGTTGGACGAGAACCTGATGTTTGTTATCGAAGCGTCTCCTGAAGAACTGGACGATGCACAGCTTCGAACGCGGTCATCTTTCTTACGGTATTTGAATGCGCCGAGTAATGGTTTTGATGCAACGGTTGCCGCGAATGCCGCGCCTGAGAATCAGCTGGAAGCCAAGCGTATTGCCGATGAAATTTCCAATATGCTGGGTAAGATGGCTGCCATCAGCAAGGAAGGTGATGTGGTTAACTATTCGTTCTGGAAGAGTCGCAGTTCTTCTGAGTCGACCGACGCGATGATTCGAGCCCGCCAAGCAATGTACGACGCAGTGGAGATGCGTCGGAAGTCGATCTTCGAAGATGAGTATGTCTACGATTATGAAACGGGTGAAAAGAGTATTCTGCGGTCTGGCGCGGAGACGCTCTATGTCGAAGCGTTCACAAAGTGGGATGAGGTGCTCAGAGAGCACAGAGATCTGATCAGCACGCCCGTCATGGAGGAGCTTGTCTTTTCGATAAAACAGTATTCTCAATTGATGTTGTTTTCCGGAAAACAGTGGCCGGACGATTTCGTGCTTCAGTGGGTAATCGACGAACGCGTTTTGACTGGAGATAACGATGGACTGCCGACTTCTGCGCAGCTCCAAGCCAGAATGGAAGACGCAGACGAAGCGGACGCGCCTTCCGAATCAAGGGAAGGTGCTGCAGATGGTGACACTTCTGAGGACGATCCTTCAATAAAGGATCAAGATGCCGAAGAAGAATCAGTCGATGAGGCGAAAGCCTCTGACGATTCGGACGAGTCGTAACCTTCGACTCGACATGGCCTTTCCGAATTTTGATCTACTCGCCAAAGCAGACGCAGACGCAACGAGCGGCGTTCGTGGACGCTGGCGAACGCTGAGGAGGCTGATCAATCGATCGTTCCTGGATTCGAGTGTCAGAACAGAAACGCGTTTCTTTTGCCAGAACAGCGGCGCCTGTGGATCGCATTACATCGTCGACCTGCTTAATGACAATGGCGTCGAACAAGTCTTTCATGAAAAAGATCCCGATCTGAATCAGCTTGGCGTGACGCACTTTGACTCGCCAATCTCTCAGTGGCAACTTGTGCGGACGATCCGATACACACGCCACAACGTTTTCTTCGAGGCAAACAATAGGCTGTTTAGCTTGTCACGCGAATTGGCCGTTGCGTTTTCTGGTGCAAGGTTTGTTCACCTGTTTCGGCATCCAGCAAACGCAGTGCGTTCCGCGATGTCGAAGCCGAACGTTGAAGAATACTTACGAACCAATTTGCGGTTCGCTGGTTCGTTGGCAGGTTCTTCAGACCTTCCACCGCTGGATCGGTGCTGTCTCTACTGGAAGAATATCAACCAGAGAATTTTTGACGACCTGCAAGTATTGAACAGCTCGGGTGTCCCGGTGCTATGGCTGGACTTCGATCGATTGATCGCTGGCGATGTAGAGGGGCTCAGCTTGTTTATTGGTCACGATCTCGAACATAGAAAACGCTCACCATCTCATGTGGGAGCTGTCCGAAGTGAAGGGAAATTCGATTCTTTTGAATCGTGGAATGTCAGTGACAAACTTACTCTCGAAGGCATCTGTCTGCCGCTTTACGAAATGCTGAACGCAAAAACGACAGAAGATGTAAACAAGGCTTGATGCTACGAACGCTTGAAAAACTTGCGAACCGACTTGTCAGTTTCAAAATCTTTAAACTGACCCACCAGCAATTCGAGTTCTGAGTCCAGCCACGATGCAAATTGATCGATCGAATCGAAATTCAATTCAGCATTGGAGATAGAATTAGATTGGAGTGTTTTTTTTTCTGATTCTTTGGTTGGTGACATTTGTTCTCTCCTGTCGGACGATCTGCCCAAGCCATCTGATAAGATAGCAACCTCTATTATGTAGACGCAAGTAAAGTGCCATTCGTTTCCGATTTGGTTCGCGCAAACCCGTTTTTGTTGGATAAACTCCTCTGGTTGCAAGTTTTGGCGCCAAAAACACCGACCGTTATTTTTTTCACGATCCCTCGTTATCAGCCAAGGCCCCTCAAGTGTGTGGTCCAAAGGCAACGTTGATATCAATTTGATCTCAAGAGTGTCGCGATTTCTCACCTCATCTTTCGTATTATCGGCTTGAGGTTGGCTGATTCGCCACGAAATAACGGCTCGGCAATTTGGGGAAGTATGCCGGCAGGGCGTCGATAGTTTGTAGATGCATCAAATGCCGTTGATTGACTACGCCCCCGCGAAACAGTGGCGCGATCGAACTACAATTTGCGAGATCGTACCTACACTGTGGAATCTCAATGGCGAATATAAAAACTAAAAAGCGACTGACCGTAACTGATTTCTTGAAAATGAAATCGAGCGGCGAAAAGATCACGATGCTGACGGCCTATGATTTTTCAACTGCCAGCATGCTGGATGCGTCAGGCGTCGACATGCTGCTGGTTGGTGATTCGCTGGCGATGGTTGTTCAAGGGCATGAGAACACAATTCCTGTCAGCTTGGAAGAAATGATCTATCACGGGGAGATGGTTGCCCGCGCGGCCAAACGTGCATTCGTTGTCGTAGATATTCCGTTTCCGATGAACCACCACGGTGTGCACGAAGCCGTCAAAGCTGCTGGACGTATCTTGAAGAAGACTGGATGTCAGGCAGTGAAGCTCGAGGGAGGTGCCGAACAAGCAAACGTGATTCGGGCGATGGTCAACGCGGGAATTCCGGTGATTGCGCATGTTGGTCTGCGTCCACAAGCAGTTCACGCAATGGGCGGCTACAAAGTGCAGCGCGACCGTGATGAACTGATGACTGACGCAATGGCCGCTCAGGAAGCGGGAGCATTTTGCGTTTTGATTGAATGTGTTCCTGCAGAGATAGCAAAGGAATTAACCGAGACGCTCCGAGTACCAACGATTGGAATTGGTGCAGGAGTAGGATGCGATGGGCAGGTGCTGGTGATCAATGACATGCTGGGGATGACCAGCGGCTACGTGCCATCGTTCGTCAAAGCTTATCTCAATTTGCAGCAGCAGATCACGCAAGCGGTTGGCGAGTGGTGCGAGGACGTTAAGAATAGTACGTTTCCTGACGAAGATCATTCGTTTTAGGCATTCTATCTGGATGTGGGTGATAACCGGTTTGTTTTACAGCAAGCGTGTGCATGGGCGGCCGCAACACAGTCGCCTATTGCTCGCCGTTAAACAAACCATGTTAGACCAGACGCCATTCGGCTTGATAATTCAATCCAAGCGAGATGATTTTCGTTAGCAACTGCTCGTAGTTCATTCCGGCAATTTCAGCGGACTCGGCGAGATCTTCTCCGTAAGACAGATTCGGGTTCGGGTTGGCCTCGATAACGAACACTTCGCCGTTCTCCTTTAATCGCAGGTCCATCCGTGCGTAGCCACTCAAGCTCAATGCCTTGTAGGTTCGCTTGCAAACCTTTTCGATCTCTTCCTTGACCGACTTGGGCAAGTCAGAAGCTTCCGTTGTTTCGATACCGAGTTTTTTCTGATAGTCAGGATCCCATTTGACTCGCGACGTTGCGATCTTGGTCGATTCGGGCTTTGCGTTGTGAAAGTGCATTTCCCAAATGGGAAATGTCTTCACTCGGCGATTGCCGATGAGCCCCACGTAGAGTTCACGTCCTTCGATAAACGTCTCAACCAAAGCGTCGGTTTGCGCCTCTTCGTGAATTTCGCAAACTTTCGTTTCCAGTTGATCGTCATCGCGAACGACCGAACTATCGGTGATGCCAAGTGACGCATCTTCGCTGGTCGATTTCACCAACAGGGGATACTCGAAACCTGCCGGGCGACGTGATTTCTTGTTTCGGGCCACCACAAAGAAACCCGGAGTCGAGATCCGGTGCCACGAAAGGATCTTCTTGGCCAACGGTTTGTCGCGAGCCAACAACAGCCCCCGTGGATTGCAGCCCGTGTAGTGCTGTTTCAAAAGTTCGAGATAGCTAACGACGTGGTGGTCGTAGACACCGACGCCGTGGAACTCTTCCAGCAAATTGAAAACGATGTGAGGCTTGAAATCTTCTTTGGCACGCCGCAAGTCCCCAAGGTCGTCGTATACCCCCAATGGGAGGACTTCATGGCCGATTTCCCGAAGCGTATTGACGACGTCGAACTCAGTTTTCCACTCGAGAATTTCAGTTTCCGAGTAGCCTTCGAGAGATTCCGGAGGAACGAGCGTCTCGTGCATCAGTACCAGTGCACGAAGTTTTTTCATGGCGAACGATCGATTCAGCGGTGGGAAGGAATAGCAGCGACCACCGCAGCAAACGATTCAACTACAGTGCGACACGGTGGTTGCCGCGATAAAGATAGTTCATTGTATGAACGGTCAACATCAGCAGCGTCTCACGTTCTAGGTCACGGTTCTCCGCCGGGACACGAAGGTCCATGGCCCGGCAGCGATCGATCATCACGCGAATTACCTGATTAATATTGTACTGATATTCGCCGGTCCACTGAGCGACGTCACGGCAGAATTTCTGCCGATTTCGCTCCAGATAGGCCGCTGCAGTTTTATTTCGGCGAGTTTTGGCAGGCTGGGTAAAGAGCTTCTTCAGATCTTGGTCGAACGAGGTTGGGTAGTTGATGTCGTATCGAGCGTGGCGTTCCTCGTAGTGAGCTCGCAAAGTGTGCTTCAGTTTGTTAACTGGGTCGACCCTAACACGTGACTTCACCGGAGGTTTCTTGCCGGCAATGTCTTTCATCAGGTCATCGACGAAAGCAATTTTCTCCAGTGCTTTCCAGCCTCGATAACGCTGTTCCAGCTGCCGTTTCGATTTCGAATGCAACCATACGGCAAACGTTTCGGCGAAGTCTTCTGCTGGGTGAGACTGGGCGTACCAAGGTTCGAGGTGTTGAACGTAGTTTTTGCTGCGCGGTTTCGGACGGTAGTACTCCGGGTAGGGATCGCTGTAGCGGCCGAACACTTCCCGATACCGTTTGCGTCGGTGTAATCGAAAGGCAATGTCGATTGCGTGTCCGGCTTCGTGTCGCAAGATTCGCATGCACCACGGCTTCGAACCTCCTTCGACTTCCAGCATTTGTTTTCGCTCAAGCCGCATCAGTCGCGGGTTCGCCATGTAGAACGGGATTGCGATGCCTGGCACTCCGTCGGGCACGAACCATTCGTCACTGAGCCAAACATGAGGTTTGATGGCGATGTTTCGATCGGCGAGTTCTCCGTAGAGTTGTTCTCGCATCTGCACGAGGTTGGGCGTGTCTTCCAGCGTGACGTTTAGCTCGCTGATTCGCATGTCTAGAAGTTGTTGATCGGAAAAACGAAGCCACGCAGGCGCCTTTATAGATTCCGCTTTCGCATCAATGCGAAGTTTGGTTGTGGGTGTTCGTTTTTGCTTCGACATTGTTGGTTGAATCCAACCGCGCAACTATGACCTGAAAACGAACCGTTGTTCGCAGAGTGGATTTTAGAAGAAACCTTCTAAAGACCGAAGGTAAAATTCGCCACGATGGGAAAAGAATTTTTCGCGGGCAAACCACAACGCGAATCGTGAAAGAGGGACCTTGGCGAGAGCTGTAAGGATCCAGCAGCGAGTTCTGCTTGAATCGAACCCGGGCCTTCCGCTCTGCCGGTCATTTTCAGCCTGACGATTTATGAAGACAGTTTGGCTTAAGTTTACGACTCAAGCGAGAACTGTTCGATGCCGGCTTTGATATCGTTCATGAAATTCGCAGCGCCAACGCCATTGGCCAAACGATGGTCAAAGCACAAAGTACCCTGAATCATGGGCTCAAATCGAAATGAATCACCTTCAGGAACCGGCGATTGATAGACTTCGCCCAACGCCAAAGTGGCGACAGCTGGCGCGACGATCGCTGGAATGCCGAAACGCATGCCAGCTTTGCCGATGTTGGATACGGTTAGCGTTGTAGATGCGTCCGCCTGATCGTTTCCGTCGCGAGCGATCTCGATTTGCTTCGACAATGCATCGAAAAACTCTTTCTGGCTCAGCTTGTCCGCGGCAGCAACGACTGCAGTCACCATTTCATCGCCCGGCAGCGCAACGGCAACGCCTAGGTTGATGTCATGGAACGTTTGTAGCGAGCGTTCATCTGCGGACAGAGTACTTCGAAATCGATCGTGCTTTTTAATTGCTTGGACGACGACATAACAGGCCATTGCGAAGCCTGTGGCCTTTCCGCCCGCAGCCTTCACGGTCGCCCGAGCTTCCTGCATGCTCTTCCAAGACATTTCGTTGCCAACGGTGACCGGAATGCAGTCAGCAACACCGCGTTTCAAGCGGTAATTGAGCACAACCTGCGATTTCGGTAGTGGAACGACCTCGAAATGCTCTGAAGAAACCGCTGGCTTCGGTGGAGCACTCTGCATCCAAGCTTCAACGTCGGAAACCAGCAGCTTTTCGCCGGCTGCAGGGATCAAATGAACCGACTCGAGCAGATTGTTTTCCTTGAGGTAACGTCGCGTCTTCGGCGGAATTCGAACGGCTCCAGAGCGAACGGCCGTTGCGTTGGCAGCTCCTCCTGAAACTCCTGCGATTACAGGTGTTGCTGCTTTAGCTGGCGTTTCGTCGGCTGGCCCATGGCCTGCGGGCATTTCCTTGACGCCTTCTGCGACTTCCATCTTGGCGATCTCATGGCCGATCGAGAGAACCGTACCTGGCTCAACCAGCCATTCAATCAGTTTCCCGTCGTAAGGCGATTCGACGTCCGTCGTCGCTTTGTCGGTTTCCATGGTGTAGATCGGTTCGTCGCGGCTAACGGCGTCACCAGGCTGCTTGAGCAAGTCGACCAAAAGGGCTTCCTGCAAGCCTTCGCCAAGTTGTGGGATTCGGACAGAGATGACTGGCACAGTGGACTCCAGAAAGTTTGGTAGTTTGGGATCGAAGTTTACGGTGGTTCTAGGCCCCGCAGAGACGAGATTTGACAGAAGGTGTTGTTTCGGCAGGAGCCTGACCTCCCGTTCAAACCAAGAGCTATTCCCGCAACGTCAGCTCGATCGCGGCGACAACATCATCGACGTCGGGAAGCGCTGCATACTCGTAGATCGGATTGTAGCCGATGTGAATGTCAGGCTTCGAAACCAGCTGAGGCGGACTAACGAAATGATAGAAGCCCTCTTCGTCCGCCAACAGATCCGTGATGATCATCTGTCCGACACTGCACGACCGACCGTCTTCCTGGACAATGACTAGGCGACCCGTTTTTTCGACCGATTCCAGAATCGTGTCGCGGTCCCAAGGTTGGATGCTGCGGAGATCGATGATCTCGCAGCTGCATTCATCGTCAAGTCGCTTGGCGGCTTCGAAAGCTTGCTCGATACAGTTGCCCCACGAAACGATTGTGACATCTTCGCCTTCCTGACGAATACGAGCCTCTCCGAATGGGACTGGAACCACTTCTTCGACTTGCATTTGTTGTCGGAAAAGATGCTTTGGAACGAGGAACAGCGTCGGATCGTCGGCGTGCATGGCTGTCCACATCAGGCCAGCCGCATCTTCGGGCGTCCCCGGCACGACAACTCGGATACCAGGCATGTGAGCAAAGATGGACTCATTCGCTTGCGAGTGCCATAACGAACCGCCTGGTAGATACGCACCGTATGGCGAATACATGACCATCGGGCAATTCCATTCTCCGCCGGTTCGCCACCGCAGTGTTCCAAGGTTCTGACTAATCTGGTTCATTGCGGGACCGGAGAAATCGATGAACTGAATCTCGAATACGGGCCGCATTCCATAACAAGCCATTCCGATTCCGACACCGGCGATGGTGGCTTCTGCGAGCGGCGAATTGAAGGCTCGGGTTGGGTGGTCGTGCGACAGATCGTTGGTAAGGCCAAACACGCCGCCTTTGGGAGCCTCGATGTCTTCGCCGAAAAAAATTGTTTGGTCGTCGGTGGCGAGTCGCTGTTTGAAGACGTGATTGATTGCGTCAACCATGCGCCATGTCCGATTGCCTTCCAAAGGAGGCATTGTTGCGACAGGTTCATCGACCGCGAAAAGGTCGTCCATCAACTCAGCGGCAGTTGGATCCGGTTCGTTTTCGGCCGCGATGTATTCGGCGTCGACTTCTTCGTTGATATCTTCGCGAATCGAATCCCATTCTTTCTGTGTCAGTTTTCCGGATTCGATCAGCTCCCGAGAATACACATCGATCGGGTCGCGACCCTCCATTTCCTCAATTTCATGTTTCGGCCGATAAACTCTATGGTCATCGCTACTGGTGTGCGAGCAGAGCCGATCAAGCTCACAAACAACAACCGTTGGGCCGCCGCCACTGCGGGCTTTGTCGAGGATCGGGACCATGAACTCGTGCAAGCGATCCGGGTGCCGAGCATCGATGTGCTTGACCAGATCGTCGTTGAAAATGCCTAGTTTGAACGGATTGAACTTTTCTGTATTGGTGCTGATTCCGTAATTGTTATCTTCCACGATCAGCACGATTGGAAGATTGCGTTCGACGGCAAAGCTGACGGCTTCGTAGAATTCGCCCTGACGTGAGGCCGCATCGCCAACGGTTGCGACGACGAGGTTTGGCTTTCCTTCAAGCTGCATCGCCCAGGCGACGCCGCAGCCTGGGAGTGCGTTGGCTCCGGTTGGAGTCGGAACACTCCAGACGTTTTTGGAACGGTCCGAGTAGTGCCCCGGCATCTGGCGGCCCTTGCTCGAAGAACCTGCTTTGGCGAAGTAGGCCGTCGCAAGCTGGGCATTGGTCACTCCGCGGCCCAAAACCATTGCTCGGTCACGATAGTAGGGGAACAGATAATCGTCTTCGTGCATCTCCGTTGCGATGACAGCGAGCGTCTCATGGCCCATTCCAGCCACTTGAAACCAGCCCTTGCTTTGCCGATGCAGCACGCCTTCGCGGCGATCGCCCTCGCGACTGAGGTACATCAGTTTCAGCATCTCGACAGGGTCGTAGGCCACGCGTTGATTCCTTTCTAAATCGTGGTTTGAGGTCGCCGCAGCGGACTCTTTCGTAGTCGTATTGTTCATGGAGTTGAACCGTGGGTCACTTTATACAGAAAAAACCGGGTCGATAGGCAGTGTCAGGATTGATTGACACACAAAACTAAGCATCGACGATACCGGAAACGAGCCATTTGGGCAACTCTGCGGCACTCAACGATCCTTTAACCTTTGATTTTTGGCAATTAAATTCATATTGAGTGGTTTCGATCCCGTGGTTTTCGACGTTAGAATTCACCCTCGAATTAGCAGGTCAACACCACGAAAGCGACCCGTTGAACACATCCGAACCGACTTCCGTGTCCGAACCAGCCTCCGCTTTTGAGAGCTGAAGAATTCGGGCCGCGAATCGTAATTGGTTTTGTGGTACTTTGAAACTTTTCTTCGCCCGGCGTGTTGGGTTGTATAGACCTATCCGTTTTCATTCTCGAGAGTTCACCCAAAAGGAAATCACTGATGTTTCATCCGAAACGTTCTCTATTGACTGGCCTGTTTGCATGCGGGGGCCTTATCGTTTCAGCAATCTCTGGTTTTGGCAGTTCCGAAGTTAGTGCTCAAGCTGTCGCCGAAGCACCGGCTACCAAAGTTCAACAGTCAGGAAATGCACTGACCCGAGTCACCAACGAAATCGAATATCTCGCTTCTGATGAGCTTGGTGGTCGGAAGCCTGGAACTCCGGAGATGAAACTTTCGGAAGATTTCATCATCGCAGCTTACCGCGATGCCGGATTAAAGGATCCGACGGATACCGGCAAGTACTTTCAAACGATGGAAGTTGGAAGCAAGAAACAGGTCGCTGAAGGATCCGCATCGTTGGTCCTGACCAGCCCTGACGGTAGCGAAATCGTTTTGACCGAAGGTGAGCAGTACTCACTGTTGCTTGGCCGCGGCGAGTTCGACGTCGATACGGAGCTCGCATTCGTCGGCTACGGAATCAGTGCCGAGGATGACCTGAATTTCGATGAGTACGCTGGCATCGATGTCGAAGGTAAGGTTGTCGTGATGATTCGTCGCGAACCTCAGCAGAAACTCGCAGATAGCGTTTTTGATGGAAAAGAATTGACCAAATGGTCATACGTCGCAAACAAGGCCAAAGCCGCTCGCAGTGCGGGTGCATCCGCAATCCTGTTGGTCAACGATGGCGTAACGGCAGCGGAAGACGGTGACGATCTGATCGAGTCCGACATGTTCGGTCAGGACAACGGAAGCGTTCCTTTCATGCACATCAAGCGTTCTGAATTCGATGAGATGCTTGCAATAACACCCGTCGTGACCGCTGCTGGCGACAAACTGAAATCAATCAAGGCGATCGAAACGCAGTTGGATGACGAGTTGGAGCCGCTTTCTCAAACCATGAAAGGCTGGAAAGTTGCGGCCAAGGGTAAATTCGCGACTGGCGGCATCAAGACTTCCAACATCATTGGAGTCATCGAAGGCGAAGGCCCAAATGCTCACGAAACGATCGTTATCGGAGCTCACTACGATCACCTGGGCGACGGTGCTTATGGATCGCGTGCTCGCGGAAACCAACGTGGCTTGATCCACAATGGTGCTGATGATAACGCGACCGGAACGTCCGCCGTCATGGAGTTGGCTCGTCGATTCGCGGCCCGTGACAAGAAGCCGGCACGTCGACTCGTGTTCATCTGCTTCACCGCTGAAGAGATGGGATTGCTGGGTGCCTACCATTACGTTCAGAATCCGATCTATCCTTTGGAAGACACCGTTGCGATGATCAACTTCGACATGATCGGATGGCTCCGCGAAGACAAACTAACTCTCTTCGGTTGGAATTCTTCGGCACAGTTCGACAAAATGTTCGACTCCGCCAACACGGACTTTGAATTTGATCTGCAAAAGCCGGAAGCTGGTTTCGCGGGTAGCGATCATCTGCCCTTCAATGAGAAGAAAATTCCGAACGTGTTTATCCACACAGGTTTGACTGATACTTACCATACGCCGGATGACGATTTCGCAACGATCGATTGCGAGGGTGCGGTGAAAGTTATCGACTACACCGAGGCGTTTATGGATGAGTTGTGCAATTCAGAAAAGCGTCCTCGTTACACCTTCACTGGCCCGTTCCGTTTGGGTGTCAACGTTGCAACCAATGATGATGACCAGTTGGTAATCTCAATGGTTAGCAATGACTCAATCGCGGAAGTCGCCGGACTAAAGGCGGATGACGTGATTCTCAAGTGGGGCGAGGACGTTCTTAAGAATCGTCGCGACCTCCGCAAAGTGATCCGCCGCGACAAGGGCTCAACCGTTAGCTTGGTTATCCTTCGCGATAAGGAAGAACAGACCATTGAACTCAAGCTCATGAATCCAGGCGAAGAAGAGTAGGGCTTCGGTGTGAAGTTACAAACGAGGCTGCTCATGATTTTCTTCAATCGTGAGCGGCTTTTTTCTTGCGCTAGTGTTCCGGGCTGCGCTACCACTGCCGCATGCAGCCACATCGCATCAAACTGGTTCATCGTGGTATTTAATGGCTTGCGATTGCGATTCAAGCCTCGTAGACCCTCATACTCCGAAGAAGTAGCAGCGATTAACCGCTGGTTGAGCCCGAGCGACACCACCAAGTATCGTTTCTCCTTAGACCATAGACTCTTTATCCCTACCGGGATGTGATGGGTCGTTTTTTCGTACCGCTGGCGTCGCTGCGCTCAACCACCGGCTAAATGCTAAAACCCCTCCCGGGGTGAACTGCCACTAGAAACCTTGAAGAGCCTATCAAACTAGCCAATGCCAGAATGGCAAACGCACAACGGAGCCAGTTAAATGTTCGTCGTTGGGGCATCGACATTGGGTAGTAGATGGCATGCGAGCCCGGAGCGGAACATGGAGCCAGACTGTTCATAAAAGTTTGACATTCGCTATGATGAAGTGCGTGAAGCGATTTGTTTTCTAACGACAAATCCGAATTCTTGCCCGCAAACTTTGCCTACCTTAACTCCATGCAGCTTTTTGATACGCATGCACACCTTGATAGCGAGCAGCTGCAGACGCACTTGGATGAGATACTCTCCCTGGCCGACGACGGCTCGATGCGGATAAACGCCATCGGGACTGATCCACAATCGAGTTACCGTTGCCTCGAACTGGCGAAAAAGCACGACAATGTTTTTGCTGCGGTAGGACTACATCCGAATGGTTGTGCGAAATTCGATGAATCGCACTGGAAGGCAATTTTGGAGATCGTCGATGATCCTCACGTCGTTGCGATTGGCGAAACGGGCCTAGATAAATACTGGGACGACTGTCCTTTCGAGGTGCAACTCAAATGGTTCGAGCGACATATTGATCTGAGCTTTGAAAAGAACAAGCCACTGGTCATTCACACTCGCGATTGTGAGCAGGAGATGATCGAAACGTTAGAGTCGCTCGCTCGAGACGGTCGCATCATTGGCATCATGCACTCTTTCGTTGGCTCGGCCGATACGGCACGTCGTTGTCTCGATTTAGGCATGTACATCAGCTTTGCAGGGATGGTGACATTCAAGAAATCGCTCGAATTGCGTGAAGTCGCGACATTCATTCCGGATGATCGGATTCTGATCGAAACAGACAGTCCTTACCTTTCACCGCATCCTCTACGAAGTAAGCGTCCCAACTTGCCGGCGCGAGTCGAGCATACGGCTGAGTGCATCGCAAACGTCCGCGGTGTTTCGGTTGAAGATTTTGCAAAGCAAACGTTTGAAAACGCCAATCGAGTTTTCGGTTTGGAAGAGCAGTCGTTATGATGCGTTCGAAACGAAGTCCTAGCCTGAACTATAACCGTGGTGCCACTCGTCTCGGGACCCGTCCCGCCAACCAACGTATGGCGCTCGAGCAACTCGCAAGCATTTGCATTGTCGTCATCTTGCTGATTTGTGGTTGCGATCTCGACGGGCCATCAGAATCGTCGACGTGCCAAGTAACCGGGAAAATCACGCACGATGGCCAAGCCGTTGAAGGCGCGAAACTGGTCTTCGTTCCGCAGCGGATCAAAGAAGTTGGGCAAAACCCGAGCAGGATTGCTTCTGCAATCAGCGACGACGGTGGCGAGTTCGTGTTGAAAGTCGACGCCAGAGACTCAAAACAGATTCATCACGATCGCTATCGAGTGATCGCGTCCAAAGTCGTTGACGGAAAAGAGCTGTTTCACGAAAGCTACAACACGGAATCCGTTTTTGTCGTGGAAATTGATTCGCACGAAGCGTTTCAGAGACTCAAGCTTGAGTTTCTGACGTCCGGAACGTATTGACGCGAATCAGGTCGCGAACCTCTCCCCCAGCCAGATTCCGAGCATGACTGCCGCCAAGCCCCCGACGACATTTACAATGATGTTTCCAGCAGCTAGCCCGTAGCCCTGTTCACTGGCGTGCGAGACCGTTTCGGCACCGAAGGTTGAAAACGTCGTCAATGCCCCGACGAATCCGACGCCGAAGAGTAGTTTCAGGTTTCGGTTGGCGTCGTGATGTCCGCTGCCGATCAGGATCCCGA
>CAYGUE010000102.1:0-25497 GCA_964352885.1 uncultured Pirellulaceae bacterium
CCCGCATCAAACTGAAGAACGTTTACCCTAAAATTAAGGTGTAACGGACCACTAGACACCATTCCTGAACTCCGTCGGCAATTTCCAAGAGATTCAATTTGTCGGATTGTGATGCGGCCAATTCCCATTCGGCCTCTGTAGGCAAACGGTAATGCCGATTCATTCGCAAGGACTTCCAATCACAATAGGCATTCGCCTCGTTCCAGCTAACAAAAACAGCCGGTGAACCGTTTTCCCAAGTCCCTCCATGCAATTCGACTCGCTTTCGATATGCTGGCAAGAACGCAGCGAGCTGTCCCATCGTGACTTGGCGCCTTGCAATGCGAAATGCGGAAACTTCCACCTGATGCGCCGGCCCTTCGTCCCAGTCAGGCCCCGAGTGCGCTTTTCTCCCGTCGTCCATCGCCTCATCGTCAACAGCTGCGCCTCGGATAAAAATAACAGACTCAACATTTGCGAAAGATGCACTGTCGGAAAGATCCTGGCTATAAATTGTCGTGGCAAGTGATGACGTCACGATAACAGCCAATGCACAACGTAGCCTAGTTTGAAAACGCTTCACTGAATTATCCGGCCGCTGAGATATCTTCTGCCAATTGACTCCAAGGAATATTGTAATTCAACATTCGCATGGATTGGCCGCAGCGATCTTCAAACGCAGCGAGTTGCTGCGGAGTCCACTTCCGCCAACGATTGCGTTTTGACAGAAAGTAATTCCGTTTGACTGCGATCGTGGATGTTGAGAACTGCTTGCGGTCCATCATCTGAACCGCGCTGGTCGGATGTTCAAGTTTGCCAAGAATCTTTCGCTCCGGCGACTCTGAGAATTCGATTTCGAGCCAACCAAACAGTTCACGCATCCACTGTTGGAGTTTCACAGGAGCGTAGAGCCACTCATGTCGCATCAGTCGGAAACTCTCGGAGTTTCGTTTTCCCCAAGCGGCGACCCGTGCGGATCGATTCCAGATATCGCAATGAGTTTCGAACTCGTTTTCAGCAAAGGACTGAAACTCCATTCGTGACGAAACGACTTCGATGCCGTTTCGAACCAGTCCGATGTATTTGCTGTTCGGAAAAAGCTGTCGCAGATAGTCCAATTGAGCCGACGTTGGATTGATCGCCGCCATGTGGACGGGACGCTCTGCCATTTCTTCGTCGGGCCAAATCAGCGTTCGAAGCAGATCGCGAAAGACCGTATCGTATTCGCCTTGGTCCACAACCATCGCGTTCTTACGCGACTTCATGGTGCAGTTCCTTAAGGCAACTTCTGCAATGTCTTGAACAATGTTGTTTTCGAAGCCGTTGTAGTAGATTTGTTCGTGGGTTCCGAGACTGCTGCGAAGGGCCGTCGTTCCGCTGCGTCCAACGCCGCAGAGAAATAGAAACTTCGGGCTTGGTTGGCTTGATGGGGCGGTGCGTTGACTCTTAGCCTGGTCTTCAAAACGATAGTTAAACTTGACCAAGTCTTTTGCGAAAATTCGTGAAGCCCTGTGGCACGTGTCACGATTGTAGAAATTTGAATAATGTTCGCTTCGCTCGGAGTTCTTAAGTCGACCAAGCGGTTGATGTTCCATTTGCAGAGCATCACACAACGCACGCCAATCTGCTTCGAGCGTCTCATATCGCCCTAGAAAGTCTGCTTCCTCGATTCGATAATGCGGATGCGTGATCGGGACCGCGTGGAGCTTTAGCTTGCCCCAATAGTTGTTGTCGTAGACGCTGATCGAGTCGTCTTCGATCACGTCGAGCACTTGCTTCATTGTCAAAGTACGAGCGTCGAATCGAATGTCCTTGCCCGAGGGATGCTTCTGGAACATTTGCCAAGCCGAGACAAGTCGATCGAACGGATTCCCCACGAAGGCAAACCGAAACTTGTGTTCCCAAGCTTCTGGCATCTCCATGGCAAAGTCGAGGCCATCGACTTTTGTTTTAAAGCCACTACGGAGGATCGAGGTACTTGCCGACTTGGCGTCCCACGCCATAACGCAGTCCTGATCTGGCAAGTAAACGAAGGGCATTGGTCTCTTTCGAGTGGCTAGAATTCCTCGCGTTCTATCGTCGATTTTGAAATTCCGGTCAACGGCGAATGCATCAGATCGCTAGCAAAAATGCTTCCTAATCGATCTGTTGGCAGATGTAAGTGTCAGGCTAAGTTGATTCTTCAGCCACAGCCTTTTCGGATCCGGTTTCAAATAACCCGTTGGTCGGGTTCAGTCTGACTGATGGCTTTGGCAGGCCCGAAGCGACATCGTCAGATTATCCCCCAAGGCAAAGCTGTGTTCGGGTTTCGAACTTCGGTGGTGAAGCCTGCCTTTAGTGGAAACGTTCGGCATTTTTATTCACGCCGAACATAGTTGGTGAACCGTGTAGCAAATCACGATCAAGATTCCGATCAGCAGTCCAGCAAGCCATCGCAATCGGCTAATGTATAGGCCGCGTGTAAGTTGGCAGGTGAAGACATATGCCCAAAGCACCGTCAACAGGCCGAGACCAAAAATCGCGGCGACAAGTGTTGTTCCGAGCCGGTTCTTTAGTCGGAGTTTGTCCAGTCGTTGCTCAATCTGTTCGCGAAACGAGTCGTGAATATGAACGCGGACGTAGCCGACATAGAAGTCGTCATGATCGACCTCCAAGCGTTTCGCAGTTTCATCGTCGTAATCGCGACCGAACTTGTAGACCAAGTCCTCTTCAATCAGCATTCGAAATTCTTCCAAGGGAATCGCAGCGACGATCGAACGGCTGTCTTCGCCCTGAATCTCAACAGCCCAACTCGTCACGTCCTTCTTTACGGCAGGCAATAAGCTTTCGGTGGCGGAAAAAAGAGTCGGAAATTCTTTCGTCTTAACAACGAAGGTGTCCACGGTCGGTTCGGCGTTGGTCCACGGAGGTGGTTCCGAATCCTGAAGCGAGTTCGAGAGCGTCAGAATTCCCAGCAGAAAAATCCAGATCGGTTGCAATGTCAGCATCACGAAACCTTCGACTTCTTCGCACCAAGGCAAATCAGCTCACGTCTTTGAATGCTCAACCACGGAGTAGCCAGCTGGATCGAAACCGAAATGACGCCAGCCAAGATACAGCAGCCTATCAATGGAAGACCAAGCATTTGGCTCAAGGCGGCGGCCCAAACAAGACAGATGCCCACATCCCAAATCTTCAAACGTGAGCCCCGCAATGGATCAGCGACGCGCCACCATCTCAGCGCCGCAAAGAGGCCCGTGAAGAAGATCAGCCATGCCGGAATCACTGGCAGCGGCAAACCAAAGGTTGTATCTGCTGCAGGGCGAATAAAATTTGCAAACGTAAGATCGATGTGGAAAAGGTTGGCGGCCACGATCGCGACCAGTCCGGTCAGCAGGCCGATTCCCGCCGTGATAAGCCGTCTCTGAAGATGGTCTTCGTTGATTTCAGTTTCCCAATACTTGGCACTGCAAACAATGCAGACGCAGGCCACCGAACAGGTGATCGCAAGCCAACTGTAAAATGCCCAACCCTCGACGCTGGCCGACACGATGGACTGATAGACTGCCAAACCAAACAGGCTCAACGCGATGCTCGAAAGCGTGCCGATCAGAACCGAGCCCAACCATTCAGTGAATCGATCTGAAGCCGGCCGCTGCTCGAGCCATTGTCGAATGGCAGTCGGAAGGATTCCCGTCTTTCGAACCCGTTTCTGTTCGCGTTCATATTCTGATTGACCCGCCCACGATCGCATCATCAGCCACGAAACGTACGCGACACCAAAGATCACGACCATCCACGGAAGCCATTGCGGCCAGCAAACGATCATCCATCCAGCCAGCACCAGCAGACTGACGCGAATTGGTGTGGCCAAAGGGTGTTCGGAAAGTCGATCCGATGCTGCGTGACATTTTCGGGCAACTTTCTTCGCAAAGATCCGTTTCCGTTGCGAGAGCCGAACCCTGCCTTTCTTCATTGTATCGGGAATGATCGGCAAGACGCCGGATTTCATTTCATCCAGAGCAGACTCGACTTCGTTCGGCCCCATCAGAACGAACGGTTCCATGCAGACCACGGTCGTGCGGCGTGCAAGTTTCTTTTTCGCGGGGCGCTTTTGTTTCGGCGTAACTTCGCGATCGCGTTGTTCAGAATCGCGAGGAGCTGTTGTCTCTCGTAGTCGACTTAACCGATCTTTATCACGGTGAAGCAGTTCATCGTTCGGTGCGTAATCCGACAGCGGACCGAACACGATCGCCGGCGTGTGCGTCGCTGAATTCTGATTGCTGATCAGAATTGATTCAATCCTTGCACCCGTTTCGAGTGCCGCCGTGCTATCCGAGGCGCCAGCAGGCAAAGTAGCAACCTCCGGTCGAGGGAAAACGCCGACCGAATGCAGCGACAGAATCTTCGCGTCCTTGCCGTTGAACTCAGGCCACGGCATCGCAGCCATTAATTCGGACACATTCGAGAAACGTGTTTTGGGTTCTTTCGTTAAACATCCGGCCAAGACTTTTCGGTAAGCCTCCGGTGCAAGATCGAGGTCCACTTCCTCCAGCAAATGCTTGTACATGATCTCTTGCGACGTCTCTCCGTCAAACGGAACATCGCCCGTCAGCAGTTCGTAGAGCACGATGCCGAGGGCGTAAATATCGATTTCCTTTCCGTAGTCGCCTTTGGAAATTTCGGGTGCCATGTAGTGAACGGTTCCGACAGTTCCCGTTTGGCCTGACTGGTGATTGCAGGAGATGAACTTCGACAGGCCGTAGTCTCCGATCTTGATGACGTGAGCATCGTCGTCACGGAAAACGTTCGCCGGTTTCAAGTCGCGATGAACGATTCCTCGATGATGAAGGTAGGCCACTCCGGACGCGATCGAAGTGAACCACAGCTTCAACATCGATTCGGGAATCCCCCGCGGATGGTCGTCCAGAATGTCACGGAGGCTCGGTCCGGGAACGTACTCCATCACCACCCAGCTCTCCTGAGACTGACTGGTCTGGATGTCCCAAAGCGCGATCAGGTTCACGTGTCGGATGTTGAGGCACTGTTTCACTCCACGCAATTCGATATCCAGATTACGCTGGATCTTCTTGAGGGCGACCTCTTTCCCTGCGTCGTTGAGCGCAAAGTACACCTCGCCGAATCCGCCGATGCCGATGCCGCGTTTGATGGTGTATCCCCGGAGCGGTTTTGCTCCGCTTGGGTAAGAGAACTTCATTCTGTCGCCGGAAATTCAGAAAAAGAGAAGCGGATGATTCACTTCTCTATTGTAGCCTGCAATGCCCAAAGAGGGAGGCAGTTGACCAACGCGTCTGCCAAGGGAAGAACCTAAAATACCGGTTTCTGGTACTTTCGGTCGTCCGTTGCACTGAAGTCGACAAGGTTGTCGATCGATTCGAAGAACAGGAAGTAATCGTTTCCAGCTTCACCCAACAGTTCGTCGATGCCATCGCCACCGAACAGTTGGTCGTCATCCTCGCCGCCATCGAGCAAGTCGTTACCGTCGTCGCCGCGGATTTTGTCATCGCCTTGGCCACCATACAGAAGATCATCGTCGTCACCGCCGACCACACGATCATTGCCTTCGTTACCTCGAAGCGTGTCCTGTCCTTCTTTGCCTATCAGTGTATCGTTGCCGAATCCGCCCAGCATCTCGTCATTGCCAAGTCCGCCGAGTAACCAATCGCTGCCGTTTCCGCCGTTAACAAAGTCAGCACCAGCGCCGGCGAACACGATGTCATTTCCGTTTCCAGCTTCGATCCGATCATCTCCGTCGCTTCCATCGATGAAATCATCGCCACCCGCCGCATCAATGACGTCGTTGCCTTCGTTTCCGCGAATCCAGTCGTCACCGTCTTGCGTTGTGATGGTGTCATCGCCAATACCGCCGTGAACGATGTTGCGATCACTGCCTCCCGAGAGGAGATCTTCACCGGCAGCACCTCGCAGTTCATCGCGTCCGAAGTCCGAGTAAATCTGATCGTCGCCGTCACCGCCAATCATGCGGTCGTTAATGTCCGTACCGCCAAAGTTTGGATTGTCGCCATAAATTACATCATCTCCGTCGCCGCCGTGGATGAAGTCATTCCCGTTGAAGGCGACTCGTGAGTCGAATCCCCAGCTGGTTCGGATGTCGCCCCGAAGCGTGTCATTGCCGGCTCCGCCAAAGAGGCGGTCATCGCCGGCGCCACCATCGATCGTGTCGATACCGTTGTTGCCGTAGATGATGTCGTCGCCGATGCCACCATCGATCGTGTCGTCGCCTTCACCGCCAACGAGCCAATCGTCGTTCGCGCCACCGAAAATGTAGTCATTCCCGGGACCGCCGTAAACGATGTCATCGGTGTTAACCACATCATTGACCGCTTCGAGATCCGCATAGATGGTGTCGTTGCCTTCGCGGCCGTAGATCACGTCGGCGTTAAAACCGCTGCCGTAGATCGTATCGTCTCCGATTCCGCCGTCGAGTCGATTCGATTCGTTGAAGAGTCCTTTCAGGATGTCATCTCCCGCTTCACCGAACGCGAACTTCCCGAATAGTTGATCATTGCCTTCGCCACCGTAGGTTCGCGTTCCGGAAAGAAAGTCGTCCGCTCCGTTGCCAATCAGGATCGACTCAAAGGTCTTCTCCGCGATCACGGTGTCGGCATAATCATTGCCAATAAAGCGAACCGAGCTTGCCGTCGGATAGGCAACGAAATCGCCATAGATGAAACCTGGTTCAACGCTCGGATCACCCGCCGTTCCACCCAAGGAGACGACTTGCCGAAACCCGATTTGGCCGGAATCATTAAGGTCGATGTCCAGCACCGTTTGCTCGGACGAAGGGTCTGCCCGAAGCACCAGTTCACCAGTGGCCGTCACGTCCGCGGTGACTGGCAGGAACGAAGCCAGCACCTGACGTGGTTCGAGTTTCTGATAGTCGTTTGTACTTTGATTCGAATTTTTTCGGGTCATGTTGGAGCTCGTAACAGGAAAGATGAATTCAGATTGGGAAAAGTAGCGAGAAGATAACGTCGGCATAACCGAACTCCGCGGATTGGACTTCACCGGATAATCGCGACATTTCACGAAGATTGATGCAACGATAACTTGTAATAATTCTCAAAAATCACTTGCGGTTCGCGTCACAGGCAAAGAGGTTTCACGTTGCGCATAACCCTTGGCGGGTCGCTTGAGAATCGTTGACCGCCCACAATCGCTCAATGTTTGGCAAGCTTGCTGGCGAATCGTTTCGGCGTGATTCTGCTGTTCGCGGAGAATGAATGTACGGAAGTGCAAAAGGCCTCGGTTGGCTCCGGCCGTCAAGATTTGATAACGGGGTGTTCCGATCCTTCATTTGTCAACTTGAGTTCAGAAATCTTGATTTCCGTTTATGAGCCTAGAACAACATCACGAACGCCATCGACCACGAGAGGAATGTCGATCAAAAGGTGGCCGGCTCCGGCAATGTATGTCGAAGTGCAATTTGGAATTTTATCTGCCAAAAGCCTTACATTTTGCACAGGTGACAGAGTGTCTTCTTCGCCATGCCAAAGGTGCACACCTCGCTTGAGTTGGTTGAAATTAATGTTCCAAGGTCTCATGCCAAGAACGGCGTCCGACCAATGTCCATCCGCACTGACTCTAACAGCCTCTTTTAGGTCGCGGATGACAGCGGCTTTGTATTCCGGTTGCTCAAGTAGCTCGCGGTCGGATTGGGGGAGCTGCTTCATCAACGATCGAATACTGGTTTCAGGATATTTTTGCATTGATTTCGCTGCGACGTGAATCATTTTACGCAGCAACCATGGGGCGTACGTGGCTGCCCAGCGACCAACGCGATTGGCCATCGCCAACCCTTTGGTAGCGTCGGCACCATCCAAAGGCGCAGCGGTGTTGAACAACATCACTGAAAGGATGCGATCAGCCAAACAAGTGCCACATGCGAGGGCGTAAGGCCCGCCTCCAGAGCTTCCAGAAACATGAAAGTGATCGATGGAAAGCTCATCAGCCAGCTCAACGACGTCGTTTGGCCAGTTCTGGATCGTCCGATCTTTCATGGGGTCGGAAAGACCGTAACCAGGACGTTCTGGAAGAATCAGCTTTAGCCCCGCGATATTGGCGATTGGGTCATCGACGGTTAGACAAAATCTTGAGCCGGGCGTTCCATGAAAAAAGAACAGGGGTGTTCCGCTTGGATCGCCCAAGATTCGATATCCAAGCGACCTGCCATCTTTCAAGCGAATCGTTTTTCCTTCTGGGTCGCGCATCGAACTAGCTCTCAACAGTTGCAACTGCTTCCAAGACAACTTAGCCAGAACGTGGCGGTGCTTGAAAGAAGACATGTCATTCGGATATTAGACCAGAATGTTGATTCGCTTATTGCTGAACCCAACATCACGGTTGTTTGATTGCTTCCGCGATGTGTTGATCGTATTCGGTTTTCAGCCATAGTGCACCCAGAAATCTCGCGCCGAAAATACTCCGACATGATCGAGGAGCAAATCCAGATGAGCGTGCCATCCTGCTGAAGCTCCTTTGAGAAATTCAGGATCGATGAGTTTGTGCGGCGGATCAAACGTAATGATAGTACCCTGTACCACAACGGGATCACCGCAACCGGTTCCTTCAGGAGAGGTAGATGTGGAAAGTCTCCTGTGATCAAAATCCATTATAAACTCTTCACCGGGCTTGCTCCCTGTTGCACCCGCACAAAACGATTTTTTCCGTCGCTCAAGATCCGTCAAGTATTCCCAAACCCGTTCGCGATTGGCGGGAATAGTTCTGGAAATTTCCAGTTGAGCCGGAGAAACATGCTTCGCGTAATCGTTGTCCATCTGATTCATCCCGCTCTTGTTCAAGTAATTCAGTCAGCGTATCAAGGCTGCTGTTCCAAAATTCCGAATATTGCTGAAGCCATTCTTGGGCAGCTATGAATGCCTCTTTGTTAATTGAGCAGTACCAGGTTCGGCCTTCCTTACGGCGTTTGATCAAGTTTGATTTTTCGAGCACTTGAACGTGTTTGGCAGCACCGGCCAGCGACATTTCAAATGGCCCGGCCAGTCGCCCAACCGCTTGCTCTCCTGATCGCAGCGCGACAAGCATGCTGCGACGCGTGGGGTCCGCCAAGGCACCAAAAAACGGTATTTAAATGAATGTTTTGCTCAACCATGTAGTTGAGTATCGTCGCCGTCGGGCAATTAGTCTGCGATCCTGATTGGCGGTTTGAGTACGCTAAAAACCAAAATAAATAGCGAGTTTGAGCATTTGGCCAACGTTGTTGAGTCAGCGAAACGTGAAACTCGCGAGGTTCCTGTGCCCGAAGGGACCAATGTCCTTGCTGGAACCGAGGTCGCAGGATCAATCGACTCGTTCTTGATGCCGAAAAATGGCAAACTTTAACGGTCAGTGCATCCGAACCGTCTAACGGAACTCTGTTTGTTGTACGGGTATTTCCGAAGGGATCGGTCAGCATGGCTACTGGTTCAGGTTGTGACGATGATAAGGATGAATTGCATCTTCATCACTTGTCGGTCCTGAAAAAATGAAACGCCATTGGCTTTCCAGTGTGATCCTTTCTGGCTTGGGAACTTTTGTTTGTGTGACATCCATGCTTTTGGTTGTCACTGGCTGCTCAACAAAGAATCGAATCGTTATCCCAACGCAGACCTCCGGTGTGCCGTGCACCGACCAGTTGCAGAAGATCGCCGTTCCTCAACTGATGGACGAAGCTTGCATTGAGGAAGCTCCGTACACCGGACCACCGATCACAATCTCAAACTTTGAGAATGCCCAACCTTGGGATATGAGCCTCGATGATTGCGTTCGCGCTGCTCTTGCCAACAGCAAGGTCATGCAAAAGGTCGGCGGCGTTGTTGTCTCCTCTCCGAATGCCGTCAGCACGCTCTACGATCAGGCGATCATCGAAACCGGCCCGCAAAGCGTGGAGGCCGCATTGAGCGCCTTCGATGCACAGCTGACTTCATCATTCAACTACAATCGAAGCGAGCGAATCTTCAACAACCTGTTCTTCGGTGGTGGAGCTCCGGCGCTTACCAGTAACACATCCGGGTTTCGTGCGCAGCTGAGCAAGCAAGCTGCCAACGGTAGTACGATCACGATGCGCAATCTGACGGACTACAATCGAAACGGATCGCCAGCCAATGCGTTTGGTAGTGCCTACGACCTTGTGAATCAACTCGAGTTCCGCCAGCCGTTAGGGCGTGGAGCTGGAACGATGGTCAATCGGATCGCGGGACCAAACGCGATTCCTGGCCAGTACAACGGTGTACTCATCTCTCGAATTCGCAGCGACATTTCGCTCAGCGATTTTGAATCTGCGGTCCGCGGTTTAGTTCGTGACGTCGAAACAAACTATTGGGAGCTTTACTTCTCGTATCGCAATCTTGACACCATTCTTGGCGCTCGAGACTCGGCTCGCGAAACATGGGAAAATCGCAAATTGCGTTTGGACAATGGCGTTGGTCGCCCAGATGATGAAGCCCAGGCTCGTCAGCAGTTCTTTGCATTCGAAATTCAAGCTCAAACTGCACTCGCCGGCCGCGCATTAGGTCAGCTTGGCGTTTTTGGAGCTGAACGAAACCTGCGACGCTTGATGGGATTGCCGCCTGTCGACGGCCGTATTATTCGTCCATCTTCAGAGCCCGTCGTTGCACCGATTGCGTTCGACTGGGATACCAGTCGCCAACAAGCATTATCACGACGCGTTGAGCTTCGTCGTCAAAAATGGACGATTCGCCAACGTGAACTCGAATTGGTCGCCGCGCGTCAATTGAACAAATGGCAATTCGATCTGATCGGAAACTATGGTTGGCGAGGCTTTGGTGACAATCTTGCCGGCAGCCGTAGTCGGCCCAACGGTAGCGCGGTCGACGGCCTGATCAACGGCGATCTTGATGATTGGCAGTTGGGTTTTGAAATGAACGGGCCGCTGGGCAAACGTATCGGTCATCTTGCCGTGCGAAACGCGGAACTCAACTTGATTCGCGCTCGGACGATTCTTTCAGAACAGGAACGCCAGATACAGCATGATTTGAATTCGGTATTCACCGAAGTTGATCGTTCCTTCGTCAGCATGAAGTCCAGTTTCAATGCTAGGATTGCTTCCCAGGATGAACTGGAGCCGAAACGGAAACGGGTAGAAGAAGGGAAGGATCAGGTATTCTTTCTGTTGGATGCTCAACAACGTCAAGCGACGGCTGAGAGTAGCACCCACCGCTCCATCGCGGACTACAACCTTGCGATCCTTGATTACCACTTCTCGACGGGAAGTTTGCTCAGCCGATTCAATATTCAGCTCACTGAGGGACCGTGGTCGGAAAATGCTGAGGCACGTGCCAGCATCAAAGCAGGTCGAATCATGCTCGGTAAGAATTGCTGTAGCGACACTGCTCCGGTTTCCACAGGCGACTTTCAGCAGAGAGCTTCAGCTTCGTATATTCCAACGGAAACCAGTTCAGGATACGAGCAAGGCACGGTATTTGAGCAGCCGGTCAACGGTGACGCTCAAGGTGCAAGCGAACCGGTGGAAGTCGAAAAGCAACCGCTCTTGAATGACGACGGAAAACTTGATTTCGATGGCGCCAGATTGTCGCGACCGAGAGTCAACCCCAAAGCGAATGGTTTTCTGTCAGGAATTACAGACAAGCTGAATCCTGGAAGAAGACGGTAGAAATATTTGGGTGATAACTTTTTGATGTTACAATGAAGGTTCGGCGACCGGGGATGGAGATCGTTGATTGACTCAAATCGGTTTCTGGTGTTCTTTTGTTTACGAAACTCCTTTGCTTTATTTTTTCGATGATCTTGCAGGTCAGTGCCGGTTCGGCTGACGTGGATTTCGAGAAAGATATCTTGCCGATCTTCAAGCAGCACTGCTTTGAATGTCATGGCGATGGAAATGCCGAAGGCGAACTCTCGCTTGACTCCCTGACAGCGATTCGACGTGGCGGCCATACAAGCAGCCCGCTGCTTGCGACAGAACTAGTTGATAGCGAACTCTACCTTCGTATCACCTCTCTCTCGGAGGGATATCGAATGCCGAAGAAGGGCGATCCTCTTCCGCAGCGTAGCGTCGATGCGATTGGAGCTTGGATCAAGCAGGTTTCAGTATTGCAAACGGGCCAGCTTCTTGAAGGTGCGGTTGGGAACACAACATCCTCTACACCCTCGACTCCTGAAGCAGTGCCGGCAGATAACGATTTCATGGACGACTTAGCGTGGTATGGCATGCGGCAGAGTCAGTTGGTGATGTTGCTGATTTCCACGGTATTGCTTCTTTCGATGATCGGCTGGTTGATCTTTCGATTCATCGCCAACCGCAATGGTGGAAGGCAGTTTTCGCAGAACCATGGCAGCTTGAGTGTCTTATTCGCCACCGTCATTGGCGCTGCGAGCTGTCTGGTGTTGATTGCATTGGGCTACTTCTATTTCCGTGCGGGACAACTGGCCAGTGAGAACCAATCGCTAAGAGACCAGCTGCAAGTGTCGCAGTCCACGCTGCCGCCAGTAATCGAAATTGATGCCAATAATCTACCGATGCCTCCGCATCCGATGCACCCGCCGCGACTGGGAGGTCAATACTATCGAGGTAATGACGAGCGCGATGATTCGCTCTTTAATGGGGGCTTCTATCGGACTGCAACGATTGATTTGCACCTAGTCAATGCGGAAGGACGCCGCCTAACCTGGAACGACTTCGACAAAGGTGAACTATCGATCGAAATCGTGATCACGCGTGCCCCCAAAGCGACCAAAGAGCTGTTTAGTGAACGTGTGTTGAAGATGGTGTCACTTGATCACTACTGTCAAAGCGTTCCTGGGTTCAAGCGTTCCCTAGAGTTTAAAGTGGTCGAAAAAGACGATCTTTGGAAAGCTGTTATTCCGTTGCCGAAACGTGAGCAATGGGACGACGGCCGATCACGAGGCATGATCTATTTAATGTATGGAGTTCAGTCAGGCCCGCAGCAATTGCCACGGCCGCATTTCGCTATCCGATACGACGTGCAACTTGATCGCGACACGATCTCCGATGGATCCGAGTTGTGGATGGGATCGATGTACACGCTCGGCGGCCGCGTGTTGGTTCCCGGGGAAGGCAAGATTTTGCTCGATCGATGGTTTGACTGGCGTCCAATTCCTGTCATCGAAGGCGCTGCGGCGACGGATCGAAAGTTGCTGGGTGTCGAAGAGCATCTGGCGCAATAGCACTTTGCTGGCCCTATGCCTCCCGGTCGACGATTTTAACTTGATAGGGCTCGCGTTGGTCGCTGAAAGCACATGCTCCGTCAATGACCACCATGATTGAATTGTGCAAGTAGTCCACGGCGTTTGTGACCAATGGGACTTGTTCCTTGCAGTGTGAGCAAACGGGGCCGCAGTTCGGAGCAAACTTTCCGCCGCAGTTGCAATCGGGAAGCGTCGCTTCGATTTGGTCAAGCAGTTCCTGCGATTTCTCATCCAGCACAATCGCCCGGTCGGCTTCGCGATGGATCACGTTGGAGCACGTATCGCAAAAGAAGTGCGGAAAGCAACTGCTCATTTCGCTGGAAATCCACGCGTTCGTCAAACCGTCGCAGTTTGGGCAGTGGATTTCTCCGATCCACGGTAGCGATTTGTCGTATTCAACGATTTCCATTCTGCTTACTCGCCGAAGTTCATCATCACAAGTTTCATCAACAGTGCGCTAAATCCGATGAAGAATCCAATCGCAACCAAAGCCATCACGCTGTTCCACGATTTCCGAGACACATTCTGCAGCGTGAAACACGCTGCAATCAGCGTCATGAGCGCCAACCCCATGCCCGCATAGTTGCTGAAGAACAGCGAACAGGCTACCGAGGCCGCCCCGGCGATCAACAGGATCGGCAGGAATGCGGATGCTGCAGATTGTGCGTTGCGAGTTGTTTCCGGCACGATTCAAAGCTCCAATGAAATCAGACGAAGCGTAATGTACATTATTTTAGACGATCGGTTCCCATGCAAACTGAATTTCAAGCCCAACTCGATGTTGCCAGATTGGCGGCGTCCAAGGCCGGCGAAATTCTTCGCGGCTATTTCGAATCCGGCGTTGCTTCGACGGAGAAGTCGGAAGGTGACAAGAAGCAGGGGCTGGTAACCGTCGCCGACCTCGAATGTGAATCAGCAATCATCGAGACGATTCAGGCTTCGTTTCCCGACCACGCTTTTCTTGCGGAAGAATCTGCTTCGACGGGAAACAACCCGGACCATCTTTGGGTGATTGATCCGCTTGATGGAACGAATAATTTTGCATTTGGCATTCCACACTTCGCAGTTTCAATTGCTTACTGGGAAAACGGTCGGCCAGTAGTTGGCGTCGTACTGGACCCCATTCGCGATGAGCAGTTCGTCGCCGTTGAAGGAGGCGGAGCGACATTGAACGGAAAGCCGATACATGTCAGCCAACACGCAGACGTCAGCCAGACCATGATCGGCACAGGGTTCTACTATGATCGCGGTGAGATGATGAGCGAAACCTTGAATTGTATCGAAACGCTTTTTAAAAAAGACATCCAGGGCATCCGCCGCATGGGAGCTGCTTCACTTGATCTGGCGTACGTTGCGGCAGGAAGATTTGGAGCGTTCTTTGAGCTGACGCTTGCCCCGTGGGACTACGCTGCAGCGAGACTGATGGTCACCGAAGCGGGGGGCAAATTCACCGACTGTCTTGGCAACGATGTTGGGCTCACGACGACATCGGCTCTGGCTACTAACCGACGCTTGCACACGCAGATGCTGGAGTTGTTGAAAGAGAAAGCCAGAGTGCAAGCACCGAGCTGACACGGGAGGATATGACTCTTGCCTAACCAGCGACCTTAATGCGGGTGGCGAAGTAGTGGCTCCGCCATCCCGGGCAATCCAGAAGTCGAATTCAAACTACTCCGTCGACTCAGTTGCGGCTTCCGGCTGTGGAAGGGCTCGTTTGCGTATATCGGTTTCCAGCTGACCGAAGACTTCCTCGTGGCGGCGAACAGAAAC
Source organism: uncultured Pirellulaceae bacterium (assembly GCA_964352885.1). Lineage (GTDB taxonomy): Bacteria > Planctomycetota > Planctomycetia > Pirellulales > Pirellulaceae > Mariniblastus. The sequence continues at coordinate 14,959 of CAYGUE010000102.1, forward strand.
GTGCAGTGCATGCAGCAGTCGTTTCGCGGTATAGAAATTCATCACAACTCGCTGTTGCACTTCAACGGTCGTGTCACCGCTGTTGACTGGCTGCGTGTTCATTCCAAAATCGACAATCAGTTCTTCCGCGGAGCCGGTGACCCGACAGAAGTTGGCGTAGCAAGAAACTGCCTTGGAATCGTCGACTTGAGTTGGTTGAGGTTGTTTTTTTTGTTGTTCGGCCATTTTCTTGATTTTCCTAGAAACGTGATTATTTGTGATCAAACTATTATAGAGGATCACGAACGCGTCGCCATGCCTGGTCCCATTTACAGGTTGGTCAGGTTTTAACGCCTCCGTTTCCCTTTCGCGAAACTAAAGTTCGGTCGACAGGTTGGATTACTGCGGCTTCGTCTATAATTTATCGTTGACTGGGTCCGAGAAAACTCTGCGGTGCTGGAAGGCAAATAATGATTCGATTGCGTGTTACTTTGTGTGCAATTGCACTGGCTGTTTTTTTCCAAGCCTCACCTTTGTTAGGGCAGCAGGAGAACGTCGAAGCCGAAACGGTTCAAGGCATCGTTGCTGAACAGCCGACCAGTGGACGATTCGTCGATTTGGGCGACGGCCGATTCATGGTGCCTTACACAGCCACAATTCCCGGCACAGAAATTGAATTTTCAATGGAGCCGATCCCGGGAGGTACTTTCACAATGGGCAACGAAGACGGTGAAGATGATGAAAAGCCAACTTTCGATGTCGCGTTGAAACCGTTCTGGATGGCGAAGTATGAGATCACTTGGGGAGAATACCAACGCTACATGCAGATGGAGAAAGCAATCAAAGCGCTTCAGGAGGCAGGTGTTCGTATCGTCGACGATAGCAACAAAATCGATGCGGTGACGGCTCCTTCAGCTCTCTATGATACGTCTTTCACTTACAATGCAGGACAAGAGTCCGATCAGGCAGCTGGTACGATCACCCAATACGCTGCCAAGCAATACACGAAATGGCTGAGCCTTTCCGACGGAAACTTTTATCGGTTGCCTTACGAAAGTGAATGGGAGTACGCCTGCCGTGCAGGGACGGATTCTCGTTTCTACTTTGGCGACGACGAAGACGAACTGGAGGAGCACGCCTGGTTCGAAAATAATTCCAACGAAGAACGCCACACCGTTGGCGAGCTGAAAGCAAATCCGTGGGGCCTGCACGACATGTATGGCAACGTCAACGAGTGGGTGTTGGATCAATACAGCGAAGAAGGCTACGTCCAAGCGAGTGAAATCGAAGCAGGAACGACACTCGACATTGAGTCGGCCTATAACAAACCAACCAAGCTTTTTCCGCGCTCACTTCGCGGAGGTAGCTTCTTGCAGGATTCGGAAGAGTGCAACAGTTTTGCAAGGTTCCCGTCCAACAGTAAAGAATGGCGATCCACAGATCCTAACTACCCCAAGAGTCCGTGGTGGTTTACTGACGAACCTGCGACAGGCGTTGGATTTCGAATCGTTCGTCAGTTGGAAACCGCAACACGCGAGCAGAAGGAAGCGGTTTGGGCGCCAGATGTAAAATCGATCGAACGTGACGCCATGAATCGAATCGAAGCCAACGGCCGTGGCACGATTGGCATCGTCGATCAGAATCTTGACGAAGAAATCGAAGCGTTAGATGAAGATCTGAGCCTCGACGACGGGTAGTCGTTTACAAAACAGAATGCGACTGGGCTATGCTGCGCGACGCACTTCTGAATTTTCAACTAGGCTAACGTTCTCAATGAGCAGCTCCCCACGCATGATCGATACGTAATCCTGCGGTGATTTCCAGAGAACGCAAAATGGTCCCGATACGAATCGGACACCCACGAAGCATTCTTTCGCGAACAGATAGCTTTCAACAATTGGTGTGCTGTCTTTGCCCAACTGCCTAAGCTTCCGCGACGCGAGTTTGCGAAGCTCCGCTGCATCTGGTTTGATTGATTTCTGGTCCGGCATGGCGAATCCTTGAAGAAGCAGCCCTCTATCTGTTATCGGTCCATGCTCTGAAAAACCGGAGTAATTGCTGCACGATTGCCGCTTGCCTTAGCTGCCCAGACGACCCAGTCTTTGCTTTCCTGAAAAACAGTTCGATCCATATAAATTTGCCAAACCTCAGGATGGCTTCAGACCGAATAGTCAACAGGAGGGTCTTCCGGGTTGCTGAAGGTCCGCGTTGAAAAAACGATCGACCGATTCTTATGGCCCCCGAAATCCAAAAACTTGTCACAGAGCCATTGGTTTGGATTGGCGCGGCGGTCCTTTGCGTTCCACTGTTTGCATCTGGCACATTAAAGAACGTTCGCAACCTGCTGACCTATGAGACCGAACCTGTTAGCGTCAGCGAAACGCACGATGAGGTGGAATGCAAAGAAGTTGGGCTTGTCGCGATATCAGGCGACGCCATGAAATCGGATTGGAAGAAGTCCGAAGTTTCTCCCCTGCCGACACTTCCCTCGAGCACCGAGGAAACTGAGATGCTCGAAAACTCGTTCGTGTCTTTGCCGACGGCGAAACCGATTTTGAATTCGTCGGTCGATCCGAGATCGCTGTTGTCAGAAGTGGAACGTTACAAGCAAGACGATGCAGAAACTAATGCACCAGAGCCAAAAGTGGACGAGCAAGAAACCGGTGAACCAGAACTAGATTTTCTCTTTGGCGAAGATACAGATTCAAATCCAGAAACGAAGAAACAAACAAAGTCTCAGGATCAAAAAGGGACTTTTAGGCTTGCTCGGAAACCTCAAGAGGAAACTCCGAACTGGCTATTCCCAAATACAGATTTAGATAGCCGATCCAAGTCAGAGTCATCTGTCCCTCGGTTGGATGAAGGCGACCCGATTTCGAGCCTGCCAAGAGATGCTTCGGGTTTCTGTTCGTTGCCGCATTCTCTTGAGCCCGACCTTATGCCAATCCTGCCTGATCGGGTCGCACCTGTCGAAATTGTCGGCCTACCTCAGTCGATGCCAAAACAATCGTTCGAGAGCGACTATTTCTTCGAAGTCGAATCGGGCCCAGACTGGTGGACGCCGTATTGTCAGCGGCCTTTCTGGGGATCAATACCGACACAGCAAACCGGACTCGATGCCGTTGTGTTTGCTGCGTTGCAGAATTCTCCATTCGTAAAACTCATCAACACCGAGCCAAAAATGGCTCAAACGGTCGTCTCTGAAGTAGACGCACAATTCGATTGGGCAGCGTTTGTGGAAACGAGCTGGAGCGATATTGACCAGCCAGTGATTTCGATCTTGGACACGGGCACCGCGGGAGGCCGGTTTGTTCAGCAGCAGCTTCTGTTTGAATCTGGCGTCAAAAAGAATCTTCGGACGGGCGGACATTTTCGAGTTGGACAAGCATGGCAGCGGACCGACAACAACAGCGCGTTCCTTTCGCCGCCGGATCAAGCGACTGCCCAATTGCTGCTGGATTATCGTCAGCCACTCATGCGCGGTGCCGGTAAGCACATCAACAACAGCCAGGTTGTTTTGGCAGAAATCGGAGTCGAAGCGGCTCAGAATGGCACGCAGGTCTTGCTGCAACAATTCCTCGTCGATGTCGTCGCCGAATACTGGGAGTTGCACTACGCTCGCGGAGTTCTGGTTCAGAGAATGCGATCCGCCGAACGAGCCGAACAGTTGTTCCAAGAAATTTCCAGCCGCAACGATGCCGGATTATGGCAACGTGACTTGATACGAATTCAGGCGGCAGCGACCGCTCGTCGCACCGATCGAATGAGTGCTCAGAACATGGTTGCGATTCATCAGGAAACGTTGATGAATCTGACCTACGGAATGGGAATGCCCGATCCAGCATCGATGGAGATTGTGCCCGTTGAGGCCCATGGCACGTTGATGATTCCCTCTGATTTAAATTATCTAACGGAGATGGCGGTTCAGAATCGACCGGAAGTCAAGGTCGCCCTGACTGCGATCAAAGCTTCTGCGGTACGGCAGAATCTTGCTTTGAATGATTTGAAGCCGCGGCTCGATGCGATCGTTTCGACGTTCATCTCGGGCGTTGATGAAAACAAGGACATCGGTGGTGCGTTGGGAGACGCGAAGAACTTCAACCCTTCTTACGCGGTTGGAGTTTCCTTCGAAGTGCCGCTCGGTCGACGCGCAGCAAACTCTCGGCTGCAACGTCAGCAACTGGACTACCAACGTTTGCAGTATCAACTTGCTCAGACGCTTGGAAACGTACGGCTTGATGCACGATTGGCTTACCGAAACGTTCAGGGCCTTGCGACCGAACTGGAAAACCACAAACTTGCGGCCCATCAGGCTGCTCATGAACTTCGGGTCGTGACAGAGAAAACATCGACAGGATTGTCTTCCAGTTCGGCCAATGCCAGCTTCCTGATCGATGATCTATTGCAATCACAGGCCAGACTGGCTGACGCCGAAGGACGATTGTTGCGAAGCCAAACCGATTTGTCGGTGGCACTGGTGCAGATGAAGCGAGCGACGGGGCAACTGCTTCAAGCTGCTCCATTGCCACAGGTTGCAGATCACTATGTCCAGCAGGCGAACTATGTCCAGCAGGCGAACTATGAACAGCCAGAATCTCAGCAGTTGTGGTCGGTTCCAAGCACTCAACCGCAATCTGCTTCAGGATTGAAAAATGATTTTTGGGCGGACGAGAAATAGGCAACAGCAGGGCCGTGCTGGGCTGATGAATATATGAAGATTGCAATTTATTGCTATCCGGACAAAGACGCCGTCAGCTTAGAAAGCTGCGCGACAATGTCGCTCGGTTCTCCGAACCGAAAGCGAGCGATACGAATCAGGCCACTATCTATAAAACTCTTAAATTACCGTCGTGTAAACTTTTCCGTCAGACCAAGATCGTGCCCTATTGCGTATGCTCTTCAACTTCAGGTTTGATGACCCAGTTCTTCTTGAAGTCGTGCTTTAGCCACGAGTCTGCCACATCGGTAACGACGTTATCGAAATTGACTTTCAGATCTTCCAGTCGTCGTTCGTTGCGTTGGCGAGCCAGTCGCAAGTATAGCATTCCGGTTGCCGTTTCATGAGCTTTTTCGGAACCGCAAATCGTTGCGTTGTTGAAGACGGAGGACAGTCGAGAATATACGCAACTGGCCATGTACAGTTCGATCGCGATGTCGGCCAATCGCATTTGAGCGAGCTGTTCTTCGATAGCTTCTTCGCGGTGTTTCGCCAAAATCATTTTGATCGCCCAGCTGAATTTGCCAGTCTGATGCGAAAGCCACCTTGCATGATAACGCAGATGCTCGTGCTTGATGGGAACTTTTGCTGAACCCAAAACCGCAGACGGAATGCTCAGCCAGCCTTTCGGTTTGAGTTTTGCTTCCAAGTCCTTGCCGACGTGCCGGAATCCGACAGCCGCAATAAAGGCTCGCATGACATCGTTGGCGCCCTCGCCGATCTGGTTCAGCCTCGCATCGCGCATCATGCGCTCAAATGGTTGATCCGTGAAGAATCCTTTGCCCCCCCAAATCTGAATGCAGTCGTTCACGATCCGCCAGAGTTGATCGCTGGCGAAGACTTTGACCATAGCCGTTTCGACCATGTAGTCCTCTGCGCCGCTATCGAGCAAAGCTGCCGTGTGATACGTCGCGCTTTCCATCGCATAAGTGTCAGCCGCAGCTTCCGCAATTTTTGCTTTCACCATTGGGAACTCGCCCAGCGTTTTGCCAAACTGAGTTCGATTGTTGGCGCGGGCGACCATTCGCTCGACACAGAACTTTGCCGCGCCTGTGCAACAGGCACCAAACGTTGTCCGACCAAAATCCAACACGGTCAGTGCGACTCGCAGTCCTTTGCCTGCCGGCCCGAGGATGTTCTCTTTTGGGACGTACATGTCGGTGAACTTCATGCGGCCAGTCTGTGTCCCGCGAATGCCAACTTTCTCCATGCGGGATTCCAAAACCTCAAAACCTGGCATGTCAGGCGTCACCAAGAATGCCGTGACTTTTCCGTCGGGGTCGGAAGGGTCGGGTGTTCTGGCCATCAGCGTCAACACATCGGCAACACCGCCGTTGGTGATCCAACGTTTTTCGCCATTGATGATGTAGCCTTCTCCATCGGGAGCCAGTTCGGCTCGCGTCCGTACGTTGCCCGCGTCGGATCCGGCGTGAGGTTCGGTTAGCGCGAAGGCCGCCAATTTGTTGCCCGCTGCCAACGGCTTCATCCACTTTGCACGTTGTTCGTCGGTGCCAAAAAGTTCTAGGGCCCGCAAGCCGATCGAATGATGAGCATTCACGAAAACCGCCGTTGACGCACAGTGTCCGCCGATGATTTCCATCACACGGCAATAGCTGAACTGTGACTTACCACTGCCGCCGTACTTTGGATCGATCGTCATGCCGAGCACACCGAGATCGCCAAGCCCCTGAATCACGCTCTGCGGAATTTCTGCCTCACGATCGATCCTGTCGGGATCGATTTGGCTTTCACAGAACGCTTTGACTTTATTGATGTACGCGTCGCTCTGCTCTTTGGATTCCGGCGACAGTTCCGGGAACGGGAGCATGGACTCTTCGCGGAACTTTCCAAAGTACAGTTCTTTGACGAATCCTTCTTTGTCCGGCCCTGAGAAAAGGAGCTCTTCAGCTTGATCGATTTGGCGTTGGATTTCTTCTGAAACGGCCATTGCTTCTCCGGATTTGCAAGTCAACTCGCTCAGTATATCTAATTTTCAGCCGACGCTGTCATTCAGCTCACATTGTCACGGATGTCAACGATCACCTCGCGTGCGATACAGATTGTGCCGAGTTTCTGGCTGATTGAGGGTCCTTGTCTTGTTCATAATTAGACCATGAGACCCAACCAAGTAGATTCGCTGGTGCGCGAGCAAGCACCGTTTGTCTTTGACCGGAAGTTTAGTGCGATGGAGACAAAGCACGCGAACGGATGGACCGTGCCTGCACGGCTTTGAAGCAGGCTGGCGTGCCTTATGCTGTGATTGGTGGCAACGCCGTCGCTGCCTAGGTCGCCACCAAGGACGAAGGGGCAGTATCTCGAAGTTTCATCCAACATCACTGATTTCCAGCGACTTCCCGTATCGAGCGTACACCAGTTGTCGCAGCCGCGAAAACTCTTCGCCTTCGAGATCAGGCAATTTGTGGATCAGCATCCTTGCATCCGAAAAGGCTTGTTGCAAAGTTTCAGTATCGCGAACAAGATCTGCGATCATCAATGGTGGAAAACCGGACTGTTGCGAGCTAAACAGATTGCCAGGACCGCGGATTTCAAGATCTTTCTGCGCTAAGTCAAACCCGCTATCGGTTTCCGAGAATGCTGTGAGGCGTTCGTTCCGATCAGCATTGTCGCCGCTGGCGAAAAGACAAACGTAGCCCGGATGTTGTCCTCGGCTGATGCGGCCGCGAAGCTGATGCAATTGTGAAAGCCCAAATCGCTCAGCCGATTCGATGGTCATCACCGTGGCGTTGGGAACGTTAATGCCAACCTCAACAACCGTCGTCGAAATGATAACCTGTGTTTTGCCGGACTCAAACGCCAGCATTGAAGCTTCTTTTTCTTCCATTGACTGACGCCCGTGAAGAATGTCCAAACGGAATTCCTCGAGTGGTCCGTTGGACAATTGTTCGAAAATTCGTTCGGCACTGCTGAGCGTCTGATCGTCGTCTCCATCGACCAGTGGCGCGATCACGAAAGCTTGACGACCCTCACGCAGTTTTTTGCGAACGAACTCCATCCACGATCCGCGACTGGACTGAGAGCCAAGGTAGGTGTTCACTTTCTGGCCAACGCCGCTGGTTCGTTGCAGCGTCGAAACGTCCAAATCTCCGAACAGAGTCATTGAAACGGTTCGCGGAATTGGTGTGGCGGTCATTACGAGGTAATGCGGGTCAGGCCCTGATTGCTTTAGCGTGGCTCGTTGCTTGACGCCGAACTTGTGTTGCTCATCGATGACAACCAGGCCAAGTTTCTCGAATGGAAGCTTGGATGCAACGACAGCTTGCGTGCCGACGATGATGTTAACTTCACCAGCTTCGACAGCGGCAGCAATTTCCTTTCGTTTCGCAGCTTTCACGCTGCCGGACCACAATTCGATCCGAACCCGACTGCGACTCAACAGCTCCCGAAGTGTTCGCAAATGTTGTCGAGCAAGAATCTCCGTCGGCGCCATCAGGACAGCTTGATGGCCATGGGCTACTGCGATCAACATCGAACAAAGCGCAACCGCCGTCTTCCCGCTGCCGACTTCGCCATGAAGCAAACGGTTCATCGGCCACGGGCTCTTCATGTCGTCCGCGATCTCGGTGAAAGCGATTTGTTGCGTTTCGGTTAGTTGAAACGGCAACCGCCCTAGAATGCGGGATTTGATTTTGGGAGTCAGTTCCAGTGCCGGCGCTACTTGGCGTGAGCGAACTCGATACCGGCGGATGGCCAAAGCTAGCTGCAGGATGAACAGTTCTTGGTAGACCAGCCGGGCCCTCGCTTCTTCGGCCTGCTCATGATTCAACGGCGAGTGAATTTGGTTGATGGCTTCCGCGATCCCAATGACTCCAGTACGCTTGCGGACGGACTCAGGCAACGCTTCGGTGACCAAGTGAGCACATTGTTCGACGGTCGCAGCGACAAGCTTACGCATTTGTTTCTGGTTGATGCCATCGGTCAGCCGATAGACAGGCAGCATCGTTTGTTGCTGATGAATGGTTTCTTCGTCGTCCAGCCAGGTGACTTTTGGGTGCGTCATGTGCTGCCGGTCGTTTTGCAGCCTCGACTTTCCCTGCAGCATCACTCGCTGTCCGATACGAAACTTGTTCAGCATGAACGGCTGATTGAACCACATGGCTCGCAGAAAGCTGTTGTCCTGTCGGAACAGGATGTAGGTCACATGGCGGTCAGGAGATTTCGATTCGTCCTTGTCGCTGACTTCTGCGACGACGGTTGCCAGTTGCTCTTTTTCGAGATCGCGAATGTGATTTAGCTGCGTGAAGTCTTCATAGCTTCGCGGGAAGAAGAACAGAATGTCGGCGGCGGTGTGGAGCCCAAGCTTCGCCAGAAGTTCAGCGCGTGCCGGGCCAATCCCCTTAATGGATTGGGTCCGTTGCGTCAGCTTTTCGAGCAGTTCCTGTTGTGAGTCGCTTTCGACCATACGGAAGTTTAGCATTCGAAGCGGCGTCGAAATAGCACCACGGCCTAGGCGACACTTAGGCCGACGGCAATCCAGCTCGATTGTTGAACTGGTCATCCTCTTCGTCATACCAAGGATCACGCTTGCGAAAGAGCAAAACGCCAATCAACTTCACCAAATAAAATATGATGACGCTCACGACAGAAATTCCTACGCCGCCAATGCCGACGTAGATGCAACTGTTGCCAAAATCGGGGCTCGGTTTCGGTCCGCCGGATTCGCAATGCAAACACCGGTTGAAGTGCATACCGCGATACTTCAAAGCCATGCGATTGTAGACATCTCTTGGCAAACCCTGTTTGTTTGGCCAATAGTAGACGTCCAATTCGCCCTTATCCAGAAGCGTTGCCAGCTCTTCCGGGCCTTCAACCCCGTCGAGCTCAATGATCACGGAGATGTAGTTTTTCCGGAGCCGTGTCGTCTGGTTTGAGAAGAGACAGACGTAGACCTTTTCCCATTTTCCATCGTCGCGAGTGGACTCTGGGTAGACGCTAGCGCCGTGGCGAATATCGGTCAACTTGAAGTGGTAGGTATCCTTTGGCCGCGAAGTTACGAACTCATCGAATGTCATGACAACAGGTTGAGCCGAAACTTTCTCGTGGTGTGCCAATGCGCGCACTCCCACCGCTCCGATCAGTCCACTGACGATCGCAACACAGGTTCCCAACAGAATTGGTAGGTAACGGACCATGAAGCAAGAATCTTATTTTCAATGTGCATCACGTGTAGATGCTGTGAAAATGTAGTTCTTGTCTTGCCGCTCGAAAGCAAAATGTTCTGGATTGCCGTCGCTTGCTGGTCCGTTTGAATCGATTGTACGGACAAGCGGTTGAATCAAGCGGATTTGCGTTTCAAACTCGTGAGGACACGCTCGCACGCCGCGAAAACGTCGGCCGCCAGAATGTCCATCATCGCATCATTGGTAGCAGATCGCCGTTTGCGACATGAGCCCGATTGATGCCATTTTTGAACGGCAACATGTTGCGTCCGTTCAGCATGCGGCCACGCTCCAGAATCTTGTGGACGAGTTGTCCCGTATAAGCCAACGCAGGGAGTACCCACCGCTGCTGCAATGTGCAGAGGTCCCGTGTCGCATCCAACGAACATAGTTGCGCGCGCGAGAAACGCAGCCAGCTGTGGCAGGTCCGTAGGCGGAGCGATCACGAACGCATCCGGATCAAACGAAGCAATCTGATTCGTCATCGTGTGTTCTTCCGAACCAGCCCAGGTCAAAACGCTGCGTAAACCCTTCTGGCGAAACAGCCAAGAACCAACCGAACCAAATCGCTCATTGTCCCAACGCTTTGATGCCCAGCTTGCACCAGGATTGATGACGGAGAAACGGTTCAGGCTTTTCCCGTCTGCAAACGAATCGCAGAATTTG
>CAYGUE010000103.1:0-11357 GCA_964352885.1 uncultured Pirellulaceae bacterium
GATGAAATTAAAATGGATCGCCGCGCTCGGACTTCTCGTAGCGTTCAGCGGCTGTCGCACGGTACACCAGCGACCAATCGTTAACTGTCAAACCGCTCAATCTCCAGCGGTAAGTCAAGCCCTCGTATCCAAGCAGGGTGGCAAACGCGCCGTCGAACCCATCGAGCCTGCTGTAGTTCAGGTCAGTTTTCAAGAAGACGGATCAGTCGCAGAAATGCGTCCTGACAGTCAATCTGGAATGATAACACTTGTCCAAGAACCAGCGACCGATTCTGGCACGGTTGGAAAGATTTTCACGCTAAGTGAGATCGAACAAATCGCGTTAGCGAACAATCCGGCGTTGTCCGCGGCGGAATCGAATTTGCAAAAATCGTCTGGCCTGTTTCAACAAGTCGGTATGCGTCCCAATCCAACGCTCGGATATTCGGCTAATCAATTGGCCGACCAAGGCACGGATCAACATACAGTTTTCCTGGAACAAGAGTTCGTCCGTGGCAACAAATTGGCTCTCAACCGCCAAGTTCTTAAGCACACAAGTGATGCTCAACGCTTGGAAATTGAAACCCAGCGTCATCGAATCTTGACCGATCTGCGAGTCCGTTTCTACGAGGCTATTGCAGCCCAACAACAAATGGAAGCAACGAGTGAATTTTCGAAAGTAGCCCGTCGAGGCCTCGAAGTTGCCGAAAACCTTCAGGAGGCAGGTGAAGGTACGGTAATCGATGTTTTGCAATCTAAAACATTGATTAGTGAAATCTCGTTGGCTCAAGAACAAGCCGAAGCAAATTACCGGGGAGCGTGGAAAGACCTGGCTGCCATTGCCGGTATGCCTGAAATGGAGCCTATGAGTCTCGGGGGTGATTTGACATCGCTGGAACAAATGGTTGATTGGGAAGGCACCTACAGTACGATCGTGGCACAAAGTCCTGAGTTGGCGGCGGCGAACGCGATTGTCTGCGAGAAACGAGCGATTGTTCAGCGTCAAAAAGTTCAAATGATTCCCAACATCACTGGCCAGCTAGGCGCAGGATACGATCGTTCCACCGATTCGGGTCTGATCAATTTGCAAATTAGCGCGCCGATTCCGACCCGCAACAGGAACTGTGGAAACATCGCAGCCGCGAATGCCGATTACCACCGAGCCGTCGAGAATGTCAGACGAATCGAACTGGCGATCAAATCCCGTTTGGCTCGTGCAGCCCAGGAATTTGAATCTGCAAGTGCATCGGTGAAGAAGTACAAAGAAGAAATCCTGCCACAGGTCGAAGAAAGCCTCTCGATATCAGAAAGAGCTTATCAAGCAGGAGAACTGGCGTTCCTGCAAGTACTCGTCGTTCGCCGAAACTTCTACGACTCGACGATCCGTTACATCCAGTCCCAGGGCCGCTTAGCCCAAGCAAACGCCAACATTGAAGGCTTGCTGCTTACGGGCGGACTCGATGCACCGCAAGACTACACCGATGGTGATGGACTGCGCGGTCAATCTTTTGGCGGGCAATAAGTGCTCTCGCTAGCTCTCGATGCTGCAAACAGGCAGTGATTCAATTTGTCATTCAGACCACATGAATATTTCAAATTGACGACATCGTAATGACCGCAGGATCAAACTGCGAACGTTTTCCTCCCGGCACACGAGTTGCATATTCTACTTTTGGCAGACTCAAGTGCCCCAGCCGGTTGCGATGAACCTTCTTGTCGGAAGATCCGTAACTGGCAGGCGTCTCAAGTCTCCTCTAATGGGAAAAGAAAAATGAAACTTATAATCAACGCAGTCGCGATTTGCACACTCATCGCCGGAGCGTCGAACAACGACCTGACCGCTCAAGAGTATTGGGGTGGTTATTCAGCAGCTTGCGGCGAACGTGGCGGATGCCATCGCGAAGCCGAAATCTATGGCAACCGTTCACTTGAGTTGATCCCGTATGGTCAAAATGCGAGCTATCAATCTAACCGACTGCCCTACCAAGCAGGATTTGGCGCCAGCAACTATTATCAGGATGGCGGATGCGGCCATGGTGGTACCTGCAATCAAAGTTATCAACGATCACAGGTTGAACGTGGATACGGAATGCAGTCCCAAGCGTGTGAAGGTGGACGCTGCCCCTACGAGCAAAATCAGCATGAAAATCATTCGCATGCTCAACACGACATTCCAAGTCAAATGCGTCCTGGATATGGATATAACTACGGCAGCGACAACTTTGACTCGAGCAACTACGGTTACTCACAATCGTATTCGGCGCCAGCAACTAGGCGGCCCGAGTACCGGCAAAGCCCGGCTGACCTGCGGCCTCAATTAAGAGCTCCTGCTTTCAATCCGCAATCCGGATTTGCGGCGAACTCGAGAGCCGAACCAAACGGCTTGCATTCCTTGCCGCCGACATCGTCTCGAATTACCGCGCCACCCCAATTGCCTCCGCAGCCAAATTCCAGTTCGCAAAACAGCTACCAAGGAAACGGATTTAAATCGAAAGTCCGAACAGATGTCCCGCAACTACTTCCTCCAACAAATGCGGCGGGAACTCTGCAGAAGCAAGCCAAAGACGACCATGCTGGACACGACCATTCGGGGCACGATCACGCGGGTCATAACCACGATCACTAGGCAAATATCCTTACGCTTGAATAAATTTGCTCAGTTTTTGACAGCAAACGCCCGAAAAACAAAGTACGTTTCGTGTACGAAAATCTCCATTTGAATTAAAAAAAACAGTAATTCGAACAGCACAAGTCTGTTATTCTCGGTTAAGCTCATCTTGACTTAAAATTCCGTTTAGCGGACTATTTGCGGGCGTTGACGACACAGCCACAAGCCTAAAGCAACAAAAAATGAAATCGTTTCTGGTACATATCGCGAGCTTAGCCGTCATGGTTCACATGACGTTCGGGTGCAATATGCACCACGGACTTGGCTCGGCGAATGCGTGTGTCAACCAGAATGCGATGTCGACTTGTTGTTCTTCCGTGGATGTAGAACACGCGGACGACGGGCATGATCATGACAGTCATGAGCATGGTGACCACGACAATGAGTTTCCAGAATCGGACTCGACGTTCGACTCTGAAAAATCTTCGCATGGCAACAACCACCTTTGCTGCCAAGATGATGGCTGCATCGTAACCAAGCTCGTTAAGTTCGTTTTCGTTCCGCTGGACTTTTCCACAGCCTATCTCGGTGGAGCTGAAGATGCGGCGATTGCCAGCACTTCGTCGTTCCCTGGAACCTCGATTAGTCTATGTCCCGATTGCAATTGTCTAGCGCCCAAGATGCGTTCACATTTGCTTCTTGGCGTGCAGCTAATCTAGCAGCATTCCCGCGTGTTTGACGATTTGCTCGTCCACGCCTTCTACCTGACTCGCAGCCCAACATCAATCGTTGCTGCGCGTTGTCTAAATCTTACTGCACCCTAGTTTTCGCAACCGATGCGTTGCAATTTACGGAATCAGGTTTGAACGAAGGATCGTTTGTTCGCGATTCGTATGTACCGACGATCCGTCGACAACCGGAGATATTAATGAGTATGAAGTTTGATTGGCTTAAGAAGCATTGGCAGATAATCGTCTGGCCGATTGTGTTGATCGCAATCGGTGTTGCTGGCTATTTCACACAAGATCGTTGGATGCCTCATGCCCAACGATTCATGGCCTACATCCAAAACAAGAAAGATGCCGAGGAGGAAGCTGACGAAGCAGCTCCCAGCGAAACGCCAGATACATTGACACTAAGTCCCACCGCCTGGAAAAACATCGGGCTGGTTACCGAAACCGTGAAGCCGTCGGACTTTGTGAAAGTCGTATCGGTACCGGCGATGGTGGTTGAACGTCATGGACGATCGCAAAACAAAATCACGGCCCCAATGACGGGTGTAGTCACACAAATTTATCCACTGGAGCGTCAGGCGATCGAACCGGGAATGGCTTTGTTTGAAATGCGGCTAACCCACGAAGAAGTGGTCTCCGCTCAAACGACATTCTTGTCCAACTTGCAAAACCTTGACGTTGTCAATCAGGAAATGGCTCGACTGCAGAACATCGGCGAGGGTGTCATACCTGGCAAACGCATTATTGAGCAGAAGTACGAGCGCGACAAAGTCATGGCAACACTTTCGGCAACGCGTCAGAGTTTGTTGCTGCATGGAATGAGTGAACAACAAGTCGCAGACATGGAATCGACGCGCAAAGTTCTCCGTGCGATCACGGTCGTTGCGCCTCCCTATGCCGAGAATCATGAGCATGAAGGCATCGAACACCAGTACCAGATGCAGTCTATCAATGTTAGCCGCGGGGAAAGCGTCTCTGCTGGCCAGCAAATGGGAGTTTTGGCCGATCACTGCTTGTTGTATGTCGAAGGCAAGGCGTTTGAGAACGACGCGAAACGCTTGATCGAAGCAGCACAAAGCGGCTCGATGATTCAAGTCACTCCAAGTTCAGGCGATTACGATTCGGATGAGTTATTGAGCTTAAAAGTACAAAGTGTTTCAAACGAAGTCGATGAGCAATCGCGGGCGTTGAAGTTTTACCTGTTGCTGCCCAACGAGCTTGTAGGGTCAACGGAATCGTCATCAACTGGCAAAGAGTTTATCGCCTGGAAATTCCGACCCGGCCAACGCATGGAGGCCAAGATTCCGACCACCAATGTGATGAAAAACAAAATTGTCCTACCACCGAATGCCGTCGTGATCGAAGGCCCAAATGCTTTCGTGTTTGAACAAAACGGTGACAACTTTGACCGAATTGACGTTCAAGTTCTATATCGAGACAGAGACTCGGTCGTGCTTGAGAACGATGGGCAATTGGTTGGAAGTTTGATTGCGATGACGGGCGCTTATGAAATGCACTTGGCGTTGAAGAACCAGTCTGGCGGTGCAATCGACCCGCACGCCGGGCACAACCACTGACGGATTGGTGGCGAGACACTCCTGTCGGGCTGCTTCAGAACCTTGTTGGTTCCGACGGTACACAGTTCGGCAGGAGCCTCGCCACCCACAGTTTAATGACAACGATGCCGAGCAAAAAACAACTGAGTTAAATTATGCTTTCAACACTATTAAACGGAATGATTCGATTCGCCTTGCACAACCGGATGCTGGTTGCGGCGATGTCGGTGTTTCTATTGCTGTTCGGCGGTTGGCAAATGCTACACCTGCCAATCGACGTCTTCCCAGACCTGAATCGCCCACGTGTTGTCATTATGACAGAAGCGCATGGGCTTGCACCCGAAGAAGTCGAGACGCTTGTTTCTTTTCCGATCGAAACAGCCCTCAACGGAGCTTCCGGTGTACAAGACGTGCGTTCAACATCAGGTGTTGGACTTTCTGTGATTTATGTTGAGTTCGATTGGGGAACCGACATTTACAACGACCGTCAAATCGTGGCAGAACGATTGGCCGTTGTCGCTGAACAACTACCAGAGGGCGCAAAACCTCAGCTAGCGCCAATTTCGTCCATCATGGGCCAAATCATCATGGTCGGGATGCTGAGCGAGACGAATGACAAGACCTACTTGTTTGATATCGCAAATATTGAATCGGATGTAACTTCGTCGCTTAATGCAAATCAACTGCCGCAATCGTTGAAATCGGAATTTGAGTCCAACAGTTATCAACTTTCCCGCGATCTTGATATTCGAACCGAAATCGCTGGCGAGAAATGGATGGTTGGAGACCGCAAGACTGACCTTTGGTTTGCGATCGTTTCGAAGCCGAACGATCCTCGTCAACTCGCCGTGCATCGTCGTACATCGCCATTGGAAATGCGTACCAAAGCGGATTGGGAAGTACGTCAGCAAATGTTGACGGTTCCCGGTGTGTCTCAGGTTTTTGTAATGGGCGGCGACCGTAAGCAGTTTCAGGTTTTGGTCGATCCAAACCAACTGTTGAAGTTCGGCGTTACCATTCACGACGTCGAAGAAGCACTTTCGCTAAGCAACTCGAATGCGACCGGTGGATACCTGGACGAACAGGGCCCGAACGAATACTTGGTGCGCGCACTGGGACGTATTCACACGATCGACGAGATCGAGCGAGTTGTCGTGAAGTATCGGGATGGTAAATCGGTGACGCTTGGTCAACTTGGCCGGATTGTCGAAGGCGCTCAAATCAAACGTGGTGACAGCGCGCTCTATTTAAGGAGTAAAGATTCTGAAGCGATAGAGCAGACTACCGGAGAGAGGGAGCAATCTGCAGCTTCGTTTGTTGGCGGCCCTGGCATTATTCTGACTGTCAGTAAACAGCCGGGCGCGGACACCCGAGAGGTTTCCAATGCAATTGAAGAGCTGGTTAAAAGTCTTGATGGCAAACTGGCGGACGATCTTCGCCTTGATACGAGTATCTATCAACAAAAAGAATTCATCGACCACGCGATCGCGAATGTTATCGAAGCACTGCGTGATGGCGGAATCCTCGTCGTCATCATTTTGTTTTTGTTCCTATTGAACTTCCGCACGACGTTTATCACTTTGACGGCGATCCCGCTTTCAATCGTCATGACGGCTTTGGTTTTTTGGTTGTTTGGTCTTTCGATCAATACCATGACGCTAGGTGGTTTGGCTGTCGCGATTGGCGAGTTAGTCGATGATGCGATTGTCGATGTTGAGAACATTTTCAGGCGACTAAAAGAAAATCGAAAAAACGGAAATCCCAAACCTGCGTTGCTGGTAGTATTTCAAGCCAGTGTTGAAATTCGAAACTCGATCGTGTTTGGAACGATGATCGTGATTTTGGTTTTTATCCCACTGTTTGCACTCAGCGGCATGGAAGGACGATTGTTCGCACCGCTTGGTATCGCGTACATCGTCTCGATTTTGTCATCATTGTTTGTTTCGCTGACGCTAACTCCGGTTCTGTCCTATTGGTTGCTGAACAAGAAACTGAAACCGGGCGAAACCGAACACGAAGAAAAAGATTCGTTTGTTCTGCGGTTTCTCAAGTGGATTGCAGATGGAGCAATTCGAATGAGCTTGAAGCTGTCTTTTCCAATCCTCATTGCTGCGGCAGTTCTGGTTTCCATTGCGGGGATCGCGGTTTACAACATCGAGAACGATTTTCTGCCGGACTTTAACGAAGGTGCGGTTCAAATCAACGTATTGATGCCAGCCGGAACGTCGCTGCAAAAATCAACCGAGGTCGCCAAGATCGCCGGGGCACGAATTCGTGAAGTGTCTGAAATCAGAACCCTCGCACGGCGAACGGGACGGGCAGAATTGGACGAACATGCCGAAGGCGTCAACGTCACGGAGTTTTTTGCGTCGATGGACGAGTCCGAACGATCGCGAAAAGAAATCCTGGATGATATCCGGGAGCGATTGGAGGATGTCCCAGGAATTGTCGTGAGTGTTGAACAGCCGTTGGCCCACCTGATTTCGCACATGATCTCAGGCGTAAAAGCAAAGGTCGGCGTCAAACTCTACGGGGATGATCTGACTACGCTTCGTCGCAATGCGAAGCTGATCGAAGCCGCGATGAAAACAATTGATGGTGTAAAAGATGCGCAAATCGAACAGCAAACGGAAATTCCACAACTCCAGATTCTGGTTGACGGCCAAAAACTCGAACAGTACGGCTTGAGAAGAAAGGAAGTCACCGAGTTCGTAGAAACTGCAATGAACGGCATTGTCGTTTCGGAAATTCTCGATGGGCAACGCAAGTATGACCTACTCGTCCGGCTGGACGAACAGTTTCGGGAGGACTTGGGAACCCTTGGTCGGTTGCAAATGAACCTGCCGGAGGGCGGAGTCGTCAAACTTGAGGACGTGGCGACGATCCGAGAATCGTCTGGCCCCAATCAAATCAAACGTGAAAAGGTTCGACGTCGGATCGTCATCCAGTGCAACGTCAGCGGACGCGGCTTGGTCGACGTGGTGGAAGATATTAAGAAGAAAGTTCGTCCCATTGAAGATGAACTTCCGTCAGGCTATTCGCTTGAATACGGTGGCCAGTTTGAAAGTCAACAAAGCGCTTCACGCGTGATCGCGGTTTTGTTTGGCGTGGCCCTGATTGGGATGCTGCTGGTGCTTTACACGATGTTCAAGAGCATCAACCTGGCTTTGCAAGTCATGGTGGCATTGCCGATGGCATTTATTGGAAGTGTCGCCGCTCTAAAGATTACCGATCAAACTCTGACCATTGCTGCGATGGTTGGATTCATTTCACTTTGCGGCATCGCAACTCGAAATGGAATCCTGCTGATCAACCATTATCTGCACTTGGTGAAATACGAAGGTGAAACATGGTCGCCAGACATGATTGCCCGCGCGGGCAAAGAACGTTTGGCACCGGTACTGATGACCTGTTTGACGACAGGCATCGGTTTAGTCCCGCTGGCGATGTCGGCGGGTGAAACGGGTAAAGAAATTCTTTATCCAGTTGCCACCGTCATCATCGGTGGCTTGATTACCAGCACGACGCTGGAGTTCCTGGTTCGACCGGCTCTATTTTGGCAATTTGGTATGCGATCTGCAAAAGCAGTTGTCGACAACGAAGCCGCCAAAGTCGATCTGATCGAAGAACACGAAGAGCATCGAAGCTCAGCCGTGTCTCACTCCAATTCGGAATCCGATGCATTGGGTTCAACTTAAGCAAAGTTTTCAATTTTTTTTCAAAGGTACCGTCATGAAAAAGTTTTCCATTTTACTGGGGCTTGTAGCCGTTTCACTTTTTGCAATCGGATGCGACCAACCAACGACTAGCAAAACAGGCACCCCGGACACCAACACAGAAGTTGATCCACACGCCGGACATGACCATGGTGATGATGGCCACGACGAAGCGGCTCACGATCATTCACCCAAACATGGTGGCCACTTAATCGAAATTGGCCGCAACCATGAATATCACGCTGAACTGGTAGACGATCACAAAACGGAATCCATCACGATCTACATGATGGATAGTCATATGGAGCCGTTAACGCTCAAAGAGTCGTCGATCAGTTTGGTTTTGACCGCTGGTGACAAGACAGAGACGTTCGAACTGCTTGGCACACAGCCCGGTGGATCAGCCTCGTTTTCGTCTAACGATGCCAACATGATGGCGATGATTGAAGGCGAAGATGTTAAAGGCAAAGTTCGCGTCACGATTGATGGGAAACCGTTTTCCGGAGCTTTCGATCATCACGGACACGGCCATGACGAAGGTGGCGACAGCCACGCAGGACACAATCACTAAAGAGTCGAGAGCTGAGAGTCAAGAGAACGCGCAAGCGATTCTCTTCTCTTGTCTCTGGACACTACAAGCTAGACTCGAATTCCGAACCGAACTTTATTGAAAACGTATTACCTGAGTCATTCGTTGATTAAAAATCAGCTCTCGACTCAGGACACTTAACTCTGGACTTTCCAAAAAGGATTGAAAATGAAAACTTCATTCGCCGTTACTATGATTCTTTCAGTTTGCGTCGCTATCTCTGGCGTTTCGAACGCACAGCAGGCAACAACGCAACAACAAAGCGGAACTCAAACCTCTGCCCAGCAGAACTTTACCCAAGGTGCGCCTGCCGTCGTCAAGAAGGTTGGATTTCGCATGGCCAATTGGCGTACGATTCACGGGGACGGAACCCAAACGACGACCGACATGGTTTCGACTCTGCAAAAGATTGGTTGTGAAGTCAAGCAAGACAACCACGGTGGCCACACGGATATTTCATTCCGATGTGCCAGCTGGAAAACTGTTAGTGTGCAAAACGACGACCAATCCAATCAGTGGCATCAATGGCTGGTCAACAACGAATTCGAAACGGTTGTTTTGAATCCTCCGGCAACAACCAAGCTGCCAACCGTAAAGGTTCGCATGGCCAACTGGAAAACGGTTCACGCCCAAAGTGCCGAACAGGCTCAAGCTTTAAAGGAAACGTACGAGTTGATTGGATGCGAAGCGGTTGTTGACAACCACGGCGATCATATTGACTTGAAATTTCGCTGCCCGAATTGGTCAACGGTTGCGTTGGTAAACTCTGAAGCAGCTCATGTTTGGCAAGATTGGCTGGACAAGTCGGGCTTCGAAACTCAACACGACCATTCAGCTGACGGTCATGATGCACACGCCGGACACGATCATGCCGCGACGGGACATGAAGGTCACGACCATGCCAAAGACGACCACTCAGGACATGACCACAAGTAATTCGTTTGGAAGCCAAACAAGATGCCTGTATTTGCAGGCATCTTTTTCATAAAGCCGTGCGTCGTTTTGGTGTATTTGATTTCGACGTTTTTTAGGAGCAACTAGTTCGTGAGTCACGACGAAATTCAATCCGATCGACGAATGCGTGATCGCGTCAAGCGATCATATCCGTTGGCAGTATTGGTTCTCATTGCTGTGAACCTCCCTCTGCTAGTCGCCGGAGCCGTTCTATTACCTTACGGCTACCATCGACAACTTGACGATGCAATCCAGGCGAAAAAGGAGAGCCTCGATGCACAGGCGTTGACAGTCTTTCAGGGGTTATCGACTGGATCGAAAAGTCATTCGAAAGATTCGATTCAGGGATTCATTGACGCCGCTTGCGTTGGATTGCATGAATCCAAAATACCAGATCGACATATCTCTGTTCGGTGGAATGGGAATTTGCTTTTTGCGAACGGCCATCAACACGAGGAGGCAAGTCAGTTTGCCAACTCGCTGCAAGCGATTGGTAATTCAGACGCTCCCGCCGCAATGCTAACGACGCCATCTATGGTTATTGGCAGTTTTTCGACAGGTGAGATGGGGATTTACATCTCAGAAAGCACGGCAAATGTCCGCCAATCAATACTTAATGACTTGCTCTTTCACATCTTGTTCCTTGTGACACTTGGACTTACTGCGGTAGTGATCGTCAACATTGTGCTATGGCGAATAATTGTCGGGCCAATCAGGCGATTGTCGGACAATGTGGCTCGAATTACCGTTGGCGAGTTTGATGTTAGTTTAGAGAACTATAAAAGTCGCGAAGTTGAATCATTGGCGAATTCAATTCGTCAGATGTCTAACACGCTTGAAGGCAATGAGCTTTCACGAAAAGCTCAAATGGATCGGGCCAAGACAATTCAAGAACATCTTTTGCCTGTTCAAGTACAAATTCCGGGGCTTAGTACGGCATGTGTTTTCCAGCCGGCCGAGACTGTTGCAGGTGACTACTACGACTTTATCGACTTGCAAGATGGTACTTGGTTGATTTGTGTCGCAGACGTGATTGGACACGGTGTTCCGGCAGCAATGGGTTCAGCAATGTTAAAGGCATTAATTTTGCACGCGTGCGATCACTTTCAAGATCCGCGACACATCTTGGAATTCGTGAATGCGAAGCTCCCAAATTTGCTTCCCGAAGAGTTCGTTACGATGTTTGTTTGTCGTTGGGATCCCAAGAGCCAGTCACTCACG
>CAYGUE010000103.1:11367-25174 GCA_964352885.1 uncultured Pirellulaceae bacterium
AGTTGAAGCCGTGAAAGAACTGCTACCCAGTGGTATGCCGCTTGGGATAGATCTTGGAGAAAAGTGGACTAACGAAACGATTAAATTCGAGAAGGGTCATCGTTTGTTGTTGACTACGGACGGCGTGTCAGAAGCAAGCGACCCGCAGCAAGTTCCGTTTGGCCGAGATCGACTGAAATCCATGCTCAATGGGGGGCAGGATCTTTCGGCAAACGAGTTCGTGAAATCAGTGCAAGATGCGGTTTTGTCTCATCAACAGATCAATCAAACCCAAGATGACATCACGATCCTATTGTTGGAAAACACGACAAGTGGAAAGCTGCAAAAAGTTGCATAGGTCGCTGCACGAAAAAAGCGAGCCCCATACTGAAGCTCGCTTTGGTTTTAGCTGTTGCGAATTCGAACTTGAACTATCGTCTGTCGAAATGGGTCGTTGTGTGGGGAACTAGATCAACGTGATTTCCATGCTGAACGGCATGATTATGAGTCGTCGTATGAGGAACGATTTGTGGCACTCGATGTAGATGTGTGGTCGTGTGCGGCACAGCATCTAGATGCCCATTGTGTCGGATGTAGTCGGTGTGTGTCGTCGTGTGAGGAACGTACTGTGGCCGGAAATAGGTTTGTTGTTGTGGAAAGTACTGCTGTTGCGGGATATAGCTCTGCTGTTGTGGGATGTAGTTTTGTTGTTGTGGAATGTAGTTCTGCTGTTGTGGAAAGTACTGTTGCTGTGGGATGTAGCTCTGTTGCGGGATGTAGTTTGTAACATGCGGTTGGTGAAGCGTCTGGTTTTGGTAGTACGGCTGGTACGTCGTATGCGGCACAGCGTCAACATGCGTTGTCGTATGGGGCACGGCATGCAGATGATTGCCATGTTGAATGACATCGGTGTGCGTGGTGGTGTGTGGAACGTAGTCAATGTGTGTATTCGAATGATTGTGTTGCGCGAAAGCAGTTTGCGATGAAACAAAAGCAATTGCCAAAGCCAACAAACTCAATTTTGTTTTTAACATTGCGATCTCCTTAAGAGAAAAAGGCTGAAGCCCCCAGGGCTGAATTATTAAGATCGACGGTACAGCAAAATTGTAGCCCTTGAGATATTGAAAACAAACAATTAATGCCGAGTTGGAATAATTACTTTCCCTACGAAACTTGCCAGTCCTGCCGACCGCAGCCATACAGATATAGTACGTGCAATAATTTAGGAACTTTACTTGAGTCTCAAGATGCAAATGAAAAAATCCGACCTGCAAATCGACCTTGTATTGCCCGAATTACTTGACTCTCGTGACGACTGCGTCGCGAGGCTAAACGGGCTAATTGAATCCCGGAAAGGAGTCGAAAGGGCTCATCTCAGAGAATCCAGTGGGGAAGGTTCTGACACAATCTGTGTCCACTTTGACCCAAGCGTTATCTCTTTTGGTGAGATTCGCCAGTATGCGGTGCAAGCAGGAGCGAAATTGGGTGCGAGCTATGGGCATATGCTCTTTAGAACGTCGTCGATGGATGCAAGACGGGCTCGCAAGATCGAAGAGCAGATTGAGAAATTCAAAGGCGTTCTCGATGCCGGAGTTTCCGCAGATGGCGTGATTCGAATTGAATACGCCAAAGAGATGACGTCAGATCAGGAGATCCGAACGAGGATTGATGAACTCAGAATCGTCGTCAAACAGAATCTTTCTCCGCCTGCAAAACTTGTTTCGGATGAAGATCATGCCGAACACGATCATGCCGAACACGATCATGAAGTTGAAGAGTCAACGGACGATTCCCACGCTGGTCATGACCACGGAAAATCCGGCGGCGGACATGATCACAAACACGGTGGCATTTTCGGCGAAAGATCAGAACTGATCTTCGCAATCATCTGCGGGGCGTTGTTGCTCATTGGATGGCTCATTAGTTTTTCATCGGTGAATCCTTGGATTCCGTGGGCGTTTTACGCCGCTGCATATTTCTTTGGTGGCTATTACATCGTCCGCGAGGCGATTGAAAAAATTCTGCTCAAGCGATTCGAAATTGATTTCCTGATGATCGTCGCTGCGATCGGTGCTGCGATTCTCGGTGCCTGGGCTGAAGGCGCGTTGCTACTGTTCCTGTTTGCTATCGGCCACGCACTTGAGAACTACGCAATGGGACGTGCGAGAAAAGCAATCGAAGCGCTTGCCGATCTTGCTCCCGAGAAAGCGATCGTTCGTCGTGATGGTGCCACTTCTGAAGTGCCAGTCGAACAACTGGTTGTTGGTGACATCGTAATTGTGAAAACCAACGAACGAATTGCCGCCGATGGTTTTGTGGTAAAAGGACAAAGCAGTGTCAATCAAGCTCCAATCACCGGTGAAAGCGTTCCAGTAGACAAGCAACCAGTTGACGACCCAGAGGCGGCAGCAGTTAACCCGACAAAACTGCCTCCTGAAAATAGAGTTTTCGCAGGCACCATCAACGAAAGCGGTTCGCTCGAGATTCAGGTAACCCAGCTCGCCAGCGAATCAACGCTTGCGCGAGTTGTCTCGATGGTCAGTGAAGCCGAAACGCAACAATCGCCGACACAGCAGTTCACTGATAAATTCGAACGCTATTTCGTTCCAGCGGTCATCGTCGGTGTGGTTTTGTTACTGTTCGCATTTCTTGTCATCGACGAACCCTTTTCAGCATCTTTCTATCGAGCGATGGCCGTACTGGTTGCCGCCAGTCCATGTGCGCTCGCCATTGCAACGCCCAGTGCGGTTCTCAGCGGAGTCGCTCGAGCGGCACGCGGAGGGGTATTAATCAAAGGCGGCGGCCCTTTGGAGAATCTTGGCCGACTTAGTGCGATCGCATTCGACAAAACGGGAACTCTGACAGAAGGTAAACCACGCATCACGGACGTTGTGAGCTATGGCGACATTTCGGAAGCCGATTTCTTAAGAACAGCCATCGCGGTTGAACAACTTAGCGATCACCCGTTGGCGGCAGCCGTTGTTCGAGACGGAAAGGAAAGGCTGACAGAATCGAGTATCCCAGAAGCTCATGATCTACAAAGCATCACAGGCCGCGGGATCAAAGCGACCGTCGATGGCCAATCGGTATACATAGGCAAAGACGACTTATTCGCGGAGGTCGAAGGCACGCCAATTCCAGATGATTTGCGAGCAAGGGTCGAAGAACTTGAGAGCCAAGGCCGCACGACAATGATAGTCCGCCGCGATGACCAATACCTGGGCGTCATCGGATTAATGGACACGCCTCGTGAAGCCGCAAAAGCCATGATTGCCGAGCTGCGCGAACTTGGCATCGAGCAGATGATCATGATCTCGGGTGACAACCAACAAGTTGCCGATGCCGTCGCCAAAGAAGTCGGAATCGACGACGCCTGGGGCGACCTAATGCCCGACGACAAAGTAGAAGCAATCAAAAAGCTGCGGTCAAAACGTGATGTTGCGATGGTCGGCGATGGAGTCAACGACGCCCCAGCCATGGCCAACGCCACCGTCGGCATCGCGATGGGAGCCGCCGGTTCCGACGTCGCATTAGAAACCGCCGATGTCGCATTGATGGCAGACGAACTTTCACATCTACCATTTGCCGTCGGCCTCAGTCGTCAAACCAGCCGGATCATCCGCCAGAACTTGTGGTACAGTCTCGGCATGGTTGCCATCCTCGTCCCCGCGACCATCCTCGGCCTAAACATTGGCTTCGCCGTTCTTCTCCACGAAGGCTCAACGCTCGTCGTCGTCTTCAATGCCTTACGGTTGCTGGTCTACAAGAAATGACATGCAATTAAGAAGTGACTTCAAGAATTGAAGGCAAATCACAAACATTCTTTTGCGTATCCCCGATCAAATCCGTCCGAGAACTGGTGGTACTTGTCCGAAAACCCTGTAAATCGGGCGAAGCGAGTTCGCTTCAAGTATTCCGACAGAAGTCCCTGTTTTTCAACGACTTAAGACGATAAACGAGCATCCAGTTGGACGATCCTGATCTGACCTTCGGAACCGAGGGTTTCACCTTAAGAAGCGGCAAGATCTCAGCTCAAGCATTGCCTAATTGAATCGCTTGGTACGTAGCTGGTTTGCCAAACGTGTTCGGTTGCCTGATAGAAAATTTGCCTACCTTTCAATTGCTCCGTGCAAATTTCCAAGACAACATTTTGGTTTTCCGTTCCATGCGACTCATGAAGTGCCAACGCATATTCGATTTCGGACGTCATGTGCACGAAGTTGCGATTCTGTCGAGTGAGGCCATGCTCTAGAATTGTTTCCGTCAAAGCTCGATGCGTTGCATGCAAAAGGCGGCTTGGTGGATTGGCGACAATTCCTGTTAGTACACCCGCAATGCTATGGCCATATCGCGCTCTTAAAGAGCCATTCTTTGATTCCAACCGACCAGTGTGTTTGCGAGCAAGTTCAAACAGATAGTCAGCCGCGAATCCTGGCCAATTTACGTTTTGGCGAAACTCGCTATCGACGACCTCGGTGACACGCTTGGCAGACGCCCATCCATTGGGGCAGACCAACTTGCAGTTCGAAGTGGTCTCATGGCGAAGGATTTTTATCACCAACCGCAGGACACTTGGGGAAAAATCAACCGTTCCGTGGGTTTTAACTTGGTCCAATAACTGACCGACCAATTCGTTTTGTGTTGTTGCCATCAAGCTGTCTCTTTCGATGGGTTCGCCATTGGCAAAGTGCTATCGATCAATGTCATGATCGCGCCCTGTATATGAGGCGGAAGTTGGTTCCAGTTTGCGATGATGGATTGCAAATTCAGGTTAGCAGAGCTGTCATTGGTTGCCGATTGTTGCCATGTCATGCAACTGGCGCACTGCTGAGATGCTGTAACGTCGAACGAGAGTTGTCGTAAGTCATTGCTGCTTAGTTCGTTACGGTTCGCAGTCCGTCGTTTTTACTCGTTCGATTGCAAAACGTAATGCGGCTAGGAAGTTCTGGCTGTCCGAGAACTTCTGATATTCGATCGAAAACCTTGTAAAATCTGGAGGTAGGGCGAAATGAGTTCGCTTCAAGCATTCCATCAGAAGCCCCTGTTTTATAACGACTTAAGACGATAAACGAACATCCAATTGGACGATCCTGATTTGACCTTCGGATCCGAGGGTTGGAGGCGTTACGATTCAACTACTTAGCCACTAACTCGGCCAACTCCACTTTTCGCGAGGAGCAAAATCGCGTCACGGATTCCGGGTTGGAGATACTGCCATTGAGAACTGACAAACTCAAATGAGTTTTGAGTACCGGTCGCATTTGAATGCCCCTTCCGCTGACCATTTTCAGATGAAGCTTCTATACTGCCGTTGGCTTGGTCGATTCCTTTGCTGACTTCACTATTTGCCTGATCGGATGTGACTTGATCAAAAATGTGCTGCGCTTTCTGCTGCGCGCAATTTTTTGAGCAGGTAGACACTTGGTTTTTCACCACGGTTTTTTCAGCGTCAAATGCCGGTTTTGGCGTTTTCTCATCTGGGACTTTTAATCCGTAGGTCCTGGGTTCGAGCCCCAGCGCCCTCACTCGAATTGACCCGATGAATACCGTATCGAACGTGTTCATCGGGTTTTTTCGTGCGCCCAGTTAATCGACACGGGGTAACCGCGGAAGCGTTCAGCGGACGAAAAAGTCGACGCTCGTTATGGTGCCGCGACCCAACTGCCATTGGTAAACGTTTGACGGGATCCCAAAACTGTTGCGAAGTCTGTCAAAAGGAAGCCAGCGAAGCCATGTGGTGATTGGCCGTTAACGGCTTCGTCTATTGGCCAATGGGGCAAAAAGATCAAAGCCAAGGTTTACGCTATGGGGCGCTGCGACGAGCCAGAGAAAGCCCCGCAGAGATGCGTCACCGAGCGTGACCATATCCGGGTCCACGGTTACCGACCAATCGACGACAGGCTCAAGAATCGCAAATCCTTAAAACCAAAGCCGCTATTCGATGCAAACTGCTGAACCTGTTTGATATGGGCTTGTTGATTTAATCATAACCGAAAAGGGTTGATCAGCGCTTTATAATTTGAAACTTGACTAATCAACAATCCGTTATGCTCGGGATGCCACCCCGGCTTTTTGGAGACGGGCAACAAGGCCCTTGATTTGAAAAGAAGGACGCAATGAACGAACAGGGAAACGCAACGGGTTCGTTGGAAGTACGGCCAAAACCGAAATCCAACCGGCTAGAGTCTTTGGACACTTATCGAGGTCTCGTTCTGTTGCTCTTGTGTATCGAAGGGCCAATTTGGGCTTGGTGGACTCCGATTCAGGAAGCGTTTCCTAATTCAGGTTTTTGGTCAACCGTTACTTACCACGCGCAACACGCGAAATGGGTCGGATGTTCGGTTTGGGATCTAATCCAGCCTTCCTTCATGTTCATGGTTGGCGTTTCGATGGCGTACTCCATGGACAAACGACATCGGATGGGTGACTCATGGAGCAAGATGTTGCTCCACATTCTGTACCGTTCGTTGGTTCTGATATTGCTTGGCGTCTTCCTCAGGTCAGCCCATTCTTCGCAAACGAATTGGACATTTGAAGATGTTCTTACACAAATCGGTTTGGGTTACACGTTCCTGTTCTTGCTTTGGAATCGCCCGCGAAAAATACAATGGATCGCATTCGCGGCAATCCTTGTTGGCTACTACTTGTTGTTTGCATTGACACCCGTTTGGGAATCTGCCGGCAATCCGGAAGGGTATCCGATGTGGGAAGGCTATTTGGCAAATTGGAATCTCAATGCGAACCCGGCTCACTTCGCGGACGTTTGGTTCCTGAATCTGTTCCCACGAGAAGCTCCGTTTTCGTTGCATGAGTCCGGATACAATACACTGAACTTCATCCCCTCCCTCGCGATCATGGTTCTCGGCCTGATCGCTGGCGAATTTTTGCGCAACGACTGGAGCGAATCAAGAAAGTTTGCAACCTTGTTGATCACAGGCGCATGCGGCGTGGGAATCGGCTACCTGCTCGACATTGCAGGTATTTGCCCGTTAGTGAAGAAGACTTGGACGTCCACGTTCACGATCTTTAGCGGCGGTTGGTGCTTGATCATCCTTAGCGTGCTTTATGGGATCATTGATGTCAGAAAAATTCGCGGGTGGAATTTCCCGCTGATCGTGATCGGGATGAACAGCATCGCCTTGTACATGATGATCCACTTTTTCCCGGGATGGGTTGACTCCACATTGCAGATTCACATCGGTGAAAACTACAGCAATCTTTTCGGCGAGCCGTTCTCGCGGCTTGTCACAAACCTCGCTGCCGGCTTCGTTCTGTGGTCGGTTTGTTTTTGGATGTATCGCCGCAAGATCTTTCTGAAAATCTGAAGCAAAAGGACGTCCTTCATCCCGTGCCCCGGCGAGTGGTCCTGCCGGAACGAGGACACGCCGAGCATTAAGGAGATCGATCAGAGATCTGTTGAGCTTCGATTGATGCGAGTCGGCCATCGATTCTGCAACCAGTTTGATTCATATCAAATACGGGTTTGAGAGATGTCAGTCAGAAAACATCTCGCTGTTTAGAATTGCTTTGCCAAAATCAGAGATTGATGCGGCAATCTGATTTGGTTTCGTTCCAATTCCGGATCAGCGCAAGAAAAATGCCGACTCCCAAACGAGGAAGTCGGCTCGATGCATCGTCGACTCATATGAGTAACTTAGCGCCGACGTCGGCAGAACCCAGCGAAAGCGAGCAAACCAAGTACTGCAGCCGATGACGGCTCAGGAACCGCAGTGACCGAAATGTTCAAAACAGGAGGTGCAACAGGATCCAAAAGGCTCGTTGCGCCGCTGTAAGTTGCTTGCACTCCTAAGTCGCCCGGAGTGGCAATGATTCGGAGAAGACCGCCGCTATTGATTTGTGAAACTGCGAAAGCTTCACCACTTGCATCCAGAGACAATGTGAATGCATCGAGGTCGCCCGTATTCGTTTGCGTGTAAGTTCCAGTTCCGAGGCTAAAAAGGGTGCCAAATGCTGATCCAACAACTTCAGATCCGACATTGTCGCCGTCTGTGATGTAACGAGCAGAGTCATTCAGATCGACCGCACGAGTATCAGAGGCGAGAAAGAATTCGAGGCCTCCGTCGGCGCTGAAAAAAGCGTTGTCTTGAGTCAGATCAAATCCAAGACTTTGGATGCCTGCCACTGTTCCGAGTCCGGCGGTATCAAAGTCAACCAACGAGTAGACAGTGAAGGCATCGTCATCGCCTTGCACGTTGAAAAAGGCTTGATCAACAGCTCCTTCAAATGCATCGATTTCATCTTCTTCAACCTGTGCTGAGAAGACACTCGTGAGGCTGGTTTGTGCGTTTGCTTGCATGGCAAAGCAGAGAGTGAATGCGATCACCAGAGAACGCAAGAATCCGGATTTCATGGAAGGTCTCCCAAAAAGACTTCTAGGTGTTTAAAAACATGTTTCATTTCGTCCCTTGAGGCTCACTAGCCATACATTTGGTTAGGGAGTGAAGGAGCCGCCCAATATAGTTTTCAAAATCCTCGTGGCAAGCGTCAATAACGTTAAGATTGGGCGAAGAAGCCAGCAAATCACCTTTCTAACGCGACGAGTTACCTCAGACAGAAACTGAGAATGGAAACCATTTAAAGAATTGCACCCGGATGGTAGGCCTCAGCTGCAGGGTAGGCTGTGATGACTCCCTTAATCAGTGAGCAAAAGACGTCTACTTGTTCCGTCGCCAAGCCCGTCTTTTGGTCAGCCGTCGCCATGATTGAGTCAAGCTGGTTCATGTCAAGCGGAATATCCGGCTCGTCAGCAAGTCGCTGCATCAAATCGTTCTTCTCGATGACGCCGTTTCTCAAATCGTTGACCGTCGCAACGGCATGTTTTTTGATCGCGTGATGGGCCGACTCACGGCCCGCCCCTGCTTTCACTGCTTCCATCATTACTGTGGTTGTCATTAGAAATGGCATGTAGTGGCGGTTCTCGGCGGCGATCACTTGGTCGAAAACGTCCATCTGCTTGAGGATCGTTAGCAGCGTTTCGAAAAGTCCATCGAGAGCCAAAAAGGCATCGGGCAACATCACTCGGCGAACAACGGAACAGGAAACGTCACCTTCGTTCCACTGATCTCCGGCAAGCGACGATGCCATCGTCAGATAGCCGCCAAGGATTGTCCGAAAACCATTGACTCGTTCGCAGGATCGCGAGTTCATTTTGTGCGGCATGGCACTGGAGCCCGTTTGCCCTTTGGCGAATCCTTCGCTGGCAGTTTCGTGCCCAGCCATCAAGCGTAGCGTCTTGCAAAACGAGCTTGGTGCCGAGGCCAGCTGATTCAGACAAGAAACGACTGCAAGGTCCAGACTGCGAGGATAGACTTGGCCAACGTTGTTCAGCAATTCATTGATGCCGAGGTGTTGAATGATTTTCTTCTCCAGCTCCAAAACGGCTGCTCTGTCACCGTCAAACAGGGAAAGAGAATCCATTTGCGTGCCGACGGCTCCTTTGAGCCCTCGAGCGGGGTAGGTCGCGATAAGATTCTCCAGCACTTTCATCGCAGAGTGAAGCTCTTCCCCAAACATCGCCAGGCGTTTGCCGAACGTTGTAGGTTGGGCCGCTACGTTGTGCGTGCGAGCAGCAATGACCAAATCCTGCCACTGTTGGCACCGCTCGCTGATCCGAATCAGCACAGTGGCGGTCTTTTGAGCGGTCAATTCCAACGCCCGAACTATCTGAAGTTGTTCGACGTTTTCGGTCAAGTCACGTGAAGTCATCCCTTTGTGGATATCTTCGTGCCCCGCAAGGTCATTGAACTCTTCGATGCGAGCCTTCACATCATGCCGCGTAATTCGTTCACGCCGCGCAATTGATTCGATGTCGATATTTTGAATGACTTTTTCGTAATCCGCGATCGCGGAATCCGAGATGTCAAGCCCGAGCGATTTCTGGGCTTTCATGACAGCTATCCAGAATTGTCTCTCCAACAGAATTCGGCCCTCAGCGGACCAAATATCGTTCATTTTTGGCGACGCGTATCGCTGAGCCAGTACATTTGGAATCATTGGTTTTTCAAGCCAGTTAGTTAAATCGGTGGGTGTGACAACAGTTTGGTGACACTTGGTAAAAATACAACCGGACCAATCCGACATCTAGAGCTGGAGTTCCGATCGTTTCTGTTTTGACGAAAATCCGATAGGATATGGGCAGAATCGCAACGGTTAGGCAACCAAGCGAAACTTGTCCGTAATGTTTAGTTGGAGTTTTTGCCTTGCGACCAGAATCCGATAAATTCTCAGCGGTCACGCCCTGCGATTCGACTCAGAATCGATGTTTGGATGGGGTTGGAATGGGGCCTCTGCAGAGTAAGGAGACATGCGTGGAATTGCGTCGAATTGGACGAATGAATTTGTGGACCGGTCGTATCGTCCTGGTCGTCAGCTTGCTGGCGATGACGCTGGCCGTTAGTGCTTTGGCACAAGACACCGTCGTTGAGCCTGAGACAGTTCCGGAAAAATCCAAAGCTGTAGAACCGGTCAAAGATGCCGCGCGGCGTTCGTCCGCTGCGTTGCTCCCTAACTCAACTCGGTTTTGGGTATCCATTGAAGACCTGCGACGACTTGAAACCAATCTTGCCAATACGCAACTCGGACAGCTCTCTCGGCAGGATACATTGGCTCCATTCTTTTCCAGCTTTGAGAAGCAGATCCGTGATTCGCTCGACGACAACGGGATTAAATTCGGCTTGGACGTCGCCAGCGTTGAAGTGCTCCAGACCGGTGAAGTTGCCATCGCGGGCGTGCTCCCAGATTTCGCGGAAGGCGAAAAGCCAGTTCCAGGATCCCACGGTGTTGTCGTTCTGATCGATGTTTCTCCAGATATTGAAGCTGCGGAGGATTTTCTTGGCGATGCCGCCGAAAAAATGAAAGGCCGGGGAGCAAAGCTCGAGAAGATCGAAATCATCGGCACCGACGTTTCAAAGTGGACGGTTGAAGTGAAGGCCGCGAAAATCGCACGAACTCAGTCATCTTTCGTAACGATTGCTGACGGATGGTTGTTGGCGTCGGACAATGAGTCAATCTTCAGTAACGTACTTCGACGGATCAACTCAAAAGACACGCCTGCAGGCAGCGATGTGTTATTGGGCTACGAGCCCTTTTTGACCGTTCAGGAAAAGACACGAGTCGAAGACGTTCGGTCAGATTTGAGCTGGTTTGTTGATCCGCTTGGCTATGTGCGATTCGCCGACGCACTTGCTGAACAGAGAGCCGAGATGCGACAGCCCAAGGATCGGCCACTGGAGGCCCTTTCGAAAGAGGGTCTTGATGCACTGAAGGCAGCGGGTGGATTCCTTAGTTTTTCGGCGGGCGACCGAGATGTTCTGCATCGCAGCCTAGTTTACGCCAAGCCTGGAAAAGCCAAAGCCGCGGCACACAAGCGTTTGCTCGCATTGCTTGATTTCGCTCCTGCTGGGTCTTCCACTGCCGTTCCTCCGACTTGGGTTCCAGTCGATGCCGCCGGATATTTCACTGCGACTTGGGATATCAACAAAGCCTTCGCCAACATCGGCCCCTTCGTCGACACGATCATGGGCAAGGACGCGTTTGAAGACGTCCTCAAGGAGATGAAAGAAGTCCCAGACTTCAAGGTTGACATCAAAAAGATGGTCCAATCTCTCGGCAATCGAATCACGGTTGTTGCAATCACGGAAGAGCCTATCGATGAATCCAGTGAGAAAATGATTGTTGGGATTCCGCTGGCCGAGGGCGTCGATGCGGAGTGGTTGATGCAGAGCATCGGCCGAGCCGTCAAAGGAAAAGTCAAGAAACTTGGCGGCTTTACCTGCGTCATTGACGATCAGGTCGACACTGGAGAAGGCGATGATGG
Organism: uncultured Pirellulaceae bacterium; assembly: GCA_964352885.1. Classification (GTDB taxonomy): domain Bacteria; phylum Planctomycetota; class Planctomycetia; order Pirellulales; family Pirellulaceae; genus Mariniblastus. Next base: position 23,183 of record CAYGUE010000103.1, read on the forward strand.
GTTTCCAGAGTTTGAGATCGATGATTTCATCGAGGAAGGCGAAGAAGACGACGAGGATGACGTGAAGGCTGCTCCACCGCGGGTCACGCTCTTTAACCGTCGCATCATGCTGATTCGAGATGGCGTCCTGTTTATCTGCAATGATAAGGACTATCTGAAAAAGTTCATCTCTCAAAAACCGTCGAGTCGATTCGCAGACGCGGCCGACCTTGTCCGTATTTCAGCGTCGCTGGACAAGCTGAGTGACCCTTCGAAAGTTCGCTTTCGAATGTTCAATCGGCTCGACCAGATGCTGAAAACCAATTACGAGATGATGCGGACCGGAAAGATGGCGGAGTCAGAGACCTTTGTGGCTCGGCTGCTGAATCGGGTCTACAGCAATAAGCATGCGGGCGACGAAAAGAGGATCCCGCTGCTTGACGGCAGCGAATTGCCAGCAGACTACGAAAAGGAAATTGCCCCATTTCTCGGGCAAGCCGGCTGGGTCATGGAGACGACGGATTCTGGCTGGAGATTCTCTGGCTGCGTTTTGCCGAAAGAGAAAACCAAAGCACAGGTTACCGAGGCTCCCGAATCTTCCAAATAGGCGTTTTGTCGCGGCGGAACTCAAGGCGATGTTGACGGATAGTCAACGATTTGGGTTTGGGTCGACGCTGCATCTGGGGAATGTATTTGGCAATTCGTTGTTTCCCCTTCCAATATTTCGTTTTCATCAGAGAATAACGCACCTGTTTTGACGGCTCCGCCGTTGTTCGTTTCTGAACTGCTTATCAGGTGGCTCGTTGCCGGGAACTACAATCCGAAGCGCGAGTGAGGCTCCTACGAGCACTTCATTGACGGTTCGGATTGTGGTTTTGAATCCGAACATCGCTTGAAGCAGTTTGCGTCCGAAAATTGTCCGTGACGATCCTCCATTCAACTCATCCCCTGTCTACCCGTGAAAAATCGTTCTAACTTGTTGTTTGCTATCGGTCTTTCGCTGCTGGTGATGATCGTCCTTCAGATGGTCTTCCCAGCTCCGAAGCTCGACAACGGCGATGCGAACGTCGATCCGAATGCCGTCGCTCAACCACTTGCCGATCCGCAGCCAGCGGCGGAAGTCGAACTTGCTGGCGACGATGGTGAAGCAGCAGAATCGATGGAACGGAAAACGATTGATTCTTCAATCGAAATCATGTCCGATCAGACGATCCGGGATAAGGTCGCGGAAGAAATAGCAGACTCGGCGGACATCAATGCCTATTTGAATCAGCGAAGTCTGACTTCGGTTCGTCAAATGGGTGACCTCATAACAATTGGTTCGCTCTACGAGACGGGAACCGATCGTTTCCTGATTACGCTCAATCCTTACGGCGGCACGGTTCGTCGAATCGAACTGAACGTTCGCGATCCGCGGACTGGAAGGTACAAGTACAGGGATCTCGTTTGGAAAGGTGGCTACATCGGATCGCTTGAGGCCCATGACTCGACGAATGGTGTTCGCGTTGGAGTTGTCGGTGCGGGAACGCCTGCCGACATGGCGACCTCTAACGCCGTTGAAGGTGGAATCAAGGCGGGTGACATATTGATCTCGTTGGACGACGAATCGATCACCAATGCTGACGAGTTTGGCCGCATGATGGCGGCGTCTCGGCCTGGCGAGCAAGTCACTGTGAAAGTGCAGCGCAACAGTAGCCAAATCTTGTTCGCGACAACGCTTACTGAAAAACCAATCGAACTCATCCGTCCCGAACCAGGTGTCCTCGATCCGACTTTTGTCTATGACGAATCATTCTTGTTGACGCTGCACGTTCCAAGTGACAATCCGCGAAAGGCGTGGACGGAGATTGATTCTGACATTCGCGAATCGCAATGGGAAGTCGTGAAGAGTGACGATCAGCGCGTTGAAATGCGTTTTGAACTTTCGCCGGAATTGCTGCAGAAGCATGGGCTCGACGGGCCAATCACCGTGGTCAAAAGTTTTGGCGTCCCCACACTTGACGAAGCAGATGT
>CAYGUE010000104.1:0-24839 GCA_964352885.1 uncultured Pirellulaceae bacterium
TCCGAAAGGACCGTCTGGTCACCTGCTCAAATCCGGAATGCTGGCCCGAGCCACGATGTTTCTTGGGAAAAAGGACCGGATCCTGATGGTCAAGAAAGACGCGTTAGTACTTGGCGGACTTCAGAAAGGCTTGTACGTCGTGTCCACCGATTCGGAAACCAAGTCGTCGGCCGCGAAATTGGTTCCAGTCAATGTGGGAGCCTCTAACGGTGACTGGATCCAAGTCACTGGCGACATCATGGCTGGAGACCAGGTCGTGGTCGTAGGAAACGAACGGCTACAGCCTGGCCAACCCATCATGGTTTCTTCTGAACTGGAAGATAGGCCGCCAACACTGAAGCAACCGACTAGTGTTGAAAGTGACTGAAAACCTTGCTTGGGAAATGGCATGCTCAATCGTTCACCAAGCAATGCCGACACTTTATGAAAAACATCAATTCCGATTTTCAGCACGAGCTCACGGACAGAAAAATAGCAGCTATGCATCCAATCGCCTCCTTTATTGCGAACCCCGTCAAAGTCTCTGTTGGCGTGTTGTTGCTAGCGCTGTTTGGCGTCCTGGCCATGCTTGGAATGCCCGTCCAGTTGTCGCCCGACGTTGAGCAACCGACGATCACCATCAGTACCATCTGGCCAGGTGCCAGTCCGCACGAAGTTGAAAAAGAGATCGTCAAGGAGCAAGAAGAACAGCTTAAAAGCGTTCAAGGCGTGACCAAGATGACTAGCTCGAGTGCTGAATCGTCCGGGACCGTGACGCTTGAGTTTTCGATCGGCACGGATCTTCAAGAAGCGCTCCTCAAAGTCAACAGCCAGCTGCAACAGGTTCCGTCGTACCCTCCAGATTCGGACGAGCCTGTTATCCGAACTACCGACCCTGACGCCAACGCAATCGCTTGGATGATGCTCGGGCCCCGTCCCGCTGAGCGCGACGTCGTTCGACAATTTGGCGTCGACCATCCGGAAATCCAGGAGCGAATCGAATGGGCGCTTCGGGCCACGAATGACGGCTTGCGTCATAAACGACTCAAGGATGTTGCGAAAGCGTATCCTGCCGCCCAAGCACTGCTTCCACGTGAGATCGAGATTGACCAATATCTCAAATTCACACGTGACAATATTGAGGCTCAATTTGAACGCGTACCGGGGGTCGGCAGTGCCAATGTGTTTGGCGGACGAGAAGAAGAGCTTCAAGTCATCGTCGACCCGAAACAACTCGCCGCCCGCGGCTTGACCATCGGCGACGTTCGATCTGCTTTGATCGAAAACAACAAAGACATCTCTGCCGGTGATTTTTGGGAAGGCAAACGAAAATATATCGTTCGAACCTTGAGTGAATACCGTAGCGTAGAACAGGTCGCCAAACAGATCATCGCCAGCCCAGACGGCCAGCCCGTCTACGTAGGAGACGTCGCGGAAGTCCAATTGGGATACAAGAAACAAAGTGGTTTCGTGCGGGGCTACGGCATCGAAAACATCGCCGTCAATTGTCAACGCGAAACCGGTGCCAATGTGATGGAAGTCATGGCAGGCATCCGAGCCAAAATCGATGAACTCAACGATGGCATCCTCAAAAAGGAAGGCCTGATCCTCGACCAGGTTTACGATGAAACCGAGTACATCAATTCGGCCATTGGACTCGTCAACCAGAATATAATTCTGGGAAGCGCGTTGACGGTCATTATCTTGATGCTGTTCCTGCACATCAGCCTCCGAGCCTTGATCTTCATCCCCCTGCTGGCGACCTCCGCTGTGCTGGCCATCTATGTTTCACCTTGGCTTTTCCTAGTCACACTGGGGCTGATCCTCGTGGCGGGTTTTTGGTTTGCCCGCGGAGCTTTGGTGGTTGCGCTGGCAATCCCCACCAGTATCGTTGGGACATTCTTGATCCTGAACCTCTTAGGCAGGTCGCTGAACGTCATCAGCCTGGCAGGGCTTGCATTCGCCATCGGCATGCTGGTCGACAACGCAGTGGTCGTGCTTGAAAACATCGTTCGATTCTCACAGAAAGGACATAAACCTTTCGAGGCTGCCAAGCTTGCAGCGATCGAAGTCTGGGGAGCTGTACTGGCGTCAACCCTGACCACCCTGGCCGTTTTCCTACCCGTGATATTCCTTGAGGGCGAAGCCGGCCAACTGTTTTTGGACATTGCCTTGGCGATTAGCGCTGCCGTGGGCTTGTCATTGATCGTTAGTATCATCGTGATTCCCACCGCTGCGGCTCGGATTCTTCAAACTGAATCTAACAAAGGAATTCCAGGCAGAGTTGAATCTCTGTTTATCAAATTCGGCATTTTTGTCACTGATTTTGTCGTCAACTTGAACGCCTGGATTCAAAAAGGCACGTTGCGACGAATCGGGGTGATCGTAATTTTGTTTGCGGCTGCGATCGGCGTGACGTACGCATTGTCTCCCAAAGTCGAATACCTGCCGACCGGGAACCGTAACCTCGTGATTAGCCTCGTCCTATCGCCCCCTGGCTACAATGTTGAAAAACTGGAGCAGATGGGCATTGAAGTTGAAAAATCACTTGAGCCTTATTGGAACCACGACGAATTGTCTGACGATCCCTTGGACGGTCCTGCTATCGATGATCTTTTTTGTGTCGCGTTCGGCAGCACGTTGTTCGTGGGTGTTAGTTCCCGAAATGAAACCGAAGCCGGGAAATTGATTCCGCTGGTTCAATCAAAATTGAATGGCAAATTCCCGGGTGCATTCGTCGTGGCGTTTCAAACCAGCCTGTTTGCCAGTGAATTATCCGGTGGCCGATCGATCGAAGTCGAGACGACCGGCCCGGAACTGGAGAAACTCGTTGGGATTGGTGGCCAAATCATGGGTCAGACATACCAACTACTTCCTCCCGGCACACAGGCTCAGCCGATTCCGGGCTTGGATCTGTCGAGTCCTGAGGTGCACGTAATACCCAAAGCCCAGCAAGTCAGCGACTTGGGAATCACTAGCAACGAACTGGGGTACGCCGTCAACGCTTTGGTCGATGGCGCCTACGTGACCGACTATTACGTCGGGGCTGACAAGATCGATCTGGTGATTATGGGCAAGCGTGAAGAAACCACCGATGGCAGCGATTCGGAAGACTTATTCCGAGGCAGCATACAAGATCTGGAATCCCAATACGTGGCGACGCGAAAAATGCTGGAGCCCGTCCGCTTGGGCGCGTTGGCCGACATTCGAATCGGTGCTGGCCCTCAGCAAATCAACCATCGGGAACGCGAACGAGCCATCACGATTCAGATCACGCCACCGGACACGATGCCGCTTCAAGCCGCCATCGAGACGGTAAATCAGCAAATCGTCAGCCCAATTCGTGACAGCGGCCAACTTGGAAACGATTATCAAATCAACCTCAGCGGCACCGCTGATAAACTTCAACAGACATGGAACGCACTCAAATTCAATGTCCTGTTGGCGATTCTAATCACTTACTTGTTGATGGCTGCCTTGTTTGAATCATGGATGTATCCGTTGGTCATTATCCTTAGCGTTCCGATGGGCGCCGTTGGGGGAATCATTGGACTGAAATTCCTGGGCATCTACTTGGGTTGGCAGGGCAGTCCACCGCAAGCCTTGGATGTCTTAACGATGCTGGGTTTTATTATTCTGATCGGAACGGTGGTGAACAACGCGATTCTGATTGTGCACCAGTCGTTGAATTTCATGAAGCATGAGTCGATGGAACTACACCCGGCGATTCTGGAAAGCATTCGCACACGAATTCGACCAATTTTCATGACCACCCTGACCACCGTTTGCGGCCTTTCACCTTTGGTTTTCTTTCCGGGTGCCGGCAGTGAACTTTACCGTGGCCTCGGCAGCGTCGTCTTGGGCGGCTTGCTGGTCTCAACGATCGTGACGTTATTTCTCGTCCCGACTTTGTTTAGCCTAATGGTCGAGTTTCAATCATGGAGCAAGTCGTTATTGGGCATTTCGAATGACTCGAAATAGTCTAGCAAACACCGGTCGAAAGAGCCGAACCTAATGCTGGCTATCGGTTGTTCACATCATGGAACGGGCTGTTTCAGTTCAGTCACCCATGTATCAGATGGACTTTTCCACGACGTCTCCTCCGATTGAGTTGGCTGCATCAGATGGACGATCAGGCGATTGTCGCAATGGAAAAAGACCCATGAAACCGAATTCAATTAGCTTCCCCCACCTGCCCGATCGTCCGCGACTGCAACCTTAATATGGGAATACTGTTGATAACGCGTCCTAGAAGCGTTACGTTCGAAGACTGTTCAATCATTTGAATTGGAGACGCTAAGATCGTGCACATGTTGGCTTTGCAGCAAAGTTTACAAATGCACTGTGAAAGACACCTGACAATGATTAATCCAGTAGTTTCCCGTCCGTTAAAAATGCGTTTCTGTGCGTTTACGTTGGTTGAATTGCTTGTAACGATAGTCATTGTCGGTGTCCTAATCGCATTGTTGTTACCGGCAATTCAAATGGTAAGGGAGGCGGGTCGCAACACTGCATGCAAAAACAAGATCCGCCAAGTAGCCATGGCGATTTTGAATATTGAATCATCGAAGGAAGCATTGCCCGGCAAGGATTGGCTTTATGAAACGATGCCATTCTTGGAGCTTGATTTTGTTGTGAAAGCGATGCAAGAGAAAGAATTTGATTCTTTCCCTCCTCAGCTCTCCATTCTATCGTGTCCCAGTGACTCATCTACAAAACCTCAGTCAATCATATATTCAAACTATCAAGGCAACTGTGGGGTTTGGCCTGTTGATGGCAAGTCAAACGGTGTTTTTAGGCTTCCTTCTGTTTCCCGTTCACCAGTAATGCTTTCGAGCGTAACAGATGGATTGTCCAATACGGCACTAATAGCTGAGTGCCTTACCGGCTCGACCAGTACGGATCAAGCAAGACTTCGATATTTTTGGGGTACTCCCGGAACGTATTATATCGAAAGCGAATTTCAGGAGTTTTTTGAGGTTTGTATGTCGATTCCTAGCAAACCTCTTGAAAATGGCTGGCAGGGTTCTGCAACAATGCGTGGGGGTTTTTTGCAACTCCCAAGTGGCTTGGCTACATTAGCACTTATAAACGGGGTCGGTGTGACACTCTACAACCATGCCGCTCCACCTCAAAACCCTTCATGCACGAACGGCAGAAGTTATCCTGCAGCGATTGCAACTGCAACTAGTAATCATGGTGCAACAGTTAACGTAGCATTTTGTGATGGCCATGTTGGGAGCTTCGATAGTTCAATTGAGTTAACGGTTTGGCGGCAACTGGGAGATCGTGACGGCTCTAACCCATATTGATATGAACGCTACCATCCCCAAACTCGTTTTTGTTGGAATCCTGTCCTTGTTCATTCTGGGTGTCGGCTATTGGTATCTCCAAATGCGATCCAGCGAGAAAATCGATTATTCTCAAACAGCGCAAACGCAATCCGCAATTTCGGAGATGGAAAAAGTCGATTTCCAAACGCTCGGACCGTTTGTCGTTGAAAATGGAGCAATTGCTTCTAAGGATCCTTCGCAATTTGTATTTGGGCCATTTGTCCAGAACACACGTGTAATTTTTTGCGGAACTATTTTGATCGATTCAAATGTTTCAGAAGGTAAAGAACTCAGCTCTCTCAAGGTTATTATTACGCGTTCACGTGCGAAGAGTGTCTTAACAAGAAAGTTACGATTGAAACGAGAAGATGCAGAGAATGGCAAATTGAAAAAGAGTTTTTGTCGTGAGATTAGAATTTCTAACGTGCCAGGGCGATACCAAGCGAGTCTGGTTGGAGAGATCGTCGAAAATTCTGATATCAAAAAGCATACGCTTTTGGCCGTATGTGACTTTGAAGTTTTGCCCGTGGCTTCAACTTTGGATGTGAAGTAGTTCGATGGGGATGACCGGGTGGCCCAGGGCGGTTACTCGCCCCAAGCTGGTTGTTCTTGTCAGAAGCGAAGACATGGAGTCAGTCAAGATTCGAAATACCGCCAAATTCGTTGGACTTTCTCCCCAGCGTGAATGGTTCGGAAGTTTACTTTTTGTTGTCCGCACTGAAAATGGGAGAGTTGTTCAAGTTACGACCGCTGACGAGCTCAAAGGTTGACGTTGAAAAAAATCCTCTCAAACACAAATTCGAGATGACTTCCCTAGACAATCCAGCGAGTCTCAAACCCGAATGGGCAAAGAGACCAAAATGACAAAGCCTATCGTTGGTCATTGCGGTCTCCCCGTCGGCGCCAACCGACGATCAAACTTGAAAAATTGCGATGGGCGATTTTCGCACATTGGGAGACCGCTTTTCAAGTTCTAACAATTTTTTGGACGCTTCCTAGTCGGATTGAGTGAGGCTCAGCAATCGTTGCTACAAGATGTAAGTCTTGCCGACTCTCAGAAAGTAGACAAGCTTAGGAAAGAGTTGAACATGAGTTTAACAAGCATTAAGAAGAGTTCGCGTAACAGCTCACTTAGGCTGATGTCCACTGACCAATTGCAATTGCTTCAAGTGCTTGGATATGAAATTGAGTGATGGTTAATCAAAAAAAGCTACTTTTTTCTCTGACCTAGAAACTATCCCATAACGTCCTGTACTGGTCACATTGCGATGCTGAATCCAACCCTTTCACGGTGGCGGACGTCATTCATCTCAGTTTTGATTCAGAAATTCCGTCGTCGCCATTTCGACCATTTCGTCAAGAAAAGCGATCCGTGTTGGTGTTCTTGTCGTTTTGTCTTTGACGTCAGCGATGTAAATCAGGATGACGCCAAGATTGAAAAGCAAGCTCAATTTGGGATCAATGAGCTCGTCTAAGAAATCGAAGTCGCCCTCTTTCTTTTCAAATTTGCGAATTAACGATCGCAACTGACAAAAGCTGGTTAGCTCGTTAATCCGGTTTTGTGTCGAGGTATCGGTAAGGCAAACCTGTTGATCGGTATGGGCAAACTCGTTGCGAATACGCCGGACAATGGTAATGTCTCGCTTGATTGTTGAATCAATCAAGCCCAACGAGTATGCGATCTCAATTCGGCTGGAAAACGTTGCCAGCGATCCATTTCCAGAAAACAACTGTGAGTTGTTTGATTCTTCTGTGAAATATGATTTGAGCAAATCGACTAAGGCGTTGTCGATGAATGCGGCACCAGCAAGCACCATTCCTCGGTCAGACTCAGAGGACAAGACTAACAAGAACCGTAGAACAGGTTGGTACGCCGCTCCGAATCCTCCTTCAGAGAGCAACCGATGAAGGTGATTGAATAGCTCTTTTGATTTATCTTTCATCAAAATTCAGTAGTTCAACAAGGTTATCCGTATCTCAAAATATAGGCCGGACTGTTGTCCACATCTTCCACCCCGCGGATGTATCGCAAGGTTGTCCGAGGATCTTTATGCCCCAGCCAATGCTGGATGTCGACTAGGGGAACTTTTGCACGATGAGCTTCAGTGGCGGCCGTCACGCTTAGCGAGTGAACACTAATCGCTTCATCGATGCCAACTTCTTCGCAATACTTCTTTACCCGTTTTTGAATCGCCCGAATCGTCATCGGCTTTCGTTGAAAGCCGTCGACGCCATTTTCTCGAGGGCTATTGCCAGGACGAAAGAGGGGGCCAATCCTGTCCTTGGTGATCCCGATCGCTTCAATCCATTCATTGACTGGGCCAGCCGCCAGCGGAGGAAGCACGCCACGGCGATCCTCGTTCCTTTGCCTTTGATCTTGATGATGGTGTGTTGGCCATCGCGAATGATGTTTCCGACTTTGATTTGGTGAAGCTCATCCACTCTCAAAGCCATGTAGGCAAAGATAGCGAGGATCGCCCGATCGCGAACACCCGTGGGTAGCGAAAGGTCAGGAGCGTCTAGCGCATTCGCATCCGCTTGCCTTCGATCGCTGGCGTCACGCCCTTGTCCGAGACGATCGGAGCAGAAACGAAGTCGGGGTGGCGGGATTGGCTCCGCGGTATCCGAAGTTCTGCAGGAATGAAAAGAACGATCGTAAGGCAGTCAGCTTTCTGGCGACGTTTGAGTTGGCAGCTGGCTGCGGGTTGCCTTCGGCATCCACGCGGCCGCCCTCGAGTTTGAGATGATCCCGCCAACTGGTGACCTGTTCCGGCAGAACCCGCGTCATGTGTTCGATGTGTGTGGGATTGATGCCATGGAACTCAAGAAACTGATCGAGATCATTGCTGTAGGCGATCTTCGTTTTCTCGGATTGGGTTTTTCCGAGCCACGCCTTCTTGGCTTCCTCGATAATGTTCCTCAGCTCGAGCATGTTGCCCGGCATTTTGCCGCCGAATATGGGCGGGACGTGGTTCGTCGTGGTGGTCAGTTCATTGGCCATGATTGTCGCTCCCTCGTTGGTCAATCTTAGTTCATATAACCCACTTCATATGAATTAAGAATTTCGTGACAAGAGTCAAGTGACCAAATCTAGCTACAGGACGTCATCTCGCCGGAATTGAATCCGTGCATGGATGCACATTCTGACCCGGTGCATCGCCTTTACTATTGGCCCAACGGCAAGATTTCAATTTTCCGAAACCAAACTCGTTGTGCTTCTGCCTGCAGCGCGATGTGTCCGGAAGAAAGTTTGACTTCGGCGCCTTGTGCAAGAATTGGTTTCGCTTCTTTACTGGTCGGGTCAAGTTGAGGATTCGCGTATCTCAAAACTTCCTTTCCGTTGACGCGGTAAATGATCTCATCGTGGCCGTGAACTTCCATTTCAACCGCAACCCATTGATCGGCTGGCAACGTCGGCCCGGAAGATCTGACGATATGCTGCGTTGTCAACTTGCCGTCGTACACGAGATGAGTTCCGGGCGTGCAGACATTGCCCGTTTGACGTTTCCCCTTACCCAAGTCCGCCAAAAATTGCATTTCGACACTGGCTGGGAAACCCTGATCGAGCTCCAGGCTCGTCGGAGGTTGAGAATGCAGCATGACGCCACTGTTGAGATCCACGTAGCCCGGCGCATCGGGAAGCATCCGCCCCTCAAAGCGGTACTCCATGCGCAGCTTGTAATGCGAGTACGCCAGATTCGAATAGAGATGTCCATAGCGGCCGCCGAACTCTTTGTAGTCGTCGTACTCACACTTCAAGAGTCCGTCTTCGACACGAAACGTGTTGGCGTAGTTTTCGCCCATCGGATGTCCGGTGATTTTCACCGTCCATCCGTCGAGATTCTTTCCGTTGAACAGCGGAATCCAATTCTCAGCCACGTTGTCCGTCGACGACTCGTTTTCTACAGCCAATTCCTGAGCCAAAATCGGGGCGCAGGCAAATGCAACACCCAAGCAGGCGAAAACAACTGACAAAGATCTATTCAACTTCATTGGCTTGAACATAGGGCTCTTTCTAAAGGCCAAAGTGCATGCCCTACGCTTGTGTAAAGCATAGCACTCTCGGAATTCAGATGATCAAATCAATCTGAAGATTACTGGTAGTCCATGACGTTTGAGGTTGTCCGTAGGATGGGCACTCTGCCCGTCCCGATGTCCAGCAGTGTCGGCAACGTAGCTCGTTCTGTCCCAGACCGAGAAAAACAGGATGCACGAGTCTGGGACAGACTCGCCTACGGAGTTTTGAAATAATCACTAGTCGACAGGAAATCCACGCTTGCGAAGCAGCGCTTTCGTATCGACATCGCGCCCCCGAAAGCGTCTGAATCCTTCTGCAGGATCAATGGTATCGCCGACCGAGAACACGTTGTCATAGAGACTTTTCGAAGTTGCGGGATCGTAATACGAACCAGCCTCTTCGAACACTTCCGCTGCGTCGGAAGTCAACGCGTCGGACCAAAGGTAACTGTAGTAGCCAGCCGAGTAACCGTCATCCGCGAAGATGTGGTTGAACTGAGGCGTGCGGTGACGCATGCAAATTTCACTTGGCATGCCCAGCTTTTCGAGCTCTTCTTTCTCGAACTTGTCAGGGTCGATCGTCACGTTTCCTGCGAGGTGCAGTTTCATGTCGATCAACGCACTGGCCAGATACTCGACAGTTGTGAAACCCTGATTGAAAGTCGACGCCTTCTTGATTTTGTCGACCAACTCTTTCGGCATCGGCTTGCCAGTTTGGTAGTGCACTGCGAATCGTTCCAGAATCTCTGGCGTCATCAACCAATGCTCGTTGATCTGCGACGGGAACTCAACGTAGTCACGAGCAACCGATGTCCCCGATTGCGATTTGTATTCACACTGGCTGCACAAACCGTGCAAGGCATGGCCGAACTCGTGAAACATTGTAACGGCATCGTCCCAAGAGATTAAAACTGGCTCGCCTTCTTTGCCTTCAACGAAGTTCGAATTATTCGAAACGATCGGCGTGATGAATTTGCCCATGTTTTCCTGTGAGCGATACGCGTTCATCCAGGCACCACTCCGTTTACCCTGACGCGCAAATGGATCGAAGTACCAAAGTCCTTGGTGTTTGCCATCGCGAAGCACTTCGAAAACGCGAACGTCAGGGTGGAACGTCGGAACGTTGTCGATTGGTTTGAATTGGAGGCCGTAAACTTCGCCGGCAGCCCACATCATGCCTTCGCGAAGTTTCTCCATCTGCAGATAGGGCTTCACTTCGTTCAAGTCCAGATCGTATTTCTCTTTGCGGACCTTCTCGGCGTAGTAACGATAGTCCCATGCCGCGATTTTGATCTTTGCGCCTTCGCGATCAGCGACGGCCTGCATGTCGGCAACTTCTTCTTTAACGCGAGCAACGGCTTTGGGCCAAACGGCAAGCATCAAATCCATGGTCTTGTCAGGAGTCTTCGCCATTTGAGGCTCAAGACGCCAATGAGCATGTGTTTCGTAGCCCAGCAGCAAAGCCCGTTGAGCTCGCAGTTTCAGAATGGCTGCAATGATTTCGTTGTTGTCGCGATCGTCTCCGTTGTCGCCTCGACTGAAGTAGGTCGTCCAAACTTTTTCGCGAAGTGAACGATCGTCCGCGTAGGTCAGGACTGGCTCCATTGAGGATCGCGTATTATTGATCACGTAGCCTTCGACTTCTCGCTCTTTCGCATTGCCAGCCATGCCATCGATGACACTCTGCGGCAATCCGCCCAGCTGTGCCTTGTCGACTTCGGTGAACAATTTGCCTTCATCGCCAAGTACATTTTGGCTGAAGCGAGTAAACAGGCTGGCGAGTTCCGTATTGATCTTCGAAAGCATTGCTTTGTCGTCCGCGTTCAGCTTTGCGCCACGTCGAACGAAAGTTTTGTATCGATCGTCAACCAATCGCTTTTGTGCCACCGACATCGTCTTCATTTCTTCGCTGTTGAAGACGGCTTCGATTCGCTTGAAGAGTGCCTCATGCTGTATGACCCAGTCGCCATGCTGCGACATCATCGGAGCAACTTTCGTTTCCATGTCGGGAATGCCGCCGAGATTCAGATTCGAAGTGTGCACACCGAACATTGTTTCGACTCGATTGAGTACCGCACCGGCTTTCTCCAGCGGCACCATCGTATTCTCAAACGTTGGAGCGTCCGCTTGAGCGGCAATCGCATCAATGTCAACTTTCGCCCCCTCAATGGCTTTCTGAAACGCTGGAACAAAATCGTCGACATTGATCGAACGCCACGGCGGAACCCCTCCGTAGGGGCCAGTCCATGGAGTCAAAAGTGGATTGTTGGACAAGTTTTTGTCTCCGTCCTGTGCAAAAGAGTTCGAGCTGAAAAATGCTGTAATTACGAGAGCTGTCAATGCAACGAGCTGGGACAGATTGAGCAGTGAATTGTGATTCATAGGTTTTCCCAAAAAGGGGCCAAATTTGAACCTGCAATTGTAGAGTCTGCACGGGTTCTTCTTCAACCACGCGATTTTGCGTATTCGTGGCCTGAAATGGAACAAGATGAAGAAAAATTCAAATAAGTGACCGGGCGGCTCAATTGAGATTGCGACACTGTGCTTTTCCGATCCGCTTCGGTGTCGTGTCCAGCTGAACGACACCGAACGATCTATTTAAGCAGATCGTTCTTTGCTGCTTCCAAATCAGTCTTGGCTTCCTTGCTGCTCTCGATCTTCACATCGCATTTACCAATCAGTTTTTCGAGTTCCACAAACTGGGCAATGATGGGCTCGGCGTCTTTCGATCCCGGAACGAATACCATCAAGTTGTCGCGAATTCGCTTTTGCTCCGTTTCGGCATCCTTTCGCTTTTGCAGCCAGACGAATGATCGATCCCGTTCACGATCGATCTTGCGATTCAGTTCGGCGACTTTACGCATCAGGGCAAGGTCCGCAGCAGGCAATGACAATCCGGCGTCGTCCCATTTCTTCGTGTCCACTGTTCGCAACTGCGTCCAAGAGGATGACGAGACATCAACGTAACTCAGAGTGACGGCCAGCTTCGACGTCGCTCCAGCCTTTGCCGCAACTTCAAAGATCAACCGATCATCAGTCGATCGATAGGGTTTAGGCTCAATGGAGGTTTCCTTTTCATTCTCGCGTGCGGTCTTGATCAATACCGCTCGATCTTCATCATCAAGGTTCACGACACTGAAATTCAGAACGCGGCTCTTCCGATAAGTGTGAAGGATTTTTGTGCCGTTGACGGCAACTTTTAGCAGTTTTTCATGGATGTCCGAGTCCTCTTTCTTGATGCGTACCGGACGATCGATGCCGAAGTTCACATAGGCTTTTTGTTTGACATCAACGCGTGGCAACTTGCCATCGCCGGCAAAGCTTCCTTTTCGCATGATCGAAACAGGGCCCGAAAGAAGTGAAAACTCCGTATCGTTCTCGAGCTCAATCGACTGCACTGGTGTCACATCGCCTCGGTTCAGCATGTCAGCAATGCTCAGCAACTTGCCAGGTAGTTCCATTTCAAACGCAGGAAGTGCAGCGCTTTTGCCGGACCCCAATGAAACAGGGTCCGCAATTCGGTAAACCACCATCTGTGAGATCTTTTGAGTCTCGGCAGCGTTTTCAAATCCTTCCCTCGCATCAACACCGTCCTCTTCATCGCCCTCACCCGAACGGCCGCGTCCGAAAAAACCTCCACCGCCCATGCCGCCACCGCCCATGCCGCCGACAAATCCGCCTCCTCCTCCGAAATAACCACCCTGACTGCCACCACTGGATCCTGAATCAAAACGAGGTGCAGGCGGAAAGCCAAACCATTGCGTAACGACAGAAAGCCCATCCATGAATTCGTAAGCGCTGGTGCCAATGTCGCTTCGCTGAGCCAATACCGGAGCAAAAACATTCGTGTGAAACGTCATCGGTTTGCCGGATCGCAATTCTAAATCGACCTCAGCCCAGTCAACGCCACTGACGTTGTCCACGTGAGCCCAGCCTTGCAAGTAAGCTTTCTCTTTTTCCAACAACAGCCGATACGTCATTCGCCAGATTGGCATGTCGACAACGTAGGCGAATTTGACGTTTCGTTCTTTGTCACCTTCGAACAACAGTTGAAGCTCTTTCTGATTCGACAGCCGTGATTTGACGATACCTCGAAGGGCCAACGCCAGCTTTTCGTTTAGCTCTGGC
This sequence comes from uncultured Pirellulaceae bacterium, assembly GCA_964352885.1. Classification (GTDB taxonomy): domain Bacteria; phylum Planctomycetota; class Planctomycetia; order Pirellulales; family Pirellulaceae; genus Mariniblastus. The sequence continues at coordinate 13,458 of CAYGUE010000104.1, forward strand.
TTGGCAAAGCCAATCGAATCGAATTGACTCAACTCGTGCGAGCTTAGCCCTTTCTCGCCGATCAGGACGACCATCTCTCGCATCACGTCGCCTTGGGTGCGATTCTCAACGCCGTAAATTGTGCCGGATATCGAGTTGTCGTCTTTGGTCAGAACAACGGTTTCGCCGCGCATGCTTTGGAGCAACTGTGCAATCGTCATTGGCTGGCCGATGTCGTTGGCCGCGATGTCTTCTGGATCTGGAGCTGGTTGATACTCGATCGCTCGCACGTGCCCTCCACCATCGTCGGAGATAGCGAGGCTTTTGAGCACGTCGCTGACATCATGCGAACTGAACTTTAGCGTGACACGTTTGTTTTCGATCAGCGAACCTTCATGTTGCAATTGACCAACGCCAGAGTTGTAGAGCACAATTCGTTTGACTGGCGGAACGGGCGCGTCATCAAACTTGGAACTTCCAGTTTCCTGAGCTGCCGCCGAGAGAGCGGTCGTTGTGGTAGCGATCAGAAACCAGGCGACGCAAAGTCGGTTGAGTATCATGAGTTCTCCGTTTGGTTGGCATGTCGATTGCATTGTGTTGCTGTGGTTCGACTAGTAGCGAATTTGGTGCCAGAACAAAAAGGAAACAAAATTGATGACAAATCCCGTGATTCGATGGCTTTTGACGAATCGATTCTGCAGATCGCTTGGCCTCACCTGTCTTATTCTAGCGCCAGCCTTGCTCTCAATTCTGTTCAACCCTGCCGCAACACTGGCTCAATCGGCCGTCATCTCGACTGTCGGCCGCCAACTGCATCGTCAAACTTTTCGCACCAGTGGTCATTCGATCCCGAATTCGCTAAACAGGGCTCAGATTGCGACGGAGGCAATGTTGGCGCGGCCTGTTTCGTACTTTGCAATTCGGTACGACGAAGGGCTAATTGCCTCTGACGTATTTGAGACTCTTGGTGTCACGGTCTTCGTCGACCAGAATTTGGAAGGCATCTTCGAAGTCGACGACAAGCTAGAAATGAAGGCCGGTGTTTCGATGCATGCGTCACTTTCGAATGCATTGAAGGACTTGGATGCGACCTATTTGATCGAGCCCGAGGGTTCGATCCTGCTGATCAGCATCGATGATGAGTATGAACCTGATTACATGAGCACCGTTACTTACGACGTCACCTCGATCACTGGTTCATACGAACAGGCTTTTCGGCTCGCGGGAGTCCTTCAACAAACCATTTCGTCTGATTCGTGGGAACAGAATGGAGGCGGCAATGCGACGACATCCGTCTATCGAAACAACGGGCGAATCCTGATGACAATATTCCAGAGCCAACACATCCACGTTTCCATCCGACGCCATTTCGACTCGATCATCCGACTTGGCGGTGGAAGTACCGTTGTTGCAATTCCCCAGCGAACCAGAAACGCCATTCCCATTTCAGGTTCAACGCCAAGCAGCATCGTCGAAGTGCCCCAACAGCAAACAACCTCATCGCTCCGGAAGAGAAGAGGCTTCGCTCGGCCAGGAAGCGGTTCAACGGGCGGAATGGGCGGAGGGGGATTCGAGGGCGGAGTATTTTAGAGTCACTGCGAGCGTGAGCGGCAAGGCGCTAGCTGCCGCTTTACATCGGACCAACGGACACATTTTCGATTCCTATTGATTTTGATCATGCAAGCTTCAGCTTGAACCCCGAACAGAACGATTGAAGCCCAGGGATTTCCGCCTGAAGGCGAGACCACAAACTATTGAAAAATGGTTTTTAAACCCTTTCTACTCAATGCAATACAGTTTCTTTCGCCCGCGCAAGATCAGCCGTGAACCAATCGCGATCGGCGATGCGTCGAAGACATCATCTAGGTGATTCGTTGCGAGAATATTGCAATCGTCCTTGAGGTCGATCACTACTGTATCTCCTTCGCGAGACGAGATGTAGATTCGGTTGGCTGCCACCATCGGCGAGGCGTGAACATTTTTGAGACCAAGCCGTTTACCATTGAATACGACGTCCCCGGTTTTAGCGTCCAGGCAACTCAACACCCCAGAACTGTTGCGAAGGAAGTACAGTCTGTCATTGATAACTAGCCGGCTAGTCCCAAAGGGACGACATGCTGTTGCCATTGGGCGCGAGCCCATGGACCGAAAGATGATTGACGATCGAGAGCCCCGTAGGGGCTGCATGAAATTGATGTAGATGGCGTTCCTGTCGTCCCCTCGGGACTACGTCGCGAGTGATGACGTGGATTCCATGGGCTTGCGCCCAATGGCTACATCATTTCGCCACTTCGTGGCTGGTGTTCACAGATTCATCTCCCTACCTCTGGCAATTTCGAAGGGACGACATAGTGCAGCGGCAGGCGCGAGCCAGTGAACTGAGTTCGTGGCTTGCTTGACGCGACACTCCTTAGCTGAGATTTCGATGGGGATCATTCGATGATCTCCCTTTCAAAAACGTATCGCATGTCGAATTCTATGTTGTGCTTCTTCAAGATTGCAACGAACTCGTCTTCAAACGATTTCTTTTGGTGATGCTCGGCTTGATTTGCGATGTACTCGGCGACGGATGCCATTTGTTATTCGCTGACTGAAAACGCAGCATAGCCGGATTGCCACTCAAACTTTCTTGTCACATCTGCTCGCATGTTGATCCATTTTGATGAGTTGGCTTTAATCGTTCGCATTGCGTCCGAGATGGCGACCGTGGGACTTAGCTTTGTCAACAGGTGAACATGATCCTCAACACCGCCAATCCTCAACAGCGTTCCTTTTTGTTCACGGATAATTCCGCCAATGTATCCGTAGAGATCATCCTGCCATTGGGAGCGAATAAATGGCTTTCGGTACTTCGTGCTATAGATAATGTGAAACAAAAGATTGGTGAAGGTTGACATGAGTACTTCCTCACTCGCGAATTCGTCGCAGGTCCAAAGTTGCTAAGCAAGCCAGATAAGCTACTTCAACTGTAGCAAGTCAAGTCGGGTTGGAGAGAATGATTCGTAATTCTCGAAAACAAGTTCGCGAAGTTTTGGCATCGGTTACGAAGCTATTGGCGTCGATGTTCGAGACCAAGGGATGTGTTCTATCAGATTCTCGCAATACAAGCAGAAATCGCATCTAGCCGACTGCCCCAAAGGGGCGAACACAAATGCCGGGAGAGGCCAAAACAACGCGCTAGCAGACCAGCTGTTAGTTGAGAATGAATCAAAATTCCTAACGAATTCGCCGCTTACCTCAGTGCGATTTGTAAGCAAATTCAGTAACATGGATTTTCTGTTCCATCACTTGTTCGGCAGTCGAAGTGGACGGGCGATTCGTTGCTGATAGATGACTTCCAAATCAGTCACTGCTTTTCCCGGTTCATAGATTGTCGATCGCGTCAGATACTCAGTATTGCCTGTGCTATTTTGAATGGAAATTCGATGTTCAAAATTCGTCATAACCGACGAGAATTGGAATCGCCCTTCGTCGTCCGTTTTGGCGGACGCGTAGTGGACAGGAAACGACACCCTATCGCATTGAACGATCCTCGATAAATAGATCTCCTGATTTGCGTGAGGTATTCCCGCAGGAGATAACAAGCGGCCAGAAACTCTCACGGACGGCTTCAGTTCAAGTTGACCGACCTCTTCACCAACTTGCTTGTAGGTCTTGAAAGCAGAAAACTTTCCATCGGAGCTGACTGCATGGACGCAAATCAGACTTGCGTCGAGGTCCAGTGACCATAGGCCGCTTTTATCTGCATGCGTCTCTGCCAAGCGAAGATTCCTCATTGGACTAAAAACTGATACGGCACATCCTCCAACAACACTCTCGACGTGTTTTCGTATTTGAGCCGAAAGAAACGCTTTTTTTCGATTGGTTTTTGAACGTTCAATTTCGTCCTTACCTTCAAGCTCTTCTTGTTTTGATTCGAGTGCCGCCATGTGGTTGGAAAGCTTAAGCGAAGTCTCCGTTTGAGGTGCACCTATCGTTCCTGTGACTTTGCGAATTCCAATCGCGGGAGCATGGAACTCAATCGTCATTGGTTCGCCCTTGACGATATTGATGTCCTTGTGAGCATTCCATTTTTGCAAGCCAAGATTGACTCGGATTTTTCCAGCCGGGGACCCGAACACGACGACGCAGTGTTCGTCGAGAATTTTTCCTTGCGCCAGTGTTGGTTCTCCGGCATGATTGGGAGCAAGCTGAATTAGTTTCCCTTGAAAATGTTGTACGCTCACGTTGCTTATCGGACGCTTGTTTCGACCTTGAGTCACTTTGATGGTCAAAGGGGTGGCGGGGTAAGTCTGAAGCTCAAGGGGATCGGCTTGATTGGCGTCCGGATTGATTTTAACTTCTACAAGATCGCACGCCAAATTGTCGTCGGTGATTCCTACGATGTAAGTCAGTCCTGGAATCAGATTCAACGAAAATTTTCCGGTTTCATCTGACACTGAACTTGGCGAATCACTTTGACCTGATGGCCCCATCCCATAGCCGCCAACCTTTACGCCCGACACTTCTCCGTCAACACCTTCGATTTTGCCACTGACCAAGATCGGTTGTGGGATAGCGGAAACATAAACAAGCCGCAAGTCTCGGTAAGGGCCAGTGAGGAATGATTGGTTTCGCTCGGCTTTTTTTGAATAGTCCCAGTTAAAGTTGGCGTTCTCATAGACGCCCGCTTGAAATCCCCATTGTTCGTCCGCTGGAAACCAGTCAAAAGTCGCGTATCCGTTTTGATCCGTTTCGGAGAACAGCTCTGGCAACTGGCCGGTAAGCTTTGACTTGTCTTGACAGCGAAGTCTTGCTTTGACGCGGATGTTGGCAACTGGTTGATCGTTCTCATCCAACACCAACGCCACTTTTTTCCGGTTCGGCATCAACTCGATCTTCACGACTTCAACTGGTTGATTAAAATCTGAGCGACCGCCGAGTCCGGTTTTTGATTCAATCGCCCAAACTTGGTCCAGCTGATGAGCCAACGGAATTACAATTCCAGTCTTGCCTTCGCCATCTGTTTTCTCGGGTGCAAAATTCCATCCGAACTCCTTGGAGCGACCGGCGACGGAAGCACCCATGACGGGCAGCCCGCTTTGTTGAACCAGCACCGGGATTGTTACAGCAGGGACGAGTTTGATTTCAAACGGCGTTTTAACTCGCTCTGAAATGTTGTTATTCCGGAGCTCCATCCAGAATACTTCTGTGCGGTCTGCCGCGTAAAAGTAAACGATCGCATGTGGGCGACAGTCCAATGAGAATTGGAATTCCCCTTTCGCATCTGCGACTGATTGATCCCAATCGCCCATGCCATCGCGAAATCTAATTAAGGAGTTAGAAGAAGGTTGCCCATCCGATAGAAGCACTTTGCCTTTAACCGTGTGCGCAGTTTGCGAATCCGGCGTCGAGGATTGTGCGGCGGCGAAAGCTTGAAGAAAAATCGCAACGGCGATCATTGTCGCGATCTGAAAAATGCCAAGCTTAAAAACGGTAACCTTCACCATTGCCGCTCCAAATGGTTGGTGTGTCTCTCACATACTGCCGACTCGGGCAGCCCCCAGTCTACAGAATCATGCGTGCCGATGCAGAGAGCCTGATAGCAGCAGAGGAAATGGCAAATTGAAAGACTCGGCAGTACCAACGAGTAGCGTCTTGCCGTTCATGGATCCTGTCGAACCAATAAAAAACGGCGGTGAGCAAATCGATGCTCATCGCCGTTTGAATCCAGTCGACTGTTAATGCCTACTTGTTCTTCTCTTCTTTTTCTTTGCGTCGCTTCTCGATGACTTCTAACTGGATGTTTCCGGGCACCTGACGGTAACCTTTAACTTCCATTGAGAATGTTGCCTGTCCCTGTGACATCGAACGCAAGTCAGTTGCGTAACCGAACGTTTCGCTAAGCGGAACTTCGCACATGATCGTGACGGTGCCATCAGCTTTGACATCCGTCGACTCAACGATACCACGACGTGAAGTCAGGTCACCAACGATACCCCCCTGGAAACTTTCCGGTGATTCGATTTCAACCAGCATGACGGGCTCGAGAAGAACCGGCTTTGTCTTGGGCATGTACTCGCGAAACATACCGCGGGCAGCCGTTTGGAACGCCATCTCCGAAGAGTCAACGTCGTGATAAGAACCATCTATAAGGTGACACTTCAAACCAACAACAGGGTACTCGGCGAGTGTTCCCTTGACGATCGAAGTACGCAATCCCTTTTCAACTGCAGGAATGAATTGCTTGGGAATACGACCGCCGACGACCGAATCTTCGAATACGAAACGCTCGTCGCCGCCCTCCTCGTCCTCAGCAAGAATTTCCAGAGCACCTTTGATGTGAGCGAACTGACCCGAACCACCAGACTGCTTCTTGTGCTTGTGATCAAAACTGGCAGCCACCGTTGGCGTCTCACGATACGAAACTTTCGGAGCACCAACATTTACTTCCAGCTTGTACTCACGACGAATACGCTCAACGTAAATGTCAAGGTGAAGCTCACCCATTCCGGCGATCAATGTCTCGCCCGTTTCGTCATCTGTCGAAACGCGGAAGGTCGGATCTTCCTTACGGAAACGCTGCAGGGCTTTACCAAGCTTCTCGCTGCTGGAACGGTCAGCTGGCTCAACGGCAACCGTGATTACAGCTTCAGGAACGAAGATATTCTCCAAAGAACATGTTTTCGCTGCGTCGGCGTAGGTATCACCCGATGCACTATCAATTCCCATAACAGCAACGATGTCGCCCGCCGAGGCTTCATCAAGTTCTTCACGTTTGTCTGAGTGCATACGCACGATTCGGCTAAAACGCTCTTTGCGTCCGGTACGCTGGTTGAAGTAAGTCGACCCTTTGCTGATCGTACCCTGGTAGATACGCATGTAAGTTAGCTGACCGAAAGCGTCCTCAACCAATTTGAAGGCCATGCCAACGAAAGGTTTGCTGGCATCAGGCTCGAGTGGGAACTCTTCCTCTGGATTGTCAAAAGCTTTCGCTTTTATTTCACGCTCCAGCGGAGAAGGAAGGTAGCGACAAACCGCATCAATCAGAGGCTGAACGCCTTTGTTACCTAGAGCCGTGCCCATGTAAACAGGTGTGATACTCTGAGACTGAATTGCTTGAGTCGCAGTTTTGTAAATGAGCTCGGCTGGAACTTCTTCTTCGCTGAGAAGCAATTCCATCATTTCATCGCTGAACATGGAAAGTGCTTCCAACATCTCTTGACGCTTTTCAGCAACTGCGTCTTTCAGCTCTTCAGGACAATCTTTCTCGATGACCTTTTCGCCTTTGTCACCTTCATGATAGAAGGCTTTGAGAGTCGTAAGATCGACGCAGCCTTCGAACGTTTCGCCGGCACCAATTGGGTACTGGAACATGACGGCGTTCGCGTTCAGCTTTTCACGCATCTGTGCCATGACGCTGAACGGGTCCGCACCAGTTCGGTCCATCTTGTTAATGAAAGCCAAACGCGGAACGCCGTAGCGACGCATCTGACGGTCTACGGTAAGCGACTGAGCCTGAACTCCACCAACCGAACACAGAACCAAGACAGCACCGTCAAGTACGCGAAGCGAACGCTCTACTTCAACGGTGAAGTCAACGTGACCTGGCGTGTCGATCAAGTTGATTGTATGTTTTCCCCACTGCACGGTTGTCGCGGCACTTGTAATCGTAATGCCACGCTCCTTCTCCAGCTCCATGTGGTCCATGGTCGCGCCGTCGCCGCCACCGCGAACTTCCTCGATTTTGTGAATGCGCCCTGTATAAAACAGAATGCGCTCACTGAGAGTCGTTTTCCCGGAGTCGATGTGGGCAGAGATACCGATGTTTCGGACGTCTTTTAGGTTCATTCAAGCACCGTCAACTAGCGTTGTCCCGTAGGGTGAGAAGTAATTAAGGTTTGTCATTTGGAATACGGTTGTGTTCGGCGATGCAGTTGTAGACCGGTAACGCAAATGTTGCGTTTCATACAAAAGGAGTCGAAGAGAGCAAGGATTTCGGCTGATTCATTCAGGTCCGAAAGAAGACTCCTGGCAGCAGTTGGTCGTAACTAGCTAAAGGCCGAAATTGTTCCGCACCGGAATCTTAATTAATTCCACCATTTAGGAAAGACCATTTGTGGGGAAACCCGGCAGTTCGTCGTCCTAGAAGGCTACGCATCGAACCAAAACTGTTCGCTGCGGTCCGTGTTCGAATACTTCGATGGTCTGCATTGGTACGAAGCAGATGGCCGGACCATCAGCCCCCTCTGTCGGCGGCGATCTTCGCGTTGCCAGAATCGACATAGCTACGACAAAAGAAATTGGGCTATATTTGAGCTATATTGTGGACAGGAAAGTCTGCTTGCCGCTTTCCGGATTTTTTCAGATCGGCAGGCTCACACTATTAAAAGAGCGTGGCATTGATGAGTTTGATACGTAAATCGACGGATTGCTGTGGCTGGAAGTCAATTGGAGAGAATTTTCTCGTGGGACTCTTTGCAGTCCTACTTTTCGCGGTTGTCGCCCTAGTTTTCATTCCCGATCCGCTGGGCATGAGCGCCAAAGCGGTTGGAGCGATGCCATTATTCGTTGATGATGTAGAAACTCCTGAGCCGAGAGAGCCAACGTTGGCGTCCGCCAGCGGAGACGGCCTCGCCGCGATTGACTCGTTCAAATTCCCCGGCCTGCAGTGTGAGCTTTTCGCAGCTGAACCGGAAGTTGGTAACATCGTCGCGATCCACCGTGACTACAAAGGCCACATGTACGTCTGCGAAACATTTCGGCAGGGGAAAGCGATTGAAGACAATCGCAACCATTCATATTGGCTCGACGATGACCTGCAAGCTCAAACGGTCCAAGATCGAATCGACTACATCTTAAAGCATCATCCAGAAGCTGCTCAAACGTACACGCAGTTTGACGACCGAATCCGAGTCCTTGCTGACAACGACAACGACGGCAAAGCGGATGTCGCAAAGGTTTTCGCCAATCGTTTCAACGATTTGGAGATGGGTACTGGAGCCGGCGTGCTTTCGTATCGTGGCAACGTTTACTACACGTGCATCCCGGATCTGTTCATGCTGACCGACACCGACGGCGACATGGTCTCGGACGAGCGAAAATCACTGTCGACTGGCTACGGAGTCCGCTTCGCATTTCGTGGACACGATTCACACGGCTTGATCGTTGGTCCTGACGGAATGTTATACTTCAGCATTGGAGACCGAGGTTACGACCTTGCCCCGAACATGCGTGATCCCGCCAGCGGCGCCGTTTTCCGCTGTGAACTTGATGGAAGCAATCTCGAAGTCGTCGCGACGGGTTTGCGAAATCCGCAAGAGCTCGCTTTCGATGACTACGGCAACCTTTTCACCGGAGATAACAACTCGGACGGTGGCGATGAAGCTCGCTGGACGTATGTCGTTCCCGGTGGCGACTCTGGTTGGCGAATGTACTTTCAGTATCTTGGCGATCGCGGCCCTTGGAATCGGGAAATGATCTGGGATGACGAAAACGAAGACAAACCGGCTTACGTGATCCCATGTATCAAGAACATCTCGGATGGACCATCTGGCCTTGAGTACTACCCCGGCACCGGATTCTCAGACGACTTTAACGAACGATTTTTCCTTTGCGATTTCCGAGGCACGCCAATTAACAGCGGCGTGCGGTCGTTCCGCAACAAGCCTCAAGGAGCGTTTTACGAATTGGTCGATGACGAGCAACCGATCTGGCAGACGCTGTGCACCGACATTGACTTTGGTTCTGACGGAAAGCTCTATTTATCTGACTGGGTGTTCGGTTGGAACGGTGAAGACAAAGGACGCATCTACACTTTCTTTGATGAGGAAACGATCAATTCCGCGATCGTTAAAGAAGTAGAGGCGATCTTGCGTGATGGTCTTGCCGAGCGTTCAACCGAAGAGTTGACGTCTCTGCTTTCACACAAAGACCAACGCGTTCGCCAGGAAGCACAGTTTGAATTCGTGCACCGTAAAGAAATGGACTTATTGCGAGGCGTTGCCGTCGCATACGAAGAATCGCTGCCACGAATCCACGCAATGTGGGGACTGGCTCAGCTTTTGCGATCCGGAATGCCAGCCAGCGACAAACTCGGCAAGAACATCTTGGAATGGCTGACCGACAAAGACCAACACGTCCGCCGCGAAGCCGTCAGGATTGCCGCCGACTACTTCCCAGAATATCGCACGCAGGTCGAGCAATTGTGCTCGGATGAAAATGCCAAAGTTCGCTACGAGGCGGCACGTGCCCTTGGGAAAATCGGAGCCGAATCATCCGCAAACGCGATCGTGAAAGTTCTTGTTGATAACGCCAACGCGGATCCAATCGTTCGACACGGCGGCATCATGGCGATTCGCGGTGTTGCCATCAAGGAACATGAAAAGGGCGAGTCATCGTTCATCGACGCGATGGCGACGAATGAATCGACGGCCGTTCGACTGGCGACGGTTGTTGCCTTGCGAAAGCAGTACGAATTCAACGTCCTGAACGTTCGCGACAACACCTATGTCGTTCGTCTTTTGGCAAAGCTGGTAGAAGATTCCGACATGAAAATTTCACTCGATGCAGCTCGTGCAATTCACGATTTGCAAATGGACAATGCGATGGAACCGCTCGCCAAGATGGTTGCTAAAGCGGGACTTTCAGATCACATGATTCGTCGTGCAATCAGCGCGAACAATCGAATTGGTGACAAAGCCTCCGCCAATCGACTGGCATACTTTGCCGCCGAAAGCGACTACGAAACCGGCCGTAAACTTGATGCCTTGCGATTGCTTGGCGATTGGGAAAGCCCGGATCCTCACGACCCGGTCATCAACGCCTATCGCGTAGTCGATGCGTCGAAGCGAAACGTTGCCGATGCAGCGCAGGCCGTGAGCGACGTTTTCGAGAAATTAACAGCGGGGGACGCCACGATTGTCGGCAGCGGCGTGGATGTCGCGGCGAAATTAGGTGTCAAGAAAGCGGCACCACAAATTCTAAGCATCGTGATGGACGACAAAGCCAACGCTGGGACACGGGCTTCCGCTCTCGCGTCACTGGAGAAACTGGAATTCGAAGGCATGGCAGAAGTACTGAAGTCGTTTGACGAAAAAGGAGATTCGCTACCGGCGGAATTGGCAACCGTTTACGTTGACGTTCTGTCTCGTAGAGATCCGGCCAAGGCGGCAACGATACTGAACAAAGTAATCGCGGGTGCAGCCACGGTCACGCAAAAACAACAGGCTTTTGCGACGCTCAGCAACATGAAGAACCCAGAGAGTGAAGCTTTGATAACAGCGGGACTCGCATCGCTAGAAAGTGGATCACTGGCGGCGGAGCTGGAGCTGGACGTCATCAAGGCCTGCGAAACTCGTGGCGGATCGCTCGCGGAGAAATCTGCTGCGTACATGAACGCTCTTGCCGTTAAGCCTGTGATGT
>CAYGUE010000105.1:0-24679 GCA_964352885.1 uncultured Pirellulaceae bacterium
AAGTGGAATTGCAGAAGAAGATCGCTATGGACGACGGTGTTCGCTTCGCGATTCGCGAAGGCGGTAAGACGGTTGGTTCTGGCGTTGTAACGAAGATTGTCGAGTAAGTTTGGTGGTGCAAGCCGCTGGCTTTGCGCATCACTGAGCTGTCAAGGTGAGATAAATGATTCCCGGCTGCACACGTTAGGCGTGGCAGCCGATATCATCTTGATGCTGGGTGTTTCTTGTTTCGGAAGCATTCAGATTGGGATCACTCAGGGGTGTAGCTCAATTGGCAGAGCACTGGTTTCCAAAACCAGCGGTTGCGGGTTCAAGTCCCTCCGCCCCTGCTTCGTTGTAGTTGGCTGTGGTGCGAGGTTTCGCGCCGGGTAGCTTGCTTTGCGTTGGCAACTGTTAGTTGGTTGTCGGCATCGTCCGTTCAAAGGAATGTTCGGCAAATCGCAGTTTGAAGGTTCATTAAATGAGTGCAACTGTAAATCAAGGTGGCAGTAATTCGGGGGGTTCGTTCTTTCCTGAGTTGTTCCGGTTCGGCTTGTATAAGCCGGCGCAGGGACGCATTGTGCGCCAGGTTACGTTTTTCTCTGTTGCATTGCTGGCCTGTCTGGCGATCTGGGAGTTGTACTCGTCGGGATGGTTTAATTTTCTTAACGCAGCTGTTGTTGAGAATGAAGTAGCCGGGCCCCAGATTGTCAAGATGCTGTTCGCGTTTGTTTTAGTGGGAATCGGAATCTGGTCAGCGTACCGATTGGTCAATTATCCGGTGTTTGCTGATTTTTTGATCGCGGTTGAAGCTGAGATGAATAAGGTTTCGTGGCCCACTCGCGATCAGCTTTATCGCGCGTCGGTCGTTGTGATTTTTGTGATCTTTGCGATGGCAGTTTTGTTATTCGTTTTCGATATTTTGTGGACGGCTGTTTTCGAGATGATCGGAATTCGATACTCCGAGTCGGACTCGTGGTGGGCTAAGTTGCGTGGTTTCCTCGGGTTTTAGTTCGAAGCGACGAGGCTTGGTTGTAGTTACTAATTCAGTTTGAAGTTGTTTGTTGGTCTCAGAGATGTCAGACGAAGAATCATTGCCAGAAGATGCCGAAGCGGTGACTGCTGTTGGCGGTACCGATGAATCGGTTGCCGTGGATCAGGTCGTTGGCGCGGCGGCGGATTCGTCGTCTGATGCGGAATCGCCTGCTGAAACAAAGGCTGAGCCAGAGGTTGAGCTTTCGCCAGAAGATCTCGAGTTCTCGGCTGATGAAATCATCACCGATGAAGACGACGAGTGGGGCGACGACGACGAAGATGCTTCTCCTATTGAGGAGTTCGTTGAGCCGGTTAAGGAGGTCAAGACGTCTGACCTTGAGATGAACTGGTACATCCTCAAGGTTCAAGTGAATCGCGAAAAGGGGATCTGTGAAACACTCAAGCGTTCCGTTCGCGTTTCCGGTATGCAGGACTTCTTTGGTGATATCCTCGTCCCAACTGAGGATGTTCGGGAGTTCAATAAGGCTGGCAAGCCTAAGGTTACGAAGCGAAAGCTTTATCCGGGCTACATTGTGGTGAATATGGCCATCACGGATGAGTCTTGGTTTTTGGTGCGAGACACGAGTGGTATCGGTGACTTTGCGGGTGCTGCGGGCCGGCCGTCTCCGTTGTCGCAAGAAGAAATCGATCGAATTATCGCTTCTGCACGTCCTCCAAAGGGCGAAGAGGGCGAAGAGCAGATCAAAACCACGATCCCGTACAAGGTTGGCGACCGGGTTCGTGTAAAAGAAGGCTATTTCCAGAACTACGAGGGCGATGTGTCTGCGGTAGATGAGCGAAATGGCCGAATTGAAGTCTTGATCAACATCTTCGGTCGTCCGAATCCGGTCGATATGGAGCACTGGCACGTTGAGATGGTGAAGTAACGGTCTTCACCGCCAAGCCGCTCTTTTTGCTTCCAGTTTGTCTGCTTGCGAGAGTTGGTGGGTCACGTTTGCCGGAAATGCCTGGAATTCGGGCCTAAATCAATAATTATCCAAAGTTCAACATTTTCAAAATTCGAAACCTGAGTATCTTATTGGCCTCACTGACAGGCCCGGAAGCATCCGGTTTGCGACACGCGGAATAAAATCATGGCTAAACAGGTTACAGGACAAGCAAAATTTCAGGTCCCGGGTGGTCAAGCGACACCGGCTCCTCCTGTCGGTACGTCCCTCGGTAAGTTCGGTATTAACCTTGGGCAGTTCGTTCAGCAGTTCAACGACCGCACCAAAGAGTTTAACGGCACGCCGATTCCTGTTGTCGTGACGGTTTACAACGATCGATCTTTCGATTTTGAAACCAAGAGCCCTCCTGCTGCTGCACTGCTTAAGCTGGCATGTGGAATCGCGAAGGGCTCTGGAGTTCCAAACCGTGACAAGGTCGCGAAGGTGACTCGGGCTCAGTTGGAAGACATTGTTCAGAAGAAGATCAAAGACCTTAACGCTTCCGACATTGATCATGCCGTTCGCATGATTGAGGGTACTGCTCGCAGCATGGGCATCGAAGTCGAAGGCTAGAATTTGTCAGTTGAAGCTTGAAGTCTTATGGCTCCAGCTACCAAAACAGGATTTGGATCGACGCGATCCGGGATTATAGATATGGCTAAACAATCAAAACGATACAGGGCTCTGGCTGAGAAAGTCACTGAAGAGCCGATTTCGCTTTCCGAAGCGGTCAAAGTGGTCAAGACTTTTGGCACGACCAAGTTCGATCAGACGGTCGAAATCCACATGAACTTGGGTATCGATCCAAAGCAAGCGGATCAGATTATCCGTGGATCGTTGGTTCTTCCAAACGGTATCGGCAAGACCCAGCGCATTTTGGTATTCGCCAAAGATGCTAACGCGAAAGCGGCTGAAGAGGCTGGTGCGGATTTCGTTGGTCAGGAGGAGTTGGCTGCGAAAGTTTCCGACGGATGGTTGGACTTCGATGTCTGCATCGCAAGCCCTGACATGATGGGCGTCGTTGGGCGTCTCGGTCGCGTGCTTGGTCCTCGTAACCTGATGCCTTCGCCTCGTGCGGGCACGGTCACTCCGGATGTTGCGACGGCTGTCAAAGAATACAAAGCGGGTAAGGTTGAGTTCCGTAACGACAACGGTGGTAATGTTCACGCGGTTGTTGGCAAATTGAGCTTCGATGAGGCGAAACTTGAAGAGAACGTTGCGGCGTTCCTGAAGTACATCGAATCTCTGAAGCCAGTTTCAACCAAGGGAACCTATGTTAAGTCAGTGTGTCTGACTGCTGCGATGAGCCCCGGCGTTCGAGTCGTCGCTTAAGAGTTGAAGCTGAACTAAATCAAACATCGAATCGGTTTTGGAAGCAATTCCATGAGTAAATTTGTAAAAGACCTGTTGACCCGCGATCTGAGCTCTCGTCTTGAGGGCGTTGAGGATTGCGTCGTTGCCAACGTCATCGGACTGGATTCCAACACAACAGCTACGCTTCGGCGTCGTTTGCGTGAAAAGGATATCAGCCTTATGGTTATCAAGAATTCGCTTGCCCGTCGTGCAACCGAAGGCACTTCATTGGGGCCCGCTTTTGAGGGTCTCGATGGAAACGCTGCGGTTGTTTGGGGTGCATCCGACTTTATCTCGCTGGTCAAAGAAGTGACTTCGCTTGACAAGGAAGGTGGTGATCTTGAGCACTTCAAGGCGATTGGCGGAGTCATGGATGGCGAAAAGCTGTCTCCTGAAAGGGTTGCTGAGATTAGCAAATGGCCTTCTCGCGATGAGCAGCTCAGCATGTTGGTCGGCCAGATTCTTGGCCCTGGCTCTCAGTTGGTTGCACAGATCAATGGCCCCGGCTCGCAGATTGCTGGTCAGGTCAAATCGATCGTCGACAAAGGCGAAGAGTAGACACGATATATGGGTGCCGTCCCAAGTGACTCTTTTAGAGTCGCCTAACCGGCGAAACGTTACTTCATCAATGGCCCTGTAAGCCAAATTAGTCTTCGAAGGCTGGCGAGCAATTACCTCGTGCAAGCCGGCAAAATTTTGAAAGGTAGAGGAATGTCAGACGAGACAGCAACTATTGAGTATTCGGCAGAATCAAAAGACCTTGGCGATAAGATCGCTGAGTTAACTTTGAAGCAAGCCAAAGAGTTGAGCGAATACCTCAAGAACGAGCACCAAATCGAAGCTGCTGCTGGCGGCGCGGTTGTGATGGCTGCTGGTGGTGGTGGCGATGCCCCTGCTGCTGAAGCTCAAACTGAGTTCGACGTAATCCTCACTGGATTCGGCGACAAGAAGCTCGACGTCGTGAAAATCGTTAAGACGATCACGGGTGCTTCGCTGATGGAAGCCAAGAAAATGGTCGAAGCTTGCCCAGCAACGCTGAAAGAAGCAGCTTCGAAAGAAGATTGCGACAAGATCAAGGCCGACGTCGAAGCGGTTGGTGGTAGCGTCGAGCTCAAGTAGCTCGTGAGACTATCCGGCTAAGCAGCTCCAGTATTTTCCGCCGAGAGCTCCCTCGCAATTGTGTTTTGCGTTTGGTGGCCGGTTGATATAAATTTGGGACTGTTTTTAAGGTTATTGATGCGTACAGGTAATAGCGGGCAGGAACGATTTATCGTCCTGCCCGTTGTTTTTGTTCGTATTTTGACCCATTGGTCAAGCTTTCGGTGCTTGTAAGTCGCAATTAGATCCTGAGGGGCGGAAGGCGTCCGGGGCCGAAAATCCCGCCGTTTTCGTAGAATTGGTGAAGGTGCGGTGTTTCGGGGTTGTTAAAATCCCTAATTCGCCTGAAACTATTGAACTGTTGGTTTGAGTCATGTGGTTGCAGGGAAGCTTTTGTCGGTTGGTGCCCGATATTCTTTCGTTTCCGGAATCGTTTTTATGATTGCGTTACCGGTATAGCGTCAGAGAGTCTTCAGACCGCATAATATTTTAATTCGCCGAACGTTTTTGATGATCCGCCCTCATTATTTCGTTTGAGCAGAACTCAATCAGGAACCGCATGCGTTCAATTCGCACGCCTGGACAATGTGAATTCCAGCCCTGTTGCAACGTCTTGCGCAGGTGGTTTTTTTCTTCAGTGGTGTGGACGCGCGTCTGCACTTTTTGCCTGACAATTGATTCGGAGATTTTGCGCTTATGGCAACCCCAGTAGAGCGACGTTTACGCCCCAAAGATGTTCGACGTTTTGGCAGTGGACGTGAATACCAATTGCCGCCTGATCTGACAAAAATTCAAACAGAGAGCTTTAAGGCTTTGCTGCAAGATGATGTCGATCCGGACAAGAGAAAAAATCATGGCATCGAGAGCGTCTTGCGCGAGATCTTTCCGATCGAGAGCTACGACAAGAAGCTCGCGCTCAGTTACGTGCGTTATGAGCTCGGCAAGCCACGCTATACACCGGAAGAATGTCGTCAATTGCGACTGACTTATGGCCAGCCTTTCCGCGTTTGGTTGCGGCTCGAGAAAGAGCAGCCTGTCGAAGAGGAAGTGTTCCTTGGCGACATCCCAATCATGATGGGCGGTGGTGAGTTCATCATTAACGGTGCCGAGCGTGTCGTTGTGAGTCAGCTTCACCGATCGCCTGGTATCGACTTCGTGATGGAGTCGGATACGACAACCGATCGTAAACTTGCAAGCTGCCGCGTCATTCCTGAGCGTGGAAGTTGGATTGAAATCAATGCGACCAAGAAGGATATCTTGACGGTTCGTATTGACCAGAGCGGTAAGTTCTCTGCGTTGACGCTATTGCGTGCGATGGATCCGAAGTACAGCGAGGACTCGGACATCATTCGTGCGTTTTACGAAACGATGAAAGTAAAAGTCGTTGACGGTCGCAGTGCTGCAAAGCTGGAAGGCAAAATGGCAGTTGACGATATCGTTTACCCAGCCGAGTCGCCACGCGCCGGTGAAGTTATCGTTGAGGCCGGTCGCAAGATTAGCAAAGAGAATTCTGAGTTGATCTGTACTGCAGGGGTCAAGGTCGCCGAGATTATGAATCCGGTGAAGTCTCCTCTGATTTTCAATTCTCTGATCGAGGACAACACTTCTTCGCATGAAGAAGCTCTGCTGCGAATTTATCAACGGCTTCGTCCGGGTAATCCAGCCGCTCTTGAAAAGGCTCGAACGCTTTTCAATGAGAAGTTCTTTGATTCGAACCGATATCGTCTCGGCCGCGTCGGTCGTTTCCGTATCAACCGCAAGCTGGATCTTGGCGTCAGTGAAAAAGAGATGACGTTGCGTCCGGAGGATATTCTGGCTTCGATCCAGTACATCCTAGACCTTTCGACGCCGGGTACCGATGCGATGGTCGACGATATTGACCACCTTGGTAATCGTCGTCTGCGAACCATCGATGAGTTGGCTTGCGACGAGATGCGAAAAGGTTTCCTGAAGCTTCGTCGTACCGTTCAGGAGCGAATGAGTCAGAAGGAAGTCGACGACATGACTCCGCGGAGTCTTGTGAATCCGAAAAGCGTTTCGGCATCGATTGATTACTTCTTCGGTCGTGGCGAGCTTTCACAGGTTGTTGACCAGACGAACCCTCTGTCGCAGTTGGCTCACGAGCGTCGTCTGTCGGCTCTCGGCCCTGGTGGTTTGAACCGGAAACGTGCGGGTTTCGAAGTACGTGACGTTCACATTTCTCACTACGGTCGTATCTGTCCGATTGAGACGCCCGAGGGTACGAACATTGGTTTGATCTCTAGTCTTGCGATCTGTGCAAGCGTTGATGATTATGGATTCCTCGTGACGCCATATGTTGTGGTCAACAAAGGAAAAGTGACGGACGAGATTCGCTTGTTGCGAGCCGACGAAGAAGCGGAAGCTCATGTGGCACCTGCCGATACGCCGGTAAAAGATGGCCGGATCGTTCCGAACAAGTCACTTGGCGGAAACATTCTTGCTCGTTTCCATGCTGACTTTGAGTTGGCGGACCCTGAAGAAATTACCTACATGGATGTTGCTCCGGCTCAGATGGTCGGCGTTTCAGCCAGCTTGATTCCGTTCCTTGAGCATGATGATGCTAACCGCGCCCTGATGGGTTCGAACATGCAGCGCCAAGCCGTTCCGCTGTTGGTGGCTGAGCCTCCAATCGTTGGTACTGGCATGGAGCGTCATGTTGCCATGAACAGTTCGATGGTCATCAAGGCTCGTCGCGGTGGCAAAGTGACTTTCGTTGACGCAACGCGAATCGAGATCGGTAACGATATTTACAAGCTCAAGAAATACGTTGGCTTGAACGAGCGAACGTGTAACAACCAGAAGCCATTGGTGATGCCAGGCCAGAAGATTGAAAAAGGCGAGGTGATCGCAGATGGTGCGGCAACGTTCGAGGGCGAATTAGCTCTCGGAAGAAATGTGCTTGTTGGTTTCATGTCGTTTGATGGTTGCAACTTTGAAGATGCGATCATCATCAGTGAGGAACTCGTTCAGAATGATGTTTATACTTCGATCCATATCGAAGAGTTTGACGTTGAAGTTCGTGAAACGAAGCTTGGTCGCGAAGAGTTTACTCGCGATATTCCCAACGTTAGCGAAAAAGCACTGCGCAACCTAGACGATTCCGGCATCATTCGAGTTGGTACATTCGTCAAGCCTGGTGAGATTCTCGTCGGTAAGGTTTCGCCAAAATCCAAGACAGAGCTGACTCCGGAAGAGAAACTTCTTCATGCGATCTTTGGTCGTGCCGGTGAAGACGTGAAAAACGATTCCCTCGAAGTGCCGTCTGGTATCGAAGGTATCGTCATCGACACGCAACGATTCTCACGTCGCATGAGCCTTTCCGAAGAAGAGCGGAAAGTCTTTGAGCAGGACCTCAAGGCGGCCGAAGCTGATGGCAACGAAGAGATTGCCCGTGTCTTCGGTGAGATGGTCGAAGCGATGGAGAAAATCCTCGGTAAGACACTGACCGACCAAGATGACACTCCTCTTGTTCGTAACCAGGATCCAAAGTTCATTGCTGAAAAAGCGAACGCGTTCCGTTTGAACGCTTACGTAGCTGACCTTCGCAGTGAAGATCGCGTCAAGCAGTTGAAGCAGGTCCACGCAGAGCAGTGGCCGGACATTGAGAAAGTCATTGAAGCTCGTGATCGCAAGGTCAACAGCATGAAGCGTGGCGACGAGCTTCGCAGCGGCGTTCTGCAAATGGTCAAGGTTTACATCGCGACCAAACGAACGATTTCCGTTGGCGACAAGATGGCTGGTCGACACGGTAACAAGGGTGTGATTTCCAAGATCCTTCCTGTGGAAGACATGCCGTTCCTCGAGGATGGAACGCCGGTTCAGATCATGCTCAACCCGTTGGGTGTGCCGTCGCGTATGAACGTCGGTCAAATCCTTGAGACTCACCTCGGCTGGGCCGGTTCGAAGCTTGGTTTCCAAGCGTTGACGCCTGTCTTCGATGGTGCGTCTGAGAAGGACATCAACGAAGCGTTGGCGGAGGCTGGTTTGCCTTCTCACGGTAAGCACACGTTGATTGACGGACGCACGGGTCAACCTTGCGGTCAAGAGACAACGGTTGGTTACATCTACATGTTGAAACTGCACCACCTTGTTGACGACAAAGTACACGCTCGAAGCACTGGTCCTTACTCGCTGATTACTCAGCAGCCACTCGGTGGCAAGGCTCGTTTCGGCGGCCAACGTTTTGGAGAGATGGAAGTTTGGGCTCTGGAAGCTTATGGAGCTGCCTACATCCTTCAAGAATTGTTGACAGTCAAGTCGGACGATGTCGAAGGCCGTACGAAAATTTACGAGTCGATGGTCAAGGGCGAGAACACGCTCGAAGCCGGCACACCTGCCAGTTTCGACGTTTTAACCAACGAGATTCGCGGGTTGGCATTGAACATGCAGCTCGAAAAACGCCGAGGCGGCTAGTTCATCTGCGATGAGCTCGGAGATTGCTCCGGGCTCGCTCGCCAATTCGGATCAGGTCCGAGCGACACCCAACGTTTCAAAATAATTCAGACACTCACTTACATTTAAGGAGCAGGTGAATATGGCAACGGCCGAGAGCACCTACGATCGCATTAACGATTACGCTTCCGTGAAAATTTCGCTGGCGCGTCCGCACGACATTCGAAGCTGGTCGATGGGCGAAGTCAAAAAACCGGAGACGATTAACTATCGAACCTATCGTCCTGAAAAAGACGGTTTGTTCTGTGAGCGAATTTTCGGACCTGAAAAGGACTGGGAGTGCGCCTGCGGTAAGTACCGTGGAATGAAATACAAGGGCATGATTTGCGATCGTTGTGGCGTTAAAGTCACGCACTCGCGAGTTCGCCGTAAGCGGATGGGCCACATTGAGTTGGCGGCTCCCGTTGTCCATATCTGGTTCTTCAAGGCAATGCCTTCACGATTGGGCAACCTGCTCGCGATGAAGACCAGCAGCCTCGAGAAAGTGATCTACTTCCAAGATTACGTTGTCACCGATCCGGGTGAGACGGAACTGGAAAAGCAGATGCTGCTCACTGAAGAAGAGTACAAGGCTGCAAAGCTTGAGTACGGTGAAGGTTCCTTCAAGGCGGGCATGGGTGCTGAAGCCGTTCGTGAATTGTTGAACGACCTTGATCTGGTCACGTTGTCAGATCAGCTCCGCGTTGATCTTGCTGAAACCGGCTCAAAGCAAAAGCGTAAAGACTTCACGAATCGACTGAAGATCGTTGAGGCCATCCGGGATAGCGACAACAAGCCCGAGTGGATGGTGCTGGACGTGATTCCGGTTATTCCTCCGGATCTTCGACCGCTGGTTTTGCTCGATAGCGGTAACTTTGCCACGAGCGATTTGAATGACCTCTATCGTCGTATTATCAACCGCAATAACCGTTTGCGTAAACTCGTCGACTTAAATGCTCCTGAAGTTATTATTCGCAACGAAAAGCGGATGCTTCAGCAGTCTGTCGATGCCCTGTTTGACAACAACCGCTGTAAGCGTCCGGTTCTCGGTTCAAGCAATCGCCCGTTGAAATCCTTGACCGACATGATCAAGGGTAAGCAGGGTCGATTCCGTGAAAACCTTCTCGGTAAGCGTGTTGATTATTCGGCTCGGTCGGTCATCGTTGTTGGTTCACGACTGAAGCTTCACCAGTGCGGTCTGCCAAAGAAAATTGCTCTGGAATTATTCCAGCCATTCATCATTCGCCGCCTCAAAGAGATGGGTCACGCCGACACCATTAAGAGCGCGAAGAAGATGCTCGAGCGTAAAGACGAAGAGGTTTGGGATATTCTTGAGCAGGTGATTCGCAATCATCCGGTTCTTCTCAACCGTGCCCCTACCCTGCACCGTATGGGTATCCAGGCATTCGAGCCAACGCTTGTTGAAGGCAACGCGATTCACTTGCATCCGCTGGTTTGCAAGGGATTCAACGCTGACTTCGATGGTGACCAGATGGCGGTTCACCTGCCGCTTTCGATTGAAGCTCAGGTCGAAGCTCACACTTTGATGCTTTCGACGAACAATATTTTTGCTCCGTCGAACGGCCGTCCGATCATGAGTCCTTCTCAGGACACGGTGATGGGCTGTTACTACATCTCGCTGGTTCTGCCGAACCAAAAAGGTGAAGGCATGATCTTCTCTTCTCTCGACGAAGCAGATACTGCGTTCCACCAAGGCATCATCGACTTGCACGCGAAGATCAAAGTTCGTCTGCACAAAGATCGTCACGTTCGTCTCAGTGAAGAAGAGCGTCTGCCGAGCCAGATTGTCGAAACTTCTTACGGTCGAGTCATGTTCAACATGATGCTTCCGACAGGAATGGATTTCTATAATCACGAATTGAAGAGCAGTGATCTCGCGAACGTGGTTGCTGATGCGTACCAAGAGCTCGGTCGTCGCGCGACGATTGACTTGCTTGATGATATGAACCAGCTTGGTTTCCGTGAAAGCACTCGCAGTGGTCTTTCGTTTGCGACGGATGACTTGGTGACGCCAGATACGAAAAACAAGATTGTTGCCGATGCAGAGAAGGAAGTTCTCAAACTGGCCAAGCACTATGAGCGTGGAGTTATCACGGGTAAAGAGCGATATAACCAGGTTCTCGAAATCTGGACGCATGCTCGTGAAGCGATTACGAAGCAAATGATGGACGCCATGAAGGCAGATGATCGTGGTGGTGAAGGCTACGTGAACCCGGTATACCTGATGGCTCACTCTGGTGCTCGTGGTGGTACGGCTCAGATTTCCCAGCTCGCTGGTATGCGTGGTTTGATGGCCAAGCCTAGTGGTGAGATCATCGAGACGCCGATTAAGGCGAACTTCCGCGAGGGCCTGACGGTTCTGGAGTACTTCTCCTCGACGCACGGTGCTCGTAAAGGTTTGGCGGATACGGCTCTAAAAACGGCTGACTCCGGTTACCTAACTCGTAAGCTCGCTGACGTTGCTCAAAACGTCGTCGTCACCATGGAAGACTGCGGCACGACACGCGGTATTTCAAAGGGTGTAATTTATCGCGGCGAACAGGTTGAAGTTCGTATTTCGACGGCTCTTCGAGGTCGCGTTTCACGGCAGAACATCGTGAATCCGGTCACTGACGAAGTCGTCGTTGCAGAATCGCAGATGATTACGCCTGAAATCGCTCGTAGCATCGAGGAGTTAGGACTGGAGAAGATTCAGGTTCGCAGCCCGATGACTTGCGACGCTCCTCTTGGCGTTTGTCGTCGCTGCTACGGCATGGACATGTCGACCGGTGACATGGTCGAAGAAGGTATGGCGGTCGGTATCATCGCGGCTCAAAGTATCGGAGAGCCTGGTACTCAGTTGACGATGCGTACGTTCCACATCGGTGGGGTTGCGATGACATCAACCGAAAAGAACGAAGAGAAATGCAAGAAGGCTGGTACGATCAAGTACATGCGAATGCGTCACGTCGTAAACGACAAAGGCGAAAGCGTCGTGTTGAATCGTAATGCTGAAATCGCGATCCTTGACCATCGCGGTCGTGACCTTGAGTCGTACGCTGTTCCTGCTGGTGCTGTGTTGCTGGTTAAGGAAGGTGACGAAGTCAAAGAAAACGCTGTTCTCTGTCGCTGGAATCCGTTCGCTGCCCCAGTGCTTTGCGAGGTTGCTGGTAAGGTTCGTTTCGAAGACGTCATTGAAGGCGAAACGATGCAGGCCGAGCAGGAAACTTCCGGTACGATTCGTCGAACGATCATCGACTTCAAAGGTGACTTGCATCCGCAGATCGTTATCGAAGATGCTGAAGGTAAGCCGCTAGACGTCTATTATCTTTCTGAGCAGTCCAACATCCTTGTTGATGAAGGCCAGATGATTTCTAAAGGTACAGCTCTGGCTGAAACGCCTCGTGAAGCCTCCGGTATTTCGGACATTACGGGTGGTCTGCCTCGTGTTACAGAGATTTTTGAAGCACGTAAGCCAAAGGACCCTGCGATTCTTGCAGAAATCGATGGCATCGTGAGTCTTGGCGACAAAAAACGTGGCAAGCGTACGCTCATCGTGACCAACGAAGAGAGCGACATGGAAGCCGAGCACATGGTTCCGCCAGGGAAGCGTCTGCTGGTCCAAGCTGGCGATCGTTTGGTTGCCGGTCAGCAACTGGTGGAGGGACCTCTGGTTCCTCACGATATCCTTCGTGTTTCTGGCGAAGAGGCGGTTCAGGATTACCTGACTCACGAGGTTCAGCAGGTCTACCGAAGCCAGCGTGTAGAGATCAATGACAAGCACATTGAAATCATCATTGCTCGAATGCTTCGTAAAGTAAAAATCGAAACGCCTGGTGATACGGATCTTCTGCCTGGTTTGATTTGCGATCGTTTCGACTTCTTGCAAGTCAACGCAAACAACGCTAAGTGTCTGCGGATCACCGATCCTGGCGAGAGCGATTTCGCAAAAGGTCAGATCGTTCCGAAAGTTGTAATCGAAGAAACCAATGCTCGTATCGAGACTCTTGGAGGCAAGCCTTGTAAGGGAACCAAAACCAAACCTGCTACTTGCAGCACTCAGTTGCTTGGTATCACGAAAGCATCGGTTCAAAGTTCGAGCTTTATCTCGGCTGCGTCCTTCCAGGAAACAACCAAGGTTCTTACTGAAGCGGCACTCTCTGGAAAAGTCGACAATCTCGTCGGCCTGAAAGAGAACGTTATCCTTGGTCACTTGATTCCAGCAGGTACTGGTTTCCAGACGTTCCAGAACTCAGATGTTCAGTATAACATGGAGGCGATGGAGCAAGTTGCAGCCCGTCCGCAAGCAACTCTCGAAAGCAGCTTCCCGTTGCTCGACGATGGTGCGGCGGCATCTGCCGGTGACGGTGGAGGCGATTCAATGGCTCCTGTTGTTGACGGTTCTAATGACTTGATGGCAGCGATGGCTGGCACCGATGCAATGAGCCAACTTGGCGCAGAGTTCGGTGCAGAGGCAACCGCTGGCATCGTTCGGGATGCTCCAGCAGCAGCTTCCGCTCCTCCGCGTGCTCCAACGGGTGGCGATGACCTGACAATGATCGAGGGCGTCGGCCCGAAGATCGCTGATGTTCTTCGCAGCTCTGGAATCGCGAGCTTCACGATGCTTTCGGTAACCAGTCCGGATCGCATTCGGGAGTTGCTGGCTGAAGAAGGAGGGAGTTTCGTCAACCATGATCCGACAACTTGGCCTGACCAAGCACAGTTGGCTTCCAATGGCGAATGGGACAAGCTTCGAGCATGGCAGGACGTGCTGGTCGGTGGTCGCGAACCGGATGCCGGCACAACTGCACCCGTCATCGCTGCACCCGTCGTCGAAGAGCCGGCTGCTCCTGCTGACGACCTGACCAAGATCGAAGGTATCGGACCAAAGATAGCCGAAGCATTGAACAACTCTGGCCTAACTTCGTTTGTTCAGATGGCTGCGATGTCTTCACAGGACATCAAGGATATCCTTACGAATTCGGACGGAACGTTCGGCAACCATGATTCGACGACTTGGCCTCAGCAAGCCGCTTTGGCGGCTGAAGGAAAGTGGGACGAGTTGGACGCGTGGCAAGATGAGCTCGATGGTGGCAAAGTTGTTACTCCGGCCGAGCCTGATGATCTTACGAAGATCGAAGGTGTTGGACCTCGAGTTTGCGAGCTGTTGATCGCAGCTGGCATTGCGACTTTTAAGACGTTGTCAGAATGCTCGGTCGATTCCGTCAAAGACGTCTTGTCTGTCGAAGGCGGCATGATCGCAACGATGGATCCAACGACTTGGCCTGCTCAAGCGAAAATGGCGGATGCCGGCGAATGGGAAAAGCTGCAAGCTTGGCAAGATGAACTCGACGGTGGCAAGCTTTAGAGCGACCAGAGTTTCAAAATAAGTCTGAACCGGCTCTCACTCTTAAATGGGAGCCGGTTTTCTTGTGCGCTGTGATGAGTTGTCTGGTCTGAACAAGTGAAATAGTCGGTACGGGCAAGACTGCGCGGGCAAGACTGCGCGGGCAAGACTGCGCGGGCAAGACTGCGCGAATTTTCTGCCCGGAATCCAATATTTTCGAGCCTGCAGAGTATGCATCTCAAATTCCGCCAGAACTTCTAACCAACGTTAGGCACAGTTGTGATCACCCAAAAGGTGTCATCATCGTTTGGTTTCGTTGACCGATGGAGAACCCGCCTCGGTAAAAGATCTGCTTCCCAGAAATCGCGATGATCAAACTGCAGGCACATCGTCGAGTTCCCGAAGGGCCGACAGGTAAAGCAATCGCCTACTATGGACAGTGTGTTTTGGTTGTTTCCTCGCGGCAACCCGAATGACATCGCGGCGACTGATTTGACCGACCAGTTTTCCATCTCTGAGGACTGGTAAACGTCGGCTTGGGGTGATGAGGAAAAAGTTGGCGATCGAAAGAAGCCGCGTGTTCTCTTGAACCGAGTCAGGATCATTGTTCATAAAAGCTCGGACTTCGTTTGTTGGCAAACCTTCATAAGCCGCATCGACCAAAACTTGCATGCAGCATTTTTCAGAAAACACGCCAAGCAGTTGGTCGTTATCATCAACCACCGGCGCTCCGGATATCTTGTTCTTAACAAGAATTTCGATGGCTTTGAACACATCCGTTTCCGGCCGCAACTTGACCAATCGTGTGATCATGATATCGGAAGCGACCATGTCAGAAATTTCATGCGTCATCGCATCTCTCCGTTTCAAGTGCAGGTAAGTGTTAAAGCGATTCTATGGGGCGAAGGACAGTGAACTCAAGGAAATTCCGTTGGAGGAATCCAAATCGTTGGTCTGTGAAAGTTTTCACGATGTATCGCCGGTTTTTTGAGCGTCGGTTAGCGAGTTTGTTGGGATAACCGTTACGCTTTCCCCGAATTTGGTTGGATCGTAGTGGCTGCCGCGAAAAGCCAGCATACGGTGGGTGAGCTGTACCGACATAAGAACGAGTACCGATCTTTTGGCTTCGACGAACATCATGCGCGCAATTCTATTCTCTCTTACGTTGCTGGTCAGTTCGTTTCTGCTGTTCCTTGTCCAGCCGATGATTGGCCGAATGCTGCTGCCTTCGCTTGGTGGGACGCCGGCCGTGTGGAACGGTTGCGTGTTGTTCTTTCAAGCCGTTTTGCTCGCCGGTTACGCTTGGGCTCACTACGGTCCGCCAAAGCTCGGAATTCGAAATCATCTGATTGCCCATTTGACGCTGCTGGCACTGGTTTGCTTTCTGCTGCCGATGCGACTGCTTGACGATTGGGCTGTGCCGACGGATTCCAATCCGATCGGATGGTTGATCGGGCAACTTGCTTTCTGTGTTGGTTTGCCATTTTTTGTGATCAGCAGCAGTGCTCCGCTTCTCCAGCGGTGGTTCGGCGCGGGATCCAAAGATGGAGAGTCCGATCCATGGTTTCTGTATGCAATAAGCAACATCGGATCGTTGGCGGCACTGTTTAGCTATCCATTTCTGGTTGAGAAGTACATGGGACTGACCGATCAAGGTTGGTTCTGGACAGGCGGCTTTATGCTGCTGGCGTTGATGTTCGTTGCGTGCGGTTGGGTCACGCTGCGGAACACTGCACAATCAGAGTTGGACCGATCAGCAACGAAAGCTCGATCTTTTCCTTTGGAGTGGAAGAAGCGTTTGCATTACATCGCTCTGGCTGCGATTCCATCGAGTCTGATGCTAGGCGTGACAACGATTGTTTCTACGGAAGTCGGATCGTTTCCGCTGATGTGGAGCATCCCGTTGGCGCTCTACCTATTGACGTTTGTCTTCGTGTTCTCGAGACGAGTTTTGATTCCGCATCAATGGTTGATTTACATTCTACCAGGAATGCTGCTGTTGATGCCGCTGATCTCACTGATCGACCCGGGCGAGAATCCACTGCTAATGATTGGGATCCATTTTTCAATCTTCTTCGTCGTCGCAATGGTTTGTCATGGTGAGCTCAGTCGACTCAAACCATCGGTCAATCAGCTTACCGAGTTCTATTTGATGATGAGCATGGGGGGCGTGATTGGCGGTGCCATCAACTCTCTGGTCGCTCCAATTATCTTTAACAGCATCCTTGAGTATCCCTTGATGTTGGTCGCTGCATGCCTTGTCTTGCCTTCTCGAAAAGCAATGCGCGGAGCGACAAAAACTGTGGCTGCAAACCCAGGGGCGCAAGATTGGTTTCAAAAGCACATTGGATTTGGGCCACTACTCGTTGGAGCGTCGTTGGCGTTTTCATGGGTCCTTTTTGAAAACTCTGAGATTCCAGCCATGGTTCGAACCATCATTGGTTTTGGGATTCCTGCCGCCATCTGCCTCACTTTGATGGAAGCTCCCAAGAAGTTTGCGATCGGTTACGCCATGTTGGCAATGGTCTGCCCGATCATTATGGATATTCGCGACGTGGTGACCCGTGAACGAGGATTCTTTGGCGTCAATGAAATTGCAATGGACGACAAAGGCAAATTCATCATGCTGGTCAATGGGCGGACGCTGCACGGGATGCAGCTGGTTGGCCAAAACGAAAATCCGGAGCCATTGACCTACTATCATATCGAAGGACCGACAGGTGATGTGTTTCGTTTGTATGGTGATCAATGTTCTCGAGTTGCTGCCGTTGGACTGGGCGTTGGTTCGTTGGCGGCGTACGCCACCGAAAATCAGGATTTCGACTTCTACGAGATTGATCCTGTGGTTAGTCGGTTCGCGAACGACCCGCAATATTTTTCGTATCTGAGTTCAGCGAAAGGCTGCGGTGCGAATGTGAATGTCGTTTTGGGGGACGCCAGGATTCAACTCGATCTGCTTCGCAAGCGAATCGCAGGAGAGAAGGAGCCGATTGTTGGATCAGCATTTCATCAGGCTTCCTATCGACGAACGAAATCAAAAAAATATGAGCTCATGGTGATGGATGCCTTCGGTAGCGATGCCGTTCCTCTGCATCTCTTAACCGCTCAAGCCATTCAGCTATATCTCGATTTGCTGGAAGACGACGGCTTGTTGGTGTTTCATGTGTCCAGCAAATTCATCGACTTCGCACCCATCGGTGCTGGTATTGCAGACCGGTTTGAGCTGTCTGCGGCCATGCGAATCGACATTCCCGACCAGAAGACCGTCGATGAAACGGGTCGAACGCCAAGCTTCTACATGGTCATGTCGCGTGACGGAGATCTGATCAACACATTTAAAGAACTGGGAACTGGTTGGCAGTCGATCGAATCAGACAGGAAGCTCTACTGGACGGACGAGTATACCAATGTGTTGGATGTGATTCGTTGGTAGGCCGCGAAATGGCTTCTGTCTTCCAAGGAAGCAGGCGGTGCAATGCCTCGAAAAAAACGAGTCCGGAAAAAGTTCCCGAATCTTGTGGCAAGGCTTCAGTCTTAAAACGCTGATTGTTGTTGTCATTATCTGCGGGTTAGAACTGTATTGACAGAACTCGAGCCTCGCAAAAACGCAACCAATGTTGCACGAAAACGAAAAAAGCGGAGCAATGCTCCGCCCGTGAATTTCAAATTGTTGCTTAAGAACTAGTTCTCAGAATCAATGTAGTCTGCAAATACAGACTGGTCGTCAGTGGCCGCTGCTCGAAGTTTGCTCAAGGCACGTGCTTCGATCTGACGGATACGTTCTTTCGTAACGCCAAGCTCTAAGCCGACTTCTTTGAGTGTCTGAGGCTCGTTGCGGTAATCCAAGCCGAATCGACTGATGATGATCTGCTGCTCGCGATCGTCCAATGTTTCCAGAATGGAGCTGATTTGCTCTTCGCGAACTGCCTGTTCTGTTTCCAGCAGGATTCGGTCGGTACGCTCATCAGCTTTTGCTAGGAACATCTCTTCCGATGTCGGTCGGAAACGATCCTTCTGACGGTACTCGCCCGGAATCGTGCGAGCGAAGTTCTTCATGATCGCCCAGCTGGCGTACGTGCTGAACTTGTTGCCGCGAGTGTAATCGAACTTTTCAGCCGCTCGAATCAGAGACATGTTACCGTCGCTAACCAAGGTGAAGAAGTCTTCGCTGGCCTGAACGTGCTTCTTAGCAATCGAGACAACCAAGCGAAGGTTCGACTGAACGATCCGGTTTTTGATCTTAACCGCTTCGTTGTAAAGCCGTTCGATTTCGTCCATCTCGTTTGATCGAGCTCGTGAAACTTCCATCTTCTCACGCAACTTGCTGGCAGAATGCTTGAGGAAGTTGTACTTGCGGAATAAGTACTGCTCCTGCTCACGATTGAGCAATGGCACTTCGTAAAGCGATGCCAAGTAGTGAGGCAATCCCGCAGGGGCCTTTGCCCGCCGAGGAGTCTTTTCGTATTCCGGCATTGGAGAGTTGACAATCTTCTTGTCGGCAGCCTTGCGATGGAACTCGGGGCTGTCCATGAAGTCGAGCGGAAGCTCCATGATCATCGTCGCACGCATCTCGTTGATGACGCGATAGATCGTTGTCTTCGTGCGGCAGTACCTCGAAGCGATTGTCTCCGCAGACTTCCCAGCCGAGAAGTCAGCGTAGATACGCTCCTTCATTTCGAGATTCAACGGACCAGTCTGGTTCGGGAACACAGCGATTGCGGCATTCTTCTCATCGAACTGCTTAATCGTGTATCGAATCGTTTCGATGCTACGGTCCATATGCTTGGCGATGCGACGAGTAACTTCCGCAGGGCAACCGCCGGCACGAGCGAGGCGACGAGCGCGATCGATGATCTCAATTTTGTCGTTGTCAGACAGTTGGCTAAAGCGTTGGCCACGGCTGACCTTCTCGCGGTTGTTGTTCACAAACGAATCGACGCTGGTCTGCAGAAAGCCGACTCGCTTTCGTCCGCCATCAAAAATGAATTTGCGGCTGACAAGGCCTTGCTGACGCCATCTCGAAATCGTCTTTGTTGAAACATTGAAACGCTTGCTCAAATCTTCGACAGTCAGAACCGGCTGACCAAAAGTTTCAGCGACCAGATCGGAAGCTTCCGACATGTCCTCGATGAAACGATGAAGGTCATGTAGCAAGTGCTTTCCAAGAATCTTAACGATCGGACCCGCATCGGCACGAAAGCCTGTGATACGAAAGCAAACGAATTCGAAGTTGTAATCCCTGCGGGTATTAACTTCCAGAAGCAACTTTTCTGCTGCGTCCAATTGCTCGATCTTGCGATTCCGGGGTGCAAAGCGAACCTGCTGATCTCGCAGCTCGCGGATTGAGTCACATTTGTAATCGATATGCATTCTAATTTGGCTCCGTTGTTCCAACGATCTTCCTGATGGTTCAACAGTTCTGTTTCATACTGAACTGTACTACGGAGTTGCTGCCCTTACCGTTCAATAGACCGCGGTTTCGCGAAGTTTCAAACAGTAGAAATCCAGCAACTCAGCGATGTGCTTTGCAATTCGGAAACGCAAGGCAAAGGGGAATTACCTCACAGTTCATACCCGAAGAATCGCTAGCGAGATTCTC
This sequence comes from uncultured Pirellulaceae bacterium, assembly GCA_964352885.1. GTDB lineage: Bacteria > Planctomycetota > Planctomycetia > Pirellulales > Pirellulaceae > Mariniblastus. The sequence continues at coordinate 19,811 of CAYGUE010000105.1, forward strand.
TGCATGTCAGGGGAATGTCAGAAAATCTCGTCTGTCTAACTGTCCTGCAAACTCGATGCCAGGTTCTCTTAATTCCCGCTGATTTTAGTGTAATCATGTGTTTTGTCAGGTTTTTGACGCTTAAGGGCGTTTACTAGTTCCCTGCTAGGCAATGTCAAAAGGTGCGGATTGGACTTCAAGAATGTCGTTTTGAGACAGTTTTCTGACGATGATTCTCTGGATAGTTCCGATTACCAAGGTGCCCAGCGGTGATCTCTGCCTACTTGAGCTGGAACAATGTCGAGTATTCAAGGATGAATGAAATGAAGTTTGCGGCAAAAAGCCTGTTGATCGCCATCGCAATGTCAACCTTCGCAGTTAGTCTCGCGGCGGAAGATATTGATATCAATTTGACATTTGAGCGAGGTCAACAACATCGCGTGCAAATGCAACTTGAGCATGAAGGCAAAGTCATCATGCAAAAAGATCCGGAACGCGACGAAGAAGAATTCCGAATGCTCCCGATGAAAACTCTCGCGAAGTTGGATTACTTCCAACGCTTTACTGGCAAGTCCGGGGACATGCAGGCGATTCGCTATTACGACCAGGCAAAGGGTAGCTATGCGATTCTTAAAGGCAAGACAGGTTCCGATCTGTTAGACAAAAACAAGCTCGTCGTGGTTCGCATCAAATCGAAGTCAGGTAAGCGGATTCAGATGGCATCGGTTGCCGAAACATTGGCTCAGTATGAGCTTGAACTGATTCGCAACCCGGTTGATCCATTGGCAATCGGTTCATTGATCAATCACAAGGATACCGAAGTCGGCGACGACTGGAAGCCATCAGATGACGGGTTGGCGAACTTCCTCTCTGTCGATCGAGTCATTCGCAATGACGTTAAGGTGCGGCTAAAAGAAGTTGAGAACGGCGAGGCAACCCTACATGTGACGGGCAAGCTTCGCGCTGGAGTCGACGACGTTAGCACGGACATAGAAGTCGCAGGTACCATCAAAATTAAGTTGGGGAAAACGCAGGAAATATTGCAAGCAAAGCTGAATATGCGTGAGATCCGCCAGCCAGGACAGGTTGCTCCAGGCTTTGACGGCAAAAGCAGTATCACTCTTGAGTTGGTAGCCGATGACTCCTGTGAGTTTCTCACGAACGAATCATTGGCCAAGTTCACCAAGGGTCGAGTCATCGAGCAGTGTTTGCAATGGCAGTCGCCGGGTTTAAAGCTCAAGTACGATCCTCGTTGGCGAGTCATTGCGTCCGAGCCAGAAGCAGCCATCATGCGATTCGTTAGCGAAGGCAACCTGTTGGCTCAATGCAACATTGTTCAGCTACCTGCGCGTCCGTCGGACAATCCGCTTTCGCTTGCCGATTACAAAAAAGAAGTGGCCCGAATCATTGCCGCTGACGAAGTCGCGACGATCGTCGACGCCAAAGAATTCAATACGGAGAGCTCAGCACGGGCCCTGGTTGTCGAAGTGGAAGGTGCAGAAAGTGGTGTGCCTGTTTCGTGGCTCTACTATCATGTCAACGACAAGGACGGCCGGCGTATGACGTTCGTTTTTACTCTTGAGCGAGAGATTATGAACCAGTTCCTTCCGGCTGACCGGGAAATGATCAACGGTTTGGCGTTTGGCGTCCGTCCGACGAAGCGGGCTTTGAAGAGCCAGTCGGCCAGAGAAGCAGACTCGAAGACATCTTCCCGTAGATAAGTCTACGGCATCAAGGTCGTGCTATTGAGATTAGGCATTGGATCGTTTACGTTCTGAACACTCATTTGAAACGTAAACGGATCCAAAATGCTTGACTTGTACGACAAAATTCAGGATGCAGTTGGAGTCATCCAACAGCAGTTTAAGACGACTCCACACGCAGGCATCATTCTTGGCACCGGTCTTGGGCCGTTGGCGGAAAAAATTGAAGTGGAAGCCTCCATCGAATACGGAGACATTCCGCACTTCCCAATGTCGACAGCTCTTTCGCACAAAGGCCGCCTTGTCTGCGGCAAGCTTGCTGGTTTGCCTGTTGTCGCCATGGAGGGTCGTACGCACATGTACGAAGGCTATCCGCTCAAGGAAGCCACGTTGCCGATCCGTGTCATGAAGGCCCTCGGAGCGAACCTGTTGGTTTGTTCCAACGCGGTCGGTGGTCTCAATCCCTACTATCGCAAAGGCGACATCATGGTGATTGAGGATCAGATCAACATGATGGGTGACAATCCACTGATCGGAATCAATGACGATCGTCTGGGTCCCCGCTTCCCGGATATGTGTGAGCCGTATCGGCAGGACCTTGTTGATCGCGCGCTGAGCATCGCTCGAGCGGAAGACATTGTTGCTCACAAAGGCGTGCTCGTTGCGGTCGCCGGGCCGAACCTTGAAACACGAGCAGAGTATCGAATGCTGCGGACCATGGGCGCCGACGTCGTTGGCATGTCGACCATTCCGGAAGTGATCGTTGCTGTGCATGCTGGCATGCGAGTCGTTGGGTTCTCAGTGGTTACCGATTTGTGCTTCCCGGATGCACTTGAGCCTGCGGATGTTAATGAGATTGTCCGAGTTGCCAACGAAGCAGAGCCTCGACTTTCAAAGTTGGTGTTGAAAGTTTTGGAAATGGAATCGGCATAGTCTTCCTGTGGAAGGGCCAGATGGCCATGAAAGAGAAATTCAAGACTTTGGTCGCTCAGTCGGTCGAGGCAATTGCCCGCCGTTGGAATGGAAGTCCACGGTTCGGTATCGTGCTTGGGACCGGCGCTGGAATCGTCGCGGACCATATTCAGGCTCAGGCCACCCTGCCCTACGGATCGATTGCTAACTTTCCCGTCAGCACAGCGACGGGGCATAAAGGAAATCTCGTTTGTGGAACGCTCGACGGTCACGAAGTCGTCGCGATGCAAGGGCGTTTTCACCTCTACGAGGGGTACGATGTCGATCTTGCGACGCTGCCGATCCATGTGATGCACGCGATGGGGGTGGATGTCCTGCTCGTAAGCAACGCGGCCGGCGGATTGAATCCAAAGATGGGCAGTGGTGATGTGATGCTGATTGAGAGCCACGTGGACTTTATGAATCGAACGTCACCACAAATATCGGCAACCCCGGTGAATCAGCGTCCTTCGTTTCGCAGCGATCAAGCTTACGATCCGGAACTGATTGAGATAGCTCATGGAATCGCACGAAGATCGGGATTTGCACTCCACCAAGGCATTTACGCCGCGATGTTGGGGCCGAACTACGAGACGCGTGCCGAATACCGTTTGTTGCGGCGAATGGGAGCCGACGTGGCGGGAATGTCGACCGTCCCGGAAGTGAACGTTGCCGCGCTCAACGGAATGCGAGTCTTGGCGATGTCGATCATTACGAACATTGCGAATCCGGATGTGCTTGAGTCAACCTCCGGCGAGGAAGTGATCGAGGCGGCTCAGGTTGCAGCTCCGAAACTCAAAAGTATCGTCAGCGGCGTGATGGCGCAGTGCCAACACAAGCTCGAAGCAGCAGCGAGTGAATCGTCAGTAGGTTAGCCGTTTTGGCTCTAGCCACGGTTCCCACGCGTCCGAAACCGTGGCTAACGCCAAACGCCTAACGAAGGAATATCTACTCAGAGTGCTAGCGAACGCCAGCAATCGCGCGTCGCCAATCCGAGCTAGGTCGGAGATCGGCCTCTTGTTAGACTCCCCATCTTACAAATCATTGCCATTCGTTGTCAGGGACGATCATGAATTTTGGTGGGTTGAAAAATCAGCGGTTTGCGCTTGCGCTGGTGGCCGTTGTGTGCGCAACTGGTATCGACATCGTCAATGCTCAGCAACCGAATGCTTCTCAGCAGCAACTGTCTCAGCAGCAAACCGATCGATTGGCTCAGATGGGCGGTCAGGCTCCTTCACAGCCTTTGCGACCCTTCGCAGAAATCTCAGCTGCTGAGGAGCAGCATCTCGTCAAGGTGCTCGACTTTTGGGAGGAGCAGAGCGCTGGAATCAGCCTCTATGAGTGCACATTCAATCGATATTTGTACGACACCGCGTTGACCAACTATCGCGATCCTGAAACGCGTCAGCTCTCTGCTGATAGTGTAGCCATCGGCAGCATTCGCTACGGCAAGCCTGGAAAAGCCAGTTACGAAACGACGTCTCTCTACAAATTTGATGGTCCGGGCAAAGAATACAAGCCTGTCACCGATGCAAAGCTACGCGAAAAATGGGTGACTGACGGAGAAGCGGTCTACGAGTTCGATTTCCAGGCAAAGCGACTTTATGAAACAAAGTTACCACCCGATATGCGTGGCGATGGCGCGATCTTGAATAGCCCAATTCCGTTCATGTTTGGCGCTCGCAAGGATCAGATTTTGCAACGCTACTGGGTTCGAGTAATCACACCTCCGGATGCGCAAGACGAAGTCTGGCTCGAAGCCTGGCCGAAGCGAGCGGAAGACGCTCAGAACTACCTGAAGGTTGAAATTATCCTTTCACACGAGCCATTCTTGCCCAAGGCAGTACACATGTACATGCCGCAATATGATCCTAAGAAAAACAACTTCAGCAGCGTTTACATCGCGTTTTCAGATCAAAAAGTCAACGATCGTCTCGCCAAACTGAAAGACTGGTGGGGTAACTTCGTCAAACCAAGCTTGCCAAAATTCGAAGCGGGCTGGAAGTTGGTTCCTCGTCAGCAAATGAACGCGACAGCCGCGGGTGCTCAACCGAATCAACAGCGCAAGTAACCGGGCCGTGTGTCGGTTCTTTCAATACAAATACAAGCCCGAATCGCGAGTTTTGAAGTTGCACGCTTTGCATCAAAAATCAGATTTTATTTGGAAATAACCATTGAAATCCCAAAAACGCGAAGCGTTCAATACAAGCCCGAAGCGCCAGCGAGTGAGTCGAAA
>CAYGUE010000106.1:0-24646 GCA_964352885.1 uncultured Pirellulaceae bacterium
CTTGGGATGTCGGTACGTCATTCTTCTTGTTGACGTAGGGCTTCAAGATGGATTCGCGAGCAGCACCAATCCTCTCCTGCTTCAACAACAAATCCGCCAGCGGTTGAAGACCCCGTTCACGAGCCACCGACGCTCTCGTTTTCCGCTTTGGTTTGAACGGAAGATAGATCGCTTCCAAATCACTCAAATCATCGCAAGAGTTAATCTTTGAACGAAGAGCCTCCGTCAGCAGACCTTGTTCTTCGATTGATTTGAGAATCGTCGTCTTGCGTTTTTGCAATTGGTTGATTTTCTCGACGAAGTCCTCAATCGCTCGCAATTCGATCTCGTCCAAACCTTGGGTCGCTTCTTTTCGATAGCGGGCGATGAAAGGAATCGTGTTGCCGTCTGCCAGCAAATCGATCACTGCGGAAATTTGACGTGGTGACGTTTTCAGTTCCCCCGAAATTTTCGCAATGTTTTCTTTCGAAATCGGATTCGAGTTTTGTTTCGCCATGGGTTCTTTGTCGTATCGCTTGTGTTTGATTTAACGGTGAATCAATGTATCCGACTTTGTGACCCGCGGAGGCTAGGAGCATGAATTATTGAATTGCAGCTCTGATCTTGTTAGCGACCGCGGTTTTTGTGCTTTGCTTCGGCAGACACAATCGCCCAGATTATCTGTGGCTACGGACAGAGGATCAACATCGGTGGGCCTTGCGGTGTTCAGTACGGTGGCGAACACGGGACGCGAAACAGTGGCCCGTACCCGAAAGAAACCGACCGTCCTAAGACAGGTGGTGCACTTTGCAAACGCTGCAAAAAATTAAGCGAGCTTTCAACTACAAAATTCATTTCTGACCCCAAATTGGCCGCGATCGTAGACGCCTTGCCAACGTATTCAGAATCCATCCAGGTCGACACGGAACTCCTAACGCAGGCGTTCGAATCGGTGCTGGGAAGGCGTAAGATTCGGAACTCGCAACTTCGGTGTTCAATTCGGTAAGCGCGGTTGGTCGTCTTACTGCGTCTAAGTCAGACGCTCGAAAGAAATGAACTTCCAAACGAAATAGTCAGGAAACACTTCCGAGTAGATGGTTAAAGATGGCGGCACCCCTTCATGCGAGTCCGTCGCGATGTCGTTGAATGAGCGAAACTCGTAATCGTTTTCCGTCACGTTGAATTGGCCCTGTTCCGCATCGGGGCGAACAAACGTATCCATGGCTGTCACCGTACCATCGATCTTTATTCTTTCAATGCCAGCCATGCGTCGGAACGCGCCGATGAGCTCATCTCCGTCTACCAGATAATAAGCGTCCTCACGAAGCTGGTCCGACACGTAGCCGCGATCATCGCCACTGAGCAGATCGATCCTCTGCGTTTCGAAGTTTACAAAACGCCCGTCCCAGAGCTCGTTGGATATTCTGGAGTGGTTGTCGCGGCCACGGTAAACGTCATTGCCAGTCGTTGATTCAGAAAGAATGAATGCGTCGCTTTCGAAGCCGCGTGTGCCGGCCATATTCGCAGAGTCCTCACCGCCGCCTCCATCGACGAACAGGTCACCAAAGACATTGGAACTGAAGTAGTAGCCGTCCCCTCTCAATGCGACTCGCGTGGCAATGGCAAAGCTGTCTTCGGAAGACATCTCCAACTGATCGGCGCCATTGCTTCCATACATTCGGACGCGATTCTCACTCAGATGAATGAAGGGTCCGACATCTTGGTAGTGATCGTCGTTGACTTCGAGGTGTTCAAGGTTGCTGCCGTGAATTTGAAGATTGGCAGTTTTCCCGCCCGGTTCACTAGCCAAATATGCTGACACCCAAAGTCGTCCGGGATGCATTTGAGCCGACAGATCATCGCCAGAAACGCGAACCGTATCCTGTCCATCGCCAATAAGAATAATTTTGCTGTACTGAGTCGGATCAATTTCCAGCGCCAACGTGTTGTAGTTGTCGCGGTTCACCTGAAGGTAATTGAACTGCAAATAGATATCGATTCGATTGTCTTGACCCGTCGGACGTATGATTAGCCTTTGCTGATCGTCAACACGGACGATCGCATGGTCAACGGTTTGGGCATAAACCGAAACATCCGACGTCAATTCTGGAAAGGGTGCGAATGCAAGCATCTGCCGCAATTCGAGCGACGCATAGGTTGTGCTTGCACTTCGAGAATGCAATCGGGATCGTCGTTTAAAGCTGGGAAATTTCATGGCGACCTCCAATTTGGATGCGTTTCCGCAAAAACTCATTTTATTGCAGCAGTTCCCTACAGGGAAATCGGCCATTCTCAAATCCCATCGTTGCAAAAATGGAACTTATCGTGGGAGTTTTCCGACTCTTGACGGCTAACTGCCTCACATCGAGGGCCTTTGATCTTGCGAAGCCCGCCGGTACTCCAGTACCCTCCGCCACCCAGGTTCTTCAGCATAGCCACGTTGCTGTCGTCAACATCTCGCAATGCATCGCCTTGCCACGGTGCCCACGGAATCAGAATTCGCAGCGAACATGAACCACACAACATCAACCCGAGCACTGAGCGCATTGTCTCTAAGCGTGGCATTGATATTCACGAGCATCTCATTCGCACAGGACTCTGACGTCGACAGCATTAAGCCGTCGCAGATCACCCAAAGTCTCATTAGCCGAAGCGAGCTAAATCGTCTGATTAATCAACCGCCTCGTAACGGCAACCCGTTGCGACGATCGCAAACGCCGCTCGGCAGTCCAATTCGCGACTCGTCCGTGAAACAAGCTTCTTTTCAGCAAGAGGAGCCAATCGTTACTCCCGGAGGTTTTGTCTTAAACACACTGAAACCAAAAACCAAACCCAAACCGGAACCCTTAGCCCCCGAGCGGACTGAACCGGCGGTCCAGCCACAGAAGCCAACCGATCAACCAATGGCCTTCGGCCCCCTCCCCAGTTCCGACCTAGAAAGCTATTGGGATGCACTTGACATGTTATCCTCCATGCTAGTTGGAGACCTCGGGGAGCAAATCTCTGAACAGCGGGCCAAGATCGATGCATCGCTTTCGCTTGGCATCGACAATGAAGCGAAGACGAAACAACTAAAGCAACTGGAGGTTGCCGGACAAGCCTATCAACAGTCTCTCCAAAACAGTGCCGCCGAAGCAGGTTTCCAGACGCGCATTACCAAACTCGATGAAGTACTTGAACGCTTACACCTTGAACTAAAGAAACCCGCTGATCCTCTTCCGGTTGACCAAACTATGACAATCGAAGCCATGCAAATCAGCTTGCGAGACCAGGAGGCCGAACTGACGCATGCGAGAACCATTGTTGTAAAGATTCAGGATCAAATTCAGGAACGTGACAAGCGGATGGCGCTCATACCAGAGAAACGTCTTCAAAAACGCGAAGAGGCGAATCTGCTTCACGAAGAGTTGTTGTTGAAACAGGCCGCTGGGACCGACAACATCATCGCATTGCTTTCCGTTCGAGCCCTTGAACTTGCAGCGACAACTGAGGTTCAGGCGTTGGAACAAGAAGCCAGCTGGCACGAACTTTCGCGGGAAAAACTACCGCTGGAGAAGTCAATTCAACAACGAACAATACAGCCGCTCGAACTTGAAATCAAAGCTCAGAACACAGCCATCCCAGACAGAAAACAGAAAGAGCTCGAGAAACAGATTCAACTCGCACGTCAAAAAGCGTTCGAGGCTGATCCAGCGTTGAAGGATTTCACCGAACAAACGACCAAACTGGCACAGTCCCGTGCTGATCTGGCTGAGAAAGTTGGCGAGCTTCAGGACGAAAAACTGAGGGTCGATAAGCAACATTCTGACGTTCACTCCAAACATGATCAATTGGAAACTGCGTTAGAAACCAACGGAAAAGACAGTAGCAGCGGTTTATTGATCGAGGTCCATCGAAATCTCATTCGTCCCTACGAAGGGATGGCAAGAATCAAGACACTTGAAAACGAGCGACGTCTCGCGAGAAGTAACCTACTGAAACTCCGAAGCGAAGTGGAAAAGTTCGCTGATCCGCAAGCATACATTCGTGATGTTTTGCAGATTGAAAACGATGAAAAAGTTGCAGGCACAACACTCGTCGCTTTAGCATTGGAGGCAATTGAGACTCATCGCAAACAACTCGTCGCGCTCGCCAACGACAATGAAAAATACGTTACCAGCGTTGATAACATACTGGCATTGCGCAAGCTTCTACTCGAAGAAATTGCAGCGACTCGCGAGTTGGTCGACACGCATGCTCTCTGGGTTCAAAGCGCCGAACCGGTGAGCATCAACTTGTTACAGAAGTCAGGTGAGGGGGCAGGAGAGTTTTTTGATTTCGAACAATGGAAAGAACTCGGCAATTCTATCGTCAGACGAGTTCGATATCGGCCTTACGAATGCGTCGTGGGTATGTTTGGTCTGCTGATCGCGTTTTTTGTCGGTCGAAGGTTCAAAGGATAAATCGTGGAAACTCCAGATCTCAATCATCCACTTGCTGACGACATCCGAGCGTTTTCCCGATTCGGTCCGGCGCTGGCCAGTGCGATTCGAACGTTTTGCGACGCGTTGATGTTGCCGTTATTGCTGGTCATCATCGCTTGGCAGATGGCACCAGCGTATGAATTAATGACGCTCAAGGGGAGCATACACCATGCGATCCTTGTCATCGTGCCGATCCTATTTTTGTCGATGCTATTGTTGCACACGTTCAGAAACAGCGGACTGGCCGAGAAACATTTCGGATGGTCTCAACCGTTTTGCAAAGGCACCCACACCGGAATGACATGCGTCATCTGGCTGGTGATGCCGCTGAAATTCTTTTGCGAAGCCCTAGGGACGTTTCAAAACGGAGCATGGTATGACTCTTTGGGACGGCTGTTTTTTGTGGCTGCGTTGGCCGCGATGTCATTGTCATTGTATTTCGTCTGCCGCGGGATCAATCGATGGCGCGACGATATTCTGAGAAAAGCGGGAATGGCCCGAACACGTGATCAACGTCGCCAATATCGCGAAAGCTTGCTTAACGGCGGGCCAATCGATGTCGACATGCTTTCCGCCGACGCTTGGAAGGCTTCGCTGCGACGTTTCTGCTTGCTGATTGTCTCGCTGGTGCCAATGGTCTTCGTTGGGCTTTCGGTCGCAGGATTTCACTTCACCGCAATGCAGATGACCAAACGTGCCATTTGGACCGTTTTGCTGGCCGGTATGATCGTTGTTCTGACCGGACTGATCGGCCGAATGTTGTTGGTGACTCAGTTTCGGGTCAAGCTTCGTCAGCTCAAACGCAATGACACGGGGCATATTGGCGAAGAAGAATCAATCAACATCGCGGAGATTTCTTCGCAAGTGAATCAACTTTTGCGAACAACCGCAATCGTTGCCATTGTGGTGATCGGCTGGCAAATCTGGTCCGAAGTTTCTCCAACGATTCGCTTCCTCGATAGCGTCACGATCGGGGATACAAAAACTGACGCCGGCGAAACCATACGGGGCACACCTTACAGTCACGTGCTGATGGCCTTGGGAACACTTTGCATCACATGGGTATTGAGCCGAAACCTTCCCGGCTTGCTAGAGCTTACGCTGATCGACCGGCTTCCGTTCGACAAAGGCGGGCGTTATGCGATCGCTTTTGTCGTTCGCTATATGGTTGGGCTGCTGGGGATTCTGCTGGCTTGCAACATCGTTGGATTTTCGTGGAACAGCGTCCAGTGGCTTGCGGGGGCGTTGGCCCTTGGGCTTGGCTTCGGCTTGCAAGAAGTTTTCGCCAATCTCGTTTCGGGAATCATCATTTTGATCGAGCGACCGGTTCGTGTTGGCGACTTTGTGACCATCAACGGAATCACCGGAACGGTTACGCAAATGCAACTTCGAGCGACAACGATCCGCGACCTCGATATGCGGGAGCTGATTGTGCCTAACAAGAAGTTCATCACCGACGACGTGATGAACTGGACGCTCACCGACCAGATGGCACGACTGATTGTCAACGTTGGGGTGGCTTATGAATCAGACACGAAGAAAGTACAGGACGTATTGCTGGCCATCGCTGAGCGACATCCGCTTGTTCAGCGACGACCTCCTCCAGAAGTGATATTCAAAACTTTCGGTGATTCAACACTGAATTTTGAGTTACGAGTAATTCTGCCGAAGCGAGATCTGTTTCCTCGCGTCCAACACGAATTGAACATGGCGATCAATGCTGAATTCAAAGAACACGGAATCGAGATCGCTTTCCCTCAACGTGAAATCCGCGTTAAGACCGCTGCATCCAACGCGAACTTTCTGACGGACCGCGAAGCAGCATAATGGAAACGACGACTCGCCAACTATCTGGCTTGAAGCGATGGACTGCATGCTTTTGCTGGCGATTCCTTCGTTAATTCCGCTGGGCCTGCATTGTTATTAATCAGCAACGGTTCTGGAGCATCACCCAACAGGATTTATACAAAACGATCAGCCGTACTACATGGCAATCAAACTTGCGAGGGTCAACCAATAATCTGCTTGATGACATGAGCCTCTTCAACACCGGTCAGCTTTTGATCGAGTCCTTGAAAAGGAAAGGTAAGTCGCTCGTGATCAACGCCCAGCAGATGCAGCATCGTGGCGTGCAAATCACGAACGTGGACTGGGCTATCAACAACGTTGTAACTGAAATCGTCGGTTGCCCCGTACTCGATTCCCCCCTTGATTCCACCGCCAGCGAGCAGCGCAGTGAAACAGCGCGGATGGTGATCTCGTCCGTAATTTTCGTTAGTCAACGTTCCTTGGCAGTACGCGGTTCGACCGAATTCACCAGCGAACACCACCAGCGTATCCTCGAGCAAACCACGTTGCTCCAGATCCTGTAACAAAGCCGCCGTCGGTTGATCGACATCCTTGCACTGGGCTTCAAGATTTTCTGGCAATCGAGAGTGGTGATCCCAGCCACGATGGAAAAGTTGCACAAATCGAACGTCCTTTTCGACCATGCGACGCGCTAGCAAACAGTTACGGGCATACGAACCAGGTTGATGCACTTCTGGCCCATACATCTCGAGGGTCGCCTCAGATTCTTCCGAGACGTCGGTCAATTCCGGCACGGAAACTTGCATTCGGAAGGCCATTTCCTGTTGGGCAATCGTCGTTCGAATTTCCGGGTCGCCTAATTCCGAGAAGTGTTTCTGGTTCAACTCTGCCAGTGAATCCAGTGTTTTTCTACGGACTGTTCGGTCGACGCCGGGCGGATTAGACAAAAACAAAACTGGATCGCCATTTGTCTGAAAGCTCGAGCCCTGGTGCACAGAAGGCAAGAATCCAGATCCCCACAAACGAGCATAAAGAGCTTGAACGTTGACTTTGCCGCCCCAATAAGCGGACGGCAGAACGATGTAATCTGGCAAATCCTTGTTCATCGTTCCCAAACCATAGCTCAGCCAAGCCCCCATACTCGGCTTTCCAGGAATCTCGGATCCAGTAGAAAACAGCGTCTTGCCCGGGTCGTGGTTAATTGCGTCCGTGTTCATCGACTTAATGAAACAAAGATTGTCAACTTGAGAAGACAAATGCGGAAGCAATTCACTCATCCAGATTCCGCTTTCCCCCTTTTTCTCAAACTTGAACTTGCTTGGAGCAATCAATTTCTCTTTGCCTTTTGTCATCGCAGTGACTCGTTGCTTTCCACGAACCGACTCCGGTAGTTCTGTGCGAAAGAGCTTTTGCATGTCGGGCTTGTAGTCGAACAAATCCAATTGGCTCGGTGCTCCAGCCATAAAAAGGAATATCACTCGTTTTGCCTTCGGCGCAATGGTCGTATCAACCGCCGCGGCAAAACCGAGCTGCGGAATCAGAGTATTCAGCGCTGTCGCACCCAACCCCATGCCGCCGTTGAATAGGAATCGGCGACGTGAATTCGACAGGTCAATATTTGAAAATATACTCATTCGATTCAGTCCCTGTTCTTGGTGATATCGAGGTTGAACAACGTGTTTATGATCGCCGTCCAAACAGCCAGTTCACGCCGCTCATTTCCGTCGGACAACTCAAGCCCTTGACATGCATTGTCAACGAGTGATGAATCATTCTTGTAGAGGACCTCAAGCTCAGACGCCAAGTGGGCGATCAACTGGATCTCTTGCTTGTCAGGAATCTTGCACGTCACTCTCTCCCAGGCATACTTGATCCGAATCGATTCATCTTTTGCCAGAACTTGTCGCGCAAGAGTCCTTGCCGCTTTCATGTACTCTGGTTCATTAAGTAGTAGCAGAGCCTGCGAAGGCGTGTTTGTCCGTTCGCGTCTCGCGATGCAGGCATCTCGACTCGGTGCGTTGAGAATCGTCATTTGCGGAGGTGGCATTCCTCGTTTCCAGTAGGTGTAGACGCTCCGGCGAAAGATACTCTCTCCTTCGTCGGCTTTGTATCGCTCACCAATCATCGTGACAGATTTCCACAAACCATCTGGCTGAGGCGGCTTAACACTCGGCCCGTACATCGTGCCAGACAAAAGACCACTCGTGAACAAGATCTGATCGCGAATCATTTCCGCATCCATTCGATAGCGACTTCCTCGAGCCAACTTACGGTTGTCAGGATCTTGCAAGTACTTGTCGGTAGCAACCGTTGACTGCTGTCGGTAGGACTTTGACATCACGATCTGCTTGACCAAAGCTTTCGTATCCCAACCCGATTCCACAAAATCCAATGCCAGCGCATCGAGCAGCTTCGGGTGACTTGGAGCATCGCCCTGAGCTCCAAAATCCTCCGCAGTTTTGACCAATCCGGTGCCGAACAGTTGTTGCCAGATTCGATTGACTGCAACCCGTCCTGTTAGCGGGTGGCTCGGATCCACAAACCAATTGGCCAAGTCCAAACGACTGGGCACGTTGCCATTGAGCTTCATCGGCGGCAAAAATCCAGGGGTGGCTCGCGAAACCGGTTCGCCGGGTGAATCATAATCTCCACGATTGAGCACGAATGTTGGCCTTGGCTCGGAGCGTTCCCGCATGACCATGACATAGGGAAGGTTGCGATCGAAGTCGTTTCTCCGTTGTTCCAAATTCTTTTTCCGGGCAGTTACTTTTACCTTTCGTTCCAACAACTGGCTACGCTGGCTTGCCCGTTCCTTAGAATCACCGGCTTTCGTGTGATCTGTTTTCGAAGCAGGTTCGACGACCTTGAGCTCTTTGTCCAGCTGCTCCAATTGTTCTCGCAGACTACTAATTTCATCATTGTATGTCTTCAGCTTAAGTGCCTGATCTTTATCGGCGAGGGAAACAAAAGGAGCCTGCAAGCCGTTCTTGGGCCGACTGACTGTCTCTGGATCCGCATCAATATTGTTGAAAAAGGCGTACAGCGAATAAAAGTCCTTTTGCGTAATGGGATCGTATTTGTGATCGTGACACTGAGCACATTGAGCGGTTAGCCCAAGAAAAGCCGTGCTGACCGCAGTCACTCGATCGACAACATTTTTGTGAAAACTCTCTTCCGGCAACGCCGTACCCCGATCAATGATTAGATGCAAGCGATTGAATGCAGTCGCTGTCAATTGATCCTTGGTGGGGTCTTTGTAGAGATCACCAGCCAATTGCTGCTTGAGGAATTCGTCGTAGCCAAGGTTCTGATTGAATGCCTTGATGACCCAATCGCGATACGCAAAATGATTCCGGTAAAAATCCTTGTGCATCCCGTTGGTGTCCGCGAATCGCACGAGGTCTAACCAATACCGCGACATATGTTCGCCGTAACGAGGAGAGGCGATTAATTCGTCTACCCACTGCTCCAACGCGTAGTCCTTACCTTTTGATTTTTCCATCTCGAGATAAGAAGCAATTTGCTCAAGCGTTGGCGGCAAGCCCGTCAGGTCGAGACTTGTTCGCCGCAGTAATGTGCGTGAGTCTGCCTCAGCCACAGGTGATACCCCAGCACGCTTCAAGGACGAAAACACAAATCGATCGATCGTATTGTGGGACCAAGACTCATCGTCCACCTGTGGAACTGGAGCCCGCTCTGGAATCTCGAAGGCCCAAAACTTTTCGTACTTCGCGCCCTGCTGAATCCATCGTTTGAACAAATCAAGCTGCTCTTTATTCAACGGATCCTTGTGCGATTCTGGCGGCGGCATCAGGTCTGATTCATCATTTGACGTGATCCGCGCCCACAGTTCGCTATCGTCTAAGGACCCCGGCTCAATAACGAAACCGTGCGATTCTTCCTCGAGATCCAGCCGAAGATCGGCTGCCCGCGAGCCCTCATCGGGGCCGTGACAAACAAAGCAGCGATCCGACAAGATCGGTCGGATGTCACGATCAAACGAAACTGGTTCTTCATCTTGGGCAGCAACGAATGGTGAATTCAATAGACTACAAGAGGAGACGACTGCTAATGAAAACAATCGGCAAATGCGAATCATGTAAATACCCTTCATGTGATTTTCCCACAACCGTGATTAACTAGCCGTCAATCAAAAACGCGCCGGCGGCGAGCAACCATCCCCAACACCATAAACATGCAAAGCATCTAAATCGGCTCTCTAACCGAGATTCACAACATCTTCTGAAAATTTCTGATCGTCGCCAACGTCAACGTTTAGAATCGCTCGCTGAGCTGCCGGGACGGTTTCAAAACCCAAAGCTGTGAATCAATCTTGTCCTGCGGATCTCGCCGAAAGACGCTGGCGACGACGTCCAATTGATCGTCGTTGTCCAGATCAACAACGGCCAGCGAAGTCGCTTTCCACTTCGCCGGAAGCTCGAACAACTTGACCGGAGCAGCAAACTTCGGCTCGCCTTCGTCCGTCAAGTTCTTCATCCAGTAAACCGAACTGACCATTCGATTGGACGCGAACTTGACGTCCGAAAACAGCAGGTCAAAGCTGCCATCATTGTCGAAGTCCGCGAATTCAAAATGCTGCTGAAACGTGGTGTTTCCATTCTGATTCGCAAGCTGAGCTGCCGCCATCTTTTCCAGTTCAGGATCAACAACCGCCCGAAGCTCCACGTTGACATCGGCTCCCTTCGCAGGCGCACCGGTGGTCAGTCCTTCGGCAACGTAACTTCTCGGTAGTTCTGATTTCGCCGCGATCCCAGCCTCTGTCTTCTGGGGTAACGATAACGAATCTGCACTGACGAAAACCCGCCATGCCGTTCGCACATCCGTTGGGTTGCCGTCCTCGTTCAACATCTTTTTGTTGTCGTGGAGAATAACCACCAGATCGTCGACGCCATCACGATCCCAATCAAGCATTCGAGGCCGACTCTCGTGTTTGGCATTGATGTCGTATTTAGCCGCATCCACCGAAACGCGAATGTCAAAGCGTCGCGAAAATTTACCAGCGTCATTGATTCGATACCAATGACACCAGTCGTACGCGCAACAATTCGAGCCGGACAAAACGTCAACCACTCCGTCACCATCAAAGTCCCCAACCTGAGGACTGTAGTTTGATGCCGTTCAGCCCCAGGGGATGTCGTTGTTCTCGCCGGAAGATTTTGGTTTGTAGGCTGCCGCAAAGGAAACTGTCTGATCAGCCGACTGATTCAGTTGAATGGAGACATCCTTGATCGTGCCGAGAATCAGATCGGGTTTGGTGTCGGAGTTGATATCAGCGAAAGTTGGAAACATCTCCACGTCGCTACTTTGCAGCACGGCATCAAAGACAAGTCCGCCTTCAATCGGCGGCAATTGAATGACTGCCGCGGCAACCGGAGCTTCAGTGACTTCTGGCTGTGAGCATCCAGCTTGGACGATCAACGCTGCAGCCAAGGCTGTGATAGCAAAAATTGAATTTCGATTCATCGATAATGATCCAAGAGAAATAGGCAGACTCAATTCTATACCAGACTTGAATCGGCATAAACCAATTCGCGAACTTGGCAAGGGATCTGAAAACTGTCAAAATCGGCTGCTTAAGGATGCTTTGTCTCAGGGAGGGATCGATTGGCGGCGCTGCTCAAAACACGAAAGAGGGAATTTCAAGGGTTTGGCTCGTCCATTCTGTCCGGTATCGCGCGCGACAAAACGGAAGGTTCGCCCATCCCCAAGGACCGAATGCAAGCCCGTGGCATGCTGCACGACCTATGTCCCGTCACTCCAGGAGTCTACGGCTGGCTCGATGACAACAACCAAATTTGCTACGTCGGCAAATCGAAATGCCTTCGCAAACGGCTGCTGTCGTATTTTGCTAAGAATCCTGCCGACAAAAAAGTCACTCGCATCCGCCAACACAGCCATCGTTTGGTTTGGGAGCCGGTTTCGCATGAGTTGCTTGCTCTGATTCGCGAGCAGGAATTGATTTACCGATGGAGACCTGAGTTCAACACGCAAGGACAGCCAGTCAAACGCCAGCCTGCGTTTCTGTGTATCTCTGGCGGCGTGGCTCCGAACGTTTTCTTTACCCGTCGTGTGACTTCAAATTCCGAATTTTCGATCGGACCGATTTCCGGAACGGGTAGGCTTCGTGCAGCGGTCGAAAGCATGAATCAGATTTTCCAACTGCGAGACTGTCCGGACAAAACAAGGTTCTCTTTCAACGAGCAACTGAAATTGTTCGACATTTCTTCATCTGCGAAGTGCATTCGATACGAGCTGAACTCCTGCCCCGGTCCCTGTGCAGGACTCTGCGACCGAAAGGACTATCTTGGCAACGTCCAGCAAGCGATGGACTATTTGCTTGGCGGTGTCACATCGAAACAGACACTGGATCGGCTGCAAAGCCAAATGAAAGAGGCTTCGTTGTCACAGAGCTTTGAACGAGCAACCGTGCTGCGAGATCACTTCCTCAACCTGCGTTGGTTAGCGAGACGTCTGAAGCAGCTTGAATCTGCACAGAAAACACTCAACGGAATCCTGCCGATCGCCGGCAAGAATTATCAGAAATTGTGGCTGGTACTTCGCGGCGGTCGACTGATTGGATCCGCAGCGGCACCTCGAGATCAGAAGCGACGCGAGGCCGCGATCGAGCGACTCGAACGAATCCGAAAGCAAGATCTCGGACTGCCAACGAATCTGATGGAGATGAACCTGCAGATGATTGTCATGTCCTGGTTCCGAAAGTATCCGAAGTACAAACAGCAGCTCCTTGGTTTTGACGAAGCGATTGAATATTGTCGAAAGCGAATAGAATAGGCAAGTCGTTCAGTAGACGAGTCTGTCCCAGACTCGTATCCACACGACTTCCGTTTGGGACAGACTGAGCTACATCACATTCTCGGGCTGGGAGTTACGGAGCGACTTGGTATCATAGGCCGTTTTCACAATCGCTCTCTCGGGCATTCGCCCAAAGATTCCCATGACAGTCCGAACTCGATTTGCTCCCAGCCCCACCGGCTACCTCCACATCGGCGGCGTCCGTACAGCATTGTTCAATTGGCTGCTGGCTCGCCAAGCCGGAGGACAATTCATCCTGCGGATCGACGACACGGATCAGAAACGAAATCAAGAGGAAGCCCTGCAGCCGATTCTCGATGGCTTTCGCTGGTTAGGTCTGGACTGGGACGAAGGCCCCGAAGTCGGCGGTCCGAACGGTCCTTACTTTCAATCGCAGCGGCTGGACAAGTATCAAGCTGCTGTTGCTCAGCTTCTAGAATCCGGCCACGCTTATCGTGATTTCTCAAAGAAGGAAGAATTTCAGGCTGAGCGAGAAACCGCAGAGAAAGCCAAAGAAGCGTTTCACTATAGCCGCAAATGGATGGCGGAAACGGATGAGCAGGCTGCTGCGTTCGAAGCCGAAGGACGCACCAGCATCGTGCGTTTGAAAACGCCACGCGAGGGAGTCTGCGAATTCAAAGACCACGTTCGCGGTGACATGTCGATCCAATGGTCCACCGAAGCCGACCACGTCATTCAACGGGCTGACGGAACCAGCACGTACCATCTGGCCAATGTCGTCGACGATCACGACTTCAAAATCACGCACGTGATTCGAGCGGTTGAGCATCTCTCGAACACGCCGCGACAGATTTTCATTGCCCAATCGCTTGGGTACGAGTTGCCGCAATACGCTCACATTCCTTTCGTTGCTGAACCTGGCAGCAAAAAGAAGCTGAGCAAACGTGACATCGAAAAGTATCTAAACAACAAAGACTTTAATCGCCTGTACCAATCCGGAGTATCCATCGCGGAGCGAATCGGCTTGAAAACGGACCCGGCGTCATTTAATCCGGTGCTGGTTGAGTTCTACAAACAGGCAGGCTTCTTGCCCGACGCGATCATTAACTACCTGTTGCTGTTAGGTTGGTCACTGGACGATTCAACCGAAGAGTTTTCTCGCGATGAGATGATCGAGAAATTCTCGCTTGAGCGAATCGTAAAATCGCCGGCAAGCTTTGATCCGCAAAAACTGACGGCCTTTCAGGGAAGGTACTTCAATGAACTGCCACTCAAACGAAAGATCAAACTCTGCCTTCCTTATTTACAGAAAGCCAAAGTCCTGCCTGATCCAGTCGACTGCGACGTGACGGTGATCTCGCAAGTCATCGAAGCGGCTGGTGATCGGATCGTGATGGCCGGAGACATCTTGCACTTCATTGACTTCTTCCAGGCCGATGGATATCAGCTCGAATACAACGACAAGGCATTTCAAAAACGCTTGGTCAAACCGGAAAAGGCTGGTTCATTGCTCGAAAAAATTCGAGACGTTCTAGCCTCAACCGAAGATTTCAACGCCGAGAATTTGGAAGTCGTTATCAAGAAATGGTGTGACGACGAAGGCATCGGCATCGGTGACATCATTCACGCACTGCGCGTCGGCACGACTGGCAAGGCAGCTGGATTTGGGATGTTCGACACGCTGGCGATTCTCGGCACCGAGAAGGTCACCGAGCGGATCAATCAGACTCTAGCAAAACTTAAAGCTTAAGAACCACGGATAAACACGGATGTTCACAGATCCCATGCAAATCACTGTGTAAATCTGTGTTTCGTTTGTGGCCTGCTTTTCCGCCGAAAAATAACGCATGAACTCTGCGTCTTTGCGGCTCAATCACCCCCGCCACAGCTTCCACCTCGATGTCCCACACGTTTAGCGATTTGGAAAACTGACCTTCGACTCCTCGTCGTTGGTGACAAGAATTTTCGCCGATTCATTTCCGACGGCAAAAACTGATGCACCACGGATCGTGCTGGCCTTGTTTGCAACAACAAATGCCTCAAATCCCTCAGGCAAAACCTGGGATCTCGAACTTCCCATCCCCGCTCGGGGTGTCGCATCATTAGTTGATCCACTTCGACCTCCACATTGGCGGCGGGCTTACCGGCCGAGTTCACACCAATGCCTGCGTGCTTTCCTATTCCTCGAGTCAGCTCACGCCCGGTTTTAGTTCACAATCGACCTGCTTGGGCTTAGTGGCTTCAGCTTCCGGTTGACCGAGATAATTGGAACAACTGGAAGGTGCTTCATTATGTCGCCGTGGATTGTAGGGAAAACCCTCTCGATCCCTCAATTGCTCGACGATTAACTCCAGCATTCCCGCATTCCTTTAGAAAATGGAGTAGCCTCAGATGCCCAAAGTTATTTTTTTCGGTGCGATGCTGCCCCTGTTCCTCTGCACTTGCGGTTTCGGCGACGTGGTCAACATAGTTGCCACGGGTCAAAATTCAAACGTTGAAACGATCTCGCAAATCACCATGAACGTGACGACCGCTGGCAACAGTAACATCGTCTCGCAAAACACTCCTGCTTCGGGACCGATCCAGCAAGCGGACAGTGCTCAGTTACAGTCGGTCACGATCCCTTCTGGCGACCTAACGTTCTTCAGCCCGGTGACACCGACAGTCACAAACGACACGTTCCCCGATTCAGCCAGTGGGATTGAAGTCCTGTACAACGGAGGGGCAGCCAGCGTCAGCGACGCCAACTTTCTGAACGAACTTGCCAGTTTACATTCAAACGGTGATCTACTGAACTATCTCCGTGTCGATGGCGGAAATTTCGAGCCACAATGGGACATTCGCTACAGCGTTCCAATCAACGTGAATGACTACTTGGTAGTTGAGGAACGCGATGGCAACACGACGTTCACCGTCCAGGCGCTTGACAGCACCGGCAACCTGATCGCCGACGCCGACTCACTTTCGTTCGACGGAAGCTCTTATCAATGGCCAATCGGAATGTCACACTCTGCCGATCCGTTTGGAGATTCACAGGGCCAAGTTGTTTCGGTTATCGATTTTTCACTCTTCAATACGACGACGCCAATCGGAGGCTTTCGAATCAACAACACAGGCAATGCTGATTTCAAGTTCTTCATTGCCTCTGCCGTTCCAGAGCCGGGTTCGATCTCTGTGCTTGGATTGCTTCTATTAGGGATACTTGCTCGCCGCAAACGAGTTGCCTGAACGTTTGGCATAGGCATGATTGGCCGTTCAGCGAACCAACCTCGCCGAAAGTCGCTCCATTGGGTATAACACCGTTTTTCCAGCATGAAATTCGATCGACCCTGTCAAATGTCTGAAGAATCCAAAGAAGAAAAACTCGACTTCGTACGCCAGATCGTCGCTGACGATATCGCTAATGGTAAAAACGACGGACAAGTCCAGACTCGGTTTCCGCCGGAGCCAAATGGCTATCTTCATATCGGACACGCAAAATCGATCTGCCTGAACTTTGGCGTTGCCAAGCAGTTCGGCGGCAAATGTAATTTGCGGTTCGACGACACCAACCCGGAAAAAGAAGACACCGAGTTCGTCGAAGCGATCGAAGAAGACGTTCGCTGGCTGGGCTTCGAATGGGATCAGAAGCTCTTCGCGTCAGACTATTTTGATCAGCTCTACGACTGGGCCGTGCAGCTGATCAAAGACGGCAAGGCATACGTCTGCGATTTGACGTTCGAGGAAGTCCGCGAGTATCGTGCGGGCTGGAACAAGGAAGGCAAGGACAGTCCGTATCGCGATCGCGCGCCCGCTGAGAATCTCGATCTGTTCGAGCGTATGAAAAATGGCGAGTTCAAGGATGGAGAGAAATCGCTCCGTGCAAAAATCGATAACAGTTCGCCGAACATGAACTTGCGAGATCCTGCGATGTATCGCATTCGCCATGCTCATCACCATCGCACCGGCGACAAATGGTGCATCTATCCGACTTACGATTACACGCACGGCCAAAGTGATTCGCTCGAAGGCATCACGCATTCGCTCTGCACGTTGGAGTTTGAAAACCATCGGCCGCTCTACGACTGGTATATCGAATCGTTAGGCATCCATCACCCACAGCAGATCGAATTCGCAAGACTCAACCTCAGCTACACCGTCATGAGTAAACGAAAGTTGCTTGAGTTGGTGCAGGGCGATTTCGTCAACGGCTGGGACGATCCACGCATGCCAACGATCATTGGTATGCGACGTCGCGGTGTTCCACCAGAAGCCCTTCGCAACTTTTGCGATCGCATCGGCATCACCAAATTCAACGGATTGACGGAACTGCCGCTGTTGGAGCTATGCATTCGTGATCATCTAAACAAAACCGCGAATCGAGCGATGGCCGTTCTTGATCCGCTGAAAGTTGTCATCACGAACTACGCAGCAGGCGAATCGGAGATGCGTCAGGCGACCAACAATCCGGAAGACGAATCAGCGGGAATTCGCGAGATGCCATTTAGCCGCGAACTGTACATCGAACATAAAGACTTCATGGAAGCAGCTCCGAAAAAGTACTTCGGCTTGACCGTCGGCAAAGAAGTCCGCTTCAAGAACGCATTCTTTGTAAAATGCAACGAAGCCATCAAGGACGCCGACGGAAACGTTGTCGAACTGCATTGCACGTACGATCCAGAAACTTCGGGCGGCAAGGCCCCGGACGGACGCAAAGTCAAAGGCACACTCCATTGGGTCAGTGCTGAGCATGCGATCGACGCCGAAGTTCGACTTTACGACGTGCTTTTCAGTCAGGAAAAACCCGAAGATGTTCCTGAAGGCAAGGACTGGAAGGACTTCCTGAATCCTGAGTCCTTGAAAGTCATCACGGCCAAACTGGAGCCTTCGCTTGCGGAAGCCAAGGTCGGCGATCGCTTTCAGTTCGAGCGAATGGGTTACTTTTGCATGGACAAAGATTCCGATCCCGGCAATCCTGTTTTTAATCGAACGGTGACGCTAAAAGACGGCTGGGGGAAAGCGAACAAGGAAGGCTAGACCGCGAGCAGGCGACAGTTTGCTACAATTCAGGGTTAAGTTGCCTCCACTTTACTACCTGAAGCTAACATGGATATGAAGAAATTTACGTTGCATCTCTGTCTCGCTGTTGGAGTGTGCATCCTGTTCGCTGACATCGGAATCGCGCAACAGAACTGGCCTGAGTTCCGCGGCCCTTCCGCAGACGGTCACGCCGACGATGCGAAACTACCACTGGACTTCGATGCTTCCAAGATATCTTGGGAGCTTCCGATCCATGGCAAAGGCTGGTCGTCACCGGTTATCTGGGATGATCAAATTTGGCTAACAACGGCAACCGAAGACGGGACAGAGATGTCGGTCATCGGCGTCGACCTAACGTCCGGCAAAAAGATTCATGACTTTGTGATTTTCAAAAACGAAAAGCCTGACTTTTGCCATCCAACGAACAGCTACGCGAGCCCGACGCCAGTCATTGAAGAAGGCCGACTCTACGTGCATTTTGGCAGCTACGGCAGCGCTTGCATCGACACGGATTCCGCTGAAATCATCTGGCAACGTCGCGACCTGGAATGTGATCACTTTCGCGGTCCTGGATCGTCTCCGATTTTGCACAGAAATCTAATGATCGTCGCCTTCGATGGAGCCGACCAGCAGTACGTTGTGGCTCTGAACAAAACCACTGGCGAAACGGTCTGGAAGAACGATCGCGATATCAAATATGGAACGGACAATGGCGACTTCAAGAAAGCGTACGGCACCGGAGCCATTTTCGAAGTCAACGGCCAGCCCTTGCTGATCTACCCCAGTGCCATCGCCACGATTGCCTACGATCCGATGACCGGCGAGCAGGTCTGGATCGCCTATCATGCGGGGATGAACGTTTCAGCCCGACCGCTCATGACAGACAACGGATTGGTGATCCTGACAAACGGCATGGGAAAGATGCTGGCGATCAAGCCCGAAGGGAAAGGAGACATCAGCGAGACTCACATCGCATGGCAAGCGTCGAAAGCGATTCCTCGCAGGTCGTCTCCGATTCTTGTGGATGGCATGATGTACATGAGCGAAGACAAGGGAATCCTCTCCTGCGCTGATCCGGCAACGGGCGAGGCTGTCTGGACAAAACGAGTCGGCGGCACCTATGCTGCGTCACCAATCCATGCCAACGGAAAGCTCTATTTCTTTTCAATCGAAGGGAAGATCCACATCCTCAAGCCTGGCAAGGCGTTTGATCTTGTGAAGAAAACTGAGTTGGGAGATGGCTTTAATGCGTCACCGGCGGTTAGCGGCAATCGACTCGTGCTGCGATCGATTTCGAAGCTATATTGCCTTGAGCACTAGGTTCCACAATCTATGAATCCGCCAAATCAAATCCAGACAAACCCGCAACCAAAGCGTGTGAAGTTCCGCCTGCAACTTCACTTGCCGGCGCTTTTTGAAGTTGCACGCTTTGCATCAATATTCAGATTTTATCTGGAAATAACCATTGAAAACCCAAAAACGCGAAGCGTTCAATACAAGCCCGAAGCGCCAGCGAGTGAGTCGAAAATCCATGCAATGATTCACTCGCTGGCGCTTCGGGCTTGTAGTAGTGCAACTTCAAAACTTGCGCTTCGGGCTTGCATTTTGATCTCCATGGCATTGTTGCAAAGTATCAACGCCTCGCAATCATTGGCCCAAGTGAAGGACACGGTACAACATTCGTCGCGGCGCGTTCAGCAAATGACCAACAAAGTCGTGATCGACTCGTTCAAATCAATGCACAACGGTTGGAGTTCTGACGAGGTTGTGCTGCAGAAAGAGCTCAACGAATTATTCATCTCGCGATGCAACGAAGCGATTAGCAAGAGCAACGTTGGCAAACAGCCATTGCCCACGCAGAATGACCTGAACTGGACGTTGATGAATCTCCGTAAGGCGGGGAAACTGAAAACCAAAACAACCCAGCGGAAGAAAGTCGATCTCGACTCCGTCCGACACCTTGCGGAAATTGTCACTCGAAGCATCATCGACAAGCATCAATGCTCGATTGACCGAGTCATGTGCGATGCCACCCTGCGACAGGAATTCGATCAGGCAGCGAAAGCGATTGACGAATCAGTGGATGGATATTCGGTGCGCAAAGCGGCTTTTCAACTGAGAAAGGCCAGACGGTTGCAGCCCGAATTGATTACTCGCATCGCCGATTGGGGCCGGACTATCAAAACATTCTCGATTGACGAGATATTGAAAGACCCTAAAGTCCTGAACGAACATCCGGGCATCTACATTTTCCGCGACTCCAGCGGCTATCTTTACATAGGCCAAACCGACAATCTGCGAGAGCGATTGCAGAAGCATCTCGACGAATCACACAATCTTTCGCTGGCCAAATATCTCAAAACGGAGTCGCGCGATTCGATCTCAATTGAGGTGCATGACTTTGACCCAAAGTCGCAAGCCTCGAAAACGATGGTCAGACGAGCGTACGAGTCAGAATTGATCGCCAGTCGCAATCCTCGGTTTAACGTGCAGCCGTGAGCTTGGTGCCACCGAAACGGCGTTCTGTCGATAGGCGTATGCCAAAATCGAACGGTTTTCTAACCGTCCAATAGCGAACCGGGATTGCCGGATTCTTGTACCGCTTCGCCCTGAATGCCTTCGAGCGACTCTTCGTCTGACTTTTCTCCAATCGGATCTTCTTCGGAGGCCGGTTCGTCCTCAATTTCGATCTTGAAGTTGTCCAGATCCGCCATCGCATCAACCTCCGAATCCACTGAATCGTCTCGATCCATCATCGTAGTTTCGGCATCGGATTCGTCGCCCACATCATCCAAAATGGGTTCTTCCAGAGGAAACGTTTTTTCGTCAATCAATTTGCCGTCTTCATTCCAAATACGCCAAACGCCAAAAGGCTCGTCGTCGCGAAACTCTCCTTCGCTACGTTTCATTCCTGATTCGTGCCAGTAACGCCACAGGCCAACGCGCTGGCCCTTCAAAAAGTTACCTTCGGCTTTCTTGTTGTGCGTAGAGTGCCACCACGTGAAAAGCCCGTCTCTTAGATCTTCGACATATCGTCCCGTCATCTTGGGCTGACGATTCGGATACCATTCTGCGACCGGCCCGTGCTGAAGTTCTTCACCATCACGAGCAAACGTTGCCGGCTTGGCAGCCCACCAACTATCAGTGCCTTGTGGGATCAGTTTTTGACCTTGATAGGCTCTTTCTGACGCCAGTGTTTGGTTTGCGAAAGTTGACTTTCGGCGAATCACCTTACGCCCATCGACGAACTGCTCGCGAAGCTGCTGTTTGCCTTGCTGGTCCCACTGCAAAACGAAGCCATCAGGAACACCGTCCTTGAAAGCCGCTTCTCGCATTTTCTTTCCGCTCGGATAAAACCAAGAAGCCAATCCGTTGCGAGTCCCATTCTCATACGTGATCGAGCAAATGATCTTTCCTGAATTGTCCGATATTGTCCAAACGCCATCGATGTCGTTTCGAACAAAGTTTGCGCGAGAGAGAAACGGACCACTGAACAGATTGAACGGAGCTTGCGAAAACAGTCCACCACTGCCCGATTCGTGGACGCGTTCCCAATCGCCTTCCATTGCGCCGCGAACAAACGTGCCTGAAGCAATGGGTCGCTGTTGGCGATCGTACATCAACCAACCGCCATCGTTGTAGTAGTTCCCCTCTGAATCCTGTGCGATCGTCCGAACGATCTTGATGCTGCCGTCGGGATAACGCTCGCGGACCACTTCATGAGTGCGAGAATCGATCTCACGATTGGCACTTTCAATCGCCTTCATTCCGTCGATGAGAAGCCGCGGCGTCGTCAGTGCAGCGTTGCTTTGCGGGCGTTGCTCTGGTTTGGTTTGTGAAACCGGTGTGCGACGACTGGAGGCCGGACTTTCAGCGGCACTTCCATGGAGCCAGTCAGGCATGATTAATTGGCCTTCGTACTGGTTCGGCAGTGCCTGCGTTTGCGACTGGATCGTCTCACCGACTTGCGGCGTTAGCGTTGGTGCTTGATCGGCTGTCGATCGATTTGGAGAACCTCCAACGGGTCCGTACGAACTGAAGTCCGGCTCTGCCAACCCAGCACGTCCCGGGACGGCCTCACCAGCAATGCCTTCGAGTTGGTTCGCATCGCCACCGAATCGGAGGCCACCGAGCGTTTCCAAAGGCTTAATTTCTGGTGTCACAAACGTGTCCGCATCCCCTTGAGCGAAACCGTTCGACGGAGAGAGCACCGCGATTGTTGCGGCCAAAACCAGTGTGCCAAGTGCCCGTTTCATTGCATCATTTCTGAATGTCTGAAAGATCATTTGAATAGGTACTCAATTTATCAGGGTGTCGCATTATACGCGCACATTTCCATCTACGCTGAGTATCGTCGTTCCGAATTCTGGGACTCATATGTGAATCTGTACGCAACACAGCCACTTTAACCCGGATTTTTCACGGGGCTCGAGGGCACGGGACATCCGAAATACACCCGTAGACATTCTCAAAACGCGGCCCTTGTCGATCATGCGGGCTGCAACGACAATGAGGGCATGGCCTTTTTCTCTGAAAAAAAACTTCGCCGCGTTCGAATCGACATCGATGATTCAACGCTCAAATCAGATTCGCCCGAAATCCAGAATCGGCTCGATCGAATCGAGGATAACTATGGAAAGCTCGACGAAGTCCTATCAGGACTGGAAGATCGTTTTGAGAATGACGAGTCCTTTCTGAGCCTTTTTCCGGAAGGCGAAGAGCCTGTGTTTGACTTGCCGAAAAAGAAGAAGCGGAAATGGCGTCCAAACAAGCCACGATAGTGGGCCTCTCATGAGTTATCTCTGTCTCTCGGGCGGACGCGTCGTCGATCCGACCAACGACGTTGACAAAATCACCGATGTCTGGATTCTGAACGGTTCAATCGTTCCGACGCCGACAGCTGATGAACAGATTTCTGCGGGCGTTCGTCGAATCAATGCCAGCGGCCAAGTCGTGATGGCTGGGGCGATCGACATGCACTGTCATATCGCAGGCTCGAAGGTAAATGCAGCAAGAATGCTGATGCCACACCTGAACCGAAAGTCCATCGAACAGTGTCGCGAATTCGATCGGCAATGGTTTCACTCAGGCCACATGGGAGCCGTGCCATCACTGTTTACCACTGGCTACAAGTACACGGGGCTTGGTTACACGACCTGTTTCGATGCCGCGATTTCTCCGCTAGCGGCGCGGCATGCTCATCATGACTTCAACGTCATTCCAGGCGTCGACACAGGGTTCTTCACACTGGTTGGCAACAACCATTACGTCATGCAGTGTGCTGCCGATGGAAATCAACAAGGCATGCAGAACTTCCTTGCTTGGTTGTTGAACAAAGTTGGCTCGTACGCCCCCAAAGTCGTCAATCCTGGTGGCGTGGAATTATGGAAGCAGAAGCGAACTGGAAACGCGCGCGATCTCGATCAGACAATCGACGGATTCAAAACGACGCCGCGAAAAATCCTTCAGTCGATTGCTCAAGCAGCGAATGCGATTGACCTACCTCATCCGATTCACATCCACACCAACAACCTCGGCCTCCCCGGCAACTGGAAAACGACGCTCGGGACGATGGAAGCGTTGTCGGGACTGAGGGCTCATCTGACTCACATTCAGTTTCATAGCTACGGCGGTGGCGATGAAAGCGAATCATCGTTGTGTTCAAAGGTCTCTCCATTGGCGGAGTTCGTCAACGCAAACCCTGATCTTTCAGTCGACGTCGGCCAGGTGATGTTTGGGCCAACCATGAGCATGACAGGCGATGGCCCCTTGGGTTACTACTTACAGCAAATCGGTGCAGAAAAATGGTATTCGGCCGACACTGAAATCGAATCAGGTTGCGGAGTTTCACCGATCGAATATCGCGATCGAAATTTCGTGCACTCGTTGCAGTGGGCGATTGGTTTGGAGTGGTATTTATCGGTGAAGAATCCATGGCAAGTCGTGATGAGCACCGACCATCCCAACGGCGGAAGCTTCATGGCCTACCCCCAGATCATTCGATTGTTGATGGACCGCAGCTTTCGTGGTGAGATGTTGGCAAAAGTGAATCCGAAGGTGCTGGAGTATTGCGGATTGAAGGATATGACTCGGGAATATTCTCTCTCAGAGATCGCAATCATCACACGCAGCGGTCCCGCAAAAATTTTGGGGCTGCCCCAGAAAGGCCATCTCGGCGTTGGCGCCGATGCGGACATCACAATTTATGTCGAGGAAGACAACAAAGAAAAGATGTTTACTGTCCCTCGTTACGTCATCAAAGGTGGACAAATCTTGGTCGAAGATTTCGAGATCCGCAACATTGTGCATGGTCGAACTTTGTCGACAAGACGAGACTTCGATGCGGAAGCTCAAATCGAAATCGAATCATGGTTCTCCAATCAATACTCTGTCGCTACGGAAAGCTACGGGGTCGAGGAGGAAGAATTCGCAAATCGACTTGGAGGTTGAAACTCCTGATCCACTCCGGATTCCGACAGGGTATTTGATCTCTTGGCTACTTTTCCTCGTCTGAAACTGACTTGCGAGTCACTCTGTTGAGATCAATCCGCGACGAAGGTGCATCAAGGTCCAGCAAATAC
>CAYGUE010000107.1:0-24359 GCA_964352885.1 uncultured Pirellulaceae bacterium
ACCAGATACATTTCACGATCGATGGATCGGCCCCGACAATCCGCTCTGAAAAATTCGTTCGCGAAATCGAGCTGAAACAGTCGACGAATTTCCGCGCTGCAGATTTTGACTCAAAAGGCAACCAAATTGGACACGAACTTCGGCGGAACTTTGTCTCCGTTGACACGTCGAAAGTGAATCCGCGAAACGTCGCTTTTGGGAAACCGGTCACCACCAGTTCAAGTTCCGCATCGCCATTTTCCGTCCAGCGTGTAACCGACGGCGGCACCAATCCGCTGGAGCACTACCTCGGATACCCAGCTATTCCAAAGCCGATCGAGATAACGATTGACTTGGGCGAGCCGCATGAGATCGATTCGGTTGTCGTTCATGCAGCCAACAACAGCGGTTCTTGGGAGTCGTACACCGTTCAACTTTCGCTCGATGGTTCAACATTCGAAACAATCGCGGATCGAAGCGAAAAACCTGAGCTGCAAGGCGTAAAAGCCGTCCATGATTTCGAAACACGTTCGGCTCGCTTGGTTCGACTCGTGACGGAAGGAAACAAGGGCTACGTCTTCGATTCGTTTTCGCGTATCGCGGAAATTGAGGTGCTGAGCACCAAAAATTAAACGCGACGATTCGTGCCGAACGTTCGCAATCTGATGCAAAACCGCTAATATGGAAAATACACTTTCCACCTTCAATTTTTGGAGCCTAGCGGGATGCTCAATGTTGTCTGCCCGAATTGTCAGCATGGGATGCAACTGAACCAACCCAAAACGGGAAAGTTCTCGCCGACGTGTCGGAATTGCAAACAGAAATTCCAGCTTCTGATCAAAGAACAGTCTGATAAAAGTTTCCGCTACAAGGCCTCGCCAAGCACCAAGCCTTCGTCGCCGTCGAAGGCAAGGACAAAGGCATTTCCGAACGCCAACGAAGCAACGCGAATGGCGCCCGATGCAGTCGCTCATAGGACCAAATCAGCGTCAGCACCAGAGACTCTGTCGGTTAACACCAATGCAGGAACGACCAAAGCCGGTAAACGGAAATCTGGCCATACCAACGGTGCAGCAGGCGTCGCAGAATCACCTGGCAAGCCGGCGAAAGCAGGACGCCTCGGACCTTATCAACTGATCAAGCTACTCGGCGAAGGGGGCATGGGCTCGGTCTATCTCGCGAACCAAACCACGCTTGACCGCAACGTTGCGCTCAAAGTCGTTCGCAGCAAACTGGCTCGCAACCCAAAAATGTTGGCTCGGTTTACTCGCGAAGCCTATGCAGCGGCCCAACTGGTTCATCCAAATGTTGTTCAGATTTATGACATGGGCAACGACAACGGCAACAGCTACTTCAGCATGGAACTGGTTGATGGAAGCTCGCTGCATGATGTCGTCGACGAGAAGAAAAAACTCGATCCGGATCAGGCGACCAGTTACATCCTACACGCCGCCCGCGGCTTGCAATGTGCTCACAATGCCGGCATGGTCCACCGCGACATCAAGCCAGCAAACCTCTTGGTGAATCAGGAGGGCATCGTGAAAGTTGCTGATCTCGGGCTGGTAAAAGTACCCGATCGAGAGGAAGTCGACGATCAGACCGACGGACTTGTTGCTGTTTCGGCTTCCAAGGAGATCACTCGCGTCGGCTCAACAATTGGAACGCCATACTACATGGCGCCTGAGCAAGCAAAGACCTCAGCGGTCGATCATCGTGCCGACATTTATTCGCTGGGCTGCACGTTTTATGTTTTGTTGACCGGCAAGCGTCCTTTTGAGGGTAGTTCAATTGAGGAAGTGGCCTCGAAACACAACAGTGAGCCCCTAGTACTACCCAGTAAAGTCGTTGACCGCGTTCCCGGCGAGCTGTCCGTGATCGTGTCGAAGATGATGGCCAAACGAGCGGAAGACCGTTACCAAAGCGCGGGCGAACTAATCGATGATCTGGAATCATTCTTGGGAATCAAGTCGTCGACCGCGTTCACTCCTGACGAAAGAGATGCCAACTCGATCGAGACAGCATGCAAATCGTTCAACGCTCCTGCGGCCGCAAAGCTTCGCGGCGTGCTACCGTTGGCTTTGTTTGCCGGCTCGATTCTACTCTCGCTTTTGACATTCTTCGTCAGCTGGAAACTCGCGACGGGTTTCCTATTGATGCCGCTTGTCGCAGTCGCAGCCTACTTTCTAACCAGCGGATTCAATCACGACTCGGCACTGTTCGAAAAATCACGCGAGCTGTTCTTTCGCAGCGGATTTTTTGCGTGGATCAAATGGACTTTCGCTGGTCTGCTGTTAGTCGCTGCCTCTTTCTTAATTGGCGCGCTTCCGTATTGGATGCTGCTGGGAATTCTCGGAGCCGGACTAGGCGCCGGATATCATTTCCTGATCGACGTGCCATTGCAAAAATCTCGCAAAGAATCAGTTTCTAATGCTGAGTCGCTGGTTCGACGAATGCGAGTCCAGGGCATGGACGAATCAACGATTCAAACGTTCGTCGCGAAATACTCTGCGAACCACTGGGAAGAATTTTTCGAGTCGCTGTTTGGATATTCGGCCAAGCGTCGTGTTCGCGATGAGCTTTCCAAATCAGAGGTCGGCAAAAAGAAACCAAAGTTCCGTGTGTGGCGAGATGGTCTACACGACAACCTTGAGAATCGAATCGAGTCGTTTGCCAACGCTGATGACCGAAAGCATTTGCAAAGAGTCGAACAGGCGGGTCTGGTCGCGGAAGGCATTTCGGCAGGCCATGCCAGAGCTCAGGCTATTCAAATGGCAGAAGCGATCGTCGATCACGGCGACTCGATTCGGGTTGCTCAACTTGAAAAAAGACTACGGAATGTCGACCCGGAATTCCAACAGGCGGAGCAACGCAAGAAGATCAAAGCCATGCTGGCGGAGGCGAAAAACGGCAAGTACAAGAAACAACAATCGACGATGAAGCGGCTTTCGCCGTGGCTGGATCGATTCCTTGGATCGTACGCAAGGTTTCTGATCGGATGCTTTCTGATTGTTGGTTGCTTGATGTGGGCACGGCAAAATGACCTTTTGGTTTCGGTTGACCAGCTGAAGGAAATTGGAAAGCAGGGAGCCAGCGCGATTCAGGAAACGATTGCACAGGGCGAAGCAGGTGATGCGGTGACGGAGGTTTCTGAAGCTGCGAAGCTTAAAGGCCAAGAGATGCTCGCTGCTGGAACGTCGAAAGAAACAAAGCCTTTTCTTGGATTGTTCGACAGCTTCAATCCGTTGATTGCAGGTTTCATTCTGCTGTTTTCGACGATCGTGTTCGGATGGCGAATGGCGATCTTCGTGGTACCAGCGGCGATTGTGTCCATGTTCGTGTCAGCGTTTGGAATTCCGGACCTGATCCCGTTTGAAGTGCCTCACTTGAACAAGCTGACAGCGGTGATCGCGATCGGCCTGTTCTTGACGGGCATTGTCTTCGGTAGACGCGAAGCGTAGCTTTGATGCCATGAAAAAGTTTGTCATTCTCGATCATCATCCGCCTCAATCGCAACACGATTCGGCCACCCGGACGGAACAGCGGCACTTCGATCTGATGTTCGAAGTTGCTGGAAACGACAAGCTGCTAACCTTCGCGATTACGGAGCTTCCCGGTCAAGGGGAATCCATCGACGTCACTATGCTGACAGACCACCGCGCCGAGTATTTAGGCTACGAAGGACCGGTTTCAAACAACCGCGGCGATGTCGAGAGATTTGCGTTCGGCCAGTGGAGCGGAAAAATCGCTGATGAAGTTTCGCTTGTGTTTGACGCTGACGCCAAAAACTTTGCTGGGCAACGGTGGAAGATCAAGTTCCATTCGAAACAGCTATTTAGAATCGCCTAAGAATCTTTTTCGCCAGCGTCATCTGCTGGCTTTTCAGGCGAGGGTTGACTGCGTTCGTTAAAACGTCCGTTGTACGTTCCCAAATCGCAACCTGCGAAACAAAACGTGGCCAAAAGAATCAAAGATGTCAACAGTCGCGAAAATTGCCGGTTCATCGTCTGCATTGAACTGTTATATAGGTACGGGACGCGGGCAATGTATTTCAGCCCGAGCCATCAGCTTAATCGGACTGCATTCATTCTGGAAGCTCATGCCACCTCCAATCGGCGAATCTGACATCGCGCCAGACGGCGACTATGACGCAGCGGGCGACGCGGAAAACGATGCCACGAGCATTGAAGTTTCGAAGCGAACGACAGGTTCAAGCTGGTTTAAATGGCTTCGTCGGCTTGTATTGGCCGCTTTTATAGTCATCGGCGGTGCGGCCGGAGGCATTTATCTTCTGCTCCAAATGGCCAAGGTGGAGCCAGATTTTTATCGAGCCGCTCTGCAGGTTGACCCGCAGATCCAAAAGAAAAATGGAAGCGAGATGGAGACGCGGATACTGGATCTGAGAAACTCGGTGTTGATTGCCGACGCGTGGTCTGCCTCATTTTCAGAAACCCAAATCAATGGATGGCTTGCCTGGGACTTGCAGAAGAAATTCCCCAAACTTATCCCCCGTGAAGTAACGGACCCGCAGTTAGTCATCGAAGATCAATCGGTGACAATCGCTTTTCACTGCACCGCGAAGCCATTCCGGGGTGTTGCGATTATCGAAGCTGATATTTTTTTGACTGGCATTCTCAATCAGCTAGGAATTCGCATCAAGTCCATTCGCTCTGGCATGATCCCTGTCCCCATTGCTGCATTTGCAAATCAAATCACAGCTCAGGCAAAAAAGTCTGGCTTTGATATTCAGTGGAAAAACGAGGGCTCAGACACTGTCGCGATTATTGACCTTCCTGATGCAATGATTAAGCCGAACGACGGAGGCAGCTACATCGAGCTGGAAACATTGGAAATTGTAAAGGGCCGTATCTCGATCGGGGGAGTGACTCACCCGCCCGATTTTTAGGCGACGCTAACAAAACATCGGATGAATTCAGTTGGATTCTGGATGCACCCAATCGGTCGAACCATCTGCCCATTGCTCCTTTTTCCAGATTGGAACGGTTCGTTTGAGCGTGTCCATAATCCATTGCGACGCTTCATAGGCGCCAACACGATGTGGGCTGCTGACGGCGACTGCAACACTGGCCTGACCATTGCCAACGATGCCAATCCGATGCACGATTGCACAAGCCTTAAGCGGCCATCGTGTCATGGCCTCGGTCTTTAGCTTCTCCAATTCCGCGATTGCCATGGGCTTGTAACATTCGTACTCCAACCGCAACGTTTCTTTGCCAGCGGTCATTCGTCGCGTTGTTCCAAGAAACAGAACCACGGCTCCAGCGTCTTCACTTCCGACAAATTCCATCATTGAAGTCGTATCAATGGATTCGTTTTGGATTTGGATCATTCGAAAACTGTTGACGCTCTGCGGTTACCGACATTAGATTGGCCCTCAGATCGTAACTCTTCGACAGACAACAGGAAAGCAAAGATGGCGTTAACCGAATCAACGATGCTGGAACTTGGATCAGGACTTCCTGCGTTTGAGCTTCCTGATGTCGTGACAGGGAAGCTTGTCAGTACCGCAGACTTTGCGGGCCAGCCGCTGTTGGCCATGTTTATTTGCAATCACTGCCCATACGTAATACACCTTGCAGAGAAGCTTTCCGAGCGAACACGAGAGTTTATGAACGCTGGAATCGGTGTTGTTGGAATCTCGAGCAACGATGCTACAGCGTATCCCTCAGACTCGCCTGAAAAAATGAAGGAAGAAGTCAACTTACGAGACTATTCATTCCCCTATCTTTATGACGAAGAGCAGTGCGTTGCGCAGGCCTTCACGGCTGCATGCACGCCAGATTTCTTTTTGTTTGACTCGTACCATCAGCTCGTTTATCGAGGGCGTTTCGATGCGACCCGCCCAACTCGGATCAAGTCCGGTGTCTACGAATCGGACAATCGTGCAACAGGGAATGAGCTTGCCAGCGCGATCACTTCGATGCTGCGGGGCGAGCCGATCGCCACACCACAATGGCCCTCGCTGGGCTGTAATATCAAGTGGAGATCGGACAATGAACCGGCTTAAGACGCCGCTTCATGATCAACTGGTCCTTATCCTATTCCTATTCGAAAGCCATCGTCGAAAGTGTCCGCCTTTACTTTTGGACATTTTTTCACCACGAAAGCTAGGAACGCTGGTTTTTTTTTGGGGCTAAGTGCCAAATTTGACCAATTCGAATGGCAGCTTTAAAGGCGGTAAGGGGGCTAAAGCTCCGCTGCAGTTCGCATATCCTGTAAAACGTTAGGTTTTGAGGACAATCCATACAGAATAGACCGATTGCGGAGTAATTTCGGCCATTTTTGTTACAGAGAGTTGCCAATGCTCGGGTAGGCAGATAAGATACCGAGTGGATACCGACGCGCAATCATAGCTTAGTACCACTTTATCGAGCTCCGTTTAGCTCGTGTCGGAACAAACTTTTACTTTCCTTTTGCAAGAGGTCTTATTGTGAAATCTTTAAAGAAGGGTTTTACTCTTGTTGAGCTGTTGGTCGTCATCGCGATCATCGGCATCCTGATTGGGATGTTGCTTCCAGCTGTTCAGCAAGTTCGTGAAGCCGCACGTCGTACGCAGTGTATGAACAACATGCGTCAAATTGCTTTGGCATCGATGAACTTCGAGTCTGCCCACATGCACTTGCCAACTGCTGGCACAGCGATCAACGCATGGGCTACAACACCTACCAGCCTTTGGGGTGGCGGTGGACGTGCACCTAACTCTCGTGAGAACTGGTCTCAATTTTGGCAAATCTTGCCTTTCATTGAAGCAAACAACGTCGTTCCCATTCGCGCTGCTTGGACGGGTTGGGCAGCTGCACTTGGCGACATTAGAGACATGAATGGTCTCGGCTACGCGATTCCGGCTTACGGCTGTCCTTCACGTGGCGGGCGCTCCCACATCTCTATCGCTGACGCACACGACCAAGTAGTTTCGGACTATGCCGGCTACATGGGTTCTTTTGACTTTTACGAAGATACCGGTGTTACCATTCCGTCTGGATTGGTTGACGAATCTTTCAACTGGGATCCTAATACTCCTGAATACCCGGGAGAGCAAACTCTGCTGAACGTCGGCATCATTGCCAAAGGCGGACACGGCGACGTTGCAGCGGATCCGTCTGCTGCTAACTTCTTCACAAAGTGGCCCTATGTTGGTTTTGGTCAGATTGCTGATGGATCGTCGAACACATTCATGTATGGCGAAAAGTCTAAATCTGCTGCAAACTACACAACAATTGTGGACGGACCGTTGTGGACGATGGACTTTGAGCACTTTGGTTTTTGGATCGCTGCAGGCTGGCCAAACATGAGAACGTTCTCACGAGCTGGAATTATTCCAGACAACTCGGTAGTCTACGAAGGCTACGCAACGGGCGACTGGGGCGCTGGCACATACCGCTTTGAGCGATCATTCGGTACGCCACACCCTGGAACATGTAACTTTGCTCTGGGAGATGGCTCAGTTCACGCAATCTCGAACGACACGCAGTTTATTGTGTTGAATCAAGTCGGAATGCGTGCGGATGGTTCTGCCGTTAATCCTACCGACTTCTAGTCCTAGCATTTTCGCTGGCGATATGATTTACTTAGCCCTGCTCAAACTTTTGAGCAGGGCTTCTTTTTGAAATACTGGGATTCGAAATGAGAATTATGAAACAAACAATCTTGCTGTTAGCTGGCCTCATGCTCCTTACATGTGCTGTCGGTTGTGGAGATTCGAACTTAAGCACGATTTCGGAAATCACAAAGAACCACGTCAAAAAAGTCGCGATCTTGTACAAAGCCTACTCAAACGCCCACCAGTTTCAGGGGCCTGAAAATGAAGCGGAATTAAAGGCATGGGCTCAGGGTGAACAGATCAAAACGAAAATGATAAAATTTGGCGTCGACGTCGACAAATTTGATTCCTACATGTTGAGTGATCGCAACGGTGACAAACTCGAAATCAGATGGGGAGTGAAATCTCAACCGATGGCACCTCCGTATCCAGTGGTCTACGAGACAACGGCAGTTGATGGCATTCGACTAGTGGGCATGGCTGGCGGTCGAACTCTCGAAGTTGACAACGATGAGGACTACGCCAGGCTGAAGGCAGGCGAGTACAATCCTGATGACTTTGACGTGGCAATGCCGGAAAACGACGGTCAGTAGTCGAAGTTAGTAGATTCTGCAAAAGCGAATCGGACCTTTTTTTAATCGAGCGAGTGTGACTCCGTGGTCCGGTTCGTCGCAGCCCAAGAGATGGCAAACCTTGGTTGTGTATCATCGCCATTGAACCAAGGCTAGCGGCTAACGTATACTTGGATACAGCCAAGTTTGGTGATCACAAGAACCTTAGCACCGATAACAATAAGCCAATGGCAACTCGAACTGACTAGGTAGGCAGCGAGTGATGGGCCAAAGCGGCACGGGGTTCGTGTTTTTGAATTCAATTCGGACCTACGATGGACAGACAGCACTTTATCGCATCGGCGTTTCTTCTAGGGCTTGCCTTAATACTTGTTGGCTGCCAAGACCAGACAAAGGTCAGTAGGCCCAAGTCTGACGTGTCCCCCAAGAGCGACAGTGGCTACCGCAAAGTCTCGGAAGGCCTGTTCGCTCGTGCACTAAACTCGCTCGATGCTTCCGACGATGAAGCCCAAAGGTTTGTGCAATTGGACGATTGCGGTGTAGATTTCAAAAACTACATGGACCGCAATATCACGAATATGCTCTTGGAGACCGGTTCAGGTTTGGCATTGGGGGACTATGACGGTGACGGTCTGATCGACATCTATTTCACGGGCTCTGATGTCGACAATAAGCTTTTCCGTAATCTTGGCCAACTCAAATTCGAAGATGTCACGCTGCCTGCCAAGGTAGACGGCCGCATGAAAGGCAAGGGACTTTGGGCAGCCGGTGCCTCGTTCGCAGACATCGACAACGATGGAGATCTTGACCTTTACGTTTGCAATATGGCCGCGCCTGATTTGCTCTACATCAATCAGGGAGATGGCACATTCAAGGAAGAAGGATTTGGCCGGGGAACAGCTTACAACGGTGCCAGCAAGCAAGCAAACTTTTGCGACTACGACCGGGACGGAGACTTGGATTTCTATCTGGTTACCTACCAGGATATCATCGAAATCGCGGGCGAGTTCACTCAAGAAAGGAACGGAAAGACGGAAGTCATTCCGGGCAAGGAAGAGTACGCCGCCATCATTGATGGGCATGTGGAGTATTGGGTTGGTGAGCAAGACCTGCTGTATCGCAACGACGGGAACGGAAATTTTGAAGAGGTTGCGAGAGATTCAGGCATTGCTGGATACGAATGCGGCTTAGCAAGTGTTTGGTTTGACTACGACAATGATGGCTGGCAGGACATCTATGTAACCAGTGACTTCAAACTGCCAGACCATCTCTATCGCAACAATCGCGATGGCACATTCACGGATGTGTTGCCGAAAACCGTGCGCCGTACCCCTTGGTATTCGATGGGGATCGATGCAGGCGACCTGAACAATGACGGCTTTCTTGATCTGCTGGTTGCCGACATGGCGGATAGAACCCACTTCGGCCAAAAAATGAACATGGGCGACATGTCTGATTCCGGATGGTTCCTGACCTACGGCGAACCTCGTCAGTTCATGACCAACTGCCTGTTTTTGAATTCTGGAAATTCTCAGTTCATGGAGTACGCCAGGCAGTCAGGAATGGCCCAAACCGATTGGACTTGGAGCGTCCGGTTCGCTGACCTCGATCTGGATGGAAACCAGGACGTGTTCTTCACAAACGGCCACGCTCGCGACAACATGAACAGCGACCTGGTTCTTAAGCTTAAAGAGCTGAAGGAATCGCAAGGCGACAAAGAGCTAACCTTCGCCCAAAAAAATGAGTTTGGCATCCAAATTCCGAAGCGTGAAGAGACCAATTTGGCTTTCGCCAACCGAGGCAACCTCGAGTTTGAATCAGTCGGCGAAGAGTGGGGATTGGACTATCATGGCGTAAGTCATTCGGCAGGTTTCGCAGATCTTGATCTGGACGGCGATCTTGATTGCGTCATCAACAATTATTACTCGCCATCCATCGTGTACGAAAACCACACCGGCACAGGCGGTCGCTTACTGGTCGAACTTCGGAGCAACACGACCAATTTCTTCGGAGTCGGCAGTAAAGTTGAAATCTGGCAGGGTGAAGAATATCAGAGACGGGACTTGTTGCCGGGACGAGGTTATTTGACCTCTGATCCGATGATGGTTCACTTTGGTATCAAAGAAGGGCAAAAGATTGACCGGCTGAAGGTTACTTGGCCGGACGCGAGGGTACAGGAATTCACGGAACTTCAGCCCAACTTTCTCTATCGAGTGATCGACGGTCTCGGAGCCAAGCCTGAGGTCGAAGCAAATTTACTAGCAACCGTTTTCGTTGAGCAAACGAAAAAGTCCGGGCTCGATTTCGAACATCAAGAATCCGAGTTTGACGATTTCCTTCGCGAGCCACTGCTTCCGTTTCAATTGTCACGGCTTGGAGGAAGCGTTTCATGTGGCGACGTCAACAACGATGGAGCCATGGACGTATTCTGCGGGGGCGCGGCAGGACAACCTGGCGTTCTGTTTATCAATCGCAACGGTACTTTCGAGAAAGTATCTGGGCCATGGGAATCCCATGCTGATCGCGAAGACATGAGCTGTTTGTTTTTCGATGCCGATGGCGACGGAAACACCGACTTGTACGTCACAAGTGGTAGCAATGAATTTGAAGTTGATTCTGAAGAATACGGCGACCGACTCTATCGCAACATTGGCAATGAAAATTTCGAGGACGTGACAGAAACTTCACTACCAAAACTCAACGATAGCACGATCTGCGTCACCGCAGCCGATTTTGATCGCGACGGAGACTTGGATCTGTTTGTTGGTTCTCGCAGCATTCCCGGGAAATATCCTTTGACTCCTCAAAGCCATCTACTGGTCAACGATCAAGGGAAATTCAGCGAAGCGTTACCGGAGGTTGCTGATGTATCACGCATTGGGTTGGTCAACTCGGCCGTTTGGTCAGACTTCAACAATGATGGCTGGCTGGATTTGATCGTCGCGACGGAGTGGGGCCCGATTTCGATTCTTCAAAACGAAGAAGGAAAGTTGGTTGACATGACCGACCGCATGGGGCTGGCAACTCAACTCGGATGGTGGCATGGCATCGCTGCCGCAGATCTCGATGCAGATGGAGACATGGACTACGTCGTCACCAACCAGGGGAAAAACACCAAGTATCACGCGACAGCGGAGAGACCTCATCGTATTTATTACGAGGACTTTGATAACAATGGCAGCCTCGATTTGGTTGAATCTGAGTTTGAAGGTGATGTGGAGTACCCGGTCCGCGGACTCAGTTGCAGCTCTCGATGCATGCCGTTCATTGGAGAAAAATTTCCGACGTTTCGTGATTTCTCGTTAGCGACGCTGGACGACATTTACGCGACCGAGAAAACTCCACGGCAGCTCGTGGAACTGAACTACCTCGATTCGGTCATCCTTTGGAATGATGCTGGATCTGGATTTGACGTACAGCCTTTGCCAACGCTTGGTCAAATTAGCCCGTCCTACGGTGTTGTCGCAAGAGATTTTGACGGTGACGGCAATCAAGACATCATGATCGCACAGAACTTTTTTAGTTCGCAGCCAGAAACGGGTTACATGGATGGAGGGCTAGGGTTGTTTCTGAAAGGATCTTCTTCCCGTGAGTTTTCCGCGGTATGGCCGAATCAGAGTGGAATCGTTGTTCCAGGTGATGCTAACGGACTTGCCACCGCCGATTTGGACGGCGATGGAGACCATGATGTTCTATTCGCTGTCAACGATGATGAGCTCAAAGTCTTCTCGAACGAAAGTAATTTTGCATCGACCAAACTTGTCATTGAAGGACGGCCGGGAAATCGAAATGCGACGGGCAGCACCGTCAAACTTCATTTCAATACTGGAGCTCGCGTTCAATCATATGAAATTTCTTCCAGTGGCAGCTACCTTGCCCAGTCTTCGAGTCAGATCTCCTTTCCGACGAGCCAGCTTTCAGATATTGCCAAGATCTCTGTCCGCTGGCCAGACGGTTCTATTTCTGAAGTATCGCCTGATGCAAAGCAAGACAACAAGTTGATCAGAATTTGTCATGATCAGAATTCGCCATAAAGATCGACAACGAAGATAACTTCTATCATGACGAAAACCATGTTTGGATTGATCAACGTCTCCAAGCCGATGGGAATGACATCCCGTGACGTTGTCAATCGCGTCGTTCGTGCATGCCCGCGAAAAACCAAAGTTGGCCATGCGGGTACGCTTGACCCCATGGCCACCGGCGTTCTGTTGGTCGCGGTAGGACCGGCAACGAAGTTGATTCAGTACCCGCAAACTCAACGAAAAACTTATGTAGGCAGTTTTCGACTTGGACTCACAAGCGACACCGAAGACATCACCGGCCAAGTGATTTCACTTCCTGATTCAGCTCTTATATCTGAACATCAGCTGGCGGATACGCTTGTTAATTTCCTTGGCCAGATCGAGCAAACGCCGCCGCAGTATTCTGCGGTGAAAGTCGATGGACAGCGGGCCTACAAAGCCGCACGGGCAGGGCGATCGGTGGAAATTGAAGCCAGACCGGTGCTTATCGAATCGCTTCGCTTGCTTCAATTCGACTACCCAAATTTTCAACTGGAAATCGGATGCGGAAAGGGCACTTATGTTCGCACGCTTGGCAGAGACATTGCAAAGTCTCTCGGATCTGACACCGTGATGACGGCGCTTCAGCGGACTTCCATTGGCGAATTCTCAATCGATTCGGCGGTCACACTGGAACAGATCGAGCAAGACTCTCTCGAGTCAATCTTGGTCGATGCAAGATCCATGGTGACGACGTTGCCGACAACGGAACTGAACGAAGCTGAAATTGAAAAACTTCGCCATGGCAAACGTCTCTCTCCGATCGCTTGGAACGTTGCGGAATCAGACGCTGAAATTGCGGCGACCAATGAAGCCGGCCAACTATTGGCGATTCTGGAGCGAAAATCAGACGCGGAGTTCGGTTCGAAAATTAACTTTGTGCCGCAGCTTTACTAGAGCTGGTCACAAAACCGAATGCAAATAGTAGCTCGGTCTCTCCGAGACCGTGAATGGCGCTATCGCGAGTCAGGGACTGACTCGCCTACATAGTTTTGAATCTGCCTCTAGTCAATCGGCCTACTCAAGGTTTGGAAACGTCCCTAGAACGGCAATCAGCTGTTCACTCTTTGCGTTAGCGTCGCCCACCGTATATTCCAGCTTCCGTAAATTCTGCATGCCGGAAAGCTGCTCGAATTCGGCAATGGCGATCTCACCATCGCTCAAATAGAGCTCTTGCATGCCTGGCATTTGACGAATGAAACCGCAAGCTTCGAGGGAAAGATGTTGCGGTTCCTTGATCGTCAAAATTCTCAACTGCGCGTTACCGACGAATGTCTCCAGTCCACTACCGTCCAATTTTTCGTGAGCCGTGATAGTCAGGTTGCTAAGATTTTTCATTTTTCCCGCGAAAAAAAGTGCATCATCGGTCAATCTTGGCAACTTCGTCGCTATTAGTTTTTTAACCGAACAGTTTTGCAATTTTTCAAAGGCTTCGTCTCCCAGCCAAAGGTTCCCCGAGACATTGAGGATTCTGAGCTTCTCAAGTTGGCAAAGTTTCTCGACGCCTTCGTTACGAATTCTTGTTTTGGCAATGTAAAGTTCGTCAAGGTTTTTGAACTTCGCGAGCACATTAAAATCGGGAGAGTCGATTTTCCGACACTCGTTGAGACTGATACGAACCACTGATTGAGACTGGGTAAGACAATCAAGGCCACGCCCCGAAACATTTGGGCAACTGGGCAGCCAGATCGCTTCCAGCGATTCGATGCCATCCATCAATCCAAGATGCTCGTCTCGGATACTGGTGTTGGGGCAACTTAGTAGCTTAAGTTTCTTCAAGGCCTCAAGGCATTGAAACCCGTTCCCCGTCACGTCGCCATTCCGATAAAGCAACAATTTCTCCAGATCTGTGAACCGGGAGAGCTCGGCCAATCCGGCATCGTTGAGCTTGGTAGCGTCCCGCAGATTCAGTTCTTTCAACGGATGCGGGTTGGCAAACTCGCTAAAGGCTTCCCCCGTCACGTTGTCACATCCTTTCAAATTCAATTCAACTAGATTTGGGAGCTTGGCCAATTCGACAAGCCCTTCGTCGGTAATTCCAGTTCCTGACAGATCGATTGATTCCAGCGTTGCGATTTGGGCCAGCACTTGGAGCGAAGAATCGTCGACCGAAGACGATTGCACCAACTTGATCGATTTCAGATTGCGGCACTCGGTTAACGGCTTAAGCGACGTGACCTCATCGGTGACAAGCGTCAAATGTTTCAAACGCCGAATTCTCGATAGCTCGTGCAAGCTACTGATTTCGCTACAATCAATTATTTCAATTGATTCCAAAACCGGCACTTCGGCGAGTAACTCAAGGCTGG
This sequence comes from uncultured Pirellulaceae bacterium, assembly GCA_964352885.1. GTDB lineage: Bacteria > Planctomycetota > Planctomycetia > Pirellulales > Pirellulaceae > Mariniblastus. The sequence goes on from CAYGUE010000107.1 coordinate 14,483, forward strand.
TACTTGTGGCATATCGAGAGTTCTTCATCACAAACTTTTTCAGATTCTTGAGCTTGCGAACGCCGCCCATACTCGAATCTTCGAAGTAGTAACGCGAGTCCACCGTTACAGACTCGAGCCGTGGGAATACTTCCAGTTGCCCCATCCTAAAGCCACTGGGAAAGTCCTCGATGACGATTTTTGTGACGAAACCTTCCTCGTTGTACTTTACTTCGTTACCCGTATCTTTCTTCAGCTGTTCCGCGGCCTTCCAGGCGACGTTAGGCAACTGGGCTCGAATGCCAGCAGGAGGCAGAACAATCGACAAAAACAACAATTGCAAAACCAATTTTCGTGTGAATTTCATTCTTGGTCGCGACTGCCTAAAAATTCTGGGCATGTGCCTTGTACTTTGGTTCGACGCAGCGTTTGATAAAGTATAATGCATTTCGTTACCAAATTATCCTCAGGAAACCTGTCCCGTGTTTTTTAGAGACCTGCTTGTTGCCTCCATCGCCTTTGGTTTGGGCTCGTCCATGATTCAAGTGGCGCTTGCGAATCGCGGCTGGTGTTTTGATAACTTCCTCATTCGCCAAATAGAGTCGAGCCGAGGACGCCTTGCAGCCAGAAAGGCTCTGGGACTGGGCGGATCCATGATGATTCTGGTAGGTGCCTTGACGCTCATCGCGCCATGGCTCAAAAGTGGTGAAAACGACGCTTCGGGTCACCTTAACCGTGTGGCGAAGTTTGAAAGTCGACTTGGTTAGTCAAAGCCAATGTAGACAAGTGGCACGAATACAGTATCGTGCCTAATATTAGCGTAGATTTCTTGTTACACGATTTCACTCGATGGGTGTAGTGATGGCCGTCCTGTCATCTTCCGACGATTCGGTAATCAAAAAGAACTTTCGGCTGTCCGACGATCCGGCCATTATCGGACGGCATCCCGAATGTTCCATTCAAATCGATGATGGCTCAGTCAGCCGTCACCATGCTCGTGTCACCAGCGATGACGGCATTTGGTTTGTTGAGGATCTCGACAGTCGAAATGGGACGTTTCTTAACGGACAAGCCGTGCAACAGCGGACGAGATTGTTTGACGGTGCGGAGATCAAGATCTGTGATATCTCGTTCAATTTCTATGCTGGCGATAGTGTTGCCATCGGCGAGCGGAAAACTCTGGAAGAGCGAAACTATGCGAAGCAATTACTTCCGCGAAGAAGTTCGGTCGTTCTATCAGATGATTCTGAATCACATGTCATGTCGGCGCTTGATCCACCTTCACACCAAACTCTTAATACAACGAAAGTAAACGCCGAAGACAAACTCGCAGCCATCACCAAGATCACGTACGCGCTCAGTGAAGCGATCAGTCGAGACGAGATGTTGGCGAAGATTCTTGACTTTCTGTTTGAGCTTTTCAGTGAAGCAGACCGCGGCTTTATCATGCTGAAAGATGCCAATGGCGTGTTGAAGCCTCTCGGATTCAAGACTCGCTACGCTCAAGATGACGAAGAGATTCGTATCAGCCGCACGATTTGTAACAAAGTGATGGAGTCAAAACAGCCCATACTATCTCGTGACGCTGGCAAGGACGACCGTTTTGACACCAGCCAAAGCGTATTTGATTTTCGCATTCGCTCCATTATGTGTGCGCCGCTTATCAACAGCAAGGAAGAGTCGATCGGCGTAGTTCAGCTCGATTCATTGCGCCGCTCGATCGTATTCAAAGAAGAGGACGTAGAAACGCTCGTCACCATCGCCATGCAGGCCTCACTGGCAATCCAGAAAGCGGATCTCTTCGAGCAAGCGCAGGAAAACCGTGCACTGAGCGCGGATCTTAAACTGGCCAACGAACTGCAACAGAGATTTCTGCCACAGCGTGCTCCAGAGCTTGAGAGTTACGATTTCTATTCGTGGTATCGCCCGATGCAGCAGGTTGGTGGCGACTATTTTGACTACCTACCGCTCGATGAAAACCGCCTTGGCATCATTGTCGCCGACGTTGTCGGACACGGAATCGCTGCAGCGATGTTGATGGCCAAGGTTTCCGCTGATGCACGATTCGCGCTAGCAACATCCGGTTCAGCTGTAGAAGCGGTCTGTCAGATGAACAAGAGTCTTTCAAATATGCATCTGGACCGATTTGTCACGCTCGCCCTATGTCTTTTGGACAAGCGAACAGACACTTTGACTATTGTGAACGCCGGCCACATGCCGCCGATCATTCGTCGCAACGACGGTTCCGTGGAAACTGTTGCGACGAAGGAATCGGGTTTGCCAATTGGAATCATGAAAGACTACAAATACGAAAGCTTTACGACGAAGCTAGAACCAGGCGATGTCGCAATCATGTACACCGACGGTATCAACGAAGCCATGAACGAGCAGGATGAACAGCTATCTTCGGAGGCAATCGTGAAGGAGCTGGAACTATGTCCTATCAAGACACCCCAAGGTATCGGCGAGAACATTTGCAAGCTGGTAAACGAGCATATGGGATTCCGCCAACCGATCGATGACATCTGCATGGTCTGCGTTGGTAAGGAAGCAGTCTGAATTCCGAAAGGCGGATTCAACTGCGAGGCAAAGGGAATCGCAATTACCCCCATTACGAACCTGGTGCTTCATCCAGATTTAACTTTCGGGCAATGGAACTCGTCAAGAGTTAGGTCCATATTGCCAACGAAATTTTTGACGACTTCCGCAGCGATTACTTAACGCGAAAGCCAAGCTGAGACGGCATCTCAGGAAGCGTTTATCTTTTGTGACGCCCGTCGTAGTAATTCCATAACGGGTTTTTCTTCGCCGGCCTCGTTGACAAGCCCAGCACCCGGAAATCTCGGATCATCCGAGTCGCTCCATTGCCTCCAAATAAACCCGTGAACACCGGGGCGAGCAATCATCATTGGCAACAGCGTCTCAAGGATTGACAACCGTTGTTGGTCCGACAGCTGACTGCGAACTTCGTTGATCAGTTGACCTGAGCGAGGGATTGCATCGTCTGCCATGGTTGGCATTCGAAAACACAGGATCAACGGAAGTCCCAACTGAGACCAAATATCGATCATATCGATCCATTGAAGCGGATCACGTACAACGCTACCGCATGGCCAGTAGTCCAAATTGATATCGAGGCCAATGAAGTTGATCGGCACACCTTGCCGCAAAAGCGAATCGGCAATTTGCAGCGGATGAGCACCGCCAACCGCTGTAGCAAGTCGTTCTGCCCACGGATAGTCAAAACTGACCATCATCGGCACATCAATTTGGCTCTCATCGATCAGGTTCAGCATGTCGCTTGTGATCTGCGTTTGCTGTGGGTAGCTCAAATGCCGATGGCCCATTCCGTTGAGTCCACTAACAACATGCAGTAGCGAACTGGACGGGTTCAATTGTCGAACGGCCTTGCGGCAACGGTTTAGGATGTAGTCCCGTCGGGCAAAGAAATCATCCAGTGCCACGATCTCATCCTTCATTCCGCCTGGACTGGCATCGAGAAAGGGACCGACGATCATGCGTTTGTTACCAGCACTCGCGACAGCCTCGGCTTGCTCGGGAAGTGCCTGCACTAAGTGGAATGGATCGGCTGTACATTGATTGGCACTGACATCGCTGGATCCCACAGAATTCGCAAACCAGAAACGCGGCATATCGGGTTGCGTCGTTCGATATTGGGAAACTTCGTTGCCAAACAACTTACTCACAGCGACGTTGGCTTCCATCGCAATACGAAGAGATTCGCTTGCGCCTTTATCCGACAACACCGAATCGGTTTCCATGATCGCTTCGCTGAGCAAACGAGTCGCCTGGCCAACCTTCTCATGAACGGGTTCCACAATCACCAGCCCGCCTTCTTGCCAGATCGAAATCTGGTTCCGTAGCCGATTCAGCGTACCACGGGCGAGCTCAATCAACAGCTGATAGGCCACGGTCGACTCTGGAAGCGTTCCGGTTCCAACCGTTAGCTCTCCAAATTCCTCAAACGGAAAAGCCACAAACACTTTCCCGGACTCGTCACGATTGCGAGCAATCGTCAGAAAGCCATCCTCCGAGCTGACTCGGCACGGAGACGGAACCCCATCGAGACCAATAACGTGGATGGACTTTGCCTGACTAGTCGTTGGCTTCCAATCAGCGGGAAGCCTAAATCTAAATTCGCCCATTTGTCGTCAGCTGCTTCGGCGTGTCGTAGGAAAGTAGAGCACAAAGCGTGCCAAGCACCGAATTCTAACACACCGGCTTTTGATTTGCAGGTGATGTCGTTATTGTGGTCATGGTCAAAAACTTACACAAATTCAATACAGAATCAGATGACGCTTATTCGACAAGGCAAGGTCCGGGACGTTTACGACGTTGGCGAGTATTACTTGATGGTCGCCAGTGACCGAATCAGTGCCTTCGATTGGGTTTTTTCAACGACAATCCCGGATAAGGGACGCGTATTGACTCAAATCAGTAAATTCTGGTTCGACACTTTGGGAATTGAACATCACTTCGTCACCGAAGACCTCTCGGAAATCGAAATTCCTGATGGTCTCAATGCCGATGATTTGGCTGGACGGTCCATGGTCGTCAAAAAATGCAAGGTCGTGCCAATCGAATGCGTCATCCGTGGATACTTGGTTGGTTCCGGTTGGCGAGACTATCAGGAGACGGGCGAGGTTTGCGGCATCAAGCTTTCCAACGGCCTGCCAAATTGCGTTGCCTTCCCAGAACCGCTATTCACTCCCGCCACCAAAGCTGACACGGGGCACGACGAGAATATTTCGTTTGATGCCATGGCCCAAGCCGTTGGATCCGAAGTGGCAAATGAGTTGCGCGAAAAAAGCATCGAGGTCTATCGAAAGGGCCTGGCTCACGCGAAAAGCTGCGGCATCATCCTCGCGGATACAAAGCTGGAATGGGGATGGTTCGAGGAAAAGTTGATTCTGATCGATGAAGTCCTCACGCCAGACAGCTCTCGATTCTGGCCAGCCGATCAGTATGAGCTTGGGAAAAACCAACCGTCTTTCGATAAGCAGTTTGTCCGCGAGTACCTAGAGACAACGTCTTGGAACAAGAATAGTTCGCCGCCGGAACTTCCTGCCGAAATCGTAGAAAAGACACGTGCCAAGTACATTAACGCGTTCGAGCGATTGACCGGTACTGAGTTCGTCTGGAAATAATGCGCGAGCTACTAAGGAACTGCCGCCTTCCCAATGCTCGCTCAGCAACAGACCTGAAGTAGATTCCGAATATATTCAAGGGCCCGTTATCAGCTTGGAAAACTGAACGACAATCTCGCTTGGTTCTCGCGTGAACCGAAAACCTGCCGCGGACATCGGGAAGCTAACTCAGGACTGCTACTAAGCCGCAACCACCCAGACCGCGCATTCCACCCATCCGTCGCAGCTGATTTTACTGCAATTGACATTGCTTGCAGACGTTTCTACTGTCCGGAAACTCTGGGCTTCGGCTCAATCGTGGCGGTAGTAGAAATAACGTGCAGCGCTCTGTAACTCCATTTCCAGTCGACGAGGAAACTTCGTGCGAATCGATCGCCGAAGGTCCGCGCGGAGTTTCGGTGATCCTCTTCGAAGACGAAGCACACCAAGAAAAAATGATCTCCGATACGCGAGCTCATTTTCAGCGACATGAGACTGCGGTAGAGTTCATCGTCATCTCTGCGGACGGGATGCGTCTCGCACCGCTGTGCGAAACACAGCAGACACGATCCGTGCAAAGCCTTGACGTCGCAATTCGGTGTGCCAATTTTGACAAACTGGCGATCATTGACACCGTTTACCATTTTGACGCAAAGCATTGGAACATCGTTGACCCAATGCGCCGGGAAGAAGCGTTTCGATCATGGTGCTGCCGACCGACACGAGCTCCCAGATCCAGAAGAATCTTGGCCTGGTTCTATTGCCAGATCATTAGGTTACTTTTGGGCGGCACAAAAAACCGCATTGCTCCCGGATTAGTCACGTTTTCCAAGTCATCAATTTCAAATATTGACCTTCATCGGCTAGACCAGCACAGCGCAGATTCAGTCTTTCAGTTGCTCGCCGTCGCGAAATTGAAAGGCCACAAAATTGAGGAACACTACAGCAATTCTTGTCAGCCCGAAACTGAATGGACCAAAACCAACTCAAGCGAGCCTCACTTCCCCAAATCGAAGTCACTAAAACATTCAATCAAACGCAACCTCCAGTTTTGGTTCTGCGAAATCGCATTTCCGGCTCGTCCTTCTAAGTCGCACCATTTCATTTCGCCTTGGCAACACGTTGCAGCCAGCAGTGCGATCATCATGCTTGCCGCATTCCTACTACTGACCAACAGCAACTACCCGCTCTTCGAACCAGACGAAACTCGCAACGCACAATTGGCATTGAATATTTTGGACTCTGGCAACTGGTCATCGTTGACGCTTGCTGGTGAGCCTTACTGGGACAAACCGCCATTGTTGGCATGGCTGACGGCAGCAAGCTATAAATGCTTTGGTATTAGCGAATTTTCGACACGGCTACCGTCGATTTTCGGCAGTCTCGTTCTCTTGACGTTCATGCTCGTTGCAGGATCGAAGCTAATGGGCTTTCGAGTCGCGGCCCTCGGAGTCGCGGCGATGTTGTTGGCTTGGGGATTCATGTTCCAAGCACGCTACGTCACCATGGACGCTCTGCTGACACTTTTCACGACCGTCGTCACACTCGGTATTGCAGTCGGTTTCACCTCCACGGCCCCAAAACGCATCGGCCGTTGGTGGCTCATTGTATCAGGCATCGCTTTGGGCCTAGGTGTCTTGGCCAAAGGGCCGATTTGCATCGTGCTTACCGCTCCACCGATCGTTGCGTGGTTGTACCTCAACCGTAGCGTTTCACGCGAAGTCGTTCGCGCCGCTTTAAAACTGGTTTTGGTTCCAGCGGTCCTCGTCGCCGCCCCATGGTTTGTTCTTACGACGATTCGCAGTCCAGAGTTTGCTTGGTATTTCCTCTGGACGCACCACGTCGTTCGATTCTCAGATGCGTTCAACCATCAAGAACCCTTTTGGTATTACGTGCCGATTCTGTGGCTATTCATGTTTCCCGCATCGATTTTGCTTCCGCGAGTCATTCATTTCATCGTATCGCGCAAACAAAAGTATCGACTTTTCCGCCTGCCGATCCACGGTCTATTGGCGATGTCTGCGTTCTGGATTGTAGGGTTCTTTTCAGTATCGCAATGCAAATTACCGGCCTACGTTCTGCCGGCGTTTCCATTGATCGCATTGCTGACGGGCGTCGTTTTCAATTTCGAGTTGGCGAGATCAACCGACCGAAGAAGTCGATTTGACCGATTGCCCAAGCGGATTGCGATCGGCGTTTGCGTTTTATCGCTGGCGGTGTCAGCGGTCACGATCTATCAATTCGGAAACCATGGAGCAGCTTTGGTGCTCGGTTTTGCCGTCGTCGTCAGCTTGGCTTTGGCGATGTTTTTTCCGCTAAAACGTTCGACTACACGATGCGCATCATGGATTGCGACGGTCGCGATCGGGCTGCTATTTGTGTCGCTTGGAGTGAATCAGCTGGTTCCATCCATTGCCAGTGATCGCTCAATCCTGAAATCATTGTGCCGACAACATCAAAACCGACAGGCGGTTCCTGTTGTCTATTTTGGTCGTGACTCTTTCGGATCTGAATTCTATTTACCAGATACGAAGGTCATTCAGTTTGACGAAGAAGCCTTGCCTCACATGCAAGAGTTCCTCTCGCTACATCCTCAGACGACGATCGTCGCATCGAATTCGAACATCGAACGGGTCAAAAAGACCTTCGGCAGTGACATCATCATCGAGGAAGCTCCGGGCCGGCATATATTCTTTGCGTCGTTCACGCCGGAGCGAATTGCTTCTGATCTACGCTTCAGACGAACCCGAAAGTAGCCCCGTTGGGCTCAGCACGCATGCTTCGCGGCAGACTTTTGGTAATTCAGCAACGCGCTCAATCCTGTTGCTACAAGATGTTCGCCCGATAGAGAACGTTCGAACCGGGCGACCGCATACCTGAAACGACAACGCAATCGTTATCAGTGGAACAAACGGACTTCTTTCCGAACCGGATTCTTTTATCCAGAGCTTTTTTTCGGATTTGCCCGGTCATCTTCACCTAAGCGTGTATTTTTTCTGGTCGACACAAAGGACGTGTTGACCATAACCCAACTTGGATCGGTTCCCTAGCCATAAGGTCAACTACACGATGTCGAAAACAAAAAAAGCTCCCACCACGAAGCCGACTAAAACTACCGTTAAGAAGACGACAACCGTAAAAGCCTCAAAGGCCACAGCCAAAAAAGCTGCCCCAACGAAAGCCAAGAAAGCAGCGGCGACTAAATCAAAGACAGCCAAAGATGCTGAGTCTCTGGAACTGCTCAACGAAACGGGGCGACGAAAAGAAAACATCAAGCCACCCACTGAGCGTCGCAAGCGTCGTCGTCAAATCGATCCGACAACCTGCGAGCGTGATTACAACGACCAAGAAATCGAGTTCATGCAAGCCATGGACGACTACAAGCATCAGTCTGGCCGCATGTTCCCGACTTGCAGCGAAATCCTCGAAGTGATGATGAAGCTAGGCTACCGTCAGGTCGCGGATTCTGCAGAGCTAATGTTCGATCCGGATGAAGACAAGAAGAAGGCCATCGAAGAAGAGTCGCTCGACACGCGATTCGATGACGAAGATGAGGACGACGAATAGTCGATCAAATTCGAGCACTCCAAGAATTGCCGCGGTTTAGCGGGAGCCTGTCTCTCCTCGAATCGCGGTTTTTTTATGGAGTGCAAACCAGATCGCGATTCCCAATGCAATCGTCAAACAGATGCCATTCAACATCGTGATCACTTGCCAACCGATATCGAGCTGTTCAAAGCCAAGTTTATCGCGAACTGCCCGAGTCGAAGCGTAATTAACCATCGGCACAGCCATCAACAATCCGGCGAGAATTCCCATCCGGCGTGGCATCGCAGGAATCAACCGCTGAGAGTTGAGCAACATTGCAAACAGACTCACAGCGATGATGAGGCAATCGTAGGAATGATGGTAAATCGTCACCAACATAGCCAATAATACGATCAAAGCCGACAATCCGGCGGCTCCTTCGTCGGGCCCATCCGCGTTTTGCTCGATGCCAGAGGCACGCCAAACGGCAACGCATGGAAGCACCAGCAGCACCATCATCACAACAAGATACTCAACGGTTCCCGGCACGCGATGCATCGCCTTGGCGACCATTCCAGCGATGTCGATTCGCGTCCACGTGTTGGCAGGCTCTTCTGTTGGATCATCGTGAAACGCTTGCTGCCCTGATTTGACTCCGTCAATTACGGAACCAATATCCGAATGAAAGGCAAGCCAACCAAAGCATCCGACGGCAAAAACAGAGGTTAACACTACGCCAATGATGACCGCTTTGAAATCACGCCTCGCCAACATCAGTAACGTCAGCGGAATCGCATAAGTTGGCTTCACCGATGCCAATAGAAAACCAACGCTGGCCAACCACGGACTCGATTTTGAATAGTGCAGCGCAATCATCGTCCCCAGTACCAGCTGCACGGTGAAGTAACCGGTGAAAAGCGTGATATGCCCGGGACGGCTGAACACTAAAAAACCAAATATCCAAATCCAAAGCACCCAATCGAATCGCACTCGCACCATCCAAAGACAGCACCACGCGAGCACACCGATTAAAAGCCAGGTAAAACAAAAGAAGATAGCGCTCGCGACATCAAGCGAAAAATACGTCAGCGGAATGTCTGGCAAAAACGCGAATGGCGAAAACGGAGCCGCGCTTCGAGGCACAATGTACTCCGGCCGTTCCATGATTTCCGACGAGTAAGGATTGACTCCGTCGGCGAACGCTTTGGAATAGTAATACAACG
>CAYGUE010000108.1:0-24284 GCA_964352885.1 uncultured Pirellulaceae bacterium
CTTCACGGCAATTAAAAAAACACGCAAACACACAATTATTCACAACCTCTTCGGGATTGTATTCATGCAACTTCAAGGTTTGCACGTCGTGCTCGTATTTGGATTTGCTAGACAGGCCGTGATATCGGACTGGCAATCGCAGTGTTGATCTGTGATTGCGTCAGTAGGGTTGAACCGCCGGTCTCTGCAAGAAGATTGTTGCTGCCTGAGACATGCGACAGGCCAAGATTGTGGCCGATCTCATGTGCAGCGACTCTCGCGACGACTTCTCGCCCGCTGGCGAAGTCAACCAAATTGTCCCCTACATGAATCGCGATTCCGCTGATGCCGATGAATGCGAGCCCATTGGCTGAGTTTTCGCCAAGGTTGCTGAACCCCGGAACGGTCTCGACGAAGTACATGTCGATGACGCGACTGTCTGAATTGCCAAGTCCAGCGTTGTCTCCGTTGGTAACAATTTGATTCAAGTCCGAGCCAGGGCGAGTTCCACCATTGCCCACATTGATGAAGGTATTGTTGACGCGTTTGGCTGGTAGAAACTCAACGTCGATGTCGGCTTGGGCAAAGATCACGTCGATTTGATTCTTGATTTCCAGTTCCTGTTGAGCATTGCCAAAGAACTCAGCTGTGTTGGAGCCATTGGAGTTCGAGGCGACGATCGGCTGAATCGTGATCACTTCGCTAGCCTGCGGTGGATTGAGAAGTTCATCCCGAGTTCGCACGCCGTCGGCAAACGCAAATTCTTCTCCGCCGATTACTAAATCGATGAGTCCAAAATTCGGACCTCGAAGATCGTTGATGACGAGATCCGGCCCGGAAGTTGTAATTTCATAGGAGGACAAGTTACCAGAGAAATTGGCTCGGTCGTTTCCAGCTCCGCCAATCAGACGGTCATTGCCCTGTTCGCCTTGAAGCACGTCATCGCCATCGTTGCCACCGACGACATCATCGCCTGCGCCACCGGACACCGTGTCATTGCCGCCCTGAGCGTAGATTCTGTCGTTACCACCGCCGCCTTGAATTACGTCGTTGCCCGCTCCACCGAAGATGTTGTCAGCGTCCGTACCACCGGTGATCGTGTCGTTTCCACCACTTCCGACCAGCAAATTCTCTCCGCCACTATCCGTGATTGTGTCATTGCCATTGCCGCCAAATATCGAGTCGTTGCCAGTTCCACCTTCGATGACATTGATGCCGTTGACACCCAGTACACGGTCGTTTCCGGCACCCGCATCAATTTGGTCGTTTCCTATTCCAGCCACGATCACGTCGTCACCACCGTTGCCGCGAATGATATCGTCATTCCCATTTCCAACGAGGCGGTCGTTTCCTGAACCGCCAATTAGCGTGTCGTTGCCGACCTGCCCAAATGCGAAACTGTTGATGGATGTTTGATTTTCAAAAAAGTCATCACCGCGTAGTCCGACAAACAAGACTGAGTTAACCGAAGCAGCGTTGAAAGTGCGACTTTGAAAACCTTGTTGAGTCACCGTGATGCTGTTGCCCGATTGAGTCACGCGAGCGACGTCATTCGCGTCGGTGCCACCGATCAATACTTGACCCGTCGCAGCGGTAAACTCAATGCCCGCCAGAAGCCTACGTTCTTCGAACCTTTGATAGCCCAACGTTGTGTCGCGACTTTTTGAGCGACGGCCAATCATTGTCACGTTGTGAGGTTTCGAATTGAAGTTCAGGACTAAGCGTCGAGCGATTTCTGCAAGCAATCGATTCATGGGTACGTCTCTATCTTCAGATTGTTTGTGTAAGGAAAATGTCTGCGGTTGGCAAAACGGAAGACACAAAACAGAAACGAAGGGAAGGCTCGAGCTGAAATCGAACCCGTTGCAGTTCGCATGCCAGCACTCGAGATCGGCATACCAACAATGTAATTGTTTGCTGACAATTTTCAAAGAAAGGAAATGTGAACCCGGATTATTCGCGAGGCGTGGGCGTCAAACGGGCGGCACCTGCTTCTGAACGCCCGTCGTCGTGAATAATTCCGGTTGAAGTGTCAGCTACCGAACATTCAACGTATCAATGCCAAACTTACGCAACTTGACCCATCGTGTTCGCAGATTCGAATCGAAATCGGATAAAAGTACATTCACCGAGTTAGTGGTTGATCCAATTAGGGAGCGCAACGCGTTATTACGTACCGGAAGTCGATCTGTTGTTTACGAATCGTCATGGCTTATTTGAATTCGAATCCGAATTTGCAGTCTGCGGATTGGCTCAGCAAAACGACGAAAAAACCCGAACGTTTTCACATTCGGGTCAAGTCGTTTCTATCTAAATTGACGGCTCAGTCCATCAGGTAATCCTCTACTGCACTGTCGCGCCGTCATGGATGGTGTACGCATCGGTGTAGTCGTGTCGAATCAGCTTTTGAGTCTTTTCGTCGACGTCTTTCGCGATCATGTTCTCTGCGTCCCATTCGACTTTCTTGCCGGCCATCAGCGACAGATTTCCAAGCAGGATACTTTCGGTCAATTTTCCCGAGTAACCAGGGAAATTCGAAACAGGATCGGCACCACCGTTGATCGCTTCGCCAAGTTCTTCGACGTGGCCTGGGGAAACGGTGTACTCGATGTCCTTAAATTTGGCGAATGGACTGTCGCCGCCGTCGTCAGCCTTCGGACGTGTGATCTTCGCCTGGCGAATGAACTCACCATTCATGATGACGCCTGTGTGACGCGGCTCTCCGCCGTAGTCGCCCGGAGAGTAGAACTTTCCGTTTTCGCCAACGATCAACGCAGCACTGGTGTAGTGCTTTGACTTTCCATCCCGCTGAACGCGAGGTAGATCGTCGATGAGGTCGGCATCTGGACGAGCACCGCCGTCGTACCAAACCATTTTTACCGGTCCGCGATCGTCGCTTGCCGGGAACTCGAATGTGATCTGCGATTTGCCAGGGAAGCAAACGCCATCGTGCTTGTCATGAACGGCTTCGACCGACGTTGGATTGAAAAGATCGTATGCCATGAAAGACATGTTCAGCGTATGGCAAGCCATGTCGCCGAGTGCTCCAGTGCCGAATTTCCAGAACCCACGCCACTTGAAAGGATGAATTTCAGGGCTGTAGTCTTCGGCTGCAGCAGGGCCAAGCCAATTCTGCCAATGGACTTTTGCCTTGCGCTCATCCCATTCTTTTTCTTCGCCAGCGCTAGGGGTTGTTTTGACTTTCAGGCCAAAGCTCTGCGGCCAAACCGGACGGTTCGTCCAAACGTGAATCTCTTTCGGTGCACCGACGATTCCAGCGCGACAAAGAGCGGCTGATTCGCGAAGGTTGCTAAGGGCGGTTCCCTGGTTGCCCATTTGAGTCTTGACGCCAGTTTCTTTGGCGGCATCGCTCATCATTCGAGCTTCTTCGATCGAGTGTGTCAGCGGTTTCTGACAGTAAACATGTTTGCCCAAGCGGAGAGCCTGCATCGCGATGACCGCGTGGGTGTGGTCAGGAGTGCTCACGCTAACGGCGTCGATGTTGCCGCCCATTTCATCGAAAAGCTTGCGATAGTCGGTGAACTTCTTCGCTTCGGGAAACTCTAGGGCTTTCTTGTCCAAGCGGTCTTCGTCGATGTCACATATAGCAACAACTTTCCCGATGCCAGCCATATTGGTTGAGTCACTGTCACCCTTGCCGCCGATTCCGATGCAGGCAAAACGAATTTCTTCCAAAGCCGACCGTCCGGGGTTAACCAGCTGTCCTGGTCGAAGTGTAGTTCCGCTCCAAAAGCCAACCATACCCGCGGCAGCCGACATCTGCATGAAGGAACGACGATCCTGGCCTTGCGGCTTCGATTTCTGTTTTCGTGAACGACTCATAGTGGAATCCTCTCTATGGGGTGGATAATGATTTGGAATCTGTATTGTAATTCGAGCAGGCGTCGAAAATCTAGTCTCGTGATGGATGTAAAGTCGGGTCGCAGCATGTATTTTGTCGCAACTACTTGTCGTACTTTTTGCGAAGTCGATCAACGACGCTTTGGATTTCCGTCCGTTCCTTCGTTGATTCAATGATCTCAATCGCACGATTTTCCACGAGACGAGCTGTTCGTTGCTTGCCCGATTCACGCATCAGCATCGATTTGTGAAGGAGTGCTTCGGCTCGCAAGTCAGCTGGGATATCTGTGTCGTCGGCAAACGTGTCTAGAACCTGAAGTGATTCGGCTTCTTTTCCGGCAGCATAAAGCGAATCTGCTTTTCCGCTGATCACTTCAACCAAAACGTCAGGAGTGTTCTTTGCAGCGACGATCGCGAGATCGAATACCGCGACGGCTTCATCGTATTTCTTCATCGAATCCAACAGCTCGCCTTTGCAAGCCAATAAGTAGATGCCAGGACGGCCCTTGGTTCGACCGTCGGCGATGGCCGCGTCCAGAAATTCCCTTGCTTTGTCACGCCGCTTGGATCCGACCATCAGATAGATTTTTTTGACGATCAAGCGTTCGATCGTTGCGTCGCCAAGTCCTTCTAGGGCGATCATCTCATCCAGCAACTCATCAACCAGCGCAGGGTTCTCCATTTTGCGGACAAGGTTGAGTTTGATTTGCATGATCTCGAGGCGTTGTTTGGTCGTAAATTTGACCTCGTCAAGAATCTCGTCGATCATACTGGTCGCACGTTCTGGCGAGTCCAGTCGAGCGACCATCATGACGTCGGTCAGAATTGATTTGCGTAGCTCGGTGTCTTTGGCTTCATTCCATTTAGTTCGCAAACCAAGTTCGTCGTCTTCGTCGAGCTTCACGATTTCTTCGATGATTTCTGAATAGTAGACGTCACTGATTTCACGCGGCATTCCAGCGAGTGCCTCATCGAGCAGCTTTGCCCGTTCATCGCCTTCTGCCTTTTCGGCCGCAGACATTTTTTCGTCGCGTGTGATCCGCACCTGGCGGCTTTCTTCGAGCATGCCCAGAAAGTTCTCGGCGCCGCCTTCTTCATAGCCTGCGAAGGCATATGGCTTGAGGTCTGCATCCACCAACACAATCGTGGGAAACGAATCGACACCGAACTTTTTTGACCAATCGTCGTTCTTCTGTTTTACTTCGGCTCGCAGCGGCGAGTTTTTCAAAAAATCAAACTTCACGAAAACGAAATCACCTTCTGCTTCTGCGTAGAAATCTTCATCCGAGAAAACCTCCTGTTCCAGTTTCTGGCACGGAGGACACCAGTCGCTTCCTGTGAACAAAAGCAAGAGATCCTTTTTTTCTTTCTTAGCGGTCACGATCGACTCGGCTGGGTCGTCAGACCACTGGCTTTCTTCCGCCGCTAACCATTGGCCTGTAATAAGCAAAACCATGATGGAAAACAGAGCGAGAAAAGATGATCGTGAAGCCATAAGGTCTTCCTGTAAGCGTTCAAAGGTCGAAGAATGAACCATTAAGTAAAATAAGCAGTTTGGGAGACAGAAACCCCATTTCTTTATCTAACAAACCAGCTGCACTCACCAGAGTGACGCAAATTCCGTATTGTTGAGGGTTTTTGAGCGATTCCAAACCGTTTCTGCCTTAGCAGACGTTAATCCAGCAAGCCTGACTTCGTTTAAAAATGTCTTGTCAACTGGGCTAAGACTTGAAAACGTATCAACAAACCTTACCATTATTATTCTGTCACTGTTGCAAATAGGACCTCGCCGCAGATTATATCAACTTGTGACAGAATGAATTAGGCATGATGATGGCAGTGGATTGGATGACTATTTCCAAACCTCAATCGAGGAAGTGAACAAACGATGTTGGTCTTAAGCAGAAAAGTAGGTGAGCGGATTTGGATCGGAGAAGATATCTCCGTGACGGTTGTCCGCATCACCGGCGGCGGCGTCCGCTTGGGCATTGAAGCCCCCCACGAATTGCCGGTCGTTCGAGAAGAGCTCAAAAAGCGTTTGGCTGACATGAACCCCGATGCCCAAGTCGATTCCAAAGTCAGCGATTCGCTCGGCGGTTGAGAGTCCCTTCGATGCATCCAATCCGATCGAATATTAATGGCGGAGAAATTCGGTTTTACAATTCGGCGTTTTTTGAACCGCTCACAGTCTTAACTTAGTCCTTGCTGACTCGAACATTGTCTTCGCCGATTTCAGTAGTCCGTCTGGTTTGGGGCTTCCCATTCGGTGTCGGCATGAACCTGCAATGTCTTCCTTGTCTTGACCTCGACGATGTTATCGCAAGAAGTGCTATTCTTTGGAGTCGCGGCAGCTTTGCGGGCAAGTCCTCTTTCAATGGATCTCGTGGAATACGCGAGGAGTTCGCATCAAGTACAATAAGCGAAGACATCGCCAAAATTTCTGGCAATCAATTCGCGGTCGAGACTTGTCACTTTAAATTCTAAGGCTCGGGATTGACCATTCGCTCGGGATCGGTCTTAACGAAGTCGCCCAAACGTATTGTGAAAGCTTCGATGGCTATGGGGCAAATTTGGCCTGAGTCCAAACAATTCCTGACAAGAACCGAAAGCTGGCTACCAAGATATGCATCAATCCTGGAAGTATGAAATATACAGGCTCCTGGTTCGATTTCTTATTGGAGTAATGATTGTCTCCGGTTTGAAATTGGGCAACGATAGTTTTGCTCAAGACGATCAATCGGACTTTAAATTGCGGACCTTTGAAACTCGTCAGCTATCGGATACCTATTATTCCGAAGGGGCAAATTTTGGTGACTTCGATGGTGACGGCATCAATGATGTTGTCTACGGGCCCTTCTGGTTTCAAGGTCCGGAATTTAAGACCAAGCACGAGATCTACAAGCCAGTGGCCCAGAATGTACGTGGTTACGCGGACAATTTTTTTTCATGGGTTTACGATTTCAATTCCGATGGAAATAGTGATGTGCTTGTCGTCGGGTTTCCAGGTACACCTGCCTATGTTTATGAAAACCCTGGCAAACGCCGAGCTGGAAAACACTGGAATAAGCACGAGGTTTTCGATTGGGTGTCGAACGAATCACCTCAGATGATTGACATCGTTGGCGACCAGCGACCCGAATTAGTTTGTACTCGCGATGGCTTCTTTGGCTACGCAACGATCGACTGGGGAGATGGGTTTAAGAAGTGGGTTTTCCACAAATGTTCTAAACAGGTTGCACCGAGCAAATTCGGACATGGCTTGGGAGTGGGTGATATCAACGGGGATGGACGACAAGACATCATCGCGAAGAACGGATGGTATTCGCAGCCTGAGTCGCTTGAGGGTGACCCCGAATGGGAGTTTAACGCAGTCACGTTTGCCAATGCCGGCGGCGCTGAGATGTACGCCTACGATGTTGATGGAGACGGGGACAATGATGTCATTACGAGTCTCGCGGCACACGACTACGGCTTGGCTTGGCATCAGCAATTCAAGGAAGACGGGAAAATCGTGTTTGTTGAACGATTGATTATGGGACGTCGCCCCGACCAAAACAAATATGGCGTCGTGTTTACCGAGTTGCATTCGGTCAACCTCGTCGACATGAACGACGACGGGTTGAAGGACATCGTCACTGGAAAAACCTACTGGTCGCATCACGACAGAAGTCCGATGTGGGACAGTGACGCGGTCGTTTATTGGTTTGAATTGGTGCGTGGCAAAGAAGACGTTGACTGGGTGCCGCATGAAATTGGAAAAGAGTCAGGAATTGGTCGGCAACTAACCGTTGGCGATCTGAACAAAGACGGTTTGCCTGACATCGTCGTTGGCGGAATGAAGGGTGCTCACGTTTTAATTCATGAAACGAAGGTTGTTTCGGAAAAAGAATGGAACGCAGCAGAGCCCAAGGTTTTTGATGGGGCTTCGTTCAAGCCTGTCAAAGCTGCGAAAGCAAAACGTGGCGAGAAATTGAAACTCGATGCCAAGACCTCCATGGCGACGGGTGCGATTGAAGGAGAATTGCTGAAGTTCTCCGTGGTCGGTGGAGCTGCCGAAGCTCAGGACATGGCTGGATTCAAAGCCGACCAATGGAGCGGCACTTCTCACTTGTGGTGGACAAACGGTAGCCCCGGGGACAAGCTGACGATTGAGCTGCCAGAATTTACCGGCACGGTTGATCTGGATTTAGTGATGACCTGTGCGGTCGACTACGGAATCGTGCAGCTGTCACTCGACGATCAGCCTCTTGGAGAACCAATCGATCTATATGAAACTCAAGTCGTCACGACTGGTTTGATATCGTTTCCCAAGATTTCCGTTCGAGGCAGAAAGCATACACTCGGTGTGCAAATTTTGGGAATGAATCCTGCCGGAGTGGAAGGCTACATGTTTGCGCTGGATTACCTGCGGATCAATAAGTCTGACGGCAGCTTTGTGAAAGGCAGGCCTGCTTCGGCCGGTCCAGAATTAAACGAAGGCGAAAAACCGAAATCAATCGAGGGGACATTGCTGAATCTCGATTTTGAATTGGGGAACTTGAACGACTGGAAAGCAGCCGGAAACGCGTTTGAGGGACAACCTGTCAAAGGCGACAGCGTCAATGCGCGACGCACCGACATGGCAAGCAATCACGATGGCGAGTTTTGGATTGGTAGTTTTGAGAAGTACGGAGACGGACGAACGGGTACTTTGACTTCCTCCCCCTTTGTTGTATCGCAGCCGTGGGTGTCTTTTCTGACCAATGGTGGTAGTCATGACGAAACCCGAGTCGAGTTAATCCGCAAAGACAATGGAAAAGTCGTTTATCAAATCAAAGGCACCAATAGCGAGACAATGCGACGGGTTGTTGTTGATCTGCGGTCGCATGTTGGTAAGGAGATCATGATTCGCGTGGTGGACGAACACCGCGGAGGCTGGGGGCATATTAATTTCGACCATTTTCGTTTGCACGCAAAAGCACCTGCGGAAGTCACTCCATCCCAAGTCGTGCTTACGCCCGATGGGTATCCATATGCCGGGCTTGATGGACAGCAAGCAGCAACCGCGATGAAACTGCCCGAAGGATTCTCGGTGACCGTTGGCGCGTCAGAACCGGATGTCAAACAACCGATCGCGATGACCATCGATGATCAAGGACGCGTCTGGATTGTTGAAGCCTATGAGTATCCGACTCGGGCAAAAGGCGACACGGGCCGCGACCGCATTTTGATTTTTGAAGATACCGACGGTAATGGAACGCTCGACCATCGCAAAGTGTTTTACGAAGGATTGAACCTCGTTTCTGGTCTGGAAGTCGGATTCGGCGGCGTCTGGGTTGGGGCCGCACCGTACCTGATGTTTATCCCAGACAAGAATGGCGACGATATTCCCGATGCGGAACCGGAGATCTTGCTCGACGGTTGGGGCTACGAGGATACGCACGAAACGCTAAATGCTTTCACCTGGGGGCCAGACGGTTGGTTGTACGGATGCCATGGCGTTTTCACGCATTCAAAAGTCGGCAAGCCCGGCACGGCGGACGCCGAGCGCACGCCGTTGAATTGTGCGGTTTGGCGATATCATCCGACGCGACATGAATTCGACGTGTTTGCCCACGGCACCAGCAACCCGTGGGGAGTCGATTTCAATGATCACGGCCAGGCGTTCATCACTGCCTGCGTGATCCCTCACTTGTATCACATTATTCAGGGTGCTCGCTATCAGCGGCAGGGTGGGCAACATTTCAATCGGCACACCTACCGTGATATCGTGACGATTGCGGATCACCTTCATTACATCGGCGCGACGCCGCATAGCGGCAACAAGAAATCGGATTCGGCGGGCGGAGGACATGCCCATGCTGGTGCGATGATCTACCTTGGAGACCGTTGGCCGGAGAAATACCGCAATCAAATTTTCATGAACAACATTCATGGGCAACGACTAAATGTTGACATTTTGAACCCGGAAGGATCCGGCTACGTCGGAAGTCATGGGCCTGATTTCTTGTTGACGGGCGACGAGGCTTCTCAGATTTTGAATCTGCGTTACGGACCGGACGGGAATGCGTGGATGATCGACTGGTACGACATGCAAGCCTGTCATCACCACGAGAACGGTTTACACGATCGGACGAACGGGCGGATTTACAAAATTAATTTTGGCGACGATTCGTTTTCAAAACCAAAAACAAATCTTGCCACAGCGTCTGATCAGGAATTGGCCCAAATGGTGCTTGCCAAAAACGACTGGTACGTCCGTCACGGTCGTCGCCTATTACAGGAGCGATCTCAATTGCGATCGATTGAAGCGTCAGCCTTGGCCAGCCTCCGTAAAATCGCAATGACGCACACGGACGATACCCGGCGACTTCGCGCTATGTGGGCGTTGCATGTAATAGGCGATCTTGATTTGGAACTGACGAATAAATTGCTTGTCGACGAGAGTCCCTATGTTCGCGGTTGGGCAGTTCAATTGGTGATGGAATCGTCAAACGGGAATCCATCGAGCGAGCTCGTCGAAAAATTAGCCAAGCTTGCAAAGTCCGACGCGTCGCCAATCGTTCGGCTGTATTTGGCTTCCGCAGCGCAACTACTCCCGCTTGAGTCGCGGTGGGGATTGCTAGCATCACTGGCGAATCACTCAGTCGATTCCAACGATCACAATCTTCCACTTATGTATTGGTATGCTGCGGAGCCATTGGCCGATGTGGACCCAGCACGAGCCCTAGCTTTTGCCATGTCGGTCGGCGAAAATATTCCTTTGTTGCGTGAATTCATGCTTCGCCGGATTGGAAGCAGCGGTTCTGAGACATCACTCGATGTTTTGGTGAAGGGAATCAGTAAAGCTGATTCTTCGTCGTTAAAATTGACCTATCTAAAGGCGATTCGTTCGGCGTTAAAAGGTCAACGAAAAGTCAAACCGCCTGCCAGCTGGCAAGGCGTATCAAAGCAGCTCATGAATTCCAGTCAGCCTCGCGTACGACTCCAGGCGATTGCATTGGGATTGACGTTTGGTGATGAAGGCGCCTTGAATGTCATGCGTTCGAAGATTACTGATGCGGGTACGCCAGTTGAAAACAGATTGGTCGCATTGCAATCGCTGCTGGACGCCAATGATACCGGGCTCGTACCGACTCTAACGGGACTATTGAAATCGGAATCGACGTTACGGGAGGCAGCGATACGTGGTTTGGCCCAATTCGACGATCAGAATGTTGCCCGATCCTTGCTGGCGACTTACCCATCTTTCACATCAGAGCAAAAACGGATGGCCCTGGGCACACTTTGTTCGCGTGTCGCCTCCGGAAACGCTTTGTTAAAGGCGATCGAATCTAAGCAGATCGCCGGCACCGAACTGACTGCTGACCTGGTCCGGCAACTCAAGTTCCTCAAGAACAAAGAAATTGATGAATTGCTTGAAAGCGTCTGGGGAACAGCGCGCGAGTCGGCGGCGGATAAACTGGCCATGATTGCGGAGTTCAAAGCATTGGTGGAGTCTGACGAGTACCCGAATCCTGATGCTGAGTTGGGGCGCGCTGTGTTTTCTCAAACCTGCATGAAGTGCCATGAGCTATATGGGGTTGGCTACAAGATCGGACCCGATTTGACTGGTTCAAATCGTTCCAATTTGGACTATCTGTTGAGCAATGTGGTCGACCCGAGCGCTGTCATGGCTAATGAGTACCGTTCTACGATGTTGTTGACAGATGACGGAAGATTGGTGTCGGGACTCGTAAAGTCGGAAGACAAAAACGCGATAACCATTCAGACCTCTGACGCTTTGGTCACGATTCCCCTCGGAGAGATCGAGGATCGCAATCAAAGCAACAAGTCGATGATGCCCGACGATCAGCTGAAACAATTTTCACCGCACCAAGTCCGTTCTTTGATCGCCTACTTGAGGGGCAACGAGCAAATACCCATGCTCGCAAGTCAGCAAAACGCAACGGCATTATTCAACGGCACCGACCTCGACGGTTGGTCTGGTACCGAAGGTCTCTGGTCTGTTGAAAATGGCGAAATTGTTGGACGAACCGATGGATTAACAAAGAACGAATGGCTCGTAAGTGATTTGTCTGTATCCGATTTTCGATTGACACTTGAAATCAAATTGGTCAACGCCGCGGGCAATAGCGGAGTTCAGTTTCGAAGCAAAGTATACGATGGAGAAGTTTCTGGTTACCAAGCAGACATTGGCAAAGGTTGGTGGGGAAAATTATACGAAGAACATGGACGCGCTTTGTTGTGGAGTGAATCGGGTGAAGAGCATGTGATTGAGGGCGATTGGAATGAGTACGAAATCGTCGCCGAAGAACATCACATCCAGACGTTCCTGAATGGCAAACCGTGTGTCAATTTAGATGATCCCCAAGGCGCAACCCGCGGAATTATTGCTTTCCAGCTTCACAGCGGGGGAAAAACGGAGGTTCGATTTCGCAACCTAAAGTTGGAAATCCTAGACGGCGATTCGAAATCGGCCCAGTAAGCCGTCAGTTGTAAGTAAATGCGGAATTTTAAGTTCCTGCGTAACTGAGGACTTACTCAGTAATGTGAACCATCGCTTTGAGGACCTGTGCGGCAGGATCCAAAAACGAAGGGAAGTCCTCCGATAGTGACTCCATCGTCGAGCGATGGGTGATCCACGGATCCGTGACAATTTCACCACTCTCCATTAAACGCATTACTTCGCCAAAGTCTTCCGACATCGCGTTGCGGCTACTCATCAAAGTCATCTCTCTTCGATGCATCGTCGGATGATGAATGTTGATTTCGCCTGAAGAGACGCCGACGAATACCAATGCCCCACCAAAGGCTACATAGTTCACGGCAGACGCCATACTTTCTGCGTGACCTGTCGCATCGAAAACGACTTCGCAGAAATCGCCGTCGGTGAGCGATTCGATTTGTTCGGCTTGGCTGCCGTCGGGTTTGACTTGAATCGTATGTTCGATACCCATCTTTTCGCGACAAAACTTCAGGCGATCCTCGTTGATGTCCATCATGATGACCTTGCAGCCGCGGACGCGAACGAACTCAGCGACCGTCAATCCAATTGGTCCGGCGCCAATAATCAAGACGGTGTCATCCGGTTTTGGGTTTGCTCGATTTGCAGCGTGACAACCGATGGCAAGTGTCTCAACCAGAGCCAATTGATCGTAGGCCAGTGCGTTGTTGACGTGCAGTTTTTTGGCTGGCACGATAATTCGCTCACACATTCCACCATCGGAGTGAATGCCGATGACTTGCATGTCGTTGCAGCAGTTCGGTTTGCCGTTACGACTCGAGTAGCTTTCAGGGTTGTTCATGTACGGTTCGATGCTGACGCGATCTCCAACAGCAACGTTGGTCACCTGCGACCCCAGCTCGACAACTTCGCCGCCCAATTCATGTCCCGGAATGCGAGGGAATTGGAAGAACGGAAATTTACCCAGCCACGCTGACGTGTCCGTTCCGCAAATGCCAACTCGATGAATCGCAACTAGAACTTCTCCTTCGCCGGGAGCGTTGGGCTCATCGCACTCAATTACGCTGATGGTTTTTTCTGCATCAAAAGAGATAGCCTTCAAGGGATCGCCTCAGTAATTGTTCGCATGAAGTTCTGGAAAGCTGATATTGTCGTTTGCCTAAGCGTTTTGGCAATGGCTTGGCGAACTTGCAAAGTCAACTTGCTGCTTCGTGGGGGCTAATTTTTGACGTTTCGTTGCTGCTATTACACATCACCGCTGGATATTTTTGCCGATCATTCGATCATGATGCCTTGAAGTACATGCGAACAAAGACAAGAAAGAATTCGATGCGTTTGATTGAGAAGTTTTCGTTTGGAGTTGGCGACCGATTTGCACATCAAGCAGGTGCGCAGCTGGCAGCCGTGATGAAAATCAACAAACATGGTTTTAATGTTGTGCCGGTTTGGAATAAGTCCAATCGTGAACATCTTACGATCGGCACCGAGCCACAGACAACTCGCGATGCTGCCGACGCCGCCTGCGCAAAGCTTGGCTTTGACGGATCGCACTACGTCGATGCTGATCATATCAACCTTTCAACGGTCGATCGCTTTCTGCCCAATAGCGATTTTTTTACGCTCGATGTGGCGGACGCAATTGGTTCGGCTTGCAGCGAAGAAGAGATTGCCTCGTTCATTAGTGCAAACGAAAAACTGATTGGCACGCATCAGATCGAAGGCATTCCCGAGCCAGTGGTGATTACTCGGGCGAGCATGGAGGCGGCTGCAAAACAGTTTCTGAAAGCCGTTCTTTCTGCGACTGAGATCTATCAATTCATCAAAGAGAAAAAGGGCGACGAAGAATTTATCACCGAGGTTTCGATGGACGAAACGGATTCGCCACAAACGCCGGTTGAGTTGTTGATCATTCTGGCTGCGTTGGCTCAACACGAAGTCCCATTGCAAACGGTGGCTCCCAAGTTCACGGGTCGCTTCAATAAAGGTGTGGACTACGTTGGCGACGTAGAGAAGTTCGAACGCGAGTTTTCGGACGACCTCGCGGTGATTGCTTTCGCCATCAAAGAATTTGGATTGCCTGAAAACCTCAAGCTCAGCGTGCATTCGGGCAGTGACAAGTTTTCGATCTACGCACCAATCCGTCGCTGTTTGGAGAAAACGGGTGCTGGGCTGCATATTAAAACCGCGGGTACGACTTGGCTTGAGGAGATTATTGGACTCGCGGAAGCCGGTGGCGATGGACTTGAATTGGCGAAGGACGTTTATGCAAAAGCATTTGAACAGCGAGCTGCTCTTTGCGAGCCGTACGCGACGGTGATCGATATCGATGAAGCCAAACTGCCGCTGCCGAACGAAGTTAACGGATGGTCATCTGAAAAGTTAGATGCCACGGTACGCCACATTCCGGACGACCCGAATTTCAACTCTTCGGTTCGTCAGTTGTTGCACGTCGGCTACAAAATCGCGGCGCTCGCTGGCGATGAGTATCTAAGTATGCTCAGTAAGTACGAAGAGATCGTGTCTCGTAACGTCACGGACAATTTGTTCGAGCGACATCTGAAGCCGCTGTTCCTCGGCGATGCGTAATGGTTTGTAGGGGCGATTTCAACGGAGAGTGGGGCACCCGGAATCACAACCCGAAGCGTGAGCGAGGTTTCCAAGTGCACCTCGATCGCGCTTTTTGAAGTTGCGGCAATACAACCTCGAAGCGCCAGCGAGTGAATAATTGCATGGATTTTCGATTCACTCGCTGGCGCTTCGGGCTTGTATTAAAACGCTCAGCGTTTTCGGTTTTCAATGGTTAGTTCCAAACATAATCCAAATTTTCAGGCAAAGTATGCAACTTCAAATCTCGCGCTTCGGGTTAGGATTCCGAGCTAGGCAGGTTTGTTCGCAAGACGACGCCAAGCTATCATTAGGGCGTTGAACCATTAACTCTTTGAGCCGCATTTCAATGAAAACTCCAGCTCTTTTTCTGCTTTTGATCATTGCAGCACTCTCCCTCGCCGAGTGCGTGCACGCTGATGTGCGACTGCCCGGATTCTACGGCGACCATATGGTGCTGCAACAGAAATCGAAAATCTATCTTTGGGGATGGGCCGATGCCGACGAATCGGTCACGGTCTCTATCGGCGAGAACTCTATTGCCACGAAAGCAGATGATTCGGGCAGATGGGAAGTTGAGCTTGCTCCTATGGATGCGAACAACGTCCCTGTCACGTTGATGGTTAAGGGCAACAACGAAATCGAAGTCAAAGACGTTTTGATTGGAGAAGTCTGGCTCTGCTCGGGACAGTCCAACATGGAATGGACCGTCGCGAGTTCCAGCAACGCAGAGATTGAGATTGCAGCTGCAAAGTACTCACTGATTCGGCACATCAAGATGCCGAGGAAACCGTCTGCTGTCCCTTTGAATAATCTTGAATCGAATTGGGAAGTTTGTTCGCCAGAAACGGCCGGAGGCTTTACCGCCTGCGGTTACTTCATGGCACGTCGACTGCATGAAGAACTTGGCGTTCCGATCGGCTTGGTGAATTCATCGTGGGGAGGAACGAGGGTAGAGCCTTGGACGCCACCGGTTGGATTTCAAAAAGTTGAGGCGGTTAAAGACATCTACGATTCAGTGGTTGGACGCATGCCAGGAAGTCCGACCTACAACGCGGGACTCAAGAAATATATCGCCAGCACCGAACAATGGTTGGCAACCGCAAAGCAAGCCGTTGAATCTGCGGATCCAATAGAAAACCCGCCGTTGTTTCCGGAGTCGCTCAAGCCATTCACGAAGCATCAAGAACCAACGATGCTCTACAACGGAATGATTCACGGGATGGTTGGATTCCCGATTCGAGGAGCGATCTGGTATCAGGGCGAGTCGAATCACAACGATGGCATGCTGTACTACGAAAAAAAGAAGGCGCTGATTCAAGGCTGGCGTGAACTTTGGCGGCAGGGCGACTTTCCGTTCTACTTCGTACAGATCGCACCGTATCAGTATGGGAATGAAGACCCTGCGATACTGGCAAAGTTCTGGGAAGCCCAGGCAAAAGTCACGACACTGCCGAACGTTGAGATGGTCGTCATCAACGACATTGCGACGCTCGACAATATTCATCCCCCGAACAAGCAGGACGTTGGATTGAGATTGGCGAACCTTGCGCTGAAAAATGACTACGGAAAAATCGAAGTCGTCGCGTACAGCCCGGAGTTTGAGTCAATGGAGATGACTGGCCAAATCCTGAAAGTCAATTTCACGAACGTCGGAGGAGGACTCAAGACTCGTGACGGTATGTCGCCGACGCATTTCGAAATTATCGGCAAGCATTCAAAGGGTTTTCAGCCGGCTACAGCAATCATCGAAGGCGAATCTTCTGTTGTGCTCAAGTCCGACAAAGTTGCCGCTCCGACTGCGTTTCGATTCGCTTGGCACAAGCTGGCCGAACCAAACCTGTGCGGTGGAACTGGATTGCCCGTCGGTGCGGTTCGGGACGGAGAAGTCCCCGAGTTTATGGATACGTTGCCGGTCGGGGACTATGATTAGGTCTACGAAATCGACTTGTCGAAACTCAGTGGCAGGATCAAGTACGACGTTGACAATAGCGGGGCAATCAAATCTTTCGATCGGGTCGCCTACTTGGTTGAGTTGGAATCGAGTGAATTTGGCAACAGGGCGCTGTTCGCAACGATGGACGCATTTACAGACGATGTGAAGAAGATCGGAATTCCCACTGTCGAATCAAAGGCGAACTTTCGTCAGACGGTAAAGGGGCTCGAAGTGTTTTCGAACGAGGAAAGCATAGGCACTGGGAAAATTGGCGTCGGCAATATTGAGTTTTGGCCAAACAACTATTCTCCCAACAACGGCGGCGTCGTAAGCGGCGCTTCCGACTCGAAGTACGATTTCGGCGATACGCCCGCAGCACCGGAGTTTGGCTACGGGAGCATGCAAGTGCACAACTTTAAGGCAAAGCAAACGCTGTTCGCGATTAACCATTGGAAAAATGGAGCCGGTGCCGACATTGGAATCGGAAACGGTGATGGTGAGCACTCTGATTGGACTTTCTCAGCCAGCAGCCCACGTTATTCCAGCAAGAAGCTGAGAGTGTACGTCCGCAAGAAGTAGCGCTGCCGAAAACAGAACCAAAATTGCAGTTCGAACGAACGGGTTCAGAAGATTCTCCTTGGGATCCCAATAAAAACGGAAGCTCTTTCATCGAATTGAGAACGACCGAGTTGTGGTCAAAGGGAATGCACTCATCCTGGGAAAAGAGGAACGATTAAAAGAGGAACGATTTCATCCCGGCAGCAACAGCCTGAATTCCCGGCAAGCTATCTTCAATCACAGCGCAATGCTCTGGAAGATGCGGGAACGGATATCGATTTTTTTTGGTTGTCAAACGACGTTTTCGTCGGTCGCCAACATATATGTTCAACAACTTGTCGATTCATCAACGCTTTGAAAGCATCTCACTATGTTCGGAACGAAATCCAGTCGGAGTCGGCGTGTTTCTCAATGTAATATCTACGATCGGCTTGAGCAGAAAAAAATGCTCGCTGGCAACGTGATGGTCAACGTAGTTGATGGTGGCAACGTTTACATTCGGGGCGACTCGGCAGACAACCACATTGAAATTATTGGAGGCGAGCGTGCAAGCGGGGAGTTTGAGATCATTGGTTTTGGCGGCACCACTCTCAATGGTCAGTCGAATCCGATCGTAGTCACCGGCTTGGGTAACGGTGCCAGTTTTGGTGACATCGCCAGCATTGAATCGGAACTGGGGTTGCGCGGCAATCTAGGACAAGGAAACGACACCATGTTGGTAGACGGAGTCAAGTTCAAAGGGAAGTCGATCCTGTACGGAGGCCCCGGAGACGACTCCATTGGTCTGCACCAAGCCGAATTTCCAAACGACTTGACAGTCCAAACGTTCACTGGCGATGATTCGATTGCGTTCAACAATAGTATCATGCGAGGCGAGACAAGAATTTTTTCACTCGATGGGAACTACACCATTGGATTTGATTCGGTCAGCTTTTATGGCGACACGCTCGTGGTGACCGGAAACAACAATGATGAAGTAGGAACCGATCGTTCCACGTTTGTCGGTGACACTTTGATTCTCACACAGGCGGGCAATGATTTCGTGACGGTTGGGAACGACCTTGAATTCGACATTCCAGGTGGATTGAAAACGAAGGCAAAGCGTGTTTTTCTTGGAGACGGCAATGATGCATTCGTAGCGACGGAAGCTTTGTTCAGAAGAAACCCTACCGTATTTTCCGGGCAGGACGGATTCGACCGTGTTGAAGTGTCATTTATTGATCTTCCTGACAACAACGTAGACGTTCGCTCCTTTGAACAAAACCATGTTGTGGATTCGACGGTCCGAGTCGATCAGCTCTATAACGACTTGATTGTGCGACGGGCTTTGTTGGCGGACGTCACTGACACGGTCGCGGCGATTCCTGAACTGTCGACGTTTTCTTCGGCTTTGGAAATGCTAGAATTGAAAGATGACTTCAGGAATGGGCTTGACTCAAAACCAACAGTTTTCGCGCCTACCGACGCTGCATTTGAGGCCCTACTAACAGGAACTTTGGATGCATTGTCGGACAGTGAATTGCTTGATCTGATAAATTTCCACCGAGGAGTAGCCGGAGAAGAGGGCGGCTTTTTCAGTCGAGACTTGGCTGAGCTTGGCGAACTTGACACATTTTTTGGCCAGTCAATTCCGATTGAGGTCACTGCCGATGGGCTTGTCCTCAACGGCAATGCTAAGCTATTGGTCAAAGATTTTCGCACCGATCGCGGTGTGATTCACGTGATTGATACGGTGCTGTTTTCGGCCAACTAGTGGTTCTTGTTTTCAGCAGGGAAAGGGTTGAGAATTCGGCTCATGGATCTCCGGGCTTGGTTGTTAGTTTGCCTTCCGCAGGGTGAAGCAGCCGACTTCCGGAGGGCAATTGATCCGAATGCACTCGTCGCCAGAGAGACCGCGGCTGACGTGCATGATCGCCTGGCCGATATCAAACGTTCCCGACGCGTACAGCACGCCGTATTTGCTTGGCGCGACGATCGGACCGACAAGCGGAAACGCAATCTGGCCTCCGTGGTTGTGGCCTGCAAATATCATATCGAAATTGAACTGACGAGCCCATTCGATTTGGTCAGGCGTGTGCGTCAACAGAATCCGCAGCAAGTTATCTTCCAGCGAATCGGGGGTCAGCGTTTCGGCACCGGAATGCCAAGGCAGTTCGTTTCCGAGCAGGCAGATCTTTGCTCCATTGATTTCGACGGAAACGCATTGGCCTCCGATCCACTTCATGCCAGCGGCTTCCAAGCGATGCAGCAACATTTTCTGATCGGCGATGCGCAGGTCATGGTTTCCGCGAATAAAATAGCTGCCGTACTTTGATTTGAGCTGACCAAAAACCGGATCGATCCAATCGAGACAGTCGAGTTCGTCCAAGAGATCTCCTGTGACGAAAACCAAATCAGGCTCGAATCGATTTGCTTCCACAACGACGCGTTCAAAGTAAGCTCGTTCGAGTTGACCCGTCAGATGAAAATCTGAAAGCTGGCAGATCTTTAAGCCTTCGAGTTCCGGTGGCAAATTTTCGAGACCGATTTCCAAGGATTCGACGGCAATCAAATGAGACTGGTTGAAGGGGATCTTCTTCAACGCCATTGCAAGTGGAGTTTGGTAGATGTTCCTGCCGAGTTCGTGCTGCACGTTAATGATCGTGCGTCGATTGGAAATGATGGCAAATGGCGGAGCCTGAAACTTACGCCACGCCCATCGGGCGATAAAGAAAAGGCCCAGGCCAGTCATCAGGAACAAATAGATCCCGTCGAATGTGCTGCTTGCAGATATGTCCCAGAAAGACAAAGTGCGTTGTCCGATGGCTCTTCCAATGAACCAGAAAAACAGAATAAGGACCGCCGCAATGACGAATTTCTCGCTACGTTTGCGTGCTTTTCGAGGCCAATTTGTGGCGTGCGTGCGGTTGTAGACGACACACCATGAACCGAGATGTCCAATGAATGCAATCAACCAGAGAATTGGATTCATTATCTCGGTAAGCGTTGTTGGTGGGCGGTCAAATGCATGCAAATCATATCTTATTGGTTCCAGATCCGCAGCACGACATCGACGTACCCCAAAATCCTCAAATGGGTTATCTTGCCGTCAATCGAAAGCGAGTGAACGCGAAGGAATACTGTGAAAAATATAGCCCAATATTTGCTGGTGCAGGTCGTCGTCGGTATCGTCCAGATCATGCCGATCGAGATGTGCGCACGGCTCTGTCGGTTTTTGGCGTGGTTGGTGGCTGATAAGATCGGGTTTCGCCGGAAGGTCGTTAAGGAGAATATCCTTGGTGTTTATCCTGATGCGACAGACGAACGCATCGAGTATCTGACCGGCGAGATGTGGTATCACCTGTTTCTGATGGGATGCGAGATCGCCCAAGCGCCGCGTAAAATTCATGATACGAACTGGCGGCAGCACGTTTTCATTCGCGACAAAGTTCGTATGACCGAATACCTGATCGACTATCGTCCGCTGATCGCCGTGTCGGGGCATTTTGGTAACTTCGAAATGGCGGGATACGTGACAGGATTGCTTGGGATGCCGAGCTATACAGTTGCCCGAAAATTAGACAACGAATACCTCGATCGTTTTCTGAACGGTTTTCGCGAACGAAATGGCCAGTTCATTTTGCCGAAAGACGGTAGTGCTCCAGCGGTTCAAAAGGTACTCGAATCGGGGGGCATTTTGACGATCCTTGGTGACCAGCATGCTGGCACGAAAGGATGTTGGATCGACTTTTTGGGACGCCCTGCAGCGTGCCATAAAGCAATTGCACTGTTTACGCTTTCTGGCAACGCGCCGATGATGGTCAGCTACTGCAAACATACCGACAAGCCGCTTCATTTCGAGATCGGTTGCACCGGCGTTGCCGATCCGCTTGACTTGGACGATTCGCTTCGCGACGTCAAGGCGCTGACTCAGTGGTACAACGATCGGATGGGAGAAGCGATCTACGAGCAGCCTGAGCAATTCTGGTGGGTGCATCGCCGATGGAAAGCGAAGCCAGTTCGCATGACGAAGAAAAAAAAGCAGGCTCGGGAATCGGCGGCAGCTTAATGTATCTCAGTCGACGGGTTCGAGACGATCGTCCCGTGAACTGGGCAGCTTTAGCGCCTCAGTGAAATGCGGACTGGTTCTCCAAGTGGTTTAAAATGGGTAGTCCTGGCAAGCTTTGACGGTTTTTCCGGTTGGGCAACTCATCTTGGTTGACTTTTCTGGCTGCACCGAATTTTTGGTTAGCGTTAACATTACAGGCAATCCGATGCTCAAAGAGACACTCCATATGTTTGGTTGAGCTCCCTATGACTGCCGCAAAAATCGCCACCGCAATTGCCTTCGTAAACCTATTCGGTTACTGCAACGCTCAGGAATCACGGCCATTGCAGCCAATCAACAACGCGTCTGCTGTCGTTGCAACGCAAATCAATTCGCCGACGAACTATGCGTTACTTCAGCCAATTGCCACGAAGCCAAAAACGGCAAGCAGCGCTCGGGCACCGATCAGCGGGATGCTTAAACCGATCGAAGATACGTCGATCGATTCAGAGGTTGCAACTGGGGCGATCGTGGTGCTGCCTCACTCGTTCAAGCGAGGAGTTTTTGACGAGCATGAATTCATGGTTCGCAATGACGGCCAGAAGAAGCTCAAAAATGCAAAGATCCTGTTGACCGCTCCCGCTGGTAGCATCGTTCAGCGGGTTGTTCCAAAGCCGGATTCCGTGGCGGGCCTCGACGTTGAATTGACGATCGGTGAGCTGTTGCCAGGCGAACATCAAATCGTTGAAGTTGCGATCAAATACACGCGTAACGAGTTGGCACACTTCAAGACCAAAGTTACATCGACGAACTGGGGTAATCCAGTCACGAATGTTGCGGTGGAAACGGCAGCGAAACCGGACGCGGTGCCGTGGCCACGCTCCTCGGGGATGTTGAAGCCGAGGGTGCCTGCCACAACCGTTTCGACGACAACGAGACGTGTGGTCGAAAAAGGCCTTGGTAGAAGCGGGATTGGACAGTCGACTTCGACGATGTTGGAAGAAGGTAAGTCCAATACTTCCAAGATTCTAAAGCCGCTTGTTCTCGCAGTTGCACACGGTGTCGAAGTGCAGCCGTTGCCGCTCGAGACGAAAGAAGCAACGATGCCGCCTAACACGATTGCGGCGTTGCTAAGTGGTCCCAGCGACGTGCAGATCGGCGGTGAAGTCGAGTTTGCCATCGAGGTGCAGAATGTTTCCGCCGAAGTTGCAAACAGCGTGATTGTTCAACTTTCGGTTCCTGAGGAGATGAAAGTGACGATTTTGGATCGCGCTGCCTGGTACGACAAGGAAAGCAAAAAATTGTCGTGGGAGTTGACCAGCTTGGGTGGTGGCGTGACCGAGACAATTCGCTACAGGGCCGTCATCCAGACTGGCTGTTCCGTTGAACAGAACGTCGTGACTGGATTTGACAATAAGTTCCAGGGTCAATCGGCGATTCGAACCACGGCAAATTAGACTTTTGACATGTTTGATACGAGGCACGACGAGTGTGTGAATTAATAACACCCCCAAGAGCGTGCTGGCCATAATGGTCCGTCGAGGCTGAACTTATCCAGTTTCGGCATGCTTCAAGTTCGTTCGAGCTTGCTTACTTCAAGCGTAAGGCTTGGCACCCATCAATTTAGGTTGGATAAAACCACTAGCCCCAAATAATTGCTAGCCTCGAACCGCGAGCTAGTCGAAAGTGGATTGCTAACAGAGTGTGTTCTGTTCGAATCAGGATACATGTTCGGCCGTCCGAAATTCGTCACCCAACAAAGACAGCCGGCACAAAGCGTACCGGCTGTTTAAGTGTTCAAGTTTGGGGTGAAAACTATCGTCCGCCGCGACCGCCTGCTCCTGCACCGCCACGACCGCCTTCTGCACCGCCACGACCGCCTGCTCCACCGCCGCGACCGCCTGCGCCGGGACCGCCTGCGCCGGGACCGCCCATACCGGGACCGCCCATACCGGGACCGCCCATACCGGGACCGCCCATGCCACCTATGCCACCCCCCATACCAAATGGGTCATCATTCTTCGCCTTGCGTCGACGTCGACCTCCATAGGAAGCTTTGTCGTCTTTCTGAAGAACGGCAGCCAAGTATGCTCCGCGGTCCTCAAGGTCATTGCGTAACTGAATGTTTCCATTGGAATCCATCACCAACGCTTCGCCGGGATAGAAATACGGAATTGGAGAGCTCTTATTTGTATCAATCTCTTCACCTTCCGAGATGTCAATGACAACCGTTCCAGTTTG
This sequence comes from uncultured Pirellulaceae bacterium, assembly GCA_964352885.1. GTDB lineage: Bacteria > Planctomycetota > Planctomycetia > Pirellulales > Pirellulaceae > Mariniblastus. The sequence continues at coordinate 23,653 of CAYGUE010000108.1, forward strand.
AACCGGCACGCCTGTCACTTTGTGAATGACCCAAGTGACTGGGTGGATGACGTGAGCGGCTTGATCGAAGTCCAAAAGCTCGCCCGCTTTTACTTCCTTCTTGAAAGGGATTTTGACGCCAGAAAGCGATCCACGTTGGATGTACTTTCCAGAGGCAACTTTCATGGACGGCTCACCATCGGTGACCATGCCGCGACCGACTTCAACTCGACGAACTTCAACCGGTTCGCCAGCATAGACAAACGAAGGAGCCGTGTTGACCGTTACCTCGACCGTGTCTGACCATTTGGTTGGTCGAGCGTATCGAAGGTACTCGTGATCTTTCGGTACTTTGATTTCAACGTACTCATCATTCTCGCCGTGTCGTTCGCTTACGTAGTAAACCTTCTTGCCGTCATCACCTTTTTCATCACGAGCGCGATTCAGCCGCTCACGAGCATCCGGATGAATCATGTTTGAAGCAATGGATTTCTTGGTGGCATATTTCGCACGTTCGGCAGCTTCATCTGCTTTTTTCTGATCCTCATCAGAAAGATTTCCGCTGTCATCATCATCCATTCCCCTACCACCACCAGCTCTACCGCCGCCACCCATGCCCATGCCGCCCATGCCCATGCCGCCCATGCCCATGC
>CAYGUE010000109.1:0-11543 GCA_964352885.1 uncultured Pirellulaceae bacterium
CTTCAACCGTTTGACTCGTTTGATGATCATGTAAGCCAACGGAAACAGCATCAACAGCGAACCGCTGACCGCCAACAGGCCTCCGATCGCGGTTCCTGTGAATCGAGGCGACTGATGAAAGGCGAACCCCAACCAGAGAACGAGCATCAGCGTCGTCAATCCGCTTGCGATAATTCTCTCGCGCTCTTTCATGTTGTTGCTTTCGGTTCAGTCTGAAACGAATGTTTCACGGATTGGTTGGATGTTAGGCTTCGACGCAGACGTCATCCTTCGCAATTGCTTGGCAAGCGAGAATCATGCCGGCTTCTTTTTGATCCGGCTCAAGACCGTCATCGACTTCCATCGAAACGTTTCCAGAAAGCAATTTCACGACGCATTCTCCGCAAGTTCCAGTTCGACACGAATAGTCAATGTCCACGTCGACTCGTTCGGAGGCTTCCAAAATCGTTTCGTCGGGTTGCAGAGCAGTTGATTTATTGGAAGTTGCAAACGTCACTTTGGCTGCATTGGCGACCTGCTTATGGACTTCCTGTTTGTCGACGACCTTGGCTTTTGGTTTTTGGGTTGAGCCAAAATTCTCAGTGTGAATATTTTCTGCAGGTACGTTTAGCTCGCCCAGCATTTTCTTGGCTGCTTCCATCATGCCCGGCGGGCCGCAGATGTGAATCCGCTTGGATGCGATATCGGGAATCCATTCGGTCAGTAGATTCTTGTTCAGGCGTCCACGCCGATAGCTGTGGATGTCATCTTCAAGCTGGCTCATTGCCGCAAAGACTTGTAGGTTCTCGTGTTGCTGTTGCAATGCCTTAAGCTCTGCCTCAAAGAGGAAATGCTCGACGTCACGACATGCTGCCACGAAGTAAATTTCGCCCGGCCAACACATGTCTGTTAACGCGCGGGTAATGCTCATCATCGGTGTGATGCCTACGCCGCCTGAAATCAACACGATGCTGTCAGAGTCTTCGCCGGCAAAGGTAAACCGGCCACTGGGAGCTTTAGCTTCAAGCGTGTCGCCGACCTTTATTTGATCGTGCAGATAACGCGATCCAGCTCCCTGCTCCTCACGTTTAACCGTAACCTCGCAATAGTATCCTTGCGTCGGCGACGATGAAATCGTGTAACTGCGGCGGATGGGTTTTTCCGCAACGGGCAAGGTAAGCGTCAGAAATTGCCCCGGCAGGTAACTAAACGGAATACCGCCGCCATGACAGGCGACCAAGCGAAACGTTTTCACGTCATCGGCTTCTTGAATGATTTTGGCTACACGCAATCGACACAGTTTTTTCTTGGCAAGCGGTAGCAATCCAGCGGAAATGTCTGCGCCTTCAAGTGACTCTTCGGTGGGGCATGCGGCGTTGGCATCGCTACAACAGGAAGCCCCCGTGGCGGAAGGGTTCGGTTCTGCTGGAACTGTCGAGTTGGCCGCCGAACGCGAAATCGGCGTCGATGTTTTGTCCTGTACGTCGACGGTTGATTTTTTTGTAGATGTATCGGTTGCAATTTCTTCCGCTCCGCTTGCTGTCACTAGTCTTTCAAGCAAAGCGGAAGCACGCCGCATTTTGAAAAAGTACATCCAGATCATGGCGGCGGTAAACACAAGTAACGCTAACATGATGAATGAGTGAAACAGGCCCATCCCAAACAGGCTGAATCCAGTGGAGGCGTTGGCGGCAGGGGGAATCAAGTTCATCTCCTGTTTGAACCATTGCGTCGCGACGTTGCGAGGTGATTTCCCTTCTGCAATGGCCCGATGCGCGGCAAGCCCGCTTTCAAACTGCGCCAAGCCTTCACGCATCTTGGAAGTCGCAGCCTGCATTGCGGCAAAGTCGTCGGTCGGTGCGGATGTTGACAGTTCATCAAGCCCATCTGACAACAATGCGGTGCCAGCAATCATGCGGGCATGAGCCTCCTGTTGAAACTGAGTACGTTGTTTGGCGGACATGTCGGGAAAGTCCATCAGTTTCGGATACATTTCCTTGGGCTTGGGCGCACCCATTTTTTCCATCATGCCGCCCATCATTCCACCCATGCCGCCGCCTTCGCCGCCTCCCATCATCCCGCCCATGCCACCTTTGTCGCCGCCCATTCCGCTCATCCCTCCACTTTGCGAATCGCTACCCGTTTGCTGTGCTTGCTCTGGGTGATGTGCCGCGTGTTCTTCGGGCGTGACTTGAGCTTGTACAAGCGAAGCGAATGCAAGGCCTGTGAGAAATACGATTAGGAAGAGGAGAGTTTGCTTCACCGTGTTTGTTACATCCATTGTCGAATCCGACCTGGTCATTTTTAGCGATTAGGATCTGAACAATTTGGATGCAGGCATAAGGCCATTTCTTCATGACGCAGGCAAAATGACACAGAGGGCGAGCAGCTTGCATTTGCTTTCCGCTCAGAGTTACTTCTCGGCTCCCTCATTGTTCGTTGCTCCGGTCAAAGCACCTCGCTGCTGATCAGTCAGCGTCTTGGCGGCGTTTCCCACCGCGCGGATGTAAGCGATACGCTGATCGGCCTGTATTTTGGCAACTTCCGAAATCTTGTCTTCGATCTTTTTTGCATCGGGGCTATCCGAACTGGTCAAGACCCAAACTTCCTGTTCGGCAGCTTCGATTTGGCGATCGAAGTCGGCTTGCTTGAGCATCGCATCTTCTTTGCATTTGTTAAGCGTCAATTGTTGTTCTACGGTCAGCGTGATGTGTTCAGCGTGATCAAGAAAGAAACTGTCAGCTCCGATGTGGTAGATGTGCGACGCGCCGGGGAAACCGGGCAGTGACGAAGGCATTTCCATATCGCCCATGGATTTCATTTTTCCCATCATCTGCATGCCTTTGCTCATCATGCCCATGCCCATTCCTTTGTTTTCTCCCATCATGCCCATACCGCCGCCAGACTTTGCCGCCATTTTCATGTCGCCGCCGCCTCCCTTTTGCATGCCACCGGACATCTTGTCCATCTTCATTCCGGACTTGTCATCCTTCTTCATTCCGGACATCTTTTCCATTCCCATGCCGCCCTTCATACCCATTTCCGTCTTTCCGTCCTTTGCCATGGCGGCATGTTTTTGCTTGAGAGCCGCTTCCAGCTTCGCCACCTTTTCCTGCAAGGCATGAAGCTGAACTTGCAAATCAGGTTTGTCGGATTGCTGATGTTGATCGTGATCAGCGTGTTTCTGATCGGTCGATTGTGCAAAGGCTGGCGAGGAAAGTGCCGACACCGCAAGCATGCCAATGGCCAGCAGGCAGAGTCGATTTGTTCTATGCATTTTCATAAGACGATCCTCGGATCAATTAATGTTGGTTGTTTGAATCTGATTTCGTAGCAAGCCAATTGGATTGCCTCGGGTTAAGAGATTGGATGAAACGAAACCACAAGTTCTTCTCGGCAAATAAATGATTCAGAAACTATTTACCGTGCGAAATCGCTCAGGAACTCGAGTGGATGCGTTTCGCCATGAATTCCCCAGCTGAGTCAGCTTTAATATCTCTGACTCGGCGTGAAGAAACACAGAGCTGCTGCATCCAATTGGAGTAGTCGGTGAAATTAACCGCTCGTTTCTAACTCGTACTGGAGAATTCTCATGCGTCGAACAGTATCGTATCTCGGATTGTTTTTGATTGCGGTCGTCGGGATCGTCTTCTATGGCTGTAGCAATTCACCGACGTCAAACGCGCCTATAACGCCAGTCTCAAATCCTGATACTCATGACGAGCATGATGAACACGATCATGACTCGGCCAACAGCGGCGGCGACGCCATGGCGAAGATGGAAAAAGGGCTTGCCAATTTATCGGAAGCCGATCGCGCCTCGGCGATGAAACAACATGTGTGTCCAGTTTCGGGAGAGATGCTTGGAACGATGGGCGAGCCAATCAAAGTGACGGTCAAGGATCAAGAATTCTGGATTTGCTGCAATGGCTGCAAAGACGACCTGCTTGCCAACCCTGACGAATTCCTCGCGAAGATAAAGAAATAGCAGTCGGACGCTGTTGCCTCCGCTGACTTACTGTTTGGACCCCCTCGATGTCGTCGACATCAATGCAAGTTCAAACGACGATTCTCGCTCCACCCAGGTCGGCGAGGTCACCGATTGATGTGGCGGTTTTTGAGGTGAGAAAAACGAAGTTGCTGGGGACGCTAAGGCGTTTTGCAATCGAACGGATGGAATCAATGGAGAGTTTTGATTTAACCAAGACAAAGTCAATGTGAACCGTCGGAAATTCGTGATCCAGTTGCGTGTGAATCTCTTCCAGGTCCGATGGAAATTCAGATTCATTTTCATAGAACCAGACAATCTTCATGAAGCGGATTTGCTCGTTGCGCCGAACGTACTCGGCGGCCTTGTGAAGCTCCGACGAATCACCGTCCGCAATGATAAACAGCAGTTTACGACACTCCAGTTCGTGCAACTGCGTGATGATTCGTTCGCGAAGCTTGAATCGTTTGAACGGCCCGAAGGTCAGGATCGCATTGAATGCCCGCAATACGATTGTTAGCAGAAGCGTTCGATAGAAGATAAAACCTGCTATGCCAACGGCTGCGACAAAGTAGATTGCGAAAACACGAACGTAATCGGGGTCAAATAAAGTGTTGCCGATCAATGCGGCCAGAACCGCAACTAAGGCTATGACAACACCAGGTACTTTCGCTTTCGTCGTTCTCTTTAATTGTGGGTGTTTTTTCTTGAGCAGAAGATTGCCACCCGCGAACAGAGCCATCACTGACAAGAAGGAAAGCGTATAAACACCTGCCAACATTTCAATCTTGCCGCCAGTGATCACCAAAATCGAGCAGCACATTCCGAGAAACAACACGATGATCCAATGGTTTGTGCGACGCCATCGGTTCTTGTTCAGCAGGAATTGCGGTAAGCACATGTCCAGGCTCATTCGCCGAATCAATCCTGTCACGCCAACGTAGCTGGTCAAAACCGCTCCAGACAACACAATCACTGCGTCGAAGCTGATCCGCAGCGAAACCATTCGCGGCCAAAAATGCTGAGGCTCGGCACCCGTGATTTGAATCACGCTATGGTGACCCATCATCGAAAGTAGCGCTTCCTTGTACTCGACGATTTCAGCCATCGGAAAAACGGCAAACGAAAGGAAACTGATGAGCGGATTGAAAATGGCAACGGCGATCCACATGTTGCGAAGTGTTTTCGGAAAGACACCCGGCTTCTGCTCTTCGATGTAGTTGGCTGAGCTTTCGAATCCGCTGATACCCAGCATGGCTGCCGAGAATCCAAAGAACAAAGCGATCGTGAACCCACCAGAACGAGGTGACGGCCATTCGCTCATTGGGGTTCGCCAGTTCTCAAGCAGCGTGCTGGGGTCGCTTACCAACGCAACGGTTGCCAATCCGACCAGCGCGATCAACGTGGCGATATGAAACACAAAGATCATCAGCGCCACGTTGGCGGAATCCGTAATACCCCAGAAATTCAATAACGCAAAAACCGACAACAACGCGATGGTCGCCCAAAAGATGTTCAACGAAGGGACGAGATCCGCCGCATAGTGCATCGCTTCGCTGCCACTGATCACGGCGGTTGCAATATATGAAAGTATCGTCAGGCAGGCAGCCAATGCGGCTCGCCATTTCGTGGTCGTGTTGAGCAGCAAGTTATACGCGCCGCCGTTCAAAGGCAAGGCACTGCCGACTTCGGCGTAGATGTTTCGAAACAGATACAAAACTCCTGCAACGAGCAACAAGGCCAATGGAGCCAAAGGGCCTGCATAGAGCGCCGCCAACGCGGAGACGTATAGGCAACTGGAAGTTATGTCGTTTCCGCAAATCGCGGTCGCCCGCCATTGGCCCAGTTTCTCCGACTTTGCTGCCTCGCCGGACGGCTTCGACAGTGGTTCCAAATCATCAACATGTTCGACTTTTCCCCAACCCGGAAACTCCCAACAACTGCACTCATCAGCCGGTTTTCCGCAGCAGCCGCAGGAACTGGCAGTCATTCAACCGACTCCGTACTCAAACTAACACCGGCATCCACTGACTCGACAGGACTGTTGTTAGCCTTCGATTCCTTCAAAACGAAATCCAATAGCAACAACGTCACATCGTCCGACTGGGTTTGTTCGCCACGAAACTCGTTTACGTTTTCGTGGATGAGTTTGGCAGTTTGCGAGGCGGGTAAACAAGCATGTTCCAACAGCAAATCGAGAAGTCGCTGTTTGCCGAACTGATTTTCGTCTGAGTTGAACGTTTCGGTGATTCCGTCGGTTGATAGGGCAAGACGGCAATTCTCAGAAAGTTCAATTGTTTCATCTTCCCAATCAGTACCTTCGTCGATTCCAAGCAACGTTCCGGTGGCCGTCAACTCATGAACCTTGCCGTCAGACTCAATTAGCCAGGCTGGATCATGACCAGCGTTGGCAAACGTCAAATGTTGGTTGTCCAAATCCAGACGTAACAGAATAATCGACGCGAAATCACCATATAGGTTGACGTCCATGAAAGTTCGATTCATCTGCAACAGGATCTCGGCAGGCGACGTCGCAAGTTCCTTCGTTTGCAAAAGCAACGTCTTTAACATGGCAGCGGTCATGGCTGCCGGCACGCCATGATCCGTTGCGTCCGCGATGCAGATAAGCCAACCATTCTCTCCGTGCGGCAGAATGTCAAAGTAGTCTCCGCCAACTTCTTCGGCTGGCGTGTAGATCATTCCAACATTTACGCCTGGAACCTCAATATCGTCAGGCAACAAGTTTTCTTGTATTAGCCTCGCCTTGTCCAAGCGTGATTTTCGCTCGCGTTCCGATGCTTTCAGCGCATCGCTCATGGCGTTGATCTCTGCCGACAAATAATCCAGTTCAGCACTTCCAAAAGAGGCCAATTGTGTTTCGAAACTCCCTTGGCCCACTTCGCGAACCTTGGATACTAGCGATTGAAGGGGCCGTGAAACCATCCGCACCAACATCAAATTAACCATGGTCGCGGCCACGAGTCCCATTAAGGCCAAGCTCCACATTCGCCGCATGACATCGGCAAAGACTTGCGAACGAATCCGCGAGACGTTTTCGCTGACAATAACTGTTGCGTTGCCCTGTGTCTGGATTCCAACCACCAAATCGTTTTCGGCGGATCGTACGCGTTGTTGATCGTTCTCCGCCGCTTTCTTCATTGCCGCAACCAATTCGTCCGACTGGCGGTGATGGGCATGGGCCTGAATCAACGTGCCATGCAAATCGACCGCAATGTGATGGTTTGGCGACTCGGCGTTTTCCATTCTTCCGCACACGTCATCGACGTAGGTTTGAATCGTTTGCAACCCGTGCGGTTGTAAATGCAAAATACCCGGAAGAAGTGTTTTTGCTTCTTCCTCCAACGCAGTCTTCTTTTCATCAAAACGATCGTTTATCTCGCGCCCATAGTCATAGACAAGGAATGCCACGGCAAACAGAAACAGAATACTGTTTACTGCGACAATCAGTCGAAACCGGATGGAACGAGCGGGCTTGAGTGGGAGGTTGTTTTTCACATTCACTAGCTTGATGGACATTCGAGATGATAAACAAAAACTCGGCGATCGGTAGAATCCCGACTTTCACCTGCGTTGGAACCTTGAGCAATTCGCCGCCCCAATAAAACGCACCGTAGGCCGTTGGCGATCACCATTTTGATGCGATAGGCCATCCGTTCCTTCGCCGAAATCCCAATATTTCAGGGATTCGTTTGACGGACTGGGTAAGACTTATTTAAGTCCAATTGTGGCGAAGAGCCGTATACTCTAAGTGCTCAGAGTTTTCTGCTGATGCGCCGAGCGAGGCTAAACCTTGTCCTCTATTTCGGCTTGGGCTTCTCGGACGCTGCGTATTGGATTTTCGGAACAATTTCGTTCATCGTGTAATGGATAAATTGCTCACCAAGTTTTGTAAGCTCGTAGGGACTATCACCCTCAAATGCCGACTTCATAACATGGCTTTTGGATTGGCCAATTCGCTTGCCTTTCGCTGGCTTCTTGAGAAAGTTTCCAGCCATGTCGGTCGGACGATGAATTCGCAAAATTCCGCCTGTACTCAAATCGCGATAGAGCAATTTGAAAAGGTCGGCTTCCGCGGAATCTTCACGAACATTGGCTCCGTGGATTCTCTGCCACGTTGAACGTCGCGTTGTGTGACGGTTCTGATAGACATCCTTAATCACCGCGAAATGGGCTTCGCTGTAGTCGTTGATCCATTGAACGAACAATCTGAGCACATCATCACTAGTCAATCGGCAGGCTGCCGCGTTCGTCAACAGATTTCGGACGTACTTTCGTTTCTCTTCACTCTCTGCAGCTGACCAGTCGCGAAAGCATTTTCTGACGAGCGACAAGTATTCTGGACTTTCGATTCGTTCTTGCACGACCGGATCCTCAGCATCAAGCCTGGCCATGACCTCGACGAGAGTTATCCCGATTTCTTTCAGTTCTTCTTCTTGGAGCTTGAGCCACGCCTGAAACAACTTGTTCAGTCGAGCCTGTTCTTTCTCGGCCCACGCGCCCGCTGCACCTCCAAACGCTCCGCCCGCGAACGGAATCCCACCAAGACAAGCGAGTGCGAACCGAGCAAACCCCGGCCCAGAGCCGCTGTTCAACGCGGATTCCATCTCGCGACGAATGTCCTCTGAACTCTTTTGAGCATCTGAATCCATGAAACGTTTTTTGGCTGGTGGAAAAATAACTTGATACGGAAACAGCCAATTGTAACGCATCATGTTGTCCCGGAGTGTTTGGGAAGTTGAATTTCGATAAACTAGAAATTTGCAATTACGACCAACATGGCAAAGCACTTTGTTTACTTTTTCAGATCTTCAAGTCGATAGGCCCAAAGATTGGCCTAAATTTGAATCCCTTTGCCGAGACCTTTGGAGAGAAGTCTGGCGTTGCCCGTCGGCGACGAAGAACGGTCGCTCGGGACAGACGCAGCATGGTGTGGACGTCAGCGGACGACCAAACAATGGCAAACGGTGGGCTGGCATTCAATGTAAGGGAAAGGATACGTACACTCACAAATGCGTAACTGTCGATGAACTCAGAACGGAAGTTTCCAAGGCAAAGAAGTTTAAGCCTCCACTATCGGAATTTATCCTGGCTACAACTGGCCCCAAAGACGCCGGGGTTGAAGAAGAGGCAAGGAAAATAACCGCAAGGCATTTAACGAAGGGCCTGTTTGCAGTCCACATCGTCGCGTGGGAAGAGATTCAGGAGTTGTTGCAGGATCATCGCACTGTTCTTTTCAAATATTATCCGCATTACCGGCAGGGGGATGATTTTCTCGAAAGACTGTTGTCTGACTTTTCATCTTCGGTCGAAAGCAAAATCCAGAGTTCAAGTCAGTTCACGTTTCACCGGATTGAAATGGAAAATGAAAGCCTTGCGGAATCGGTTCTCGATGAAAAGAAAATCAAAACATTGGCTGGACTTATTTCGAAACATCTCGACGAGCAAAAACTCGTGACCAATAAAAAGAAATACAATGCTGCAACAAACATCATCCCTGCCGATCGCCTCTTGACGCTTGGAATCATTGCGAACAGCGTTTTGGCTAGAGGGATTGTCGGGTTTCGACGACTCCTGCCCGACGTCAATTGGCAACGCGATGTTGCGTTTCTGAAAAGAAAAGGGGTTCTCGAGAGCCGGGATGGAAATCTTTTTGTTGATCCAAAAACTAAACGAGCATTGTTTTCCGCCAAAGGCTTCGAAGAGCGTGTCAATTTAGTTTGGATTGATGCGTTGGAGAAACTCAAACATCACCCCGATGTATTGGCCGAACTGGCGCTGCATTACACTCGCTCCAAAGAGTGCTGGAAGTCTGCGCAACTGCTGATTGATTCAGCTCACTACGTCAAGCCGAGATCGTGGGAGGAACTCTATTGCCAAATTCTTGAACGATTTGATGGAGACCTTTCTCGTTTCGTTCGGGCCTCGCCTATTTCAAAAGCTGAAGTTCGTCACGCTGTTTGTCAATACAAGATCAAGCTCGGCCTTTTTGAAGAAGGAATCAGTTGGTCGAAAAAATTGCGATTGGTCACCAAGAAACCGGGTTCCGAATGCTGGGCCGCGAAGTCCTATTTACTGTCCGCAGGTTGTTACCGGGGACTCGGTCTCGAAAAGAAAGCAATGCAAGCATATGACCAAGCGATCAAGATTGCGGGATCGGCAAAACATGACAAATCGGTTTTAGGCGAGGCGTTGTTTGAAAAGTTCGACTTTGTGGCAGACTCGAATGCAGACGAATCAGTCGACCTTCTCAGTCGTGCAGAACTTGTTTGGCGTGAAGTTGGGAACATACAAAAGCAAGCGGACTGTTTCATCAGCCGCGGAGAATTTTTGCTTCAAATCGGTTCGTTAAAAGCGGCCTCTGAAGCCTATCTCGCGGCGATTGAGTTGTCGGAAAAACCTAGCTATCAACACGGGCTATCGCACGCTTGCTGTCGTCTGGGACAGATCGAGCTTCAGCAAGAAAATTTCCCAGAGGCGATAACTCGCTTTCGGCAGGCAAAGAAGGTTTCGCTTGACGACGAAAAGTATATTGAAACCGCTTCAAACGCAATGCATGGCGAGGCCGTGGTTCTTATCAAACAGGGGAGAATCAAAACTGCGAGGAAAGTTTTGGAGCAAATGCGTCAGCTCTGCAAAACGTACTCCAACCCGGAAGGCGAGGTTGCTGCAATTTACAATATCGCCCAAACATATATGCAATCAGACGACGTGATAACATGTCGCAAACTGCTCAAGCAAGGGCTTGGTATCGCTCGGGATAACCAGTTCAAGCAATGGATCGTCTATTGTCATGTTAGCAACGCAGTTTCCTATTGCCAGACTGACGATTCAATCACAAAGGTGATCAAGGAGTTTGAAAAGGCTGCTAAAACGGAACTGGGGCACAACGATTTTGAAACTGCCGCTGAAGTCCATTTAGAACGCGCCGGTTTCTTGATGAACAACTCCACCGAGCCAATTGAAGTCGATAACGCGTTCGACGATGCAAAAGCGTGTTTGGAACAGTTTAGCGGTAGCCTTTCTACTTGGTCAGAATACTTTGACTCCAGATTTGAGTGGAACTGGGAGTTCTTGGATGATGTTGATGCCGCTGCAAAGTTACTTGTAGAGTTCCGTGCCCTTGCAAAGTCAAGAAAGGCCAAGGAATTGGAATGTCGCATTTCACTTCAAATCGCAGCTTGCTACTTAAGCAGGCTGCAACCTTCCCAGGCGAAAAAAGCTATTGCCACAGCAAAGCGGCTTTCCAAAAAAACTAACGCATCGCAACGCGCAGATGCTATTCGTTTGGATGCGGATCTTCAACGGCAACTAGGCAAGATCGACGATGCGATCGCCTTGTTCGAGCAAGCACTGGCCGAAGCAATCCAAACTCCGGATTTCAATAGCAAAACCGGCGCAATATTTGGACTTGCGACGGCAATGTGGGACGCTGGAAAACAAAAGGACTCGCAGAAATTTGTTAAGCTTCAAGTTGAGTCGAAAACTCTCTGGGTGAACGAAAGAGAAAGACAAAGGATACTGGAAACTGCGGGAGAGTTTTTTCTCGAAGTTGATG
>CAYGUE010000109.1:11553-24064 GCA_964352885.1 uncultured Pirellulaceae bacterium
TAGCCGAACGATATTTTCAAAGAGCACTTGAGCGAGCAAAGATTTCCGGGGACAAATCAGAAATGCGATTGTCGCTTGCCCGCTCGCTTTATTTGCAATCCAAGTTCGCCGATTCAGTTGAGATGTTGGAAGGCCGAGAAGACGAGTTTGAAGTCACTGAATTCGCAAATGATTACTACGGATTGTTGGCAGCAAGTTATAGCGAACTTGGGGACGCGCGGCGCGAACATTCCTGCTGGAAGAAGGCGCTCGAATTTGCGAAATCGAATGGTGACATTGAGGACGTGATCGAAGTTAGCGCGATCCTCGCCTACCAATACGAAGAAAAGGGCAAGTTCGTCCTGGCGGAGGAAACGATTGAGGATGCCATTCGCCTAGAGAAAGATCCAGAGAAAAAGACATCGCTTCTTCTGCACCAGCTTGGAATCTTGCTTCAGGCCAATGAAAAAAACAAAGCAGAAAAGTGTTTTGGAGAAATCTGTGAAATGGCTGGTCAACACGGTCTTTTCGACGTGCTAATCGACGCTCACGCATGGCTGGGAGACTACTACTGGGAACAAGGACTTTTCAAAAAGGAAGCGGTCAAGGCATATCTTGTCGCTGAGTTGTACGCGATTACGACAAATATTGATCGTCTTGAGGAACAGAAAAGGGCGCTTCTACTCCAGCTGGCAAACTTGAATCCGAAAACCAGAATTCGAGAATTGAATCGTTTGGAAAAACTCTCTCGACACTGGTTGGAAAACGATTGTGGAACGGATCTGGATCAGTTTGTAGTTGAGAGTCTGCTGATGCCGTTTCGGGTTGGAGTGCAGTATAGTCGCGTAGACGAAGACTGGAGCAAAATCCCGGATGAAGTTGTCGATGAGATTATCGACCGTGATTTCGCACAAACCGATCAACTCGTTGACGACTAGTCGTCCAGCCTATTCGGCTTTTCTAAGTCTCAACGCATTTCCAACAACCGACAATGAGCTAATACTCATGGCCGCAGCCGCGAGCATGGGGCTGAGGAGGATGCCGAAGAAGGGATAGAGGACGCCGGCGGCGATGGGGATGCCGAGCGTGTTGTAGCCGAAAGCAAATATCAGGTTCTGGTTGATATTGCGGACGACGGCGCGGCTGAGTTTGATGGCTTTCACGATGCCTTGCAGGTCGCCTTTGATCAAGGTAACACCGGCGCTTTCGATCGCGACGTCGGTGCCAGTTCCCATTGCGATTCCTACATTCGCGGCGGCAACTGCGGGTGCGTCGTTGATACCGTCGCCTGCCATCGCCACAACATGACCTTGCTCGCGCAATTTCACGACTCGGTCGTGCTTGTCTTCGGGTTGCACACCAGCTTCCACTTCGTCAATGTTCAATTGGTCGGCGACTGCCTTGGCGGTTTTCTCGTTATCGCCAGTTAGCATGATGATTTTCAAACCCAGCTTGTGTAGCTCCGCAATCGCGTCAGGCGTTGACTCCTTGATTGGATCCGAGACGGCCAGGATGCCCGCCGCTTTGTCGCCGATGCCGACAAACATCACCGTGTTGCCCTGCGTTTGCAACTCTTCGGCTTGTGCGATTAATTGATCGACACCACTGATTCCGTTGTCGGTCAAGAAACTTGGCTTTCCAATCAAGACACGTTGTTCTTCAACTTTTCCCATCACGCCAGCGGCGGTTATGGATTCAAAATCCTGAACGGCCGGGATTTTTATATCGCTGGACTTGGCGGCCCGAACAATCGAGCTGGCCAATGGATGCTCGCTGTTCTGTTCGACCGATGCCGCCATTCGCAATAGCTCTGTTTCATCAAATCCGTTTACGACAATTGTTTTCGTCAGCTTCGGTTTGCCTTCGGTGAGCGTTCCGGTTTTGTCGACGATCAAGGTGTCGACTTTCTTCATGTTCTCCAAAACTTCCGCGTTCTTGATCAGGATCCCTTCCTTCGCACCCCGTCCGACACCGACCATGATCGACATCGGCGTTGCCAAACCCAATGCACATGGACAAGCGATAATCAAAACGGCGACCGCGTTGATTAGTGCGTTGGCCAATTGAGGGGACGGGCCAAACACGGCCCAAACAATAAACGTGATGACGGAAATTGCAAGTACGATTGGTACGAACCAGGCGGCGACCTGATCGACAACCCGCTGGATCGGCGCTCGACTGCGTTGGGCGTTGGCGACCATGTCAACAATCTGCGAAAGCATCGTATCCTTGCCAACTCGCTCCGCACGAAATAGGAACGAACCGGTTTGATTGACGGTTCCGCCAATCACTGAATCGCCGACGACTTTGCTGACAGGCATCGGTTCGCCTGTGATCATTGACTCGTCGATTGCACTTTTGCCATCGGTGATTGTTCCATCGACCGGGATTTTGTCACCAGGACGAACTCGCAATGTTTCGTTGGCGTGAACCTGTTCGAGTTGAACTTCAATTTCTTCGCCATCGCGGACAACGATCGCCGTCGGCGGAGCCAGCGAAAGCAATTCACGAATCGCTCCGCTGGTACGGCGTCGCGCCCGCAGTTCAAGGACTTGTCCCAGCAGAACGAGCACAACGATAACGGCCGCAGCTTCAAAATAAATCGCGACGTGCCCCCCCGTACGAAACGACTCGGGAAAGATGTTTGGAAATATGACCGCAACCAAGCTATAGAAGTATGCGGCTCCTGTTCCAATCGCGATCAAAGTAAACATGTTAAGGCTGCGGTTGATGACCGAACGCCAGCCACGCTCAAAGAATGGCCAGCCCGCCCATAGCACGACCGGCGTTGCCAATATCAATTGAGTCCAACCTGAAACAACGGGGGAGATCCATTTCGACAGTGGAACGCCCACCATCTCTGCCATCGTCATTGCGAAGAGCGGAATGGTCAGAACCAGTCCAATCCAGAACCGACGCGACATGTCGTTCAATTCCGATTCGTCTTCTTCCGTTTCCAGCGTGACCGTTTTTGGTTCCAATCGCATGCCGCAGATCGGACAATCACCCGGCTCGTCCTGTTCAACTTCCGGATGCATCGGGCAAGTGTAAATTGTCCTGGTCGAAGCCGCGGCGGGCGTGGCTCGTTCGAGCGCCATTCCGCACTTGGGACAACTGCCGGGTTTGTCACTCTCTACGCCCGGACACATCGGACATATGTAAAGTGCAGTGGCGCTTTTTCGAGGTTCTGTTGATTCGGAACCGGTATGTGAATCGTGATCTGCATCGTCATGAGAACAGCATGATTCACCGGAACTCGATGGCTGGATCGAGTCCTGGCTTTCGAAACGTTCTCGGCAATGCTCGCTACAGAAAAAGAAAACCTGACCGTTTTGTTGCAAACGGATCGCGGATTCTTCGTCAACTTCCATTTTGCAAATGGGATCAATCGCCATCTGAAGCTCCTAGCCATGTCGAAAAGTCGAACCCTTGAACCAATGCAAACTTGGGCGTGAGGGTTTCGACGTTGTTTGGTGTGAAATATAGTGTTTGGATGCAAGACAATCCGCTTTTCTTCTCGCCGATACGAAAGTGGGCGAATTGGCTTGGCACGAGACCGCCCAGACGCAATTCACCAATAATTGTGGGAAGAGTTAAACTGGCGCTTGTTTTGCATAAGTAACTCCAAAACGCACGATTTTGACCATCGCCGTGTTGCAAGGGAGTCAAAAAATGTCAGTTAAGGCAAGAAGAAACCGGCAACAGGCTGCATCCAAAGGATATCACTCAACGATGAGTGCTGAAAACAACCAAAACGACGATCCGCTTTCCGACATTGTTCGGATGTGCCAATCGGGTGGTCGCAGCGCTCAACAGGAGTTGTATGAGGCTTGCCACCAAGACGTTTTCGGCTTGATGGTACGAATGGTAGGTCGACAGGACGCGGCCGACTTAACTCAACAGGTGTTTATGCAGACGTTTCGAAAGATCGAACAATTTCAGGGACAATCGAAGTTTCAAACTTGGTTGTACCGGTTGGCAGTCAATGAATCGCTGCAACACCTGCGGAAAAACAAACGGAAGCAACAAGTTTTGGCTCACGACCCGATTGACGTTCGACCATCACCGACTCGACAACACGAGGCGAAAGACGTTTTGGATGCGGCACTTGAGCGATTAGAGCCATTGTTGAGGTCGATTTTTCTATTGAAAGAATCGCGGGGATTGTCGTACCGCGAAATTGCAGAGGCTACAGATATTCCAGAAGGAACCGTTGGGTCACGTCTGAATCGAGCACGTCGACAACTTCGAGAACATCTGATTGAACTGGGGTGGGAACAATAAACATGAAATGTTCTGAAATCCAAGACCTGTTATCAGCCTATTACGACAATGAGCTTGCGCCAGAATTGCGATCACAAGTCGATGCGCACATTGGCGAATGCGTCAACTGTTCGACTGAACTGGCGGAGTTTGAAAAATTGAGTTCTCTGGCGGCAGGCCTGGATGCGCCGGAGACGCCCGCATCCGTGTGGTCAGCCGTTGCGCGGGAATTGGACGCAAACAATGATGCCGGCCAAGTGGACTTTGCGGAAAAGGCTACAAAAATCAATCGTACACCACTCTTGAAGTATGCCGCTGCGTTGGCCGCCACCCTATTAATTGGGTTTGTCGGATTTCAGCTGCTCTTTCACGGTGACCACGACCATAAGGAGATGGCCGAGGCCATGGAGTATGTCGCGGCTAACTCCGATGCCGATGGAATTACGACACATCTGCTAAACAAATATGGCGGTGGGGAGATTTCAGCAGACAACGCCATTACCCAGGTTGGATACCGCCCAATTGCGAGCAAGGGACTGCCGGTCGGCTATACCGTTGAAAGGATTCAGGTTCTTAACATGCCATGTTGCAAGTGCACTCAAACCGCGTGTCGAAGACCAGACAACTCTCGATTCTTCATATTTGAACACGACAATGAAGAAACCGGGTGGTTCGAGCATCGAAACAAACGTCAATGCAATTGTGGTGGTAAGGACTGCCAGGTTGTCGAATTGGACAATCGGTTGGTCGCAACCTACGAGAAGGACAATCGGCACGTCACGCTGCTCGGAGTTCGCGACGAAGAAGAAATCGAATTACTTGTGAGTCAATTCGAAGAGAAGTCGTAGCCTATTGAACTGAAAAGAAGTGAGCCATGAACCCGTTTCGAAAAGACGACTGGGTGCAGTTCGGAAAACGTCGATGGTGGCAAATCTTTTTGGTTCAGGCCATTTTGTTGATCGGAGCAGGGGCATTCGCCGCCTGGGCTTTTTTACCTTCGAAAACAGTTACCACAACGTCAGCTGATTCGTCTGATTTATCAGATGGCGGACATCAACACGACGTAACAGAAGCCAACAATGAGGAGACCCAGCCAAAGTGGTGGACTTGCGCGATGCACCCGCAAATCCGCAAGCCAGCGCCGGGGGACTGCCCGATCTGTCAAATGGAGCTTGTACCGGTCAAGCCATCCGCTGGAGGCATGAGAACGCTGACGATCAAACCTTCCGTCAAAAAACTGATGAAGGTCGCGACGATGCCCGTCGAACGAAAATACGTGACGGCAGACATTCGGATGGTTGGCAAAGTTGAGTACGACGAGACTCGACTGGCACGCATTACCGCTTGGGTTTCCGGTCGACTCGATCGACTCTATGTCGACTACACGGGAGTGCAAGTCAACAAAGGCGATCACATGGTCTATATCTACAGTGAAGAACTGTATGGCGTTCAGGAAGAATTGATTTCCGCGATTCAGTTCAACCGTGAGAATCCCTCCCGAAGATCCGGTGGTCTTGATCTGGCCGAGGCCGCTCGTGAAAAACTCCACCTGCTGGGTTTAACCGACGAGCAGATCAAGAAGATCGAACAACAAGACAAACCGGAAGACCATGTCACGATTTATTCGCCAGCAGGTGGAATCGTCATCGAAAAACTCAAACAGGAAGGTGATCGAGTTCGAACGGGGGATCGCATCTATACCGTTGCCGACCTCACCCAAGTGTGGATCAAGCTCGATGCTTACGAATCCGATCTTGCCTGGCTTCGCTACGGTCAGGAAATGACTTTTACGACAGAAGCCTATCCGGGCGAAAAATTTGCCGGGCGAATTGCTTTCATTGATCCTATTCTTAACGAGCAAACACGCACGGTCAAAATCCGCGTCAATGTTGACAACAAAGATGGCCGACTCAAGCCAGAGATGTTTGTCCGCGGTATCGTCAGTTCAAACATTGCTGCTGGCGGTCGAGTTTTGGATGCCAAACTGGCTGGCAAATGGATTAGCCCGATGCACCCGGAGATTGTCAAAGACGAGCCCGGCATGTGCGATATCTGTGGCATGCCGTTGGTGCGTGCGGAGTCACTCGGCTACGTCCAGGCCGAAGCAGATTCGCTGGCCAAGCCATTGGTCATCCCTGTTACTGCGGCTTTGGTGACTGGAACTCGTGCCATCGTCTATGTCGAAGTGGACGGTGCGAAGGAACCGACTTATGAAGGACGCGAAGTACTGTTGGGGCCGAGAGCCGGTGATTACTACCTGGTTAGGAACGGGCTGTTCGACGGCGAAATGGTCGTGACCAACGGTAATTTTAAAATCGACAGCGCTCTGCAGATTCAAGCGAAGCCGACCATGATGACGCCTGAAGGCGGTGGTGGCGGCGGGCACGATCACGGCGGCGGTTCAAAAAAACCGGCTGCGAAAGAAGCTTCGGCACCAATGGGAATGGAGTTGCCCAAGGGGTTTGCGGCTCAGCTACACGAATTAGTCGAGTTAAGCCAACGAGTCTCGTCGAAAACCAAAACCAATGACATCGAAGCTTCTCGAAAATCTTTCACTGACTTCAAGCAATCTCTTAACCGAGTCAATGCCGAGGGATTGGCCGATCACCCCAAGATGTTATGGAAAGAATTCCTAATGCTGCTGGGCAACGATGCAATCGAAGGATCGGATGCGACCAATATGCAAGTGGCTTCGGCGGTGGAAGCATCGCTTCAAAAAAACATTCGGCGAATGCGGGAGCAATTCATGTTGACTCACGCCGGTCACGGCCAAACCGAGTCAGCTGAAATGCCAAGTCTAACCATCCCGGACGAATTCATAACACAACTTGCTGACTTGTTCATTGCTTATCTGGAATTGCAAACCGCATTGGCGACCGACGATGGGAACGGTGCGAGCGCCGCGATTGGAACCGTTCAAACTGCATTCACTTCAGTTGGCGACCAATCGTTAGACGAAACGGCGAAGTCCGTTTGGACAAAAGAAGAAAAACAGCTTGGGCAAATCTTGAATCGCCTTGGGGCCGCAAAAGACATTGCTGGCGCACGAGCAGAATTCGCGTTGCTTTCTGACGAGATGTTAGTCGTAGTGCAAAGATTTGGAGTCACAAGCCTCGTCGATATCTACGAGCTTCATTGCCCGATGGCGTTTGATGGACGGGGTGCTACTTGGTTACAAAACAACGATCAAACAAGAAACCCGTACTACGGTGCAAGCATGTTGACGTGTGCCGATCGCGTCCGAAAACTCGAACCTGTAGAACAGGCTGATGTCACAAAAGATGGGCATCAGCATGAGTGATACGCCTGAAACGACTTCATCCAATACGGCAGATGCAGGCGATATCGTTCAGCTTCCCAGTGTTGCGAAGCCTTCGTCGCTGCTGGAAAGCGTGATCTTCTTCTGCCTGCATCAGAAGCTGGTCGTCGTTCTATTCATCATGGTGATTATCGCGGGAGGCGTGTTCGTCGCTCCATTCGATTGGAACGTCGGCGGGATTGATCGGAGCCCTGTTGCCGTCGATGCGATCCCTGATATTGGCGAAAACCAGCAGATTATCTTCACCGAGTGGATGGGCCGCTCGCCTCAGGACGTCGAAGATCAGATCACTTATCCACTGACCGTCGCGTTGCTCGGCATCCCGGAAGTCAAAACGATTCGCAGCTATTCGTTTTTTGGTTTTTCTTCGATCTACGTCATCTTCAACGAGAAGGCCGAATTCTATTGGTCGCGATCTCGTGTTCTGGAAAAACTTAATAGCCTCCCCGCGGGAACGGTTCCAGATGGTGTTCAACCGACACTCGGCCCTGACGCAACGGCACTTGGGCAAATCTATTGGTACACGCTTGAGGGGCACGATCTCGACGGCAATCCGGTTGGGGGATTCGATCTCCACGAACTTCGTTCGCTTCAGGATTGGACTGTTCGTTACGGACTGGCTTCGGCAGAAGGTGTTAGCGAAGTCGCCTCGATCGGCGGATTTGTTCAGGAGTATCAAATCGACGTCGACCCGGATGCGATGCGAGCCTACGGAGTCACGCTGGCTCAGGTCTTTCAAGGCATTCGGATGTCGAACGTTGATGTGGGCGCTCGAACGATCGAACTCAACAAAGCCGAGTACGTGATCCGAGGCCTTGGGTTTTTTGAGAATCCAGCTGACATCGAAAAAGTTGTTCTCAAGGTAAACGACGACGTTCCAATCACGGTCAAAGATGTCGCGAAGGTATCGCTTGGGCCTGCGCTACGACGTGGAGTTTTGGACAAAGGCGGCGCAGAAGCGGTTGGAGGCGTCGTGGTTGTTCGTTATGGGTTTAACCCATTGCAGGCGATTAAGAACGTCAAAGCGCAAATCGCAGAGCTTGAAAAAGGTTTGCCGACGCATGTCATATTTGATTACGACGCCGTCAACCGGCTGCAAATTGAAGACTATGCCCGTCAAAACAACTTCGATGCCTTCTTAGGCACAGTTCCAAATCACGACATCTGGTCAAAGCACCTGCGTGGAATAGATCGTGACCAATGGCCAAGTTGGGCCAACCTGAGCCAGGTAAAGGTCGTGGAGTTCTACGATCGTTCCGGATTGATTTACGAAACCTTGGGCACGCTGAACATTGCGTTATACGAAGAAATCCTGGTCACGATTCTGGTGATTATTATTTCGGTTTGGCACCTGCGGAGTTCATTCCTTATCGGCAGTTTGTTACCGCTGGCGGTATTGATGTGCTTCGTTGCGATGAAAGTCTTTGGAGTCGAAGCGAACATTGTTGCGCTTTCTGGAATCGCCATTGCGATCGGCACGATGGTCGATATGGGGATCGTGCTATGCGAAAATATATTGAAGCAACTGGATGAAGCTGCGCCTGAAGAAAACAGATTGGACGTCGTTTTTCGCGCCTCAAGCGAAGTTGGCAGTGCCGTTTTAACTGCAGTGGCAACAACCGTTGTCAGTTTCCTTCCCGTGTTCACCATGATCGGTGCGGAAGGGAAATTGTTTCAGCCGCTGGCGTTTACAAAAACGTTTGCTTTGATCGCATCGGTCATTGTTGCACTGACGATCATTCCCCCCGCCGCTCACGTCCTGTTCGGAGGCAAAGTCAAATCGGTTCAGCTCAAACGTTTTGGTGGCTACGCACTTCTTATCGCAGGTGCAATCGTCGCATTTTTTCTTAACTGGTGGTGGGCGGCCGGGCTCCTCACAGCCGTCGGTTTGTATGTTTTGTTAGGCGACCGATTGCCATCGTTCGCACGTAGCGCTGCCCCCTCAATTGTCAGCGTCGTCGCGGTTGCATTTGTCGTCATTATGCTTACGACGGAATGGTTGCCACTTGGCCCAGAAAAAGGAATTCTTCGCAATCTGATTTTTGTTGCCGTTATGATCGGCGGTCTACTTTCGTTCTTTCAAATTTTCCAACGGTTCGTCTATTCGCCGTTGTTGCGTTGGTGCTTGAATCACAAGCTGCTGTTTTTATCAGTGCCGTTTCTGGTGCTGGTGCTGGGCGGATGCGCATGGTTAAGCTTCGGTACCGTTTTCAGTTTCGTTCCGGCCCTCGCTGAACGTGTCGGAATCTCGCGTGAGACCATTGAGGATAGCAAGCCTTGGCAACTAGCAAACGACACTTTCCCGGGTTTAGGTCGCGAGTTTATGCCAGCGCTGGATGAAGGTTCATTCCTTTATATGCCAACCACGATGCCGCATGCTTCGATCGGCGAAGCCACCGATGTCTTACAGCTTCAAAACAAACTGATCTCGTCGATTCCAGAAGTTGACATGGTCGTCGGAAAGCTTGGGCGAGTTGATAGCCCGCTCGATCCCGCTCCAATTTCGATGATCGAGACGAACATCTCTTACAAGTCGGAATACATTACTGACAAAGAGGGCCATCGAGTTGAATACGCCTTTGACCAGGATAAGAACGATTTCATTCGTGACGAAAAAGGCGTTTTGATAGAAGACTCGGGTGGTCGGCCATTTAGACAATGGCGTGATGAAATACTCACTCCCGACGACATCTGGAAAGAAATTCTCGCGGCAGCTGACATCCCCGGAACGACATCTGCGCCCAAGCTGCAACCGATCGCCGCCCGAATTGTGATGTTGCAAAGCGGGATGCGGGCTCCAATGGGAATCAAGATCCGCGGGCCAGATTTGGAAACGATTGAAAAAGTCGCACTCGAATTTGAGTTGCTGCTGAAGCAGGTTGAAAGCGTTGAGTCTTCAGCTGTGATCGCCGACAGAATCGTCGGAAAACCATACGTCGAGATCGACATTGATCGTGACGCCATCATGCGCTACGGACTTCACGTTCGATCTGTTCAGGACGTCATCGAAGTCGCCATCGGTGGTCGACGAATAACAACGACCGTCGAAGGCCGCGAACGCTACCCCGTTCGCGTTCGATACGCCCGCGAGCTTCGCGATGATCTCGAAACACTCGAACGAATTCTCGTGCCGACACCAAGCGGTGTACAGATTCCGTTGGAGCAATTGGCTGACATTCGATTTGTTCGCGGCCCGCAGGTTCTCAAGAGCGAGGACACGTTCCTGATTGGCTACGTATTGTTTGACAAGAAACCGAACAACGCAGAAGTTGACGTTGTCGAGCAATGCCAAGCGTTTCTGGAAAGCAAGATTGAAAGCGGCGAGTTGGTTTTGCCTCCCGGCGTCTCGTACAATTTTGCTGGCAACTACGAAAACCAGCTTCGATCACAAAAGACGTTGGCCTTGATTCTGCCAATCGCCTTGTTTGTGATTTTCATCATTCTCTATTTTCAATTTCGATCGGTCGCAACAGCAGGTTTGGTTTTCAGCGGTATTGGCGTCGCTTGGGCGGGCGGTTTCCTGATGCTTTGGATGTACTCGCAGCCCTGGTTCCTTAATTTCTCGGTCTTTGATACCGATATGCGAACCTTGTTTCAGGTTCACACGATTAACTTGAGCGTAGCTGTTTGGGTTGGATTCCTCGCACTGTTCGGAATCGCATCTGATGACGGTGTTGTCATCGCGACCTATCTCGACCAAAACCTGCGGAAGTCCAGAATTGAAACTGCCCAGGATGCTCGAGATGCAACTCACGCGGCGGGCTTACGGCGAGTCCGGCCATGCTTGATGACAACAGCCACCACCATCCTTGCCTTAATACCAATCTTGACCTCCAGCGGACGCGGCTCCGACATCATGGTTCCCATGGCGATCCCCAGTTTCGGAGGGATGGTAATTGCAATCATGACAATGCTAGTTGTCCCCGTCCTGTTCTGTGCCGTCCAAGAATGGAAACTCAAAATGGGACTTCAGGACGAACGGTTCGAAGAGACGTCGAACAGTTCCTAACCTTTACCCCGAAACGGAAACGACTCAGTGCTACCACTCGCAGGAAAATGGCTTCAATGGATATGGGTTCGGCAGTTGACGCAAAGGCTAAAACCTGAAGTAAGGCGGCGAAACATCGAAAGTAAACTTGACCCGGCGGCATTCTCAACCTATCTTTGCAGATGCGGTTGCTTTCTTTCCTATTAGGAATTTCACGGTTGTTCCAGCCAAAAATCATTTCGATTCTGCTTGCTGCTCTCGTTGTGCTCTGTCCTTTTCAGTGCATTTTCGGTGGCTGTTTGGCTAATGGTTTGGGCGAAGCAACGGTTTCCTCAACCAGCTGCTGCACTCACTGTTCGCAGCCTGCCGATGATGGGGAGCATGAATCAAGTGTTCCTTCTGGTTGCGATTGTGGCGATTGTTTCTGTCGTGGTGCTTTGCCAGTCAACGATATTTCTGACGATTTTGTCGTCGCCGAACTCGCCTCTTTCATGACGTTTTGGGTGAAATTGGAAACTGCACAGATCGAATTGCCATCTGTTCAGCAACTTCGATATTCTTCTACGCTGCCTATTGCAGCTACTCCCCTGGAAGTGCGCGCTGCGCTCTGCTGCTGGGTAATCTAACAACGCTCATCGAGCTGTCTCGACACTGAGCGTTGATCGCACCCAATTTCCATTGCGACCAACCTCTATTGTCGATTTCTTGTTTGCACCTGCGCTTCGTAATGCGCATTTTCATCAGCAAAGCCACGAGATCTGTCATGAGCGAAGTTACATCAAAACCCACGGAACTTGCGCCGGCTTCCATGGAGACGGAAAACGCAATCCAGGTGGAGCCAACACCAAATTCCGAATCGACTCCAACCGCAAGTTTGATTGGCAGGTTCACAAAGGCTGTCTTGGGCGGCGTACCGACATTGATTGTCCTCGGAATGCTGGGAGGTCTTGCATGGTGGGGAC
>CAYGUE010000110.1:0-10883 GCA_964352885.1 uncultured Pirellulaceae bacterium
ATTGATGACGATTTCCGAATCAATTGCAGGACGAGGCAGCGGCTCAAGTTCTGGCAATGGGTGTTCGTTGCCAAACTCGTTCCACGACATTTTTTCTGACTCGATACGCTCATCTGTGTCTTCATCCATGCCTTCTTCATCAACGAGCCGCATTTCCATTGGTGATTCGTCCGTGGCTTCCGTCTTTGTCGTCTGCTGTGTTGGCTGGACCAGAATCAATCGAGTTCCGTAGGCGTAACCCAGAAGAAGGATATGGGCAGTTACCGAGAGAACGACGCATTTCCATACGGGTCGCGAGTGTCCCCAGCGAGTCAATGCCAGGATCAAGAGACCAATCGTAAGCAGGCCGGAACCAACCAGTAAAAACATCTGCAAGTTGGAGGAGTTGAAGAACTCCAGCAACATGCCAAATGTACGGTCGATAAGTTCCAGCAGGGAATTCATTTTTCGTTTTCAGTTTGAGAGGGTAGGCGGTTGGAACGTGCGCGGGGGATTCGTAACGACGGTTTTCAACCATTGATTTCAAGTGTCAGTCAAAGGCTGGAAGCCACAATCACGTGCTAGCGCCGTATCCCATCTTCGTTTCGTACGGCAATGTTTAAGTTTCGAATCTTTACTTTCTTGCACGTCGCAATGACTTCAGCAACCTTCTCATACGGACACGCTCCATCACCACGAACGACAACGCCGAGTTGCTCGTACTGCGCTTTCGCATCTGAGAGACGTGATTCGAGTTCCGAAACGTTGACAATGTCTTGGTCCAAAGAAACTTGGCCACTGCCAGAAATATTGATCACTCGGTGACGTGGTGGAGCCGTCAGGGCTCCTGCATCTGAAACCTGCGGAACGCTGATCGCAATGTCACGCTCCGAATGGCTGGTCTTGTTCGTGAAGTGGCTGCTAACCATAAAAAAAATGATCAGCAGAAATACGATATCGATCATTGGCGTCAAGTTGATCGCCGTCTGGTCATCGCGTTGTACTTTGAGAGGCATTACGCGGCCTTTCTCAATTTTGTTTTGCTGCTCGATTGCGATTTCTGATTCAGAGTAATCGCTTCAACGGAAACAAGGTTCACAACTTTCATGCCCAATGAGTCTAATTCCATCACGTGGCGATCGGCTCGACCGGAGAAGAACAAATATGCAATCAAGGCTGGGATCGCGACGGTCAGTCCGGCTGCGGTTGTCAGCAACGCTTGGCTAATTCCGGTGGCGATTGTCATGCTGGGCTCGGCCTGCATTGGAGCCGCAGCCGCGATCGCATCGAACGCGTGGATCATTCCCAGAACGGTTCCAAGCATTCCCAACAGCGGGCAAACAGTTGCGACGCCGTTGATCAGTCGCAAGTAGCGACGCAAGTGATTTGATTCACGTTCGCCTTCATCGAGAACGGCTTGTTCGATTTCGACTGATGGCCGTCCCCATTTTGAAAACCCAGCTTTGAATACGTTTGCGATCGCCGATCCATTTCGCTCACACAGCGTCATCGCTGATTCGCGATTGAGTTCACCGCTGCGAACTTGCTCAAGGACACGTGAAACGAAAGGACCCGGAATGATGCGGGCTTTTCGCAAGCTAACAAATCTCTCGAAAACGAAGACCAACAGGATCAACGAGCAGATTCCGATCGGAATCATCAGGACACCGCCACGGCGAAGCAGATCGGTAAAGCGAGTTGCCGAAACGGCTTGCGGAACAGAAGCTTCAGCAGGCGTAGCTGCTGAAGAGTTCGCCCGAACGTTGTCGGTGACTTTGAACGATCCAGAATCATCCAATGAGTTGGCGGCGACTCGGGGAGTTGATACTTCCCTGTCTGGCGTCTCATATCCGTTCTGAACAGAGTTCGGAAACGAATTGAAATTCTGAGCCATCGAAGTTGTACCCATCAGCAGTGCCAAACAACAGGCAACTGTGAAGCGTGCGACGATTCCGCATGGTTGCAAACGGTCCATTTTTTCAGTTCCTCGGGTCTCTACGTTAACGGGATTAACGGGTCTGGGTTTGAGTGTCATTCGAAGGTCGTGTCGCTAGTTGGCTAACACGAATTAGTCGCTGATTCGCGTCGGCAGAAAATTCGCTGCTAGGATATTGCTCAAGCAGTTGAGAGTAAAGTTTGGCCGCGTGTTGCCAGTTCTCAAGATGCTCTTGGCATTTACCAGCTTGGATCAACGCAGCACTGTTCCATTTTTCAAAATCGTAGTTTGAGTCAGTCTTAAAATATGCTTCGATCGCCAGTTTGTGTTGATTCTGATGGAAGTGCGTTTCGCCGATTCGCCATTGAGCGATTGCAGCAGTTTCAGTTCCAGATCCGGCGGAGGAATCGATAATCTGCTGGTAGTGGACACGGGCATCATCGAACATGCCGTCGTACTCGGCCGCACGTCCTAACAGAAATTGGAATTCGTACTCACTCGAAAAGTTCTCAATTCGGTCGAGGCAATCCCGGGCGATCATGGCCGCATTGGTCCAACGCTGTGATTTGCCGTGACACTGTGCCAGGCGAAGCAGCATCCAAGGCTCAAGCGATTCATCGAGCTGAGCCGCGTTCGCTTGCATTTCATCGAGGATTTCACCTGCCCGATCGAAGTCACCATAGTGGTAAAGTGATTCCGCGAGCCAATACTTCGCAGTCGCAACAACATTTTCGTCGTCCGAGTTCGCAATCAGCTCTTCCATCAAATCAGGGACGAGATCCCAACGGTCGCTCTCTGCAGCAATTTTTGACTGCAGGTACAGTGCTTGAATTTTGACTTCTGATGGAACGCCGTCCTGTTGCAGAATCTTCTCAACCATGGCTGAAGCGTGGTCGTACTCTTTGTTGTCAAGCAACGCCATCGTGACTCGGTAGGCTGCATCGGGCCAGTATTTACTTTCCGGATGAACTGCGACGAGTTCTTCGAATGATTGTTGAGCCTGTGCTGTGTTTCCGAGGTCTTCGTTGACCCAGCCAAGCTGGTAAAGTGCTTCACTGACGAGCTTGAATGAATTTCTGTCGGCGTCCCGCGGAGTTGTTTCGGCAACTTCAAGAAACGTCTCGATCAGCTTTCGTGCACGTTGCAGTGAATCGACATTCTTTGATTTTTGTGCGAACCAAGCCAGCCGCAGTCGAGAGATCTGTGCGAGCTCAATCTTCGGGAACTTGTCGACGACTGATTGGTAAAGCAGGCTTGCGCCCGCTTCATCGTTTTGGTCCTCAAGAAACTTCGCATGAGAGATCGCAGCTCGCGATGAGAACTTGCTGTCTGGATACTCTTTCAACAAACGCTCGAAAACTTCTTTGGATTCCGGAGTTGTCGATTCCATCAACAGCCATGAAAGCCCTGCCAGTCCTTGATTTCGGAACTGCGGATCGTTGTCCGGAGTTGCCAGCGTTTGATAGTGACGCGTCGCGATGTCGAATCGCTTTTTCTCGTAGGCGTGATCGGCCAGAAACTGAATGGCTTCGAGGCCTGTCTTTCGATCGCCCTCGAGGAGGACATTGATCGCTTCGTCTGCGTCTTCCCAGCGGTTGAGATGTCCATAGCAGACGAC
Organism: uncultured Pirellulaceae bacterium; assembly: GCA_964352885.1. Lineage (GTDB taxonomy): Bacteria > Planctomycetota > Planctomycetia > Pirellulales > Pirellulaceae > Mariniblastus. The sequence goes on from CAYGUE010000110.1 coordinate 3,534, forward strand.
CATTCGCGACAAAGCCGAAAGGACGTTTTCGCGATCGCTGGTACCAGCTTTTTCAAGATAGGCATCGAACTCATTTAGAGCGTCCTGATAGAGCTGCTGCCCGAAAAGCGATGTGGCAATTGCAAGTTTTATCTGTGGTTGCGAGCTAGGGTCAACGAGGTTGGCTTCTGCCAAACGCAAATCCCGGATCGCCGTGTCGAACTCATTGAGCCCAAGATGACAAAGGCCTTTAAGGTACAGCCACGGTGTTCGCTGTGCACGAAGCTCGGGAGCGGTCGTGTCGCCATCGTTGGCATCTGAGTGATCGGCCAGCAATCTTTCAAACGTTGAAACGCCAACAGCGAACTTGTTTTGCTTATGATGGATTCGTCCAGCGATTTCCATGACTTTGAATCGCAGGTCATCTCCCGGAAATCGTTCTGCAAACTTGGTGCAGTAATCCAGCACGACAACATCGAGGCCACGTTGGCGTAGCAATTCAATCTCAAGGGCCATCGCTCGAGCTCCGAGGCGATTCGTTGGCCAAGTTGAACGAAGCTTTGAGAGCCATTCGATCGCAAGGTCATCTTGTCCTGTTTTCCAAGCGGCAACCGCAGCGTCGTAGCAAATGCCAGCGCCGCAGTTTTCGTCCGCAGGAAGCGACTCGAGGCTGGTGAAAATCGAGTTGGCTTTTTCGAACTCGCCATCCTCAAGAGCGATGCGCCCCAACCAGTAGCGAGCTTCGATTCGATGTTCGAGATCGTCTTCCGCGATTTCCAACTCTGCATCAACCAGAAACGGCTTGGCTTCTTCGCGATTTCCGTTTTCGCAAGCAAGGATTCCGAGTTGAAGTTTCGACAATCCAGAGTATCCGGAGTCACTTTGGCTGACGACGAATTTCCAATAGCGAACCGCAGCGTTAGCTTTGCCCATCATGCGATAACTTTGAGCCAGTCCATAACGATTTTGATCCGCAAGTTCACTTTCCGGGTAGATTCGTAGCGCAGTTGCGAAAGCTCGCTGTGCAAGTTTCGGTTCGTTGAAAGCCAAACGAAGCTCACCCAAGTACGGCATCGCGTATTCGACAAGCTCGTGTTTTGGATACTTTTTGATAAACAGTTCGAGTGATTTCAGCGCAATCTTGTGCTTGCCAATCTGGAAAGCTGCTTCGCCCATTCGAAAGGTGGCTCTTGGTGCGAGGCGATGATTCGGATTCTGCTCGATGAATTTTTGAAACGCGACGAACGAATCCGCGTAGTTTCCAAGTTGAATTTTTGCTTCCGCGAGGAAGAAATTCGCTTCGGATGATTTCTGGTGATTTGGATGTCGCCCAATGAAATCTTCGAATGCCGTCGCGCATTGGGTCCAATCGGATTGCTGATAATAGCCAGCGGCCAACTGATAATCCTGGTCGGCGATGCCAGAAATTTGGGCGCTGGCGCAGGAATAACTTACGGCGAAGCTAGCCAACAGGATGGCTGTGGTTCGCAATGTTCGCTTGATGCGAAGGAACAGAATCATCAAAGCAATGGACATGGTATTTGTCTGAGTTCGACAACAGACTCTCGCGCACCGGAAACGGCAGTGCAAAACGAACAGTCGCTACATTCGGTATCGTCATCCGGCACGCCTTGACTAAACCGGATCGTTGACGCTAGCGTCGTTCCGAGAAGGAGCATGAATCGAGGGTGCGGGTCAGTGGGAATGGCGGGGTCAGGAGGTGTTGGCGGAAGGGGCGGAGTGGGAGGTTTTCGGTTGGGTGAGTTTTTGACAGAAGGTCGCAAAGAGCGCAAACCAAGATCAGAATGGTTTTCGGCTGCGGTCGGAACTTTGCTGCCTTTCCGACCTTCTGTTTTAAATGTCTTGGGACATGCTGGCCCTGCGGTGTTGGCTTACTATATATAGTGAGCTCTCTCAATTGCCTTGTAGCTATCGAAATGTCCGACTCAAACCCAAAACGATTTCGCCTTGGCCCGGGGCTATTGGTGACGGCAGCCTTTATTGGGCCCGGAACCGTTGTTACCGCTAGCAAAGCTGGCGCTCTCTATGGCCCTGCCCTTCTTTGGGTGGTCGTGTTCGCGTGTTTGACAACGATCGTGTTTCAGGAAATGGCCGCCCGGATTGGAATCATCTCGGGTGAAGGTCTTGGGCAGGCGATTGGAAAGCTGATTCAATCTCCGGCGGTTCGAATTGCGATTGCCGTGTTAATTGTGGTTGCGATTCTGATTGGCAATGCGGCTTACCAAACAGGAAACATTCTCGGCGCTGCGTCAGGTGTTGGAGTTGCGATGCAAGTCGATGCAGCCAACCCGATTCTGCGGTGGCTCGTGGGAGCCATCGGCGCATTCGCGATTCTGATCATCAGCCTCAACAAGATTTCGGTGCTGCAGAATTTACTCACCGGCTTGGTCGTCCTAATGAGTTTTCTATTTCTTGCGGCGACAGCAATGAGCGCTCCTTCGGTTGGCGAAATTGCATCTGGTTTGGTTCCTTCGATTCCAGACGGATCGCTATGGCTGCTAGTTGCGGTGCTTGGAACAACGGTTGTGCCCTACAACCTTTTCCTGCACGCAAGCCTTGCGGCGACTCAATGGGGCGACTGCAAAACGGACCAGGAGAAAGCGACTGCGATTCGAAATTCAAGATGGGACACGATCTTGTCGGTGTCTTTAGGCGGCATCGTCACCGCAGCGATCATGCTGTCGGCATCGAGTGCTTTTGCTGATGCCCGTGCCGCCGGCGAGCCGGGAGTGACATCTGGTGTTGGTGACATTGCCAATCAGCTGCGACCAGCGTTGGGTGATTTTTCTCCGTGGCTGTTCGGAATCGGCCTGTTTGCCGCAGGGCTTACGAGCGCGATCACGGCTCCCGTTGCGGCGGCCTACGCAGCGGCTGGTTGCTTCGGTTGGCCGAACGATCTCCGTGATTGGCGGCTTCGTGGTGTAGCGGTCATCGTCGTTCTGGCAGGAGTCATTGCTGCGATCGCATGGGGCAAGAGTCCCCAGGAAGTGATCGCCTTGGCTCAAGTTGCAAATGGTCTACTGTTGCCGGTGCTGGCGATTTTCATTCTGTTGATCGCGAACCAGAGTAAGTTGATGTCGCGACATATCAATTCAAAAGCATTCAACGTGATCGCAATCGCCATGATTGCAGTTATTCTGTTGCTTGCTATCCGCCAACTAAAAGGCGGCTTTGGGCTGTGAGACGCTAACATTAACCGTGGGATTTTCTAAATGCAGTTGCTTCTTCGAATCTCGGTCGCCGTTTTCTGTTTTGTATGTCTCACTGTTTCTGTTTGGGCACAGTCGGCATTTGAATTGAATTGGTCAGAGGATGGAGGCCGCTGCGTTTACGCATTAAACGGTGAGTTTTTTCTGATCGACGTTGAGGCCAGAAAAAAGGAACCTGTTTGCAACGAAAACGATCTCGCCGGCGTTGGGAGAATCGATGACGTGTCGTTCGGGGAAAGTGCTAACGAGTTCTTCCTTCGAAGCGGTTCGGACTACTTCAGGTTTGACCGAGCCAAGGGCACGACAGAGCGAGTCGACGAACTGGGTTCGATCGAATTTCCGTCACGTTTGTCGCTTCCGAGAATGAGGAGTCTCGATAGTTCCGTACAGACGGCTTTGTTGGTGGAGAATGGAACGGAAGAACCATTCGAGATGGTCTGGGTGGATCAACGCCTCCAGACCCACGAATACGGTTTGGTACAACCAAATGAGACGTTCTCGCAGCAGACATACGTTGGACACGCGTGGCTTTTAAAATCGAAAACTGGCAAAGAATTGGGTAGTTTTCGCGCAAGAAACAACGAAACGCTGATTGTGGATTCGAAGATGATCAAAGACGTTCGCAAGACTAGTCGCAGAAGTCGTCCTCGGAATATGAACTGGAAGTCACCCTCTCGTTCCAAGAAATCGCCCGACAGGAAGTGGGTTACCAGCGTGCGAAAACACAATCTTTGGATCAATGAGAATCAACTCACTGACGATGCGACGGAACAGCAGACATTTCTCAATGTTGGCAATGGAACCAAATGGATTGACCAACCCGAGGGCGTCGACGTCCGTTGGTCGCCGGATTCACAATATGTCGTTGCGTTTCAAACCTGGAGCCCCAAGGAGCCTCGAGTTCGCTTCATAGAGTCGTCGCCCAAGGATCAACTCCAGCCGTTGATGCGGAGCTATTCGTACCCCAAGCCTGGAGATTGGCTCCCACAAAAGACTTTGCGATTGTTTTCAGTTGAGGGACAGCAGGAGATTGATGTTTCTAATGAATTGTTTGAGAACCCTTGGTCGCTGCGATTCGTCAGGTGGACGGATGATGGCAAAAAATTCTGGCTACATTACAACCAGCGTGGACACCAAGCGGTTCGGCTGATTGAGGTCGAAGTTGCCACTGGCAAGTCTAAAGTCTTGATCGAGGAAGCCAGCGATACGTTCGTGCATTATTCCGACGGCGGGAAGTCCGTCTTTGAACGACTCCCGGATGCCAAGATTCTATGGGCCAGCGAGCGCAGCGGTTGGAATCATCTTTATCGCTATGATGCCAGGACAGGGGACTTGAGCAACGCCGTGACGTCAGGCGAATGGAATGTAAAGCGTATCGACCACATCGACCGTGAAAACGGAGTCGTCTGGTTTAACGCAGTTGGCGTTTTTGAGGATCAGGATCCGTATCACGAACATTTCTGTCGAGTAAACCTCGATGGAACAGGATTTAAAGTTTTGACCGATGGTGATGGGACTCATCGAATCCAGGCTGAGCAAAACCGAAAGTACTTTGTCGATACTTTTTCCAGAGTCGACTTGGCCCCAGTGACACAACTGCGTGACAGCGAAACTGGCGAATTGGTGGCAGAACTCGAAGAGCAGGATACAGTAACTCTGTTTGGTGAAAGGCCACTGACGACGCGATTCAACGCGAAGGGCCGCGATGGCGTGACCGATATTTGGGGCATTATCCATTGGCCCCGAGACTTTGATCCGCAAACCACTTATCCGGTGGTTGAGGGCATTTATGCAGGACCGCACGATCACCACGTCCCGAAATCGTTTCGGAGTAACTACTATTTCCCGCATCAGATTGCGGATGCCGGAATGATCGTCGTGCAGATCGACGGTATGGGTACGGCTTGGCGATCAAAGAAGTTTCACGATGTGTGCTACAAGAATCTGAAAGATGGCGGCTTTCCAGACCGGATCGCATGGATCAAGGCGGCGGCCATGAAGTATCCTCAAATGGATATTTCTCGTGTCGGCATTTGCGGCGGTTCCGCTGGTGGGCAGAACGCGATGGCCGCTCTGTTGTGGCACAACGATTTCTACAAAGTCGCCGTTGCCGATTGCGGATGTCACGACAACCGAATGGATAAAGTTTGGTGGAACGAGCAGTGGATGGGTTGGCCGGTCGATGCCAGCTATGTCGCAAATTCAAACATGGAAAACGCGCATCTGCTAACGGGCCACTTGATGCTGACCGTTGGCGAGATGGATCGGAATGTCGATCCTGCGACGACAACTCAAGTCGTGAAGAAACTGATCGAGCACGACAAGGATTTCGAATTCGTGCTGATTCCCGGTGCCGGACATGGAGCGGGCGATACTCCATGGGCGGCAAAGAAACGGTTGAAATTTCTTCAGCAGCACTTGCTAGACGCAAACGCTGACTGACTCGAAAAGCATCATGGAAACGATTGCCTAGATTTCTCCCTTGAGTCCGCGTTCATAGTACTTGTGAGTAATCTTGTCTTGATTCTCAAGCAACCAATCGATGGAGGGCTCGTTCTTCATCGCTTTCTCGATTGCTTGGTACGTGGCTTTGCGATGAATTTCGAATAGCGCTTTGTGGTCCAGATTGTCATCTGTGGAAACACCTGGATTGAGCCATACACTACAGATAATGCCAAGGTCATTTGCCTTCTCTTTCGGCAGGTGCCCAGCGCGGACAGCATCCAGGACTCCATTGGCGATTGCGGCCTGAACTGTTCCCATCAGAATGTTGGTGTAGCGACTGCATTTGACGGTAACTTTGCTGACCATCAATGTCACAGGGCGAACTTGAATATCCGTGTTGAGAATCGCAAACACTTTGCTATGACCCGCAGCTTGGTTGCCCGTGAGCGTCGCAATGGCGGTTCCGACGGGTCCGTCCAGCTCTCCGATGATGACTTCTGGCTCCGCGGCCGTGAATGGAGGGCCGCCAGCAACAAGGCTCTCGCCGGTTCGCATCACAATTCGCTCACTCATTGATTTCTTCTCCGAAATTTCGCAGCCTTGCTGCAGTGATAATGGATGCAAAATGGTTCATCCAAACAAGACTAACCTTCTGATTTGCAACCGAGGTCTAGACTGGGCACGCTTTCGGTTCGGAGAACCGAGCGACATTGTCGCTCAGCTTTCCAAGCTGATAGCGTTCCCCTAACGAAATGCGGAATCTATTTCCGGACCGTTCGCAAGCATGCTCACGCAAGCTTGACGCATGGCACCCGACACATTGGTGATAGAGCCACGTTTCGAGGCGTAGTTTAAACCAATTGAACGATCATGACACAGGACTGCGCGAATCAAAGTTCCCAAAACGGAAACTCGGTTCCCTCATCGTGCAGTTTTCCTCCAGCTGGAAACTCGATCAGCCCTTCTGCTTTACCGAGTGCCAATAGATCGGAAGAACCATGCCAAAGAAGTGGCTCAACGATCAGCGAACTGTCGGGACTTGCGATACGTCGGCCAGGCCAAAACGTTGGCCGATCCCCACGAGTTTCGTGTTCCCGTGACAGTTCACCGAGCCGTGTTTTCGCTTCAATCGCGTCTGCTTGGCCGCACATCAACGCAATCGCGGTCGAAACGAAAAGGCGGAAGCCAACCAGACTGCTAACTGGATTACCTGGCAATCCAAAAACGTACCCCCGTGATCCATCGGCACGTTTATGAATTCCGAAAAAGATTGGCTTGCCGGGTTTGACTTTGACTTTGTGGAAAACTTCCTCGACGCCGAGCTCCTTCAACAGTGACGGAACCAGATCCAGCGTACCTGCCGAAACTCCACCAGAAAGCAAAAAGAGGTCTTTCTCGAGTCCACGTTTCAACTGTTCAAGCATCGCCTCGCGATTGTCTTGGCCGATGCCAAGATCCAGCGATACGATGCCATTTGCGCTTAGCATCGCAAGCAACATTGGTCCGTTGCTGTTCCGAATCTGCGGACCCGTTGGTTCTTCGGATGCTGAAACCAATTCGTCACCGGTTGGAAGCACGGCTGCTGTGGGCTGACGAAAGACGGAAATCTGTGCGGCACCGACTTCGGCGAGAAGACCAACGTCCAACGATCGAACCTTTCGGCCTGCCGGAAAGATCAAGTCGCCGGAGGCAAAGT
>CAYGUE010000110.1:10893-24018 GCA_964352885.1 uncultured Pirellulaceae bacterium
GTTGGCGGCTGCTTCCATCAAGTGCTTGCCCGTTTTGATCGAATCCAGCTCAATCGTGACAACGTCCGATCTTTCGTCGAAGGCACATAGCTCGATCATCACGATCGCATCTGCACCATCGGGAATGGGGGCTCCGGTCATGATTCGGGTTGCTTGACCGTCTTCGACAGGCATCGTTGGCGAACCGCCTGCCGTGACGGTTTCAATGACTTTCAGTTCACACGTTCCCGAATTGATATCGCTGGAACGAATGGCGAACCCATCCATCATCGACTTACGCCATGGCGGAGAATCACGGTCGGCAAAAATATCTGAGGCCAAGACACGGCCAGCTACTGCATTAAGCGAGACTGTTTCTTCAGGCAATCGAAGAACGCTTTCGGCAACCAAGTTTAGGGCTTCATCAACAGAAACCATTAGACACACACGCCTGTCGCAAGGAAGTTCTTCAGCAGATCGATGCCATGCACAGTCAGGAAACTCTCTGGATGAAACTGCAACCCAAACGTTGGCTGCACTCGATGTCGAATGCCCATAATCTCTTTCTCTCCCGAAGGAGCAAAAGTCCAAGCGTTGACTTCGAATTCATCGGAGAGCGTTTCCGGTTTGATAACCAGCGAATGGTAGCGAGTCGCGACCATCGGATTTGGCAGGCCTTCGAACAGCCCTGTGCCATCGTGATTGATGTCGTCCGTTTTTCCGTGCATCAACCGATTTGCGCGGACGATTACTCCGCCTGTACTCTGCCCGATTGATTGATGGCCAAGGCAAACTCCAAGCAAAGGAACTCGACCGTGAAACGCAGCGACGCAATCAACCGAAACGCCGGCTTCGTTTGGCGTACACGGGCCAGGTGAAATGATCAAATGACTTGGCTCAAGGGCGACCAGTTCATCAACCGTGGCCTTGTCATTGCGGACGACTCGCAAATCGAGATCGGCATCAATTTCACCGAGCCTTTGGACAAGGTTGTAGGTGAACGAATCGTAGTTGTCGATGAGAAGAATCATGGTCGCCAAAATAACATCGTGCCTGTTATGTTACGAGGCCCGTCGAGAGAAAATCCAGACGTTGCCATCTTTCTGAATAAGGTTCCAGCCATCAGAGCCGATCTGATTCAGCAAGTCCGAAAATGAGCCTTGCCCCGCACCCCCGAGGCGACGATAGGTCGCTCTTACGGATTCTGTGCGAACGCGATCGTTGCCGCCGATCAACCATGTGACGGAGTCTTCGTCTTCAAATTCCAACCTCGCAAATTCAACTGCTTGAGTGGTTTGGGCGGTCGCTCGGTTCCCCGTAGCTGCCTGTTGAGCTTCGGCCTGATCCTGTTGGAGCATCTGAATTGCGAATCCTGCTGCGACGATCAGTACCGCGATTCCAAAAACGTTTTTCGTATTCATGGTTATTGCCTTGGGGTTGAATGTCGAGACGCCTGTCGCCTGTTTCCTAAACGGTTGAACCCGAAGGCCACCACATAGTTCCGAACCAGAACATTGTACCGAACGCGAGGCTGAAAACCTCGCCAAAATCGACTATTGAGTTTCGATTCGCGGTACTTCTACGCGTCGGATCAACTCCCGCAAAAGATCATCAATCTGTTGGCCTTCGACTTCAGCTTCGGCAGTCAACATCACACGATGTCTCAGCGTTGGAATTGCCAGCTGAACAACGTCATCGGGTACCGCATAGTCACGACCGTAAAACGCAGCCAGCGTACGAGCACTTTGCATCAGACCGATTCCCGCACGAGGTGACGCACCCATGTAGAACTGCGGCCACTGGCGAGTCAACCGAACGATGCGATTGATGTAGTTCACCAAAACAGGCTCGACACGGACCTTGCTACATTCAGCGGTAACTTTCAGGATTCGCTCTGGCGATGCAACGGTGTTCAAATCGTCTTCCAATTTATTCGTCAGATCGACCTGGTCCCCGTGCATCATCAGAATCTTCGCTTCCTGTTCTTCAGTAGGATAGTCCGCACGCAGTTTGAAAAGGAAACGATCGAGCTGTGCTTCCGGAAGGTTGTATGTTCCTTCTGATTCGATCGGGTTCTGAGTCGCCACGACTAGGAATGGCAAATCCAGTTCGTGCGTTTGCCCATCAACGGTCACGCGTCGTTCCTGCATAATTTCCAGAAGTGCCGCATGCGTCTTCGCTGGCGAACGGTTAATTTCGTCTGCCAACAACAGCTGAGTAAAAACAGGGCCGGGGCGAAAACGGAACTCTTGCGTCTTCATGTCAAAGATGGGAGCTCCCGTGATGTCAGACGGCATCAAGTCAGCAGTGAACTGAATGCGACCGAATTCACATCCCAGAATTTTCCCCAACGTCCGCACGAAGAGTGTCTTACCAAGGCCGGGAACACTTTCGATCAAAACGTGGCCGCCAGAGAACAGTGCAACCAGCGTTCCCTCGACCAATTCGCGTTGACCGACAAAAACTTTGCCGACTTCTTGGCAGATTGATTCAAACAGTCGACGTGTTTCCGTATCCTGTCCAACAACCGGTTCAAGGGGCAAGTCGACGATCGATGTTGTTTCTTGGGGTGCATCATCAAGCGCATGAACCGCAGAATCTGGATCGTTGGGAAGCAAGATGCCGGCGTCTTCGACGACGCCTTCAACAGGATTTGATGCCGGTCCGATAGAGCCGGGCTGAACCAACGCAGGTGTTGGTGAGGAAAGTGAAGTTTGAATCAGAGCATCGGCTGCCGGACTGGTTGAGGGCACATTCGCGACTTGTCCGCATTTGGGACATTTTGCATTTTGCGATGCCAAAGAAGACGGCACGCGCAAACGTGATTGGCAAGCAGGACAATCGAATTCGATCGTAGTGTCGGATGGATTTTCATTCATGGATTGTTCAGCCAGATTCGGCAGGTTAGTTCGTTCTAGTTTTTGGTTTTGTTGTTTCGTTTTAGCCACAGGTCAATAATTTCACGCGCCCAGCTTCTTTCTTTTGATCGAGTCAAAATCGACGCCACCGCCTGAACGTGGCTGCGGAAGGCTTTTGGGGGATGAAATTGAATTCGTTTTGGTCGGCCAAAGTTTGGATAGAACACAAAGCAATACAGCACGCCCCAGAAAAGAAAATGCGGCACGATGTAGTTCATCGGAGCCCTACCGATCCAAGTCCAACGCAGCGCTGGATCGTTGGCGGCACCTCCGATTCGTGGCCATTGGTAACTGGATTCGAGAACGGCAACGTCACCGACGATTTCGTCCGCGACTCTTGATGCGAGCTTCTGGTGTTCGGGTTCCAGCAGTGGGAAATTTAACAGGAAGGATCCGTTACTGATGACGATCAACTTTTGTCCTGGGTTACCATTTGAGGAAACTTCAAAAGCAAACGGCTTCCCATCTACCGTTAGCAACTCGGTCACCGAAAGTTCAGATTCGCGAAACGCTTCCTGCATCCATTCGTATTGGTCGTAGTCGGATTCGTTCGATTCGCTAGGAATCGTCATCTTGGGAAACAATTTTTTATCATTGTAGTTTGCGAGCGGTTTAAGAAGCGTTGACGTTTCCAGTGAAACGCCATTGGGGTCGATTTCCTCCGCCCAAGGACCGTCTAGCTTCGATTCATCGAGCCTGATGTTTTCTTCCGTCTCAAACCAGTACGACGTTGGTGCGGGCTGCGCGCCAAGATTCCAGTCAAAGTTGAATTCACGATCTGCAACGAGAATTTCAGCGTATTCGCGTTGCCAGTTTTCACGATCGCCTGGCTTGGATCTCTCGAATTTGCGATGATAGTACGGTAGCTTCCCATCGTAGGATCGTCCGACAAAAATCAGAACACGCGGATCGCCAGTAGACATCCAATGCTCCAGCCACGCGATAACATTCTCAGGAGGTTCTGTGGTGTTGTCCGGTGCCCAGAAAATCGTATCGAACTTTTCAACCCGTTTCGAGAGTCGGCGTTTTCGCGTGACCGAATGCCCCCGTTCTCGAAGCAGATTTGCAAACACCGAAACACCATTGACGCTCTTGTCGGCGGCCTTTCCATAGGTGAAGTCTGTGCCGAATTCGCAACCTGTTGTCAGTGCCAAGAACGCAATGATCGCAGCTGTGAGAAAATGGCTCACTCGTGTATGCGTTGCGTTTAGGAACAACGATCGGTGTTGTGGTGTGATCACGAAACGCCCTCCACTGAAACTGAGGGAGGTGGAAGGGTTGGAACACTTGATTGTTGAGCATCGAATCGAGCTTTTCGGATCTGCTCGATTCCCGTGTCAAATGCTGCCCGGCCGGAGAAGCATTCTTCGGCGCGGCTCTTTTCAATTTCGTGCTTTCCGAAAAAAGCATCTTCGAACGCCGTCATTACTTTTTGATAGTAAGGCCGTATCTCAATGTGATCCCAAATCTCGTTCAAATACTGTCGGTTCGTTTTGCCACGCTGCAATCGCACCACCCCTGATTCGCTCATCGCTACCAGCACGTCGGCAAACAGATAAATTACGGCGTTGGAATAATCGCCGGCACGGAATGACTTTTCGGCATACGTTTCAAAGTCACCATCCTGCTCTTCGATTTCAAACGGAAGGTGTTTGATGTGATCGCGAATTTTTCGATTGCGTTTCTCGGCGTCGATATCTCCACCGGGGCCGTCCTTAGATTCCAATTTTAGGAAACCGTAAGCCAATGCCATGATCAACACGAACGCAAGGACTCCTCCGATCGCATACATCACCGTAGAGCCTATCGTGGCAAAAGTAGAATTGTTGGCTGCGGCCGTCGCGGCGGGGGCTGCCGGATTTGTCGTGACCTCTTGTCCTTTTTTCTTTTCTCTTTTGGGAGGAATGCGATTTCGGTCAGCGACTTTGGAATCGATTCGTTTCGGTGCTTCGGTGGACTTCAGGTCTCTTGCATCGCTGTCGTACCAAGGCAGACCAGTCGAACTAAACGCTGAATCAAAATCCTCTTCCTGGGCAGCGCATGTGGAAGTCGTCGCTGAGCCAATGGTGAAGCCGGCAACGATCAGGAACAGGGAAATGTTTTGGAGTGTGTTTGGCATTCGTTGTCAGATTTAGTCCTCGGCCGCCATTCGTTTTTCTTCCGCCATCAGTCGTAGCCGCACGGCCCAACCTTCGGTGCGGATACGAAGGTCAATGTAGGACAAAAATCGATTCACGGCGACAAGTGCCGCAGCGATCCACAATGAAAACTGCCAATAAATGAAGTTTAAGTTCGAGTTTGCCATCGACTGCAATCCGAGGACGCTGTCGAGCAAGCAGAAGCTTTCATAGATTGTTAACGCGAGGAAAATTCCAATCATTGCTGCAAGGCTAAACTTCAAGAAGAAGTCAGCACCCGGCGCGGAGAGCAAATTTGAACTGCGCGATGAGTACGATTGCACCCTTGATGAATCTGACTTTCGCGGCGCTTCCTCAAGCAGCAAAATCTCGCTGAGGTAAGGAGTCCTAGCGCGAATGAACAAGGCGATAAGAACCAGTACTGGCAGCAGAAACCCAGCCAAGAGCCCGTTCAACTCTTCTTCTTTCGTCAACAACAGTAGTGCTACAAGTCCAAGGATCGGTAACACCAGGCGATTCATCAAGTGCAGCCAGCAGAAGTAAAACTTACCGGGGCTTCTGCCTTTCACTCGCTTCATTTCCCTGATCGACTTGATTGATTCACCAGCCGTTGGCCTCGCGCTAAACATGGCTTGGCCGAGATAATGAGCCATCAAGCATGTGCCAACTTGAGCTTGGGAAATGACCAGGCACGCATTGATCCAGTAAAACCAAAAAACATGGTCCGAATAGAAATCGTCGGAAACCATCCACATGGTTAGCAGGTGATTGATGATCATCCACGGTATCACGCCAACGAAAAATAGTGTGCACAGCGGACCGAAGTAGCGGCGTATTACCAGCAGCGTCAGGTCCCAGATCTCGAACGCAGATCGCTGGCGGATTCCGATGAAAGTACGATCAAGCTGCATCGTCTTCCTCGTCATCGGTTCGTGGATAGCCCAGTACGATCAGATAGAACATCAGCATCACCGACGAACCCGTCGCGACAATTCCCTTCGCCCACCAGGGGAGGATCTTGTCCGAGGTTGGAGAAACGAATCCTTCGATCAAAGCTGCCATGCAAAACAGAGCAACGGCGCACATCGCGATCGGAAGGGCTTCGCGGGAATTTTGAATCAGCGCATCGAGACGATTCACGCCGCGAGCAACCAACCAGCTCAGCCCGATCTTCAAGCCCGCGCCGGCTGAGAGCACGATTGCCGTAAGTTCAAAAGGTCCGTGAGCGGTGACGAAGTTTTTGAAGTTCGCTCCCGCATCGGCGACGTCCGGCCGGAACATGTAGCCGAAACTCGTTCCCAAAACGACGGCGTTGTAGCATAGCGTCACCATGCCAGCTGGCACGAACAGCATCATAACGAAGCACTGCAATCCGATTCCGGCATTGTTAAATATGTAAAAGCCAAACATGTAAGAGTTCTGTGCAAACGATCGTCCTTCAAATCCGGTGAACATGTCTTCCATGGCTTCTAGCTGCGTTTCTCCGACGACTTGTTCTGCGAATCCAGCCCACACGCTATTGTCCCAGGAAAGCCAGCCAGCGAGTAAGAACAAGCCCCAAAAAACTACTGCGGCGATGTGCACGTAAGGGTCGTTGAAGATCAGCTTGGGCGTATCGACAAAAATCTTTTCATACCAGACGTGGCGATTGAATTTTTGGCTTCGATAAAGTTGATTGTGTGCCCTCGCAACCAATTGGTGCAAATATTCAATCGTGTTGGGAGGAAGGTGGCTTGATTCAGCCAATGCTAGGTCAGCACACGCATTGCGGTACAACGTGGCGAACTCATTGACCCGCCTGGCAGGAACCTTGTTCGAAGATCGGCTACCGAACTCATCGCAAATTTTTTCGAGTCTCGACCAACAAGGCTGACGAAGCTCGATCAGTTTGGAAGCTTTCATTTGGTTGCCCCTTCCTGCTGTTGATACTGCATGAACGAATTGTAGTACATCGCGCATAGCAGCAGGTCATAATCCGTATCCGCTGGCAAACCAAATCGCTTCAGCATTCGAATCGCCAAACCTTTTGCCATGTCCTGATTCGTTTCCGGCGAAAGGTATCGCCTGCGATCGACATAGTCAGCCAGTGTTCGCAGCATGCTCTGCGACGGCGAATAATCAGACGGAAGCTCATCAGCAAGTTGCTCAACCCGAGGATCCGTAAACGTTGCCAGTTCAGGAACCCACTTTCGCTCGTCGACAACAACGATCGTGCCCGCCACCAAGTCGCCGAGTCTTTGAAACTTGCCACTTAGCGACATCGTCACCAAGCCAAACAGGCCCGTTGGCAGGAAGGCCGGAGTATCATCTCCCAACGAAAGGCTCAGTAGCGGAATTGGGACAAATGGAAACAAGTCGAGCAATCGAAAGAAATTTCTCAACAGGGCCTGAACTCCATCAATTGCATGTCCGTTCTGAGAAAGGACTCGGTGCTTGGTAATCATCTTGCCCAAGGTCTGGCCGTTGTACCAAGCTTCCATGAGCGCGCCGTAGAACCAGTACACGAGGAAGTAGCCGATCAGAATGATCGCGCCGCTGATCTGGCCAAGTGCATTGAGGATTGAGCCAATGAAGGTGCCTTGGGTGTAAGCTCCGAGGAGGGAGAAGCAAACGGTAATGAGAATCACAACAACGGAGTATCCAACCATCGAGAACAGCAGGTCGAGCCCGTAGGCCACTATTCGGCGAAATGGTCCGACCAGCTGATATTGAAACGAGATCTTCTCTGGCGTCTCGACCAACAGCATCGTGTCCGTCACTTGCTCACTTGCATCATGCATCGCGTCAGCGATTGGCTTTTGACGAAGCTCGGCATTCATGCAGGGGTCGTTTCAGTGGGGTGAGTAAGCATCCATTTTGACGCGAGAACCGTTAGGAGGCAAGGTCGCGACTTGTTGTCTTGCAATGACTTTCGATCACAAAAATGTGTCTAAGGGATCTGTCTCAAACAAAAATGTCATCCATTGCGTCCACCAATTGACCGCGACATGCCTGTCCAAGATCACGAAGCCACATCTCTACCGCGTTGGCGGCCGACACGTTCGCGCGAATCTTTCGCTGCATCGTGACCGTCGACTCGATACATTGGGCAACTCGTTGAGCAATCTCGTTGATATCCTTCTCTGTCGTATCAGGCGTGTTGGAAATCGCCTCAAGAATCGATCGGTCTGAGATTGATCGCGAGGTACCTGTCATAATTGAAAGCCACTGACTGTAAAACTCGATCGCAAAATTCCCCGCAAGAACCGTTCGATCGCGTTTCGCTGAGGCGTCCTTTCCTGCTCCGTCAACGAAGCCGAGCACGTCGCTGGTGTAGCCGTTTGCTGCTGGATCGAGAGTCGCCAGTCTACGATGAAATTCGTTTCGAAATTCGAGCACGTCCGGTTCGATCAATTTCTTCGCGCGTTCGATGCTACCGTTTGCCGCGGGAGCAAGTTCTTCGGTGGGGATTTCTGTCTCTAGGTTGATTCGTCCAAGGATCGTCGCGACATGCTCATCCGACAACGGCGCAAATCGAATCACTTGAGAGCGGGAAACGATCGTCGAGAGTTGTTGTTGCTCGCTGGTTCCAATCAGAATTAAGATCGAATTCGAAGGAGGCTCTTCGAGTGTCTTCAGCAGGCTGTTGGCGCCTTCTACGTTGAGGAAGTCGGCATCATCGATGATTGCGATCTTTCGTTTGCCAGCAAATGGCTTCAGGCCAATGTCGTGACAGAGCCCGCGTTGGCGACGATGTTCCTTGTCGCCGATAAAAAGCTCAACGGGAATGTAGGCCTTGCCTACCGGTCGCGAAACCTGAATCAAATCCGGATGCGTCGCCGCGATGACTTGTTGGCAAGCTGGACATTGATCACATGCGTCTATCGAGTCATCCGAGTTGGATTCGCAAAGAAGACCTTGCGCAAGTTGCAGTGCGAAGGTTTTCTTTCCTACGCCCTGCGGACCGACAAACAGAAACGTGCTGGCCATCCGATTGCGATTGAGGCTGTCAGCAAACCGCTGAGCGTTGCGTTCGTGCCCCAGAACTTGTTGCCACGCCATTAAATGGCTCCTTTGCTGGCGGATCGCTTGTCGATTGCAGTTTGAGCAATCTCGCGAATCGAAATGGCAATCGTGTCGACACTTTGAGTTGCGTCGATGACCGAAACATCTGACTGCTTCTCTGCCTCAGTCAAAAATCCGGCTCGGACTTTTTCAAAGTAAGCCAAACCTCGCGATTCCATTCGGTCGAGGTTATCGCCAAGCCGCTGCATCGCGATTTCGGTAGGAAGATCCAGAATGAATGTTTGGTCAGGCCATAGTCCATCGGTGGCGAAATTGTTGACGGCTCGAATCGCATTCGCGTCGAGATTGCCTGCATGGCCTTGGTAGACAACGGTCGACAATACGTAGCGATCGAGCACGACTGTTTTTCCTGCAGCCAAAGCGGGACGCAGGATTTGTTCGACCAGTTGCGTGCGTGCGGTCGTAAACATCATCATTTCGCTTCGCATGTGGATCGGGATTTCCGATTTGCTCAGCAGGATGGAGCGAAGCCGCTCGCCCAATTCCGTTGTTCCGGGATCTTTGCAGATAACGACATCGTGGTCTGCATCGCGCAGCCAGTCGGCAAGTTGATTGAGTTGAGTTGTCTTGCCGGAGCCATCGACGCCGTCGAATACGAAGAACATGGTTTGCGAAGCAGGAGTTGGGATTGAAAGCGAACATTGTAGCACAATGACGCCCACTCTCATCGACGGTGGTGACGGGCGGAAACACAATACAAGCCTCGAAACGCGAGCGAGTGAGTCAGAATCAGCGGGAATTCATTCGCTTGCCAGGATTATACATTGTTGATCATAACTCGACGCGTGAGCGAGGGATCGATCCCTCGCTTACGCGTTTTGACGTTGCACGCTTTGCATCAAAATTCAGATTTTATCTGGAAATAACCATTGAAAACCCAAAAACGCGAAGCGTTCAATACAAGCCCGAAGCGCAAGCGAGTGAGTCGAAAATCCATGCAATTATTCACTCGCTGGCGCTCTGGCGCTTCGGGCTTGTAGTAGTGCAACTTCAAAACTTACGCGTCGGGTTATGATTTGAATTGGAGTTGTTTCCCGCCATCCATACAAAACCCTATTACGCTGCGGGCTTGTATTAAAAACGATTGTCAGGCTGGTCGACTTCCTTGCAGGAGTTTGACCTGTGAATTGGTTACTGGCACGAGCTGGTCGTTATCAGGAACGACCGGTACCAAGGCTTTCGAGATCGCTGTCTGCAAAGCATCCATTCCCTTTCCCGTCTTGGCGGAAAGATAGACGATCGGACAATCGGTATTTGGTGATGCGGGTTCCTCGCTTAGGTCAACCTTGTTGACGACCACCAAGCCGGCTCGATTTTGGCTGACTTCGGGATCGAAGCCATCATTCTCTGTCGCATCAACCAAGTGGATCACTAGGTCGGCGGCATTGATGACTTCCCGAGCTTTCGAGATTCCTGCTTTTTCGATTTCGTTACCCGCATCGCGGATGCCTGCCGAGTCAATCAGTTCGACGGGCCAGCCATCGATTGCCGTATGTTGGCTGACGAGGTCCCGCGTCGTTCCAGCCGTCGCATGCACAATCGCACGTTCGAACCCAGCCAACGCATTGATCAAACTACTTTTGCCAACGTTGGGTCGCCCGCAGAGAACGATGGTCCAAGGCGATGTAAGCTTCTGTCCAAAGTTTGCAAACGAAAGTGCCGTCTCTCGATTGGTTGAGTCAGTCAGATCTATGTTGCCCCAAAGATGAAACTGTTGCAGCAGATGTCTGGCAGTTCGCTGTGTCACACAGGATTCCATCGCCTTCGCGACTTCGGCTTGATGAGCGTTCCCTGCACAAGTCCAACTGGCGGTTTCATTGGATTCAATCGCTCCCGCTGCCAGCAAGTCGGTTTTGACGGATTCGACGGCAGCAAAGCCTCCGTGGCATTGGACTTCGAAGGCGTCTTCTCCCGTTTGCAGAACGATCAAGTCTTCGCTGGTTGAATTCCAGACGCCGTAAACGATCGACCGATTCTTGATGTCGAGGAACGCCTTGCCCGACGCAGCTGAGAAGCATTCTCCGATGCAGTGTCGGGCCTCATCGCCACGCACGCCCACCACGGAGATGGCTCCGCGACCGCGATGTGTCAACTCGTGGATTTCGACGGTCATGTTAGAGATATCTCTTCAGCCAGAAAATCGCTTCGAGCAGGAAGTCGCGATCATACTTCCATGATTCAGGCAGTAGTGAGCTAACGGAATCCAACGCTCCGCCACAACAGAAAACGAATGCTTCACGGTGTTGCTTTTCCAATGCTTTGACCATCGCAACGATTCCGAACAGTTGCAGCTGGTGAACGCCAAGCAAAATTGCGGGGGCCGTGGAATCGCCCAGTTGGACTTCTTGACTCAGGGTGGGTGATGGCTTTATTGTCAGATCAGGCAACGCATCGGTGTGAGCGGAAACGGCGGAAAGGCAAATCTGACTGCCAGGGAAAATCAAACCACCGATGTGACCTCTGTCCGCAATCACAACATCAATGGTTACCGCAGTCCCAGCATCAACAATGATCGAGTTCACGTCTCGGTCGGTTACCACCGCAGCGTACCAGGAAGCCAGCAAACGATCACGGCCAAGAGCTGCCCGATTCACGACGCTTGATTCGAGAGGGATGTCGCTGGCAGAGATGACGTGAATGTCGTCGTCGGGACGGAGCTGCGAAACCTGATCTTCCAGCCAAGCGGTTTGTTCTTTGTCGACGCTACAGACGAGCCATTGAACCGGCGACTCGAGATCAGCTGCCACGGTTGCGAGTTTCTTGCAGCGAGCCGCGTTGTCGAGGTTCGAATCGATTCGAACAGCCGATGCCGTGTTTGCGACGGCGAGTTTGATTCCGCTGTTGCCGATGTCGACGGCTACCACTTCTTGCATTCGCCCCGTTGCTCCTGCAATTGCGAAACGATCTGATTGAGCAACTGTGGAAGGCCCGCACCTGTGACCGCGGAAATTGAGTAGACTTTGTTGCCCGAAGCTTCGGCCAGAACTTTGGCGACCGCGTCGGATTCAGGCAGTTCGCACTTGGATATCACCAGGATCTCAGGGCGATTGCCAAGTGACTCGTTGTACTGTGCCAATTCATTGCGAATCGATTTCCAATTCTCGATCGGATCCGACTCGTCCATCGGGAAGGGCTCGACAAGATGAACCAGCAAACCAGATCGCTCGATGTGCTTCAGGAAATCGTGTCCCAGCCCAACTCCGTCGGAAGCACCTTCGATCAACCCGGGGATGTCGGCCATCACGAAAGTTCGCTCGATGTCCAGCTGAACCATCCCGAGATTGGGAAACTTCGTTGTGAATGGGTAGTCGGCGATCTCAGGGCGCGCAGCACTGACGCGGCTGAGTAACGTGCTCTTGCCCGCGTTTGGCAATCCGATCAAGCCAACGTCAGCGATGACTTTCAATTCCAAGATCAGCTGGCGGACTTCGCCCTCACCGCCCTCGCCTGCCTGCCGAGGCGCTTGGTTGGTTGAGGACTTGAAGCGTGTGTTGCCACGTCCGCCTCTTCCACCGCGAGCCGCAATGACGGTTTCGCCTTCGGCAAGATCCTTTATGATCAGGCCATTGTTAGAATCGATGACGACCGTTCCGGGCGGAACCTCGATGGTCAAGTCATCTGCTGCGGCGCCGTGTCGACCGCCGCCTTGTCCGCCGGCACCATGCTTGGCTCGAATGTGATGACGATTGGCGAGATTCACCAAGCTGTTGACGCCGGCTTTGGCAAGCAGGATGACGCTGCCGCCATTGCCGCCGTCGCCACCGTCGGGACCTCCGCGAGGTACATACTTTTCCCGTCGGAAACTGATGCAGCCATGGCCGCCTCTTCCGCCGTGAACTTCTACCCTGACCTGGTCAACAAACATTTAAGAAGCCGATTGAAAGAGAAAATAGGATTGATCATAAACCGCTGCATCTGTTGATTTAATCATAACCCGACGCGTGAGCGAGGGATAACACGAACGATTTGCTCCCTCGCTCACGCGTTTTGAAGTTGCACGCTTTGCATCAAAATTCAGATTTTAT
>CAYGUE010000111.1:0-23938 GCA_964352885.1 uncultured Pirellulaceae bacterium
GGCCAAGTGGATGGTTCCCGACGGTATCGTGGTTTTGGAATCCGATCACAAAGGAATCCAAGTCAGCACGCTGCCCGAGGTCATGTCGCTCGTACGGGAAATTTTCATAGAGGAATCCCTGTTGAAGCGCACGCTGAAGATCATTTGCTCCGCTGTGGTCGCGGTGGCAAAGATTCAACCCAGGCTGACCAATCGAAAGTGTGCAGTGCATCATCCCGTCACTCCAGACGGCGTCGAACCCCGTTCCATGTGGTGAAGTGCCTTTCGTTAACGACGCGTTGCGAACATTCGTTTCGCCAATCATATGAACTTCACGATCAAGCTTGCCTTGGCAGTCATCGACAGCATTCGTGACCGCCATTGAAACGGGCATGTCGCTGTCGTCGAACATGAAATGCACAGCGTCGACTCGCAGCCCATCGAGGCAGTAGTTCTTGATCCAGTGAACGGCACACTGTGACATGAAAGCTCGAACATGCTCACTGCCTTTGCCGTCGAAATTTAAAGCATCACCCCATGGCGTTTTTCGTTTCTTGTTAAAGAACGGAGCGAACTCAGAAAGGTAGTTTCCTTCGGGGCCAAAATGGTTGAAGACAACATCTAGAATGACGGCGACGCCCCTTTGATGGCAGGCGTCAATGAACGTTTTGAAATCGTCAGGAGATCCGTAAGTATTCTGCGCTGCAAAGAGCCCGACTCCATCGTAGCCCCAATTCCATCGTCCGGGGCATTGGGCCACCGGCAGAATCTCGATCGCAGTGATTCCCAATTCGACCAATTCGTCGACTCGGTCGATCGCTGCAAGGTAGGTACCCTGTTTGGTGAATGTTCCGATGTGAAGTTCGTAGATGATCAAATCGCGTTTGGGAACTCCTTTCCAATCTGCGGCCTGCCAATTGAAACTGTTGTGATCGACAGTCCGATTCCAACCGTGCACCGATGAATCGAACCAGTGAGCCGCTGGATCAGGTCGCGATTTTTCGCCATCAATCCGAAATCGATAGGCGTCGCCGTGGTCAACGTTATCGACCGTGATCTCAAACCAGCCGACTTTGTCGCGCTCCATTTTTCGAAACCTGGGTTCCGCTTTTGTTTCAAGTTCGAGCGATTTGCATTTGGGAGCCCAAGCCCGAAAGGTAACTTTTCCGTTTTCGAAACGGTGACCGAAATGATGTTGCATGTTTTCTCTTGAGCGAATTTTTCTGTTCAATCACAAATGATAACCCAGCGAGGCTGTGACTTAATCCATCATAACCCGCTGCGTGAGCAAGGGATGGATTCTGCCGTACCCGCGCAAGCGAATCATAAACCGTCCGCTACGGAAAGTTTCCCATTCGTCAAATCAATGCATCGGCAATCCCTCGCTTACGCATTTTGAAGTTGTACTACTGCAAGCCCAGACCGCCAGCGAGTGAATAATTGCATGGATTTTCGACTCACTCGCTTGCGCTCTTGCGCTTCGGGCTTGTATTGAACGCTTCGCGTTTTTGGGTTTTCAATGGTTATTTCCAGATAAAATCTGAATTTTGATGCAAAGCGTGCAACTTCAAAACTTACGCAACGGGTTCTGATGCATTCTGCAAAAAATCACAACCTCAAAGCGTCAATTTGGAACTAGCCGACGTCTGTCGCATTCATGTCGGGTTGGAAAGTACTGGAGTTTTTGGGGTACAATCGAGTGACGTTAGGACCCACTTTTACTCGAAACTGCCATGAAAAATTCGCCGATCCAATTTCTGTTGCTCGTATTGTTCAGTTTTGCATTCGCATCACCAACGAACGCCCAATCGGTCCTCGTAGAAGCAGAAAGTTTCGCTCAGCATGGCGGTTGGAAGCTCGACACTCAATTCATTCAGGAAATGGGCTCGCCGTATCTTCTGGCTCATGGTTTGGGCCGTCAGGTTGAGGATGCAACAGCCGAAGTAGCGTTTCCGGAATCAGGTGAGTATCGCGTGTTTGTGCGGACGAAGGATTGGGTCGCGAGATGGAAAGCCGAAGGGCAGCCAGGAAAGTTTCAGCTGCTCGTCGACGGCACTCCCCTTTCAGAGACATTCGGAACCAAGGGCGAGCAGTGGTTTTGGCATGACGGAGGGACCGTTGAAATTATTAACAAGAAAACAAAAGTCGCTCTTCATGACCTGACAGGCTTCGATGGTCGCTGCGATGCGATTCTGTTTACGAAAGATTCATCGCCACCACCAAACGATTCCGCAGTCCTCCCGCAGTGGCGGCGAGAGCGTTTGGATCTGGAGAATTCGCCGACGGAAAAAGGAGGCTATGATCTGGTCGTAGTCGGCGGCGGTTATGCTGGCGTGGGAGCCGCACTTTCAGCGGCCCGTTCGGGTTGCAAAGTCGCCCTGATTCAGGATCGTCCAGTCCTGGGCGGAAACGGATCCAGCGAAGTTCGCGTATGGGCGATGGGACACATTCGTCGCGGCAAGTACCCTCGCATTGGTGAAATGATCGAAGAGTTTTGTGATCAGGCCAAAAAATCGCCGGGAACGTACGAGGAATTCGGCGATGCCAAGAAAGAATCAATCGTTCGCGGCGAAGAGAATATCGATCTGTTTCTAAACCATCATGCTTTCAAAGTCGAAACGGACGACGACAAGATCACTGCCGTTCATGCCTTTGACACCCGAACCAGTGAGCAAAAACGATTTACAGGATCTCTGTTCGTTGACTGCACCGGTCACGGCACGATCGGGTTCCTTGCCAACGCGGATTGGGAGATGACTCCTGCTGGCCGCATGGGAATGAGCAACATGTGGGCGTGGGCAGAAGGCGAAAAACGTGTCGCCTACCCGGACACTCCGTGGGCTCTTGACCTGACGATGGAAGACTTCCCTTACCCTCGCGATCACCACGGTCAGTGGTTCTGGGAAAGCGGCTTCGACAAAGATCCGCTTGGCGACGCCGAAGGAATTCGCGACTGGAATCTACGAGCCGTCTATGGTGCGTTTAACGCGATGAAGAATCGTGACGGTGCCGAACAACACGAGACGGCGTTTCTGACATGGATTGCATTCATCGGCGGTCCCCGCGAGTCACGTCGATTGATGGGCGATGTGGTTTTGAATAAGGAAGACGTCGTCGGAAAACGAGAATTCAAAGACGGCTGTGTGCCCAGCACCTGGTCAATTGATTTGCACTATCCGAAGAAACAATTCGCCAAAAAGTTTCCTGACAATCCATTTATTTCGATCGCGGAACATGATCGCCGCATCGATCGTGGGTTCGGCTATCCGGTTCCGTATCGCAGTTTCTATTCTCGCAATGTCTCCAACCTATTTATGGCGGGTCGTTGTGTCAGCGTGACGCATGAAGCACTCGGTACAACTCGCGTGATGAAGACTTGCGGGATGATGGGCGAAGTCGTCGGTCGAGCGGCGAGCATTTGCAAACTGCACAACTGTTTGCCTCGCGACGTTTTTGAGAAGTACTGGAGCGAGATGGATATGCTTTTGAAGCTTCCTGGTAAGGCGCATCGCGTTGCGGTCAACGAAGAATTCACGATTCCGTCAGACGCGTTGGAACTTGCAAACGCGAATGGTCCGATCTTGATTCGAAAAGGACAACGCAGTGACAAGAAATTGAAGGGCCAGGTGATCGACGACAAGAAAGCGGAACTGACTGGTAAGTGGACGATGGGACAAGGCGTCAAAGGATACTTTGGAGACGGCTATATCTACGCTGCCGCCGACTCTGGGGCGAAAGCTGTGTTTTCGGATGTCGCTAAAACGTCTGGAAAATTTACGATCGGAATCTTATATGGCGTTCACAAAAATCGCGCCACGCAAGCCCCCGTTGTTGTGAGAGCGAACGGAACGTCGACATTGTATTTGGTTGATATGACGAAAGGCCCTGAATTACTTGAGGGCAGTGAGAATGACGAACAGATCTATGTCTTGGGTAAATTTGATCTAGTGAAAGGCGAAAACGTCACCGTCGAATTTACAACGAACAACGCTGGTGGATTCGTTCATGCCGACGCTGTACAGATCTTGCAGCAATAGGTCGTTGCGACAACTTCCAGCTGTTGCATGTTTACGTGATTGTGGCTTCCAGTCGCAATTGATTGCCGACATCGTACCAACGGCTTCCAGCCGTGGATGAGGACTATTTTCCGGCAAATATCGCGCCCATTCGAGGGCAAAACAATCGGCATGCTATCCAATGATTTTCTTGTCGCTGCGATATCGGAAATGCAAACGATTGCGGCTGGAAGCCACAACCACGATTGATGGGGGAAGCCGTCGTTACGAGCAATTAATGCTCACGCCGTCGATGATGTCGGTGACCTCGCCAATCACGCACGCTTGCTCGAATCCTGCATCGTTCATGAAGCCAAGCACTTCTCTAGCTGAACTTGCTTTGACGCCGAACAATAGCCCGCCGCCCGTTTGCGGATCGAAGAGGCTCGCAACGCGGCGGTCTCCAATGTCGATGCCGTTGAAGCCGATCGATGCAAGGTTGATGCGGTTGTCGGGCGCAAGCGTGCTCTCGATGTTTTGGTCCAGCATTTCCTGACAACCCGGAAGCAGCGGAATCGCATTCAAGTCGAGCGTTGCTGACTTGTTGCTGGCGACCAGCATCTCTTTCAAGTGGCCAGCCAGACCGAATCCTGTTACGTCAGTCATTGCGGTGATGTCACTGCGTGTTGCCAGTTGCAACGCGATTTGGTTGCTCAAAAGCATCGAATCAACCAGCGGCTGGAAGTGCTTTCCGTCGAGAAGGCACTGCATCCACGCGGCCAGCAGGACGCCGCTACCGATTGGCTTCGAAAGGACCAGTAAATCGCCTGTTTCCAGTTGCCCTTTTGTTTTGAGGTCGGCGATCTGGTTACCCATGACCGTGAAACCTGCCAACAAACGTGGGCCCTCGATTGAGTGACCGCCAACGATCGTGGCGCCCATTCGAGCAAGCTCTTCCACACTACCAGCCATCAGCTCTCGCATGATCTGAAGCTGCTGACGGGCATGAACCATCGGCAGTTGCACGATTGCCAGAGCTGCATTCGGCTGCGCACCCATCACGAAGCAATCGCTGGCTGAATTGAGTACGGCGATACGTCCCGTCAAATACGGGTCGTCGAGTGGACTGGCGAAGAAGTCCGTTGTGATGCTGATCTCTTTCCCGGGAGTGCGAATCACGGCTGCATCATCTGGTTCTTCCAAACCGATTCGAACGTCTTCGTGTTTTGGAATTTCCAGCTCTTCCAGGACAGCCGACAGGATCTGGCCGCCGATCTTTCCACCACATCCGAGGCATCGCATCAAAGACTCGGTGTCAACCGGCATGTCTTCCATCGGCATCGGAGTGTAATCTTGGTACATCTCCATAAACTTTCTATCGATGCGATCCTTCAACCACCAACACCATTTCGCATAATGGCCGCGGCCTTTGCGTTGAGCGATTGATTTCCCATCCGCGGTGTTGATCAGTTTAAGATAATCACGTTGCGGCTCGTAAGGAGCCATGCGACGGTCATCGAGTTGGTTGCGAATGTTCTGCCACAGCACGGGTCCCTGGCGGACAGCGAACACGCCAGCTTTGTCGGTTTCATTGCCAATGATCGTGCCCGAATCCCCAACGGCATAAATCGCTTCGCTGGTGAGTGACTGAAGGGACGGCTTCGTTGCAAGGAATCCGCGATCGTCTTTTTCTAACGGCAATGCATCAAGCAGTTTGGGCGGAACCGCTCCCGTGCCCCAGATCAGTATGTCGATGTCGATCAGCTTTTGAGTGTCGAGCCGGATAGAGTCAGCATTGATTTCGATGACGGAGCGTCCAGGAATCAGTTCGATCTCTTTTTCGCTCAGCTGGTCTTCGATCAGTTTCTGTGTCGAGGTCGCGAGGCCTTTCCCAATTCGCGACGAACGCGTCACCAACGAGATCGCGTGCGAGCGTCCTTCGGTGAGCAATTTCTGTTTCAAGCAGAAAGCGGTTTCGATGGAGCCGATTCCGCCGCCGACAACGGCAACGCGAACTTCCTGTTTCTTGTCGAACTGATCGAACCGATTCTCGAGACGCTCAAGGAACGTCTGCATCGGCTTGATCGCAAGAAGACTTTCGTGCGACGTTACTTCGACGCCCTTAAACGTTGGCACGGATCCGATGCCGATTGAAAGCTGATCGTAGTGCAGCGGCGGACGGTTCTCGAAAAGCAGTTCCTGCTTCTCAACGTCGAGGCCTGAAACCTGACCGAGTACCAATCTTGCGTCAGCCGATCGACACAGACGGACCAGATCGATCTCCATGGCTTCCGTGGGATACTGACCCGCCAATACGCCAGGCATCATGCCGGAGTAAGATGCAACAGGGAAGTTTGAGACGCACACCAGATTCGCATCCGAAATCGGGTTCATTTTCCACATTCGAAGCACATGGGCATTGGTGTGCCCGACTCCCAGTAGTACAACCGTGTGCTTAGCCTTGTTCGATGCCATGGAGCGAATTTTCCGCAATGTTAGATGCCGTTTCCAAACTACCTATTCCCTTCAAGATTAGCCGAGGTGGCGAGTCGAGAACAGGGCGGGAAGATATGAATACGGCCAGCTCATCGCGGCAGGCGGCGGAGGGGCCGCTACATGAGTCGGGAGACTTCCGGTGGCTGCTGGAAACCCTGTTGATTGCCGTTTGCTTTTTCCTGTACGCGGGCCAGCCGGCCCCAGACGTTAACGAATCACACTATCTGACAAAAGCAAAACATTTCTGGGATGCGGGGTACTGTCCCGGGGATTTGTTCCTTAGTTCGTCTTTTTCACACTGGCTGTTCTACATCTGTTTTGGCTGGATAACGAAATTCATGTCGCTTACGGCATTCGCATGGACGGGGCGAATCTTGACTTGGTCGTTGATGGCTTTCGCTTGGCAGAGGCTCAGTTACGCGATTGTGCCGCTGAAGTTCATGTCGGTTCTGTCGGCATTATTTTTTCTGCTGCTTAATGATAGGTTTCACCTCGCAGGTGAGTGGGTGGTTGGCGGATTCGAAGCCAAAGGCATCGCTTACTTTTTCGTGATCCTTGGGCTGTCGCAGTTGGTTAAAGGTAACTGGCGATACGTCTGGCCATTGCTGGGTGCCGCGTCGGCGTTCCATGTTCTGGTCGGAGGTTGGTCGGTGCTGGCCTGTTTATTCGCTTCGGTCGTGGTGCAAGTTCGCCGTGCGAGTAACCGATCAACGACGCTTGAGTTTTGGAGGTCGCGAACGAACGATTGGTGGTTGCCGCTTGCGTTTGGTGGAGCGTTGGGATTGGCTGGAATTCTGCCTCCACTACTTTCGGATCTCGGAGCGTCTGCTGCAGATAAGCAGTTTGCGTCGGAGGTCTACGTTGGCCAACGAATCGCTCATCACCTGAACTTCGCTGCATTTCCGACTTGGCATGTGGCGAGGTTTGCGATTCTGGTTGCGTTCTGGGGTTTGCTCTATCAGTGGCTAAGGAATCGACTGATGTTGAATCCGGTGATCTTCCATCGAAAGCTCGAGCCGCTGCAGGACTTTGCGACCGGGGCGCTATTGATATCGTTTTTTGGCTTGATCATTAGTGGGCTCGCAGACTCAGGGAATGTGTTCTGCATGGGATTGCTGAAGTTCTACTGGTTTCGCCTTGCGGACTTCGCCGTACCAGCAACGATTGCTTTGGCAAGTTGTTTCGTGATTGCGTTTTGGTTGGAACTGGAAAACGATATCTTTCGCCGAGCCTCTTCGGTGATCTTCACGGTCTGTGTTTTCTTGGCAGCAGGATTGCTGTTCCTTGAGCGACATCATCTGCAGATTCCAAACGCGGATGTTCGCTCACTGCCGCAGTATCCGGATAACGAAACGCGATTTCGCGAGTCGTGGAAAAACTGGGTCAAAGTTTGCGATTGGATTCACGATAACACGCCAGAAGATGCCGTTTTCATCACGCCTTACCAGCAGCAAACGTTCAAATGGTATGCGTCTAGGACCGAGGTGGTATCGTGGAAAGATATTCCTCAAGACGCCGCTTCGATCGTGCAGTGGCATCAGCGATTGAAAGTTCTGCAGGAACCGCAGCAGTTCTCAGAGATGCAGATCTTGACGTATACCGATGGACGGCTGGCTGAAATTGCCCAAAGTTACGGAGCGAGCTATCTATTGTTGCCTCAAGCGGTCTATGAGATTGCGTGCAACGATCCGGAGATCGGCAAACCGAAGTTCGAATGCGTCTATCCTGCAGACGGGCAAAAAGCGACTTGGGTTGTGCTGAAGTTCTGAATGATTTTTGGGTCATTCAAGAAAATAAAACCCGATGCGTGAGTTTTGAAGTTGCACTAATACTAATACAAGCCCGAAGCGCCAGCGAGTGAATAATTGCTTGGATTTTCTCACTCGCTTGCGCTTCGGGCTTGTATTTGCACGGTTCGATTTTTCCGTTTTCCGCGGCTATTGCCGGATGGAATCTGAGTTTTCAGGCAAAGCGTGCAACTTTAAAAGGCGTGAGTGGGGAATCAGCCGGAATCAGATCTGCACTTCGCTTCAACTTAAGCATCGGCTTGAGGCAGGCGACTGGCCTAGGTCGGTTCGCGGCCCCATTCGTCGAGGTAACGCAGCAGCGGATAGAGGAAATATTGAATCACGCGTTGCTTGCCGACTTTGATTTCTGCCGTCACGGTCATGCCCGGCATCAATCGGAAGTTCTTGCCGAGATTCCTCAGGCCTTCTGGATTGATCATCTCGACGCGAGTCCGATACATCGTGGCGGCTAGCGGGTCGAGCATCGCCGCATTTTTGTCTTTCTCAAAGGATCCTTCGCTGATCTTGCGAACGACGCCGTCAATGGTTCCATGTTTCTGGTAGGGAAAGGAAGCCAACTTGATGCGGACTTGGCTGCCGCGGGCGAGCGTGCTGTCCTCAAACTGTTGACGCGTTCCTTCTCGAACCAATGAGATATCTTTTCCGGGAACTTCGACTTCTGCCTCGTAAAGACCATCCAAAGGAACAAGCCGGAAGATTGGCTCGCCAGGTTTCGAAACGGATCCAACGGAAACGTCAGCAACTTCAAGAACGAAGAATTCCTCCTGCGGCAAATCAGTAGGAACTTTCAGTTCAACTTGAGAATTCGTATGAACGACCTTGGCCAGTTCCTGTTCGGCGTCTTTTCGCTGCTGCGATGCGTCTGCCAGTTGAACGATAAGCTCTGCTTGCCACGTTGCCTCGAAGGCGTCGTTCTGGGCCTCGATCGCTTCGATTTCTTTGGCAAACTCCTGGCGTCGCCCCATGGCTGCTCTAGCCGTTTTTTCTGCCGTACCCATTTGAAGTTCGATCCCGTCGAGATCCTGCTGGGATTTGGCTCCTTTTTTAACAAGCCTTGCCGTTGTGTCACGAATGCTCTGGTACTTCACAAGAGCGAGCTCGTCCAGTTTTAGTTGCGTTTCGTTGTTTGCGAGTTGGATCGTGAACTTTCGTTCGTTCGCTTCGAATTCTCTTTGTCTGGCAATGAATTCCGCTTTTCGGCGAACGAAAACAGAACGCTGCATCGCGAAGTTCGGATCTGAACTTGCCTTTGGCGGGTTGAACTCAAGACCATCGCGTTCAGCAATAAGCCTCGCAATCGAAGCATCTAAAGATTCAATTCGGCCCTGCAATTGTTTCAAGTCTGCTTCCGGGTAGGTCGGGTCGAGCGTCGCAAGGATATCGCCTGCC
Source organism: uncultured Pirellulaceae bacterium (assembly GCA_964352885.1). GTDB lineage: Bacteria > Planctomycetota > Planctomycetia > Pirellulales > Pirellulaceae > Mariniblastus. The sequence continues at coordinate 9,668 of CAYGUE010000111.1, forward strand.
CTGACTCGATCTCCGAACTCAGCATTCATGGTTCGGATCTGAGCCGCCACAGATGTGTCAATCACAACAGGAGGGTCAACGGTGATCAACTTTCCTTGTGCCGTCACGATCTTATCGACTTCAGCCCAGCAAGACCAAGCAATCGCGGAAATCAAAAGTGAAACGACAACGTATAGAGTCCAGCGGGCTCCGCCCGGAACGGAACGCGTTTCGATTTCAACAGCGTCCGGTTGGAATTCGGTCAGCAACCGGTCGTGATTTGTCCGTTGTCGCACGGCTTCACTGCGTGCAGAGGCTCGACGCACCTGACGTTGCTCTCGCACCGACAGACCGTTTTCGTTGTTATCGTTGGTAGGATCATCCGGCGAGGCCGATTGATCTACACTCGTCCCGTTTGTTGATGCCATAAGTCCGAGTAAACCTTGCAGGATTGCAATAGTTGTTGATGAGTCCCGATCATGTCGATCCGGCCACGTTCCATCACAATGATTTGATCACATTCCGTTAGGGTCGTGAGTCTGTGAGACACGATGATGACCGTACGACCTTTTGCGATTCGTTTCAGATTTGTCTGAATGATCGCTTCGCTTTCCGGATCCAACGCGCTGGTGGCTTCGTCAAAGATCAGGATTTTTGGTTCTTTCAGTAACGCGCGAGCGATTGCTAATCGTTGTTTTTGTCCACCAGAAAGGTTGGAGCCGTTCTCTTCCAGCATTGTATCGTACGACTGCGGCATGCGTTCGATGAATTCCGCGGCACCAGCCATGCGTGCTACGTAGACGACTTCCTGGAAGCTTGCATTGGTTTTCGCCATCGCAATGTTATCGCGAATCGAACCGCGGAACAGGAAATTGTCCTGCAACACGATGCCGATGTTTTGTCGAATGTGCGAGATGTCTAACTCTCGCATGTCCAGTTTGTCGATGCGGATGAGGCCGGACTGAGCCTGGTGCATTCCCTGAATCATGCGAGTCAGCGTGGTCTTGCCAGATCCACTTCGGCCCACGATCCCCGTGATTTTTCCTCGCGGTACCGAAAAGGAGACATCGTCCAAAGCAGGTGCTGCCGATGGGTTGTATCGGAACGTGACGCCTTCGAAATCCATAGCTCCGTCGATGACAGGCCGCAAGCCGCGGCCGATGCCGGGCTCTTCATCGCGATTCATGACGGTCCCCAGCATGCGAACCGAGAGTGCACATTGCTGGTACGAGTGTACAAGCGAAACAAGTTGAACCAGTGGTCCAGTCACGCGACCAGATATCATCTGAAAGGCAACCAATTCACCAACGGATAGCGTCTTGCCGAGCACAAGGCTCGCACCGTACCAAACCACGGTCACAGTGAGCAATTTTTCGAGTAGTTTCGAGATCGTTGTTGCGGCAATCGAAATCTTGCCAACACGAAAGTGCATCGCGACTGCCTGAGCGGAGCTGTCGTCCCAGTGTTTACGTTGCACTGGCTCCATGCTAAGTGCCTTCACGGTTTGGATTCCGTGAATGGTTTCCACCAGCATGGCTTGTCGTTCGCCTTCAGCGTTATAGAGGGCTTCGAGTCGTTTTCGATAGGGAACGAGCAGTACGCCAATATTGACACCGAGCAGAGCCGAGAAAACCAACACGACGATCGTCAGTTCGGCGCTGTACAGATATAGGATTGGAAGGAACACAAACAATGCCGTCGCATCGAGCATCGTTAGAAACAGACTTCCGGTCAAAAACTCTCGAATCTGACTGGTCTGCTGCATATGTTTTGTTAGGACGCCGGCGGTGATTTGTTCAAAGAAGTTTATCGGCAACTTCATCAGGTGTCCGAATGTGCGCGTCGCCACACGGATATCGATCTTGCTTGTCGCGTGAAGCAGGAGGTAGCTTCGCAAGTAAGCAAGAATCGCATCGAAAATCAACGCGATGCAGATTCCGACCGTAAGTACCTGGAGAGTTGAGCGGGCATAGTTGACTAATACCTTATCGATCACGATCTGGAAAAACAGTGGTACGACTAAAGCGATCAAGTGAATGAACAGTGCCGCAATTGCGACGTCCATAAATGCGGTTCGTTGTTTGAATACTTCTGGCAAGAACCAACGAAGGCTGAACTTTTGTTTTGAATCTAGAAGTGAGGACGTCTTTTTGGAAAGAATTACCTCGCCCTTCCACGACTTTTCAAAGTTTTCTTTTGTCAGGAAAATGAATCCTTGGTCGTTCGACAGCGGATCGAATACGGCGACTTGCTGAACGGAATTCCCGTCCTCGTCGGCTTCGCGCATGCCAACCGCAATAACGTAGTTGCCATTTTCCAAACGAATCATCGCAGGGAACGCCTGATCGAGTTTGGCGAGTTGTTTCCAGGTCAAGCGCGTGTGCTTGATTTTCAAACCGGTGTCTTTTCCGATTCTTAGAACACGTTTCAAACTCGGCTCATCGAACTCGAGCGAATAATCGTGGATCAAACGATCGGCACTAACGTCGATCCCGTGATGTCTCGCAACTAACGAGAGACACTGAAGCGACGTGTGTTTGCCACGAGCGTCGTCATTGTTTGGATTCGCGTGGCTGGAGGCGGGTTCGCTGGCCCGTTCCTGTTGCTTGGGCTGGCTGGTCTTTTGTGGCTCTTCGATCGGTGGCGAACTGGATGAACCTGCCGTGCTCTCTCCGGATTCGGCCATAATTCGATCCAGTTCTTCAGCAGAAAATCGCTTTTCCGGAGAGTTGGGGTCGTTATTTGGCTGTGTCATAATCACGCAATATGCTGGAGCAATGTCGCGAATTGTAGGTCCCAATTACATGCATTCCGCGATGAAATGCAAATTTTGGTATCAGGTTTCTGGGTGTGCGACGCATGACCATAACGACTAACCCGCAATACCGGAACTCATTTGCACCGAGTTGTTGACAGGGGGTTGAATCGCGATCAACAGTCCATGGTCCATGGCCTTTGCTCTTTGCTCTTTGCTCTTGTGAGAAAGGCAAACATTTACAGGGGCTCAAAAGCTCAAAAGCGCGCACGAAAAAAGCCCACGCAGAAATACGTGGGCTCTGGATTCGTGGCGATCTTAAACGGGTATTGCGATCTTGCCGAAGTCGCCGTCCGCAGCAGTTACCTGGAAACGTTGCCCGAGTGTGCCTGACGCAGTCCAGATGGAAATCAGGTCGATATCGCTACCGACTTGCTGGTCTGGACCACCGGTTGTTGCTGGTGGGCCATAAAGAGCAAGCGTTTCAACTTGATTGGCCAACTGATCGAAGTTCTGAATGACGATCGATCCTTGAGCTTCCTGTCGATTCAGGTTCAGATCGATTCGCAAAGTGTTTCCGAGACGCCGGAATAGAAGATCGTCTTCGAGCAAATCCAGCTCACCCGTGCGAACATGCAATTCGATGCGATCGCGCTCACGAGTGCTCGGATTAGCATCCACATTGATGTCGACATCGATGATCGTATCTCGACCGTCCCCAAGATTCCAGACGTATGTGTCCGCGTTGTCGCCACCACGAAGGACATCGTTGCCACCCCGTCCCGTAAGAATATCCATGCCGCCGTTCGTGATCAGCAGGTTGCTTGTCTCGTTGCCGCCAACGGTGTCGTTGCCAGAACCTGTGCGGGCGTTCTCAATCACAACGCCGTATGGAATCAGCACACTGTTTTCCCAAGCAGTGAATGTTGGATCTCCCAGCACGTCGGTGCCCCGCTTCTCCAGTGTCGAACGTTGACCTTCACGCAAATCGACTTTTGTATCGATCTGATGTCTCGTCAGGTTCAGCGTGTCAATTCCAGCGGAATCGTAAATTGCGATTTGGTGGGCGTCGTCGAAACGATATTGATTATTTTCAGTGTTGAAATCAGTTCTCGTTCCATACAGCCGTTGCAGTTCCTGAATGTCGTAGAGCATCAACGACGAAGGCTGTTCCGGATAGGGACCACTTAACTGGCTGTTGCCGTTGAAGTGCTCGTAGGCCATGACCGTGTTGTAGTCGAAGTTGTTGAAAATAGACAACGCTGGGATGCCTTCAAACGGATGTTTGAATCCCAAAGCATGTCCAACCTCGTGAATGACGGTGAAGTTGAAGGATGTTCCGAGCCCCTGCACAGTTGTAGGCTCGAAAGTAACGGGGTCGAAGGAAGTCGAATCCCAGCCAGGCTGAGACCAATCAAACCAAATGTCACCAGCGGGGTTCCCCAAGCCAGAGCCATCAAATGGAAGGAAGGCATAGGCAGCAGCGGCACTCGGGCAGTCGAATCCTGTACCCGTTGACCACGAACCGAACGTGATCGCAGCGTCCGATGCCGTTCCGTCGTAAGGGACTTCACGGAAATTGATGTTGGCGTACTCTTGGATACCGGTCAGCATCCGTCGGGTTTCTTCACGCTGTGGCTGATTCCATGCGAGTGTCCCAAGGGCCTCAACGCCGATTTCCATGGGAGGACCACAAGCTGCGTCCGGCGGATAATAGCTAGGCAGCAATGGCCTCTGCGGGATCGCACGGGTTCCACTTTTGTCTTGGTTACCAGTATCGATAAACGTGTAGGTGATCTCGGTGATCTCACCTCCGCCAAAATTATTGAACTGGGTGCCAGATTCTAACGAACTGAAACCGATTGGGTCCGTGTTGACATTGAAGCGAGTCCATTCTGTTGCCAAGCCAATGTTGTTCTTTCCACGAACGAGCATGCCATCAATCTGGCGTCCAAAGTCAGCTTCTGCACCTTTGAAAACAAGGCGATCGAACTGGGAGGAGGTCAATGTGTGAACAATGCCCTGCTGCAGGTCAACTCCGTCAAGTTCTATGCGACCAGAACGTGTGTCTGTGTTTTCGTCGTAAACTTGATACTCAACCAACGGTGGGCCCAAGTCTGTTTGCGAGATAAAGTTGCCAATCGAAATACGCTCGATCGTGTCGACCGAGAAATCGTTTTGCGTTGGCGTCAGCACTGGATTCGCGATCGCCTGAATTTGTCCCGTGTCCAGCACGCTTACAAAGCGACCGTCGTCGACGGTAATACGATACAGTTCCGAGTCGCTGCGATTCGAAACGTTGTAATTCACAACGCCGGATGCAACGAGTTCAGCACTAACCGGGATCCATGTCCCTGCATCCTGCCGTACGCCATTGATCGAGAAGAATCCGCTATCGGCTTCCGTTCCCGTATCGAAGAACCTCACTTCTTTGTTCGTTGTTGGCGGAATGCCATCCGCGTCTGTCCATGAGAACATGGAAGCGATGTCGATGACGCTGCCGACGCGGGAATTGACATCGAACGCTGTCACGACTGGACGGTTTGCGTTCTCAAGTGTCGCGATTTCAAAGAACGTTGCATCGCTGATGACGCCGCCAACGACTACCTGCAGACGAATATCCTCAACCTGAGGTCCGAACGCACCACCAACGTATTTAAGATCGCCGATCTCGGCAGCTGATACTTCAACGAACTGTCCCGATGGCAAACGCGATCCCTGGAATTCCAAGTAGCCGCCATTCGTATTTGTACGAATGTCGGTAAGCCGATAAAAGTCAGGCGTGTTGCCACTGCTGTCGGTACCACCAACCAGTGGTGCGATGTCAATCGAGTAAGCCTCAAGGACCGAAGCGTCGGTGCCAAATGCAGTTGGGCGTCTGTCAGTCAAGATTGGAATATCAACGGGTTGCGACCAACCGCCGTCGTTGGCTTGGATGCCAATGAACTCCGATTGCGGTCCAGTTGTTGCGCCGATGTATTGAAGCTGGTCCAGTTCGTTGGCCTTTACGTTGAACCAAACTGTCGAAGGCATCAGCTGACCCTTGAATCTCAATCGTCCGCCGTTGGCGTTGGGTCGACGATCCACGAAAAAGTATTCGCGGATTGTGTCGCCCAGCGGTGGCGTCGTATCATCCGGGTCGAACGCGTTGAATAGACTTTGAACGTCAACGACTTCATTGGTCAGAACAGTAGATTTGTTGGTTGGCGTGATCACTACAGGGGTCGTCGTCGTAACGCGAAAGTCAACGGTCTCGCTCAGCGCAAATCCGTCGAAAACCTGCATGCCGATGTTTTCGAACTTGGGTCCCGCTGGAGCACCCACATACATCAAGCTTGCGAATTGGGTCGGTGTCAAAGAATTGAACGTGGCGGATGGCAATCGCTCACCGTTGAGCTCAAGAAACCCGCTGTCAGCATTGTCGCGACGGTCGACGACATAGTACCTGAGGATACGGTCGTTATCTTCATCGGTAACGTTGACCATCTCCGAAACAGAAATGCGCCTTTGTTCCAAAACGCTGAGCTTGTCCGGATTCGTCGTGATTACTGGGCGGGCGTTGCCCGTCGTGATGTTGCTGGCCGAAACGGCACTTCGTAGGCCATCGGTTCCATCAACACCAAAGTCTTCGACCGTGACACTGAACGATTCGGAACCTTTGACGGTGCCGCCTTCGTAGACCAGCCGGTTGGCCTCTGCGGTGGTAAATGAGTGCCACTGGTTTGCTGTAAAAGCATTGCCGTCAAGAATGAATCTTCCCGAGTTAACACCATTGCCGTTATCGCGGACGCGATATTCGACGATCGCATCAAATTCAGCATCCATGACGTTTACCATGGAGAGAAAAGGTATCTGCAGCGAGATGCCTACAACCGAAGGGATAGCGTTGACCGTTGGCGCCGTGTTGCCGACGCGGATCAGGTTGTTCCCGACTGGGCTGAAATTCATTCCGTCCGAAGCAGAGACCGAGAAGCCTTCACCACCGGATAAGAATCCAGCGCGGTAAATCGTGTTGGGGTTGTCGACTGCATCGATCATGAACTCCAACGTTTGCGGTTGGGCGAGTCCGTTAACAAAAAATTGACCGACACCAAAAGATCTGTCCGTGACACGGACTTGGGCGATTGGATCCCCGTCTGCATCGGTGTAGTCGAACATTGAGCTCAGCGCGATAGCGTCGCCGAGCTGCAGACGGGTGAAGTTGGCCGTTACGACAGGATTCGCCATGACAATTCCAAGAATTCAAAAAAGGTAAAGACGCCGGGGCAGTGCGCGAACCGGCGGCTGATGTTACTGGATCTCCGAAAGCGTATTATATTTGCGATTCGGAAAAGTAGAACGAATTGACTAAAAATTCGGCGATTTTGCACCGCCGCCTTCAGCTGGAGGAGTGCCAGTCGCCGGAATTCCGGCGGCAGCCCCTTCTCGTTGCTTGACAATTCCGGCGTCAACAAGCTGCTTCACTAGGTTTTCCATTGCGCCAAAGCTTCGCAGAAACCCATCTGGGGGCATGATGATTCGCCGGGATGCCTCAAGTCGAGGTTGATCGCCTTCATCGCCCTGTTTTCCTGTAAGCGAGACCAAATCCATACGGACCATGCCGCCAGCGAGTGTGATTTCGCCGATACCGTCTGCGAAAAATTCTTCCAGTCGTGCCATCAAATTGTTCCAAAAAAAGGTGAGTGTCGAGTTTGAGTCTGTTTTCAGGCGCCACGAAACTGCTGTCAACCATTGAAAGTCGCAGGCGACCCATTTTTCATCGGGCAAAGCCGCGGAACTGTCCAGCCATTCTTGGACAAAATGGTCAGGGCGGGATTCTTAAAATCGTATCGACATGACAATTCGATTTTGTTAATTATCCCTTGAAGCGACCGATTTTGTTGCGCCACTAAACCTTTCAGCTCCATAAACTCCCGGATACGCAAGGATGCCAGACCGGACTCAAGACCGTATTTCAGCCATCAATTCCCCGCATGAGCTTGCCCTTGGCATCGCTTTCGGGGTGTTGATTGGACTAATGCCCAAGGATTCAGCCTTTCCATGGATTATAGCGCTGATGTTCTTGTTGAGCAGAGGGAATTTGCTTTGCGGTATTGTCGCAGCGATAGCTATGTCCGCTGTCGGTCCCATGATTGATGTTTGGTCGGACAAGATGGGAATGGCCGTTTTATCGATCGATTCCCTACAAAGCGCCTACGCCTCATGGATGGATTTACCTTGGGTCGCTTGGACGCGATTCAACAACACGGTCGTGGCCGGGTCGCTCGCAATCGGCGTTATCGGCTGGTTACCTGTGTATCTGTTCAGCCAGATTTTTTTCCGGGTGTGGGGCATCGCACTGATTCAGCGTCTCATGCAGTCGCGGTTGATGCGATTGATGTTCGGTGAATCTTCCCAAGAAGATCCCAATGGTGTTGAGACGCCGCTAATTATTGAAAGCTAAATTTTCCCGTGATCGGCCTGCTGGCCGGAAAAAATGAAACGACTCAACCAACTTGTTACTCGTATCCTCATCGTCGCGCTCATTGCGTTGGCTGCGTGGATTGGACGTGCGCACTTGGGCAAGCAGGCTTTGGTTTATCACCTTCAGTCATTTGTTGGTGCGAAGGTCGACGCAAACCAGTTGAGCCTGAACAAGGGGGAAGCCACCGTATTTCTCAATCAGATGGAAATCGCCGATCCACTTCAGGAAATGCGAAACCTTCTTCAGTTCGAGGCCGCTTCGCTAAAGCTCGATTTTCGACAATTGAAGAATCGCAGAATCGTGATCGAGGACGGGCGTCTGAGTCAAATCAAGTTTGCCTCGCCCCGAACGACCTCTGGATGGCTCGAAAGGAGCATCTTCGATTCCCAATATCGATCAGTTCAACCGGATGCGAAACCAATAGTAACTGCAGGCGTCCCTAAATTTGCCGATGATATCAGCGCCTATCCTCCAGCCCAGCGTTGGCGGGATAGCTTGATCGTGGACGTAAGCCAGAGTAGCGGTCGTGTCACGCAAAAATTTGAGGTCGTTCCACTCGTCAATCAGAAATCGGAGCAATGGGCGGTCAGGTTCAAAGAGCCCACTGAACGTATGGCTCAAGTTGAATCTTCGTTGGCGAGGGTGGAAGAGGTTCTTTCGGTTCCCGTGGACCAATTGAATCCGCTTCGTGGGGGCGACCAACTGAAGGAAGCGATACAGGCACTCGAAACTTCTTTGAATTCATTGGAACGAGTTGGCTCGCTGATTGCGGAGTTCGAAACACAGTCGCAGCAAGATGTCTATCAACTTTCGCAAGTTCAAATGCGGGACCAGCAGACTCTGGCTGCCGGCGGGAGCATACAGAAATTTGACGCCAAGTTAATCAATCGATTGCTGGTCGGAGAAGTCGAGCGACAATTGGTTGCTGATGGGCTTGGATGGTTTCAGCAGTTTCGGAATACGATTCCTGATCCTGACACCGACTTTCGTTCGCTAAAACGTGGACGCGACATTTACTTCGGTAGCAAATTACGAAAACCAAAAGCGGAAATACGCAAGCTACAGATCGATGGCGCCGCGGAGTTTGCAAACTCTCACTTTAATTTTGCGGGCACGATTGAAAATCTCTCGAATGACCCAACGCTTGCCGAACATCCAGTCGAGTTTCATCTTCGAGCTCAAGGAGACCCCCAAGTGGTCGTGTCCGGAACGCTCGACCGAAGAGCTGGAGAAGTCAATGATAAGATTCAGTTCACAGGTATAGGGATTCCTCAGCCAGCCTATTCGCTCGGCAGCGAAGACAGCATGCTGATTTCGATGACTGATAACAGTAACCTTCACGTGGAAGCAACATTGCAAGCCGGAAACGAAGGTCAATTGAGTGGAACGATGACGTTCAAGTTTGACAATGTAATGTTTCACGCTGATTCAGTTCATCAAATTGCCGGCGGTGCGGAGACAGCAGCACGTTTGAACGAATCGGTTAGCGGAATCCATGCTTTTCAAATCACGACCACGATTGGCGGAACGATTGCCCAGCCGACCACGCAATTGGCTAGTGATCTTGGGCCGCAAGTTGCTACGGCACTCGAATCTGTTTTTCGTGACTCGCAAGAGTTGGCTTTGCGAAAGAAAGAAACGCTTCTCAACCGGACCGTTGGCGGAGAGCTCGAACAGCTGAAAGAGAACGTGGCGGAAAGTATCTCGGGCTTGAATGAGTCGTGGCGGGCAAACTACAGTCGGTTGAATCGACTCAAAAAGCAGCTGTTGACCGCTCAGGGGCCTAGTCTGTCTCGCCCCAATAACAAATTGCGATAAGTATCGATGGCTTTGTCAAGAAGTAGCCGTCCTGAATTAACAATCCGATTTGCATTCGAGGCCCCAAGAAGGCTTCTGTTCGGGCAACCAAGCGAGGTTGTCGCTCAGCTTTCCAAGCTGATAGCAAGTCGATGAAGAAATGCGAAATCTAAATCGAGAATGTTCCTAAACGTAAACAACGATTTCATCGACGAACTGCTGAACTCCGGGCACTTTTTGGCAAACCGACATCGCAACCTGCTTTTCGTAGAACGATCGAACGATTCCTCGAACGGTGAGTTTTCCATACATCACCTCGAGGTCAAGATTCTGAAACGAGGGGAAGTGCTGACGCGATAGAAAGTCTTCGACACGTATCGCAACGTCAGCATCGCGATAGACGACTGCCATTTCCAAACCTTTGCCCATCGTACAATCCTTTATTAGCCAGAAGCCATTGGGCAAGCGAAACGAGTGAAACTTTTTTTGTAGAGAGACCAAGTTGCAAAGCAGCGAAGGTTCATCGGCGGAACGCCTGCTGAAACGAGTTACAGCCCGACAGTGTAATGCCTCTGAATCTCGATCCAAAATGAATTCTTCAAAAAAGAGAGTGATAGCATTTTCTTATTGATGCCGTACCTAACTTGTGTCTTGGACCAACACGGATGCAATAGGTTGTCAAGTCTGCATGGCACATTTCGAATCCAAGAAATGTTTTGTAAGGAGTGTTTACAACCGGTTTCAAAATCAAGATACTAGGCCAACCCTTTGCACGATCTCTCCCCTGAGGCTTCCGATGCTGGAACGACTTTCTGTCAGCGAATTCACGACTCACCGTTGGAGTTTCTATCAAGACGTTGTGCGATACGCCTCAGAAGGCATCAACCAAATAGGGATTTGGCGAACGAAAATGGACGACTTTGATCGCGAGGACGCGGTTGATTTGTTGTTTGAAATGAAAATGAAAGTTTCCAGTGTTCATTGGGCCGGGGGATTCACCGGCGCTGATGGTCGCAAGTTTGTCGACGCTGTTGACGACGGGATCGGGGCAGTCCAGCTTGCGGCTCAAGTTGGAGCTGATTGCCTGATCGTTCATGCTGGATCACAAAACGGACACACCGATCGTCACGCCAGAAGAATTTTTTGTTCTGCGATCGACAATCTTGCTCAGGCTGCAGCTGACTTTGGGACGCGGATTGCCTTGGAGCCAATTCCACATCAGCCCGGCAGTTCGTGGACTTTCTATCAACGCTTCAGTGAGTACTTGGACATCGTGTCGGCGTTTGATCCCGAGCATGTTGGTTTGGCAATCGACCTTTTTCATGTTGGGCACCTCGCAGAAGCCTACGATCGAATTCCGGAATACGTGGATCGACTAGCTCTGGTTCAAATCGCAGATCGGGATCTCGAAAAGCCACCCCTTTCATCGTCAAAAGGTCAAATGGTTGAGAACCGAAAGGTCCCAGGCGATGGCGGTATTCAGGTTGATCGTTGGATCGACAAGTTGAATCGAAGTGGCTACCGCGGTGCCTATGAGTTGGAAGTTCATGGCAAGGGGTTCAGTCAAAGCAATTATCAAACGACAATCGAAAATTCACTGCTGTATCTTTGCTCGCCTCGCCGATCTTATAATCTGAATCGAAAAATATCTGATGCGGAAAAGAAGCGGCGTGAAAGAAGCCGAAAAAATGAACTCAAGCAAAAAGAAATGATCATGCAATCACGTTGGTAGAAGCAGATCTGTTTTGACCTGGAATTATTCACGACGACGGGCGTCGCGTTTACCATTTTGATCTATTCGAGGGTAACGTGAATAATATTTCGATTTGAGAAATTCACGCATTAGGTGAATTGCCAAAACCGCAAACATGGAATTCGTGCGCCAAAAAAATAGGTGTTCTCTGGTTCGACGTCCACGCCTCGTGAATAATCCGGGTTGACTTAGGGCACCATTCTGGTAACTAAAATTGCACGGCGGCTCTTGTTGTGGCGAGTGAGAATGATGGTTGCTTTCTGATCTCCGGAGAGCTTTAGTCGAGAAATATTGTCGGCAAGTACTTGATCGACGCCGCGTTTCTTGATGATCAGATGCCCGACTTCCATTTCTCTCAGCGACTTCTGTATTTGCTTCAGATCCACCTGCATGACTTTGTCGACGCGATATCCTTTTAGGATGGGCTCTGCGCTTGAGTGAACTCGATCGCTGTTCATGTAGGCGATGCCGCGGGCGAGATATTGCATTGAATATTTGTCGGCAATCGCTTCGCCAAGTCCCGCTGCCAGCACGGAAGCGTGCGGCTCGTAAATGTAGGGTCCAATTTCTTCCGCCATTTTAGGTGGCCCGACTTGCTCGGCCGAATCGGGAAGCCGAAAATGGCAGTGAGCACCATCTTTCGCCACAACTGTCGCAACTCTTGCTCCCTCTTCAACCTGCGGGCCGGCCCAGAGCACTTGTTGTTTGCACTCGCGCCAACCTCCGATCCATTCTCGTTCGACCGGGAAAGCGAATGGTTCAACTTCCGTTGCAGGAGCAACCTTAATTCCAATCAATTGGCGATTAAGTGCGAGACGCTCGAATACTGACGGCAATGACGGCTCGAAAAAACTCCCCTTAACCGTTCGGCCGTTGCTGCGTCGGTCTGGATCAACATGGATTCCATCGAAGTCCTTCAAGTCGAAAGATTCAAACTGGCAGCACTCCACGCGGGCGTTGTCGATGCCCACAGCATTGAGATTGGCCGCCGCGAAGCGGGACGCGATTGGATCGCTGTCGACACCTACCGTCTCAAAGATTGGAATCGCTGAATCACGCTTTGCAATCGACATTAAATCGCCACCAATCCCACAGCAAATGTCTGCGACCCGACTGACTTTAGAAAATCGTTTCGCTTTGTAATTGGCGATGAGCAGCGAAGTCGATTGTTCCAAGCTTCTTCCAGTGAAAAACATCGAATCCGCGTTGTCAAACTTTCGTCTGGCTCGGATTCGTAATTGCGACTGCTCCATCACGAGTGCAGCAAGTTGCGGATCGATTGTTTTGCGTAGCAATTTGGCGATCTTGAGGGGATTAAGATTTTTCTCAAATAGCTTGACGGCAACTCGAAGATGTTCCTCCGCCGAAGAGGAAGTTAGCCATGTGAAATTGTCATTCGTGTCGTGATCCATGATCCGATGTTAGCCTGCGTATCGATGTTGTTCTATAATGCAGGTGCGAATTTTAGGATTCCCCAGTCGTCTTTCCCTCAACAGGCCGCTTTTTTGTTCATAGACCCCAAAAGAGAATTGATCCTTTACCTGCGGCTTTCGCAGGCTTTCAAGGAACGTCGCAAGATGCAAGATCGTGACAAAGCGCTGGTCATTGGAGGTGCCTGTGCGTCACTGATGCAGATGAAAGCCATCGAAAAATTTTGCCGTTCCGTGATCCTGCAGCGAAATCATGGCCACATGCTCAAGCGATGGGAGACAATCGGAGAGGCACTCGAATACGAAGATTTTCACTTGCTGATCAACCAGATAAAGAAAAAACTTCCCGAAGAACGAGCGGAAGAACTTCTCGAAGAGTTCAACTACCGTTGCCCCGTCAAGAAATCAGATCACAGGACAAACGAGTCGTTCGCAGCCGCCGTGCTCGGACTCGAGTTTGATTGGCTTATGGAAAACTTTGGCGACGAGTAATTGGTTTCTCTGCCTTTTTCAAAAGGCAAATCCAACAGCGAGGTGCGTCGGTTCTGGCTTGCCAGGTCGGAAGCTCTGCATGGACCCGATTGAAAATTGAATCGGCACTGCTTGCTTATTTGCAGCAAAGCACGTTCAGGGAACTTCCCCGATATGAAAACCTTGCCCGCGACGTGTTTCCGTATCGATGAGGTTGTAAGCCTAGTGTCACCAAAGCAATGTTTTATCTTGCGAGACGTAATGCGTCGCAAGTTTTCCAATGGTCGTCGTCTTTCCGGCGTCCAAAAAACCGCCTACCATCAGAACGCGGATGATCTTCGTTGATTTGTATTCTGTCAAATCCATTTCCAAGCGATACCACTTTCTATTCGAAACCGCGCCCTACTTGAGCCTGTCGAAACCCGACAACAAATTGTTTCCGCCTTTAAAAAAGTGATGAACCGCATCGATGGATGAAACTATAAAAAGCGAACGAACGACTTTGAATTTGATTGCCGTTGCCTTTGCAGTCGCATTTCCGACGTTGGTGACATTGGTGTATTTCAAATGGCTCAATGACTACGCGCCTTCGGTTCAGCAGATCGCGTATTCGATTGGCAAA
>CAYGUE010000112.1:0-23807 GCA_964352885.1 uncultured Pirellulaceae bacterium
GGCTGGGTCTTGGGGGGCTGCTTTATTTTTGGCGGTTTGTGGCGGGCTTTTGTTGCGGCGGGCCCCGGGCGGGGGGGGGGCGCGGCGCAGGTCAGACCAGGTCCCAGGCGATCAGGATCTTGCCGCTGAGGTCTGCGAATTCGACATTGTCCAGCAGCAGAACGTCACCCCCGCCGAAATCGAACCGCAGGTCCCGCCCATCTTCGCTGGCGAAGGTCAGGGCCTGGGCCACCGTTGTGACCCCTTCGATGCCCACGACCAACGTGTCCTTTGATGACATCTCTAAAATCGGACCTAGCTCAATCTTCATCTCGTTGGATCCGACACAGTTGTTGATCCAGATGACGGTCCTCGTGAATGATGGCTTCGAATTCGTCGATCATTCCCGACTCAACAGCCAGCGCCACGGGTGCATGAGCAACCGTCGAAAGCTTGATTCGTCCTCGATGCCGCTGCCAATCGGTAGCTTGGACTCACTGACTTATTTAAGAGTGACTTTCACCTGGTAGTCGATTTTTGAATCACCTTCACCGACGTAGCAACCCTCGGTCGGGGCCGCCCATTCCGGTTCCGGTCCGGCGGCGACGGGAACATGTGCGTCAGCGACAGCGATACCAAGGGTTGGGTCATAGCCTCGCCATCCGCCACCCGGAAGATAAACTTCAGCCCAAGCATGCAGTTCGGATCCATGAGTTCGATTCGGTTCATAAAAGTAGCCACTGACAAACCGAGTTGCCAATCCTTGAGTGCGGCATACATCCATAAACAAAGCAGCTAGGTCGCGGCACGCGCCTCGTTTATGGCTGAACGTTTGCGTCGGTGAAAGCGTTGCACCCTCGTAACGGCACTCGGTTGTGTACTCACGATTGATTACTTCGCACAACTTCAAAAGAAACGGCTGCGTTTGCCAACCGACGCTACCGGAAATTTCGCCTGCCCAATGTCCGATCTCTGAGTCCATCGTTTGTCGATGTAGATTCGGTGCCAGCGCCTGACCGATGCGAAGATCGTATAAAGCCGGCAAGTTCGTCGTTCGTGAATCAAGAGAGAGGTAGTCGAACGGATTGCTGCGTGATGATTCGACTTCAGAATGCACATTGATCGTCAGTTCGCGATGCTTGCCTTCGAACGAAACTTGCTGCGCGACGTTGCCGAACACATCCAATATGGAATTCGATGCCGATGGAGTCGGCGTCAGTTCGCAACGCCAGTCGAGCACTCGCTGAGCACCGTCACTGCGAGGACGCAACCTGATGGTGAGAGGCTGGACAGTGACGGCGTCCTCGTAATGAAATTGAATGCGATGCGATATCTGGAATATCACAGTGTTGCACCACCATCGGATTGTAAACTTCGAAAACAGTTGATCATTCTTGAGTCCACATCAGCTAACGCGATTTTTAGCGATGAACATAGTCGGCTACGTGCCGTCGGTCGACATTCGCTTGTTCGCCTCATCTAAGCTTCGCTTCAGGCTATTTTCAATCCGCGTCTGCAGAAAACCGGTTGTCGTGGCGACGCTATCGTGGTCGAGGTCTTTGATAGCGGCATTGAGGATCGCGATAATTTCAAGATTAAGCCGCGACCGTTCTGCTTCGTTTACGTCAAGACTTCGCGAGACCAGCACCGTCGCCAATTGTTGTCGGCCTTGAGCAAGTACCAGCCTAAGCGATGATCGATCTGGAATTCGCTGAACGAGATTGCTCAAACGAGAAACAGCCGATCGAAGTAGCGATTCTGCCTCCGCGACATTGCCACCCTTGCTCAACACGGCAGCAAGTTCTGTCGTCGAAAGTGATTCGATATACTCGTACTCGTAGTTGGACGGGAATCGGATGGCCAATTGTTGGCAATTTTGAATCGCCTTGTTCAAATTTTCAGCGGCTTCCACATCGTCCACGAACTTTCGCGATTGGCTCAAGCAAACCGCAAGTTCGTAAAGGTAAATCGGTTTTCGATCTGATTCGTCAACCAGTTTCTCTAGCAGCAAAACAGAGTTTTGGAATGTCTTCTTTGCTAAATCCGGATCCGACACACTGATCGACGACGCGAAATTTTGAGACGCACTGGCAAGCGCCAACCGGAATCTCTCTTCTTGCGGATTCTCTTCGACTAATTTTTGGAACTCATTGACCGAGAAACGTGCCAAGGAACGGACTCGACTTCTAACGTCAAACGTGGTCGATCCCCGTCAGCGGTCGGCGGCTGTTCTGTTTCGCCAAGATTTAAAAGGGTTCCTATTTTCTCGAACAATTCAACGGTGTTGTTCATGCGATTGACCGGTAGGGTCCGGCGTTCGGGACGATTCGTCCGCCGTCGATTGTTGTCTCGGGGAGTGTTTTCATCGAATCGAACGCCGCTTCGCTCAATCAGCGATGAGAGCAAGTAAGTTGTTCGAGCGGTTTCAAATGCCGCGTCATTGGCAACCAAATCTTCGGCACTGGATCGGAGAATCTCCAACGCCAAAAAATGCTGTTGAACAGCCGCCGGAAACTCTCCTTTCTTGAGCGAAATCATGCCAAGTTCGTTCAATGCTTGAGCTTCTATGAGCGTTAGTTCATCTGAGGTTTGCCGATTATGTTCCTCAATCCACTGAACAACGTTTTCAAAAGTGTTCTCCGCCTTTTCCAATTGGCCGAGTCGCATTTGCACGTCGCCAAGCCTGCCTTTTGCGGTTGCGATCTTGATGTGGAGCGCCTGATTATCAGGGCTGTCTTTGGCGAATTTTTCGTAGAAACCCAAAAGCAATTCCAAACGCCCGATGTCAGCCATCGTAACCGGTGCATCGATGGGTCGAGCTTTGTCCATCGACAATTCAGTTTCCGCGACGACTCGCTGATCCGCGTAAGTTGAAAGGATGTCGTCAAACGCATTGGTCGCCAAATTCAATCGCGTCTGTGAAAGCCTGGTTGATGCTTGCGAGTCCACCAACAGGTTTTGAACTCGGGCGCGACCGATTGAGGCCATCGAGGAAAACACGGCCAGCAATACAAAAATGGTTGCGAACGCAGTTGCTAACGCGGGATTGCGACAAGTCCATTTCCACAGGCGTTCGAATGACGTCGTGCGACGAGCCGTAATTGGCTGGCCACGGAGATAACTCCGGAGATCGATTGCCAGCGATTCCGCTGACTGGTAGCGATCTTTTGCCGAAAAACGAATCGACTTATTAACGATCGCTTTCAAATCGCGTGGAACATTTGGACAGTATTGTCGGATTCGAGGTGCGTCTTGGTCGTTCAATCTGTCGGAAAACGAATACGATTCATTGCTATGCCCGAACGCAGAACGCAGCGTCAGCATTTCGTAGATCGTGAGCCCCAAACTGTAAACGTCTGACCGCGCATCGGTGACGCCTTTGAGTTGCTCCGGAGCCATATAGCGAAGAGTTCCGGCAATTTGTTGATTGTCGGACGACTGGTAATCTTCCGCCGACGTTGCGAGTCCAAAATCCGTAACCCATGCAATTTCCGCGCGGTCGATCAGCAAGTTGTGGGGCTTGATGTCTCGATGGATCGTGCCGCGGACGTGAGCATATTGAAGCGCTTCAGCGATCTGAATCCCGATTTTTGCGACTTGTCTGAAGTACTGCGAATCAGGATTCGTTGGCGGATTTGCTTGCGCGGGCTGTGTGTCGTGTTTCCGATGCTCAGTAGTCGTTGTTTCTGAAGTTTCAATTCCTACAACTTGATTTGTCGAATTCTGCGTTTGAGAATCAAACTCGAGAGTCTCTGCGAAACCGCTTGTCTTCCGTCTAGCTAGGTTCGTTTTCGGGTTCTCAAACCCAACCAAAAGGTTGTAGTTCTTTCTTTCTCGAATCGAATCAATGGCGTGATCCAGCCCGATCCCGTCGATGAACTGCATTGAATAAAAGTGATGATCTTTCGAATCGCCGACTTCGAAAACGGGAACGATGTTGGTGTGGTGAAGGTTTGCGGCAGCGCGAACTTCCTTTTGAAACCGCTTAATTCCCGGCCCTGAAGAAACTGCTTTTTCATTCATCACTTTGAGGGCAACAATCCGCTCGACCCCGGGCTGAATTGCTTTGTATACGACTCCCATGCCGCCAGTTCCGACCAGTCCGGTGACTTGATAATCGCCAATTGTGTTGGGAATCGCCGGATCGTCGCGTGATGTATCTGCGTTTTCGTTGATGCTGCTCATGAAAAAGTTGTTTAGTTGTTCGATAGCCTAAATCGTAGTAATGCTCGACAATCTTGAACGTCGACCGTCAGCTGACGCGGGTCTTCAGAAACAAACATACCGTATGCAGAAACATCGCTGACTCCAACTCGAAAATTGACTCGTTCGCCCGGTTTCACCAGCGATTTGAATCGAACAAATGACTTCAGTTGAGATACAGCTTCCGTATTCTCAATTTCCTCCACGATGCCGGTTCCCGCATGAAACATTGCGACGCCAGCGGTTGCTACATTTCTGGACGGGAACTGATATGGCAGATTCAACTCATTCGCGACAAAAGCCTCCCACACGTCGAACCCAAAGGCGTTGGAGATACACTCCATAATATAGCCTCCCGGCGGTCGCAACGCGATCTCTCCGAATAGGACCTCTTCGTCATTCCAGTAAAACTCTGCGTGGGTCATCCCCCATTTGAGCTTGAGAGCCTTGATGACGCTGCGGTTTACTTCTATAGCTCTTTCGAGAACCTTCGTCGGCACATTTGCAGGAACGATGTTAGTCAGCGTCTTTACGACGTAATTCGTCGAGCTTTCAAATTGAATTTCGCCGTCTTTGACAAACGACTCGATGCTCATTTCATTGGCATCAACGAATTTTTCGTAAAGCAAACCGCGTTCAGATCTCTTCTCAAGTTCTTCAACACTCTTGGCGAATGAAATCCCTCGCCCGCCCGACTTGCGACGCTCTTTGATGACGACTTTTGGGCCGAGCCATTTAAAGATTTCGCCGAGATTGGACGATTTTTTTGGAGCCGTGAAATGCGTCATCGGCACATGATTGGAACTCAACAGCATTTTCATTTCGAGCTTGTCGCTGCATCGAAGCGCGATTGAGTCCGATGATTTTCTCGCGCCGAGAGCACGTCGGCAAACTGAGGCGGGGAAGACAGACGCCTCCGTTCCTGCAATCACATCAGTGAACGGCCCGAGCTCCGCGAACTCTCTCGACGCGATAGCGCGAACCTTGTCAGCAGTGCTAGGAAACGGACTTACGAACAGCTTCCGGCAGCCGAACTCTCGCTTGGGAATTTCCCTTGCCCAAACGGAAAATGGAATCCTTAGCCGTTGCAGCACTTCAACGATTGGTGTGCGAAAGCCAACGACCAACACCGTTTTCTCCGTAATTCCCGGAGAGAATGGACCGAACTGGGAAGCAAGCTTGTTCATCTTAAAAACTCCAAAGATCAAAACTCAATTCGTTGCCGCGCTGACTTATGTTTCGCGGACTCAATCCAGTATCAATATTTTGCACCAAACTCGTTGATGTCGAGAATTTCTTGGCTTCTAGATGCGACAACCAAGCGGCCGTCAACCGTTAGATATCGCAGAGAATCCAAATCAATTTCCTTTGAGAGTTTGTTGATAATCTGAGTGCCATCATTGAACGAGAACACGCGGTTTCTCGCGGCTGATGTTTTCTGAAAACTATTGGAACTGACGTTGTACAAAACAAGAATCCCTGCACTTTAAACAAGCCGTCTCCTTGCTGAATGACTTCGCCCGCGAAGTGCCGCGGAACGTCATCGGAAAAAAGACGACGCTTAATGATGTGGAACTAATCTGCGATCGAAATTGGTTGGTTACTCATTACTTACTCCGCTTGCATGCTGTTCGAAATTTGGAAAATCCGAGCATGCCGCATGCTCGGTCTAAAGATTCAAGTATTTGTGTCGATTCAAAATCCGTTTACGTTTACGCATCCGTGTTTTCAAGGACTTCTTGGGACACGGGCAAATCTGGCAATTCTTGCACTTCTGTCTTTCTCTTCTTCCTCGTCTTGGCCGGAACCAGTTCTCGCATCAGCTCGAGTTTTCCGAAGCAGAGGATCCGATCGCTCGATTCGAGAATGCGACTTTTCTTTGGGTTGGGGATGACGTTTGAGCCGCGAGTCAACGTCAGTACATTGATGTCTTTCTCCTCAAATCCTGCTTCGTCGATTCGTCTACCGACATAAGTCGAACCTGCGGGGATCGCTAACTCGGTAACGCCGTAGCCGCGGCTAACGGTTAGACGTTGGCGGATATCAATGTCTGGAAAGTCGACACGAGCTGCAATGAAATCGACAACGGATCCAGCGATGTCCAACTGTGTGCACTTCTCGATACCTTCCAAACCTGGCGAAGAGTTGACTTCCATCACTTGAGGCCCATTTTTGCCCTCGAGCATGTCCACGCCAGCGACTCGCAAACCAAGAATTTGAGCCGCTCGGATGGCGGTTTCTCGGTATTCGTCAGTCAACTCAATCGATTCGGTGATGCCACCGCGGTGAACGTTGCTGCGGAACTCTTGTCCTTGAGCGACACGACGCATCGCTCCGACAACTTCATCCCCAACGACAAACGCACGAACATCTTTGCCTTTACTTTCAGCCACGAATTTCTGAATCAAAACGTTTTGCTTTTGGCTTTGCAACAGTTCGATGATTGCTTCCGCAGATTTTTCAGTCTCGGCCAGCAGCACGCCTATGCCTTGCGTGCCTTCAATCAACTTAATGATGACGGGAGCACCGCCAACGCGTCCAATCGCTGGCAGCACGTCTTTTTTCTCGCGAACAAACGTCGTTGCAGGAATTCCGATCCGGTGCTTACTGAAAATTTGAAGACTGCGAAGTTTGTCGCGCGAGTTGGAAATTCCGGCTGACGAGTTGGTTGTGTACACGTCCATTTGCTCGAACTGCCGAACCACCGCGGTGCCGAAGTACGTGATCGAAGCACCAACTCGCGGCAGGACAGCATCGAACTCGCTCAGTTGCTTTTGGCGGTAGTAAAGATCAGGCGAACTCTCTTGCAGGTCGATCGCCAACTTTTGAGTGTTGATTACTTTCACGTCATGACCGCGTTGCTCAGCGGCCTCAACAAATCGTCGGGTGCTATAACATTTTTGACTGCAAGAAAGGATTCCGAATTTCATAATTTTCTTTTCAGGAGAGCGTTTGTTGTTTATTAAATTTTGGTTTGAGATGTTTTTGAACTATTGCTTTGACGCGACCTTCTTCTTTCGTCTCGGTCGACCGCCGTAGAAAGATCCTCCGGGATCCATCAAAAATCGATGGCGAATGGCTTGTCGCCCAAGTAGCATACGGAACCCCATCTCATCTCGGTTCGCAAGCGTCAGCTCGATCGGATAATCCGAATCCAACAGCGTAAGGGTCGTTTCAATGACGAATCGCCGACTCCGCTTTCCGCCAGAATTCTTCACCATGCGGGAATCAAGAATTTTTGCTTCCGCCGGAATCACTTTTTTGCTGGAGTCCTGATCTGGGCAGATTTTGAATCGAACCCAAGCTTCATCGCCCTTCATGAACTCCTCGATGCTGAACGCGTGCAAGGATGATGACCGAGCACCGCTATCAACTTTAACTTTGATTCGATTGACCCCGAGGTCGGGAAGCTTGACATATTCACGCCAACCGATGACCGGCAAGTCTTTGATATTTCTGATTCTTTTGGTCACGTTTACTCTTGTTCAGGAATAGATAATGGAGACCGCGAGAAAACGGCAGTTGATTCTTTTCGGGTGTCTAACGCGGTGACTTTGCGGCATCGGGTTTTGCAATCGATTCGAAAGATTCGACTCGTTTGAGGGCATCAAGCCAATGGGCCGAGCTAATGACTTCAACCGTTAAATTGCCAGCTGATTGTTCAACAGGATTGATAATCCAAATGATGGAACTTGCTTCTGGGAATGAGTCACCCTCGAGCTGGTCGTCGAATAGGCGTGGCAGGATCGCGCCTTCTTCCATGCCGTCAGCCAGCAGTCGCACGAGGAAAGACTCTTCGACAGGCCTGCCTAGAATCTCCTTGCCAACATCATTTATTGCTTCAATCTGGACGACCAAATTTACCGCATCTGGTTGATGGTAGTCCTGCGGGAATGCCTGATACATCAAACTTCCGACATGAAAGAGTTCTTCGTGTAGTGAAAGGTCGGCGAACTGTTCCCACAACTTTTCATCGGCAAGTTCGACCGATTCGTTCTGGATCTGTCCCTCGGTCAGTTTCCCCGACAACCGGTGCCGCATGACGATTTCGGCTGCTTCAGCCTTGTCACGGTCTTGCAAAGACATCAGGCAAAGCTCAAGCAGCTCGTTCGCATCGGTGTTGTTTTCAGGCTCAAAATCCATCGCCGCAAGAAGTTGCCGGTAATGAGCTTCCGTCCAGCCGCCTTCGATTCGATCGAGAGTTCGGTAGTTTGAGATCGTCACATTGAATTTTGGGTTAGTCATATTCGTTCTACGTTGAGGAAGTTTCCATCGAGCCTCGGAATCGACTCCACACCAAAGTTATGAAGCTGGCTTAAGGCGACAGAAGATGCGAGATAGCGTAAAGTTGAAGCCGTATTTTTTTTGTAGCGGCGTTCACTTGTCGACCGATCGAATCTGGTCGAGATGTTAATGTCAGTCGAACCATCCGAAGCAATTGCCGTGCCACTGCTGAAACCAATCGCGAATCTCTCAAAGAGAGCCGCTTGGGTCGCCAAAGATGAACTGATACGTGTAACGCTGGCGCTCGCGTCAGCATGCTCACGCAAGCGTGAAGCAGGGCACCCGTCGTTCTAGCCAAATCATGCCTAAGTAGTTTTCACAAGTTGCTCGCCACCCGACCAGACATTACTCGGAGCGGGCAACAACTTGCCGCAATCGCTGGCCCTTTCGCTGGCGTAGCACTACGATTCCAGCTTCATGTTGCCTGTGCTGTTGACGAACAGGGAGCGAGGCAGTCTCTTCGAAAGCAATTCCATTTGCTGATAGAAGTTCGCATCTTCACCGTCGGGCGGTAAGTTGAACCCAAGAAACGCAATTGCCGCGTCGCCTGATTCTGCTCCAATCACGTGGGCGGGTTGCTGAGACACGAACACTTTCGTCTCGACCTTGATTCGAGCCTTCGCCGCCAAATCATTCAAATGATTCAGAACGTCGACTTCCGCGGCTTCATCGTCGACAACTCGCATCAGCCGAATTCTTCGGTTCCGCCATTTTTGATTTTGGCTCAGCAGATGAGCCAGTAGCAACATCAATTCTCCATTCTGATTTCCACGCCACCACACGTCGATCGTTCCATCGGGAGCAATCCGAGGATCGTCATCCGTGTCTTCGAAATTGGCAATGATGATGTTGCGACGAAGTGCGGAAATCACGCGAAGCGAATCGATCAACGAATCGGATTTCTGAACGTCGTCAGGCCAGCCGACCAGCAACGTATTTGGTCGCAGTGCCCCCAGTCCACTGCACTGAACCAGATACTCGATACCTTCCAAGACGGTCGGGGACGCAACAATATTCGGAAACGCTTCAAGGCGTTCGTCTCGAATGAAGGTCTCTAAAATGCGTTCCTGATTGGTGATGCGATCAATGCGATCTTCGACATCACCAACAATGACTTGACCGAGATTCAAAATGCCGTGCCCGCTGGTGAGCCAGTGACCTAGCACCGCCAAATTCGCTCGATTCCAACCGCCACCACTCATCGCGAGGATAATCGGTCGCCAGTTCTTCGGGTGATACAACATCTGCTCAAGCTTGAGCATGTTCTTTCGAGTGCGTTCGAAAACGAGGCCGCTGTTGAGGTCGCCCCATCGCGATTCAACCTGCTTTCGATAGATAAAAAAGTAGATCGCCGCCATGATGACAATAGAAATCAGCGCCCACTGCCAGTTGATAAAAAACATGACTCCGATGCAACCGATTGCTCCAACCAACGAAGAAATCCAATGGTTGTATTTGAACGTTGGACGATA
Source organism: uncultured Pirellulaceae bacterium (assembly GCA_964352885.1). Lineage (GTDB taxonomy): Bacteria > Planctomycetota > Planctomycetia > Pirellulales > Pirellulaceae > Mariniblastus. The sequence goes on from CAYGUE010000112.1 coordinate 9,939, forward strand.
GCTAGGATTCTTAGTGACGCCTTCGTAGAACGTTGCCAAGTTGATTGTTCCATATGTGATCATGAAGGCCATCGTAATCAATGGAGCAATCGTGTTCAGGTCAGCCAGCAAGATGCAGATCGTCGACAGCACAAACGTTAGGACGATTGCACGCCGCGGTTCATTCGATTCTCCGCTTCCGATTCCAAACATTTTTAGCGACGGAAAAATTGTATCGCGAGCAAGCGCCTGCAAAATACGGGGGGCTCCCATCATACTTCCTAAGGCACTGGACAACGTCGCAGCAAACACGCCTGCCGTAATAAATGCTGGCCACTTTGCGATATCAGAAACAATCATGTTGTTCGTCGTGAGTTCCTCACTCGAACGCGTGCCAGCAAAAAACAGTGCCATGGCCGCGTAAACCGTTGCCGTGGCGACGATCGCCCAAAGCGTGCCCGATGGAATGCTCTTACTGGGCTCCTTGAGATCACCCGACATGTTTGCTCCGGCCATAATGCCGGTCACTGCTGGAAAGAACAGAGCGAACATCGTGAACAGACTCTCGTTGTCGACGTAAGACGGCATCAAATTCGTGGAGACGTTTGCCCAGCTGAAAGCTTCGAATCCACCGATAAAGAACGAAATCAAGGCAGTGGCCAATGTCGCCAAGATGAAGTACTGAACTTTAATTGCCCAGCTTACTCCGATGAAAACGCAGACGAACACCACCGTATTGGTTGCGACGGCGATGACTTTGAAATCAACTCCATCTCCCATGACCGCTCGAAACGCTTCGGTAAAACCAATCACGTACATCGCACATGAAATCGCTTGAGCAAGAAAGAAAACGATGCCGATCGCACCGCCAAATTCAACTCCCAAGCTACGGCTGATCAAAAAGTAAGCTCCGCCGCCTTTGATTTGAGTATTTGTCGCCATCGCGGAAAGCGAAAGCGCTGTTAGGACAGTAATCGTCTTCGCGGCGACCAAGATGCACAGCGCCCAAATCAGTCCCGCATTCCCAACGACGTACCCGAACCGCAGAAACATGATCACGCCAAGTATCGTCAGCGTGCAAGGCGTGAAGACACCAGCAAAAGTCCCAAATCCAGAAACGGATTCAAGTTTCTTATTGCGGTCTAACTTTTGAATACCATTGCTTGATTCGGCGTCGTCAATCTTACCGATGAGATTCATATATGCGTATCATCCTGAAAAGCGTCAGCTGGTAGCAAATTTCTGCAAAGATTTTTTTTCGAAGCCACCGCAGTTGCAATTATAAGGCCAAACAGTTTCCAAAATAGGCACGCCTGTTGCACTGCCTACCCTCACCTCGAACACGATCGGCGTTTGATCCGATTCTGACATTTCGGTCGGGCAGACTCTGTCCGTTGCGATCAAAGCTTGCTCGCAGTGGCGACCAAGAATGTTTGAGGCGACTGGCGAGCTGGCAATGATTAAAAATATTCAACAAGCTATATTCGACGGGACGTGGAAAGCAACCACATCGACGATCCCACGAAAACGAGAATCCATAATGCCCAAGTCTCTAGTTTTTGACTTTACAGATCTGCCGCAACACTCGATTCAGCGGCAGGTGACTTCGACAGAACAAGTCGCCATCCTTTGTGGGCTGAACCGGCGGACTTCTCGGCGTTTGGGGAAAACGACGTTCCAGATTCTTGCTGACTTCCCACCTGAAACTCTTTACGAAAACTCAATTCGATTTTCTGAATCTGCCCACGGCATACTGCTCGAGTTCAATTTCTCAACGCGTCCAGAAGAACTCGCCAACACCAGAAGCTCGACGGATAAAAAGCTCGGCAGCATCCGACGCGCTGGAGAAAAGTGTTCAAACTTCGAACTAACCGGATCCCCAGAAAACGGATTCGAAATCAAGTTCTCCGAACAACTAGCTGTCGATTTTGAAATTCCTCAGCCTAGAGTCCTAAAGAATTGGGCGCGAGTTGTCACCAAAGGCGATTGGGAAGAAGCGTTCGGCTTGCTGAGCAAATCGTACAACCGAAACCGAGCCAGCCTTCAGCAGCTTCACGACGGAATGCTGATTCGCAAAGAAGTACTGGGCGGCGACAGCGATCAGGCCGAAGCAATCCTCTCGCTGGTCGCGAGTAAATCCGACAACCCCGTATTGATCATCAATGCCGAAGGACGAGCCGAATGGACAAACCGCGCGTTCTTTATACTTTCAGGAATGGAAGTCGTCGAAGGTACGTCGATCTCTGCCAAAGAACTTCTTTTCAAAGGCCAATCGCTCGACGACGCGATGCAAAATTTTGAAAGGTCGTTGTTCGCGGGACGCACATTTAGCTTGGAGTACTCTTGGCAGCCCAAGACTTCGGTCGATTCGAGTTCTGAACTAGCCGACCCGGTGTGGATCGAATTCCAGGTAACTCCGGTGCGAGACGAAAGCGAAAAAGTAGTTCGATGGATCGCCATTGGAGCCGACATCACCAAGCGGCGACAAGCTGAACTCGCGATGTTGGCGGCGAAAGAAGTGGCCGAATCTGCGAACAAGGCCAAGAGCGATTTCCTTGCGATGATGAGTCACGAAATCCGCACGCCGATGAACGCGATCATTGGCATGACTGAGCTAACGCTTGGCACTCAACTGACGATCGATCAACGCGAATGCTTGACGACGGCGAACAATTCAGCACAGGCCTTGCTGCAAATCCTGAACGACATTCTTGATTTATCCAAAGTCGAGGCGCAGAGGCTGGAACTCGAACACTTGGACTTTAACATCGCCGACGTGACTCGGGAGACGCTCGATACACTTGGCGTGTTGGCTCAGCGAAAAGGCCTCTCGCTCCGATGCAACTTTCCGCTCGACATTCACCAACAGCTTGTGGGCGATACGATGCGATTGCGACAAGTCATCGTCAACCTAGTTGGCAATGCGATCAAGTTCACGTCGTTCGGGCAAGTCGATGTTGACGTCGAGATGCTTGACGAAACCAACGAAGCAGTCACGTTGCACTATTTCGTTCGCGACACTGGCGTTGGAATTCCGGAAAACAAAACCAGCCGAATCTTTGAAGCTTTCTTTCAGTCGGATGCAACCGTCACCCGAAACTTTGGCGGAACGGGCCTTGGACTGGCGATCACGTCGGAGTTGATACGCTTGATGGGTGGACGGATTTGGGTTGAAAGCAAACTTGGAAAAGGAAGTACGTTTCACTTTGTCGTGACGCTCAAGAAATCCAACCGGACCTTCGTTTCACTTCCACCCGACGCAGGAAGTAACCTCAACGGAAAACGAATTCTTGTGATCGACGACAACGAATCAAATCAACTCGCGATTCGACGTTGGATGAATCAGTGGGGGGTCGACAGCCAATTCGCGACGACAGGCCAAGAAGGCAAACGAATATTGGCTGAGGGAAACGAAGATTTCGATTTGGCGATTGTCGACGTGATTCTTCCCGACATGGACGGTTTCGATGTGGTTGAAGAATTGACTCGACCCGATTCGAAGATTGCGTTGCCAATTCTAATGTTTTCATCCGACGATCGAACCGCAACGGTCGAGCGATGTCGAGAGCTTGGCATTCAGTCGTATCTGATCAAGCCGGTTTCTCCGAAAACGCTACATTCATCCATCCAGTTGGCTTTGGGGACGACGCGAAATTCGCTTGTCGGACAAACGCTGACTTCGGGTGACGGAACATGTATCGAGAAAGCAGCGTCTGCTCTCAACGTCTTGATTGTCGATGATCACGCATCGAATCGTAAACTCATCGGCGAGATTCTACGTCGTCGCGGGCACAGCTGGCGAGAGGCAGCCGAATGCGATGGAGCCCTTGGCTTGATCGCGGAAGAAAAATTTGACGTCGTTTTGATGGACGTCCAAATGCCGGGGAAAGATGGCCTCGCAGCTACCAAAGAGATACGCTGCCTGTCTAATTCGAATTCGATTTTACCAATCATCGCCGTGACGGCTTATGGTACTGAAGAAGACCGCCAACGATGCCTGGATGGCTCCATGGACGACTATTTATCGAAGCCTGTGAGCGTGAACGGTTTGATTGAGAAGGTCGAACGTTGGGGCAATACAAGCCGCGAAAAAATACACGCTGAATCAGATGAATCGTTGGACAACCAATTGCTCATTCAAGATGCACCGGATTGGGCTACTCAAATCACGCAAACAATTATTGCCGCTGAGGAAACAGTCACCCCTAAAACTGCTCACCCGTTTCCCATCGCGTTGGAACGGTTCGGCGGCGACGAAGAATTACTTCGAATGCAAATCAGTTTTTTCCTCGCAGAGGTGCCAGAGCTGACTCAGAACATTCATCTTGCAATCAATGATCACGATGGGAAGTCACTGCACCACAATGCTCATCGACTGAAAGGACTGGTTCGTACTTACGATGACAAACTCTCTGGCGAGCTGGCAACGAAACTCGAAGACATGGGGCGAAGAGGAGGAGGATCGTTTGACGATGCCGAGTCGACTTTTGTTCTACTGACTCAGCGGGTTGCCGATCTAAGTTCGCAACTGAAAGCCTATTAGTGGTCTGTCAATGTTGGAACGAGGGGTGCCATGTTTACGCTTACGTAAGCATACTCACGCAAGCGTGAGGCAAAGCACCCGTTCGACTAGTCAGCTCAGGTCTGCTGAACCACAAGGTCAGCAATTTCATTGCGATTCATAACGCAATATGCCGGTTTGGCCGTAGCAGAAGTCGTCAAGACTTTTGGAAATCGCAACGTTTCGAAACTCTTGACGAGCTCCGCACCTGGGACAAAAGCTGATGCTACCACTAGGTCTTGGGAGCGTTGAGTTGTTTCTTGACAACGATCCCTTTCAGTAATCGGCCCAAGATGTCAGCTCCCGTGATCACTCGCTTCTGTTCGCCCCAAAACAGAATTAAGTCTCTGTCAATCACGTCGTCGCCAAATCTTTCTGGTTTGACTTTCAATTTCAAAATGGCTTCACCCAAAAGCGTATTCTCGTCGTTCACGATGATTGGCCAGTGACAAAAATCGAGCGGCGCGGTGTCTGCTTCTTCAAACAACGCGGCCGTTAAGAAACCATCTGAATCCAACGCAAATCTTGGGATGCCCTCACTGTCTGTCAGCAACGTCCACTTCTTTTGTGATCGATGGATCCGTTGAAGAAACGGGTCGTCGCAGGACCGTTCGATCTTCGGAAAGACAGGCAAGCCATTTATGAATTCCATTTCGATGATGCTTTCTTCGGCAACGACCTCGCCTTCCTCCGCAATTGACAGATCATCGATGGCCAAGAAATTCAACGCGCCTTTTCCTTCAACTTTGTCAATGTCGGATTCGGCAGCATCAACGTGCAGCATGAGCAGCTCGCGAAAATCTCGTTCGAGGAAATACTGAATTCCTTCTTGCCCCAGCCACTTGTCCAAAATGATGGCCGACGGTTTGGCAACCGGATATAGCAACAGTTGATAGAACCGAAGAACAGGCGCTAGAGCCGAAGCGGTTCGCATCGCATGCCTCGAAAAGTAAGCTTGCGGAATGATCTCACCAAGAAACGTAATCACGAACGTCGAAAAGACAAACGACAGGGCTCCTGCGATCACCGAGTTGGATAGCAATGTCAGCAAAACGTTGATGCTGACGTTGCCCCATAGGATGGTCGTCAAAAGAAAGTTTGAATCTTCCCGCAGTTTCGCAATTTTTATTGCGTCTTGATTGTTGTTCTTGGACTCGATTTCAAGTTTCAGCTTGGTGATGCTGAAAAGGCGAGATTAAGTCCGGAGAACATCGCTGACTGCGACGTGCAAAATAAGATTCCAAACCAAATGAGCGTGTTCATTTTTGTTAATCGGCGGTCGGTTTAAGTTACCGCACAGGTTAGCTGTGAATTGAAAGGGGACGTAAGAAACGGTGCAAGTTCGTGGTGGCTAGATCTCATCATCTATTTTGCTGGCCCAAATCCAGCCAAGCCGTTTGAAGTAGATCAACATCCCGATCGCCGTGATCACCATCACACTCAGCAAGATCGGGTACGCGAAGCGGCTTTTGAGTTCCGGCATCGCCTCAAAATTCATGCCATAGATCCCGGCCATGAACGTCAAAGGAATGAAAATACTTGAGACGATCGTCAAAACTCGCATGACTTCGTTTTGCTTAATACCTAGAGCGGAAAGATACGTGCTCAGCAGTGCGCCCGCTGTTTCTCGAAACGTCTCCAAGACGTCCGTGACCTGAACACAGTGATCATAGCAATCTCGCAGAAACACTTTGACGGTGTCCGAAATAAAGGGGCTGTCGTCTCGAATCATTGTGTTGATGGCGTCACGTTGCGGCCAAATGCCTCTTCGTAAGACCAGCAGGTTTCGCTTCACCCGATTGATTTGATCCAGCATTGCAGGCGTGACTCTGGCAACAACCTTCGCCTCCAAGGACTCCAAATACTCGCCAAAATATTCGAGAACCGGATAGTAGCCGTCAATAATCGTGTCCAAAATCGCGTAAGCAAGGAAGTCTGCTCCGTGTGTACGCATCGGGCCTTTCTTGCTGCGAATTCTGCGACGCACAGGATCGAGAACATCTCCCGGGAACTCTTGAAACGTAAGCACGAATGACTTTCCGAAGAAGATGCTCACTTGCTCGATTTCCAGCTCGCGAGTTTCGCTGATGCTCACCATCCTTGAAATGTAAAGCTGATGAGAATCGAACGTTTCTGTCTTGGGGCGTTGAGGCGTGTTAACAACATCCTCTAATGCAAGCATGTGAATCGAGAATAGATCTGCCAACTCGCGGATGAGTTTCTCATCGCCTAAACCTTGAACGTCGATCCAAAGCGTGCCCTCTTTCGTAAGTTCCTCACGAATCTCTTCGACGGTTTCAACCGCGGCGTTGTGGACCTCTGCAAGTGTGTACCGAATGATCTTGATCGACGGCTTGACCGCATTCTTGCCTATCACAAGTGTGCCAGGACGGGCACCAACTTTTGTGTTTTTCTTCTTGAATAAGTTTGCCATTGAGCGACGGAACCTGTGGAGTAAGAACAGTTCGGGACAAAGTTGAAAAAGTTGTGCGATGGATTTCAAGTCCGATCTTGAACCGATCCCGGAGGGATTTGCATAGGTGTAACGCACGATCCGCGTCTTCGATAGCCTCAACAGCGTTGGTTTCCACTGGCCGAATGTGAAGTGATTGGAAACGCCAGCGCTGGCACGCCGTTCCTAGCGGTCTGCCAAGGCTGAAATGATGGGTGCCGGTTTACGCTTGCGTAAGCATCGTCACGCAAGCAAGAGGCGTGGCACCCGTTCGACCAGTCAACTCAGCTATGCCAAACCACTCGCATGTGTGGACCAGTGCAAGCAAATGGCAAGATAGGCAAAAGATCTTTGAGGGTTTTGCTGGGCAGTCAGTGCTCGCGCCGGAAAGCGGCTGCTCGGTTTGGTTTGCGTGTAAGAAAACAAATTCAGAATCGCGAGGATAACTTTAAAGTTTGCCGTTCGGCACGACCATTGCATTACGTGAGGGCTGTCGTTGATTACGCTTATTCCGCTCGAATGAAGACATTGAAATGAATTTCTCATGCGTCAATAAGGTATTCTGGGATCGCTTACGAAGCCCTTACTTGTTGATGATAGTTTCGTTCGCACAGGGTTCGTTTGCAACGAATTTCATTGGACAGCAAACGACTGATGAAGTGTCAGATTTAAACGGCAGTAGCACCATGGTTGAATCTGGCGTGGACGATTCTCCCAACCTAGTCAGCTCATTTCTGGCCAGCCATCGTTTTCAAAAGGCGAATTCGAATGAATGAGATCGCAATCGTAAGTAGTGAATCGAAAGAGTTTCGTTTCATCGGCGAGTTAGTTCACGAGTCAAAATGGAATGCAGTTCTTGATGACGAACAGTCACGCAGCCTTGCACTTGATGTGTACGCGATTGAAGGCGGAGGATTCGTTTCGGCTGTCGGCTTTCAGTCGGCAGTTGCAACCGAGGGAGCAAGCAACGTTGTCGAAGAAACTGATTGCTTTGACGAAGTCGAGAAGTTCTTTTACGTCTTCGATATCAATGAAGTCGTTGCCTCAGTCGCGGGCGCCAGTCGTGTCGAAAAAGAGCAACGCACATTCGCTGCAAAGCGGCTGGCAAAAGAATACGAAAAGTTAATGTTCCAGTTCCTCGAAGACTGCAAAAGTCAAATCGCAATCAAGGGATATCTCGATCGAGTCGAAGATCGACCTGTGAAAACTTCTTCAGTCTGGGACATGTTCCGCTCAAAGTAGATCCAGAGTTCAAACATTCCTTATGCACGCAGCCAGCACCTCGTTGACCTGAGAATGCCGGCTTTTCTAATGTTCTCTAAATGAGCATCCCTTGTCGTCGAGTGTTCCAAGTTTTGTTTGCCATTTCGTTTACGTACTCTTTGCCCTCAAGGGCACCCCGCAGCGAAATTGCTCGCTCACCCGATCGCAGCATGAAGGGAGAACATTGCGCTGTATAAGATAACATTCACTTTGTTCGCAATCATTTCACGAAAACAGGAATTTTCTCGAAGAGTGCAGGGGATTTCTCATCTCCATCACAAGCCGGCGTGGATCAGTCATTTGAGCATGGTCCTAGGCTCAACCGGAATTCATCATCGAATCTCGGCTGTCGGATCGTCCCACATCGAATGCGTCGACCAATCGATAATCAAGACGATCGAAGCGACCAACGCGATCAAACCATACACCGGCAAGAAAGCGGAAACGAGGCTGATCCAACCGCCCAACAAAAGACCAATGGTTGCGATTACACGGAGCACAGGTTGCTGGAAAACCCAAGTCAAAAACCAGCAGGCGATCCCAGCGCCAAGGCAAACGCCGAGGGTGATCACAACAGACATCCAACGAGAGAATGACTGAGTTTCCAGCGGCATTACGATGACTGTCGCTTTGCCACGCGGCGACTTAAAGTAAAAATCAATGCCTCGCTCTGGCAGCTCGATATCCAAACTTGAAAGTGAGGATTCCAAAACGCCGTCTTTCCTGCCATTGACGTCCAAACCAGTTCCCAAAGTTAATCGTCGCCTTTGGCTTTCTTCCATTCCAGAATCATTGAGGATGAAGCCAGCGACATCATTACCTTCGCCGAAACCACGACCGCCACCCATTCCCATTCCAGGCCCCATTCCGCCCATTCCGAATCTGCTGGCAGGACCGTCTGACGTTGGCATATCGTCTCTGGAGGTAGTGATGCTGTTGGCGATTCCTCTACGCTGACTTTTTCCATCGCTTGGTCGAGAACGATCAAGAGGATTGAAGAAACTAATCGAATCATCAACTTGAATATTATCCATTGCGGCAACGATTGGCGCTTTGAATTGGTTGGGGGCTTGCGCCGTCCCGGATTGTTGGAATGTTTCGTCCGAGTGGACTTGCTTTTGAACTCCCTGGAGCTGGTTTCGCTCCAGCCATTTGCTGTCAAATACTTCCTTGCCGCTCTTGGCCTGTTCACCGAGCGCCTTCTCGCCTTTCTTTCTCTCCAATTCCTGGGCAAGTATCGAATAATTGGAATTAAAATTCTGCTCCACTTTGTTGATCGAGTTACGGGCAATCCGGGCGTTCTGTCCTTCAATCAGCCCGTTAAAATTTGCACGATTGTCGACCGCAATTTGACCGTTTTCGGAACCTTGTTTGCGGAACGATTCTTCAGCCCGTTGAATTGCGTCATTGTTAAGATTGAGTAAGTCCAAAACCTGCTGACCGCCACGCAAATTGATCCCTTCGTTGGCCGACTGGTAATCTTTCATATCGTTTTGTAGTTTTTTCAGGTTGCTATAAGCACGCTTCTGAGAGTAATCGCCAAATTTCGGAGACTTGATTTGAATCTGTTCAGCAAGTTGTTGGATCTGGCGACTTTTATAGCTCAGATAACTCTCTTCCAACTTGCCGCGGCCGTCTACTTTGGTCATCGTTCCACCGAAGTTCATCCAACGATGCGAGTTCGGAAGCCGCAGATGAAGCTGGCTTAGCTGGACATTAATGTTCAACGTTTCGATAACAGGGAATTCAACTTCATTGAAATTCGAAAACTGGCCCAATTGCCCTGCGTACTTTAATTGAACGGGGTAGTCCAAATCTCCCAGTTGTGTCTTGACCAGTGGAATTCGCAATCGTCTTTCATTCTTCGCGGCGGGCCAAACCACCGGCTTGACCGGCTGGCCTTCAACAAGCACGGTCAACAATTGGGCTCCGATCGGCAATTCGACTTCAAGGTATTGCTCTGATCGATTGTTGACTTGGAACTTCTGCAGCGCCCGATAGGCACCGCTCGAATCGACAACCATCGTCGTTTTGGAAAACTCTATGCTGGCAGCAGCCGTGTCAAAAACATCTCGTTGCTTGGTTTCGTATTGGAGAATTGGCAGTTCCTTTTCGGCAATTGCAACATAGGCCATCGTTACTTCGCCCCCGTCAAGCTTCTGCTTCAGCTGGCCAAACTGCTTTAGCTGCCGATTCAGCAATTGGAAATCCGCTCCCGGAATAACACTTACCTCATCCCGGCCAGCATTCTGAAGTGTTGCGAATCGCTGCTCGGTAACCCCCGTCAGCACGCGAGGCATAGGGACGTTTTGGCGCGTGCCGCTCAACTGACGATCGTTCTCGATCACAACCCGGAACGAATCAATCACTTCATCCTGCAGATTCAAAGTCACTCGCACAACATTCGGATTGTCGGCGACCTCGTCGATGATCGTTTCACTAACCAGTTTTGCATTGATGCGGGCATTTCGCATTGAGTCCGGAAGTTCGAATTGGATCTGGCGAATCCCAGCTTGTTGAATATCGAAATCCAGTAAAATCGTCTCCTCGATTGCAAACAAGGTCGTTCTGACATTGGTGACGGTTTCGACGGTGACACGTGGTTCAATTTTTGTGAAGCGAAGCGTCGCGTCGTACTCGCCGCCCTTGGTTCGCAAGACAAGGCGGGTTGTCGACCGCTGGTCCGGATTCAACCATTCTCTAACTTGTTGCAACAAAACTGTTTCGCAATTGTTCAAGTTGTTGGTCGAAACGGATAACGCAGGATCCACTTGAACTGCCATGTATCCGTTCTGCTGCTGGACGTCATTAAGTTTGACTTTCGGAATCGCCCACTCGGTCGCACCGGAATACGCCGTCAATTCGGCGTCGAGAATAATCGAAAAATCGTCAGCGGCCCCGGAAGGGAAAAAGAACTGAACCCGCTGAACATCATCAATCGCTTCGGACGTCCAAGTTTCATTCAAACCGGCAGCCAGACCTCGAATTTCAACATCCCTAGGCATGTCGAAGCTCAGTTTATAAATGGGACGCTCGCCAACCGAGACATTAATTCTCATTTCAAGATCAGCTTCACTTTGGCCAATTCGAAGAACGGATTGTGTTTCAGCTTTTATCGTGCGAGGCACCAAGTTCGCCTGCAACCCAATTTGAAATGGAGTTGTTACAAATTGGAGCACCTGAAACGATTCGATGCCCAGCGGGCTTGATTTTGAATCGATGCTGGCGACGTCAATGAAACATTTGACCTGGTTTTGGTCGATTCGACTGGCGGCTTGTTGTTTCGTGGTTTTGAGTTCAATGATTGGACTGCTGCGAATGGTGTAAACGCCTTTATGAAGCGCAGCACCTTCAACGCTGAGATACGGAGCATCGAACTGGTTGGCGGTCCGGCCAACCGCAAAGTCGCGTCGCGAGAGCTCTATCGTAAACGTCTCTTTGTCTTTGGCGGCACTTAGCGTTGTAACATTCAAACGACTTGTCTCGCCATCCTTTTTCACATCCCAAGCTCGGACGTTCTCACCACTGACTTGCTCGACCAGAAACCCATCAGGCAACTTCAATGTGAACACGTCCCTTTCAGATCCCCTGAAATCTAGATCGACCCGCCAAGTCAATCGCAATCCGTCCTCACGGACATCGAAAATGGCTTCGGATTTGGCGGTCAAGCTTTGGTCGACCGCTTGGGTCGCCGTTGAAGGTTTCCATTGAAGTCGCAACTTACCATCAGCGCTTAAAACGGTTGCGATCTCCTGATTGGCCGTCGCTTCGATAGAACGCCGATCGGAATCGGAGTTCAAACGGACCTCAGTGAGCTCCTGCAATGATTTTATGTTCAGTCCACGAGTCAAACCGACCGGCAATCGTGCGTTGAGCATCCTCCAGCCTCCTTGTCTGGCTGGTTTGATCCGAACCGTGAACTCCAACGTTTTCGTGCCGCGGCCTTCTAGGTAAAGTTGCACGATGCTTGAATTTGACGACTGCTGTTTGCCGGATTGTTTTGCATTTGTATTTACGATGGGCTGAAACTGTAGCTTAGCCGGCTTCCCATCGACCTTGGCGTCTGCCAGAGCGCCGCCCATCAATGGCAATGCAATTGAAACCGGATCATCGGTCATCAGTTCAATGACCAGCTTGCCTTGGATCGAAACATCTTCATCAAGTGTCAATTGAACGGCGTACTGGGCTGATGAAAGCACAAAATCAATTGGGGAATCGATTGATTTTGGCTGCGACCCGCTGTCTGCCTTATTGATCAAATTCAGATAATGCTCGTAAGGTAGCAAAAGCCGATCGGCTTTTTCGCGACCTTTCGGATCTTCGGCATCAAAGGGAATGATGATGGCATCATTGGGAAGTTTCACATCCCGATCGGATTGAAGTTCCACAATCAGGCGTTTTAGTTCGGCGGCGTCGCTAACGACTTCTTGAGCGTTGGCCTGGTTGGCGAATAGAATCGAACATGAAATCAGCAGCAGAAACAACAATGGAATTTTCCGTGCCACCAGAGTGAACGATCGGCCCAACAACGTGACCAAGCCAGCCACGACATAATAGATCGCTACGAAAACCGCCGCCAGAATTGCAAGATCTACGATGGTTCGAAACGCGTCAATCGACACACCAGCAAGCGGCACGAGGCAGGCAATCAAGAGGACCACCATGACGAAAAATACTTTCGATTTGAGTTTACGATTGGTTAACAGGACGCCCAAGGCAGCAATTAGAAATGCCAATGCGATTGCGATCCAATTCAGCCGCGACTGATGAACAACGGTCGCTGTCAGAACCGGCTGCTCGCCAAGGTTGTAGAACTCAATCGCGTTACCGGTGTCGGTTAGCTCGATGTTGAGACTTCTCAGTCCACTAAGCGCCCAAAGGCTCGCCTTTTTCCTTTCGTTGATCTCACCATTTTTTCCGCCTGCCCCTTGTTCACCGCCACTCTGTCCTCCGCCTCCATTTACACTTTGTCCAAGATTGGAATCGGATTTTGGAGACGGGACCTCCTGAGGTTGGGGGGCTTGGGGCCTGTTTCTTGTTGAGCGCATCATGCCATTACCGAATGTAGTGGAATTTTCATCCTCGCTCTCCATTTCTTCCATCGCGAAGGCCGGTTCACTTATCGAGCTTGAGTCGATCCCCCTTTGCCAGCTTGCCATCGGTTCTGAAGCATATTCGGACATCGCGGTTTGCATTCCCAAGCGTGCCCGCCGGTTAGCGCTCGCATAGTACGATCGACCGATCCCGCCGCCCAAACGGTAGACCCAATCGCCAAGCTGTTGAATTGGCGAAGTCCGCGCGACGAGTTGATCCGATTGAAATTTACCGTCGCTATGAGAAACGCTGAATCCGTCAGGCATGATCAGTCGCCAATGCATATTGACCAACGGAACCGGAATGCCTTGAGCTTCACCAGTTTCGTTCAACCACAAAGATGGGGCTTGCGTTTGAATCTTGCTAACTAAAGTGAACGAGCGCGCCGAGGATTCGAACACCAACTGCAGATCGCGAAGCTTACCGGTTTCGTTTCCTACCAAACTAATTACCAACGCCCCGTTTTGGAGTTGTGGTTTAGCTGGCTGGCCATCGAGTTGAACCGACCAAAGCGTCGCGT
>CAYGUE010000113.1:0-4491 GCA_964352885.1 uncultured Pirellulaceae bacterium
ACAAGCAATTAATGGGTCGTTTTCTCGATGGCAAAGTCACGGCGGTTTGCGGCACGCACACGCACGTCACGACTGCCGACGAGCAGTTGCTTCCCGGCGGCACTGCCTTCATCAGTGACGTTGGCATGTCAGGGCCTCATGAGAGTATCCTTGGCCGAAAAATTGAGCGAGTGATGGAAGCCACGCTTACCTTTCGCCCGATCCCGTTCGATGTGGCGACGGACAACGTTCAAATCTCCGGCGTCATCATCGACGTCGAGCCAAAAACGGGTCGCTCTAGTGGAATTCGCCGCATCAAGATCACAGAAGCTGATGCCGATCGCTTGGCTGACAACTTGGACGACTAGTTGAAAAGTGGCACGGTCTCCACCTTGCCAAAGGATCTAGATTCAGAGATCCCATGTCTCACGCTTGCGTGAGCATGCTCACATCACCATGCCAAGTTTCAAAATCACGGTGAAAGCCACGAAGCTACGGAAACAAGAACGGTGGAGACACCATGCTAAATCGCTAAACTGCAAGCATAACCGACGTTGAACCAACCGTATCATTCATCTACGCTTCGCCATCACCTACCAAATATCCGAGAGCTAACTCGATGGCGAAGCGTCAATTCAATCGCAGAAACTACTGCTTGCTTATTGCATTTCTAGCCATCGGTTTGCTCACGCTACCGGGTTGTATCGGCGCGTTAGCTCAGCTGATTTACACCGTCAAAGGGCACCAAGTTCAGCCAACATACAGTGGCCTAAACGGCAAACGAGTTGCGGTGGTTGTCGTCAGTGACAATTCTGCATATGGCCCCGACACGTTAACCTACACAGTGGCTCAGGCAGTTGGAATCCGTTTGGCCAATGGCCTCGAAAAAGGCAGTCAGGTCATTGCTCCAGCGAAGATTGAAGAGTGGATCGACAATAACGCATGGAACGAAACAGAGTACGTCGAGCTTGGAAAAGGCGTCGAAGCGGACATGGTTCTGGCTATTGAACTGGCCTCGTACTCTTTGACGGAAGGATCGACCCTTTTTAAAGGCCGCTCCGACGTTACTTTGACGGTTTATGACATCGAAAAGGACGGGCAAGTCCCCTTCAGCGCAATCCCAAAGCATTTCACTTTTCCGAAAAACGGACGTCCGGCAATTCAGACCAACGAGCGTGAGTTCGAAGCGTTCTATCTGTCGCAATTGACGACGATGATCGCAAACCAGTTCGTCGTGCATGACAAACTGGAGTCGTTCGCTAATGACGCAACGATGATTCAGTAGGGGCGACCGCAGACTGCTGAGCCGCCTTCCACCAACCGTCACAATCGCGCGAAAGCTCTGGACGTGCGAGAAGTCGGAGCGCCTTCTGGTCGAGGTCGAGATCGAGTCGCGGTCACTGGGAGAATCCTATGATTTCGCGACCCAACAGCACCCGTCCCAGAGATCTCCATGTCTTTCTATTTCGATATGCCGACTGAAGAACTGCATCAATCCATCCATAGAAACCCGTTCGAGATCGATCTTTGGCTGACGCTAATCAAGCGGGTTGTTCAGGAACAATCCGCCGAGCGTGCGTTAGAAGACATGGAACTCCAAGCCATCAAGGCTCTCTGCTTGATGTCGCTGGGCGAAACGGTCGAAGCTTATGAGCTTATGCAGCAATCGCTTCGCCGAAGTCCCGGTGATGAAATAGTCAGGCGACTGATAACCGATTTCCTGCCGAGCTTTAGCGACATTTCACAAGATGACGTGTTCAACCCGTATGCGATCCGAGATCAGATGGAAGCCAAGCCTTTCGAGAGCGATTTGATTGATCGCCTGGACTCAACCATCGATCTAATTCGTGCTTACAATGATAACGAAAGCAATCCTGAAAACTTGGTGGAGCCACTGGAGCGACACGTTCAGAACTTCCCCGACGACATCAACTCGAAACTTGATTTGGCGTGTTTGTGTCACAATATTGATAACACAGAGAAGGCTCGATGGTTTTATCAGAGTGTCATTTCGGCTGATCGGCTTTGTGCTTCCGCCTATTTTGAGCTTGCGACAATCGAGCCCGACATCGAACAGGCGATTGCGCTCTGTAAAAAAGGCATCGATCTGTGTCCGCGTTTCGAATGCGGCCGGTACAACTATGCGGCACTTCTGTTGCAAGGTGGAATGCTGAAAGAAGGCCGCAATGAGATGTTGCGTCTACCGTCCGACTCACCGTTCTACGTTTCTGGCTTGGAAGCGATTGCCAGTTCATATGCAGAAGAGGGCACGTTTGCCGATGCAGCAGATTTCCAAGGAAAAGTTGTCGCGCTGTCGCCAAACAACGTGGAAGCCTGGAATAGCTACGGACACTTCTTTGCTCAGACGGGCGACTACGAAACGGCTCTGACACTTTTTGACAAAGTCATTCAACTCGACAGCGAACACATCGATGGCTTGCATAATCGAGCCCTGATGTTGGGCCGCCTTGGGAGGAGCACAGAAGCTGTTCACGTTTTGCGATACGCCCTTGTCATCGCCCCGAAAAACGAAACGTTACTGACAAACCTCGCCGTTGAACTTAGTAATTCGGGACGCAATGGTGAGGCGATCAATGTCATGCAGGAAGCACTTCTGGACCATCCCCAACAATCGCGGATGTGGCTGAGTCTTGGCAGTTTCTACTACCAAACGGGAAAACTTGCAGAGTCGATCGACTGCAGTCGTAAGGCGGTCGCGATCGATCCAAACGAAGCACTCGCATGGTGGAATATCGCCTGCGTTGAGGCTCTTCTTGGACACCGTGAATCATGTCTTTCCGCGGTTCACGAAAGCCTTGCAATATCTCCTGATCTAGCTGGCATGATTGCTGAAGAACAAGCATTTGAACCGTTTCTGGACGATGATGCGTTCAAAGCCCTGTTGAAGTAGCCACGCATCGATCGCTATGATGCCGCAATGAATCGTGAACTTCCGACAGATCGAATTGCCGAGCTTTGCGGCGCGACCTCCGCTGTCGTCGTTGAGTCTATTCAATCGCTGTGGAGTGGTTATGGCGAAATCGCTCGAGTCTGTTTGAAGCCAAAGGGTGAAACGGTTGTCATCAAGCATGTTTGCCCGCCAGAAGATCGCGACCACAAATATGGTTGGGCCGGCGACGTCTCGCATCAGAGAAAACTCAGCTCATACGAGAACGAACTGACATGGTATCGCGGAGCGGCGGCACTCTGTCGCGAGTCATGCCGCATGGCAGAGCTGATTGCGAGCGAACACGGCGACGGCCAATGGCTGTTCGCTCTCGAAGACCTCGACGCGGTAGGATTTACACTTCGACGTAGCCGAGTTGATGATGCCCAGTTGAATGCCTGCCTCAAATGGCTGGCGAACCTTCATGCGAGTCTCCTCACAGATTCTGGCAATCCTGGGAAGCAACTTGGGCTCTGGCCAGTTGGAACGTATTGGCATCTCGCAACACGTCCGGAAGAACTTTCCGCGATGCCGACTGGTGATCTTAAGAGAGCCGCCTCCGCGATCGATCGAAAGCTCAGCGAAGCGGAATTCCAAACGATCGTTCACGGTGATGCCAAACTGGCGAACTTCTGTTTCTCGAATACCAACGACGTTGCGGTCGTAGATTTTCAGTATGTTGGCGGTGGCTGCGGCATGAAGGACTTCGCCTACTTCATCAGCAGCTGCTTCAGTGACAGCGAATGTGAGCGACGGGAAGAGCAATTGCTGAGCACCTACTTCAAGTTTTTGCGAACGGCTATCAACGACGAAAAATTTGCCGATTTGGTCGAAACAGAATGGCGATCCCTCTACGCATTCGCCTGGGCGGATTTTTACCGTTTTCTCGCAGGCTGGTCGCCAGGACATTGGAAGATGCACAGCTATAGCGAACGAATGACGCGTCAAGCGATCGAGCAACTCTAGGTGGGATAGGCTTCCAGCGCTTCGAGGCTGTGTATTGGATGCTCGTGTTTGTGGCTGAGAGCCGCAAACCTCAACGAGTCTGCAAAAAAACCGCCTACCAATTCGGCCGCCAACACTTAAAATCAAGATTCCCCATTCGCGACAGGTGAAAGTTATGGCATCCGACGCAAAACTGACTTCG
The DNA here is from genome assembly GCA_964352885.1 of uncultured Pirellulaceae bacterium. GTDB lineage: Bacteria > Planctomycetota > Planctomycetia > Pirellulales > Pirellulaceae > Mariniblastus. Next base: position 4,074 of record CAYGUE010000113.1, read on the forward strand.
TCCATCTACACTGCCGACGAACTCTACGTTCGGGAGAACGACGGCAATCGATACGAACTCGTCAACGGAGTCCTGTACATGATGTCGCCAGCAGGCAGTGAACACGGGTGGATCGCGAATAACATTTCACATTCCTTATCCGCACACGTTCGGGCTCACTATCTGGGACGCGTCTACGCTGCCGAGACTGGATTTCTGATCGCTCGTGATCCCGACACCGTCCGTGCGCCCGACGCCTGTTTCGTCAGCCATGATAAGCTTGCGACCGTCGAGCCCTCAAAAGGCTATCTTGCTCTCGCACCCGACTTGGTAGTAGAAGTCGTTTCACCAAACGATCGTTTTTCCGACGTTGAATCGAAGGCGGAACTTTGGCTCGAATCCGGAAGCCAACTAGTCCTTGTCGCTGACCCGGCAATGC
>CAYGUE010000113.1:4501-21969 GCA_964352885.1 uncultured Pirellulaceae bacterium
CAATGCAGACGATTCGCTTTTACGAAAACATATCGGAAATACGCATCTACCATTGCGGCGAACAGATAGAAACAGGCACCGTTTGTCACAACTGGATGCTTTCGGTGGACGACATCCTTGAAACGTAGCTCGGTGGTCCCCCACCGTGATTGCAGCGTAGTAAACGGTGGGGACCACCGTTCCACGTCACCTACCGATCGAAACAACTCGTCCCGCAACGCTCACCCGTCCGTCAGCGATCTGGTTAATCACAATCGGCAACAACTCACATTCGGCCGCGAACACGCGAGCAGCAAGTGACTTCACATCGTCGCCCGTCTCAACCGGAACCGACGACTGAGCAACGATCGGGCCGTGATCGTAGTCGTCATCCACAAAGTGAACCGTACAGCCGGTCAACTTGCACCCATAATCCAGCACCCCTTGGTGGACTCGCGATCCGTAGTATCCTTTGCCGCAAAACGACGGGATCAAACTGGGATGAATATTGATGATTCGATTTTCGAAATCGAGTGGGATCGAAAGCTGTCGCAAGAAGCCGCCCATCACGATCAGCTGAGCACCACTTTCTCGCAAGGCATCAAAAACCGCGACGCTGAACGAAATACAATCGTCGAAATCCTTGTGTGAGATCACTGTGGACTCAATCAAAGCATCGCTTGCGAACTTGAGCCCGCCGGCGTTGGGATTGTTCGAAACGACCAACGCAATTTCAGCGTCCAGCGTACCAGCAACGATGCGAGCGATCAGGTTCTTCAGCGTCGTACCGCCACCGGAAATCAGGACAGCAATCTTGAGAGGATCCCCCATCAGGACGTCACCACGCTCAATCCAAACTTCACGACATCCTCACCGATCGCCTTTTCGGCCGATTCAGCACCTGCGCCTGCGAAAGGTTTGATAACCAGCGACAACGCCAGCGTCTCACCGCAGATGTAATCGCGATTCTCTTCAATGGCCCGAGCAAGCTCATCGGAGTCAGAATAAACGCTTAGATCAATGCGATCCGTTCGCTCATAGTCGTTCGCTTTCCGCTGATCTTGAACCATACGCACAAGATCACGGGCCATTCCGGCGCGAATCAGTTCGGGAGTTAACTCGGTAGCGAGTACGACAACCACGCCAGCACCTTGAGCCGCAGCCCAACCTTCTTTCGCTTTGAGTCGAACTTCAACGTCTTCGCCGGTCAGCTCAATGGACTGGCCGCCGACTTCAATCGATGCCTTACCACCCGCCGTCAAAGCTGCCAACATCTCGCCGCCATCGGCATCGCCAAACGCCTTCTTAACCTTCGGCATCAACTTTCCAACCCGAGGACCGAGCAACTTGAAATTCGGAACGACTTGGTATGTCACGTACTGTTCGGCGTCGAGCGTAAAGATCACGTCATGAACGTTGAGTTCCGTTTTCAGTAGCTCAGCATGCGTTTCGAGCCACGCCTGATCCAGATCCGATGTCAAAACCACCGTCACGCCAGAAAGAGGCTGACGCACTTTCAGCTTCGCACCCATTCGAGCAGACAGTCCTTGCGATGCGATCTGACGCAGCAATTCCATTCGGCGTGAGAGGTCCTCGTCATAGAGTGAATCGTTCGCGACGGGATAGTCACAAAGATGAACACTCAGCGGAATATCAGCGCATTTATCACTGTTATTACGGAACGACTGCGTCAAGTTCTGCCAAATGGTTTCAGTGATGAACGGCACGAAAGGAGCATTCAGTTTTGCCAACGTCGCCAAACATTCGTACAGCGTCCAGTAGGCATCCAGCTTGTTTGGATCGTTCGTGTCTTTGGCCCAGAACCGATCACGGCTTCGACGCACGTACCAATTGCTCAACACATCAAGAAAATGGTTCAGCGATCGTGCCGCACCATAGTTATCGTAAGCGTCCATCGCTTTGCTGACTTCCGCGATCGTGCGATTCAGCTCACTGATGATCCATCGATCGAGTTCACTTCGTTCGTTGATCGCACGGAAACCTTCTCCCGACGCAAGGTCGTTATGATTCAGCTGCCCTGGCGATGTCACGGATGAAGGTTCAAAGCCATCGATGCCTGCGTAGAGCGTGAAAAAGCTAAAGACGTTCCACATCCGCAGCAGGAATTCTGGAATGCTTTCCTTGATCGCTCGTTCGCTGTAGATGATCGAAGTCCACGGCGGCTGATTGGCGAAGAAGTACCAACGCAATGCATCGGCGCCGTAGAGGTCAAAGATCTCGTTCGGTGGACGATAGTTCTTTAAACGCTTCGACATTTTTTCTGTCTTGCGTACAACTTTACCGCCACAGTCGTCACATTTTTTCGCGTCCGAACTTTGGCGTTTCGAACACTTCACGCAAACACCGCCTTCGGCCAGCATCAAGCCAAGCACAATGCAGTTTTTATACGGATGCGGAAACGCAACTTTTTTCTCGGAGCCTTCGTCGTCACCAAACAGCATGGTGCTGATCGCGAGCTGCGAGTAGAACCAACCGCGAGTTTGATCGAGTGCTTCGCTGATGAAGTCGGCAGGGAACTGAGCTTCAAATTCTTCTTTGCCTTGATGCGGATAGCCCCATTGAGCAAACGGCATCGCGCCGCTGTCGTACCAACAGTCGATGACTTCGGTGACTCGCGTCATACGAGCACCTTCTTCGAACGGCGAATCGTAGGTAATCGCGTCGATGTACGGCTTGTGAACCTTTAGATCTTCGACCAGCTCAGGATTCGCAGCCTTGGCAGCTTCCCAGACTTCGGTCCCGGTGAGACCGGGTTTCTGCATCAGTTCATCGTAGGCGCCGACGGCATCATATCGTCCGGTAACTTCGCATTTCCAGATCGGCAGTGGCGTACCCCAGTAACGTTCGCGCGACAACGCCCAGTCGACGTTGCTGTCGAGGAAGTTACCAAAACGACCGTCCTTGATGTGGTCCGGCATCCAGTTGATTTTCTGGTTGTTGGCCAACATCTTGTCTTTGTAGTCCGTCGTCTTGATGAACCAACTGCGACGCGGATACTGAATCAGCGGATCATCGTCGGCTCGCCAACAGAACGGATACTCGTGCTCGTACTGTTCCTGCAAGTACAGCAATCCTGCTTCCTTTAGTGCGCGAAGGATCGGTTTGTCAGCTTCTTTGACCCACATGCCAGCGAAGTCTGGAACTTCGTCGCTGAATTTTCCGTTGGGTAATACCGGACAAATCAATTCGGGACCATCTCCAGGTTCGAACCTGGCCAACTCGGCCACCAACAGTTCATAGTCAACTTCACCGAACGCAGGAGCTTCATGGACGGCCCCCGTTCCGCTATCCGTTGTGACGAAGTCAGCTTGCGTGATTCGCCAGCACTTGTGTTGCGTGCCGCCATCGACCAGTTTGCCGGTTTCATCGCCCATCGTTTTGAAGAAGTAATCGAACGGCGGTTGATATCGCTCACCGATCAACTCCGAACCCATCATCGTCGATTTAATTTCGAGTTCACGTTTGAGTTTGCCCGCGATGGTCTCAACGAGGTCTTTCGCGAAGATCAAGTTGTGATCGATTTCGGCATCGTAGACGACGGCGTACTCAATATCGTCCTTCACGGCAGCAAACTGGTTTGACGGCAACGTCCAAGGAGTCGTCGTCCATACGAGCAGCGAAGTGTTCTCGCGATCGATCATCGGAAATCGAACGTAGACACTCGGATCGCGAACCGTTTTGTATCCCTGACCGACTTCTCCGGCAGACAGCGCCGTTCCACCTTGAGCCCACCACCAGATGATTTTGTGGCCTTCGTAGAGCAAATTTCGATCGAAGAGGCTCTTCAGTGACCACCAAACCGATTCAACATAGCTTTGGTGGTACGTGACGTAGGCTTCGTCGAGTTTCACCCAAAACCCAAGTCGTTGCGTCAACTCTTCCCACTGCTGCATGTACTGCCAAACAGAGCTTTGGCATTTCTGGATAAACGGTTCGATTCCGTAAGCTTCAATGTCTTCCTTAGAGTGAATACCGAGTTCTTTACAGACTTCGACTTCGACAGGCAGGCCGTGCGTGTCCCAGCCAGCTTTTCGCTCGCAGTAGAAACCTTTCATCGTCTTATAACGAGGAAAAAGATCCTTGATCGCACGAGTCAAACAGTGGCCCGGATGGGGCTTGCCGTTTGCCGTCGGCGGGCCTTCGAAGAAAACGTATCTTTGCTCACCTTGTCGCTGATCGAGCGACTTTTGGTAGATATCGTTTTCGTTCCAGAATTCGAGCGTTTTTACTTCGTTTTCAGGAAAGTTGAATTTGGAGCTATCGCCTTGCGAGGACATGCGCAGATCGCAATTTTGGGGTAGAAAATCAAACCGCTAAATATCCCTGAACCGGGTTCGAATCACAACCCCGCAGCCCCTATCGGCAGCGTTCAGAGTGGAGTGTTCCGTGTGCAGACACTAGCCGATGAAACAGGTTCGGGGCGTCAGAGTTGGCGGCCGCCCGGGAACCGAAGCCAGTAAGTACCGAAAAGCTAGCCGACAGCAGCGGAAAGAACTGGCACCACAACGACGGCTCGTTGTGGTGACGAACGGATTAGATACACGTCACCGACCGCCGCGAGCAACCCCCATACGGGCAAAGTGAAAATGGACATGAAGAAGTAGAAATGGGCAACGAGACCAAAAGTCAAATTCTTCGGTCAGATCGTAAGGAAAAAGAGTCCCAATGCAGTAAGGACTCCTCCGCGAATCCCCAAACTTTCGCAACCGCAGAATGCTGCCAGCGGAAGCGACGGCAGAAAGATCGCCACCGCGAATCGTCGAGAGTTGAACGAGAACTTGTTCGGAGATTTCGATTAACCCGCTGGAGACTTTAGATCAACATCGGGCATCGAATAACCTCGGTGAATGGATGCAAACAAAGGCGGAACGCCTATGCACCCTACTTCTTCCGCGGAGCTTTTTTCTTCGCCTTCGCAGCGACTTTCTTTGCAGAGGCTATTTTCTCAACTTTCTTATCAGCGGCGGCCTTGGCCTTCTTGTCAGCCGCATCCTTGGCTTTTTTCTCAGCAGCTGCTTTCGCGGCATTTGCTATCGCTGGATCAGGAGCCTTCTTCTTCCGAGTCGGATCCATGATGTGCCCGAAGTTATCGTCGAACTCCTTGCCATACTTGTCATCCTGTAAACTGTATTCGCCTTTGATCTCTTCCTCAAAATCATCGTCGAATTCCTCGTCGAAATCGTCCTCCTTGAACTCATCGACAATGTCCAAGTCCAAACCGTCATCGACAACCGTGGCTTGAATTTCTTCGCCGGACACGAGACCGTCGTCCTCAGGTTTTTCGTTCTTCTTTTTCTCGTCTACCATGCGAACCAGAATCGATTTCTTGAAAGAGTGCGGATGCGGATAAAAAAAGGCGATAAGAACGAGTCAATTCCCATCAAAACGCGCCTCTGAAGATTAAATAGGGTAGGCATGCAGCCTCGATTGTCAAGGTTCACAAATTGCCGAATTCCGGTTGTGCCGAATTTGCTGTCAAGTCGTGTACATTGAGTTGAAATTCACGTAGGCCTCGTTCAGATCGCTGGTCCAGTGCCGAGCTTCGCCAGCACCCGGGCCAATTCGAATTTCGACGGTCGTCTCAAATTTTTCTGCCATCGATTGGCTCAATTTCTGCTCGTCAAATGCCACAGGCTGGCCTTTCTCGAAAATTGACGTCTGATTGATCGAAAGGCACAAATGCTCGGGCTTAAACGAGACCGATGTCAGCCCTGCGGCAGAAGTGATCCGGCCCCAATTAGGATCCGCCCCGGCAATGGCCGTTTTGACCAGATTACTCATCGCCACCGAGCGTGCGATCGTGTCAGCATCCTGATCGGACTCTGCACCGGACACTTGGATCGCAATCAGGTGCGAGGCCCCTTCGCCATCAGCCGGTATCTGAGTCGCCAAATCGACGCAAAGCTCGGTCAAGCTATCAGTAAACGCTTGAAGAGCTTTCCAGTGCTTCAGCGGTGCCGGAGAAAGCCCGTTCGCCATCAAGACCAAAGAATCGTTCGTGCTCGTGTGGCCCTCAACACTGATGCAATTGAAGCTCTGATCAGCAACACGCTTCAGAATGTCTTGGGCCACCGGAGGAGTCAGCGCCGCGTCGGTGATCACGATGCCCAGCATTGTCGCCATATTCGGTCCGATCATGCCGGCGCCTTTGGCCATCCCAGCCAGCCGAACGGTCTCGCCTTCGAATTCAAAACTGCGAAATGCGATCTTGGGCCCTTTGTCGGTCGTCAAAATCGCCTCGCATGCAGCTTCGAAGTCAGTCCGTTCATTGCCGAGCGAGCGACCAGCTTCCTTGATACCTTTGGAAACAATATCCATCGGAAGCTGTTTTCCAATGACGCCTGTCGACATGATGCAGACTTGTCCCGACGTGCAATCAATTGCATTGGCGGTTTCGAAAGCCATCTGCTGATTGTTGCGGAATCCTTCTTCGCCAGTACAGGCGTTCGCATTGCCGGAATTGACAACAATCGCCGCGAGATGATCGGTTGGAGTGATCTGGCGATTCCAGTCAATCGATGCAGCACGAACCACGTTTTGCGTATAGACGCCAGCGGCCACTGCCGGAACATCGGAAGTGATCAACGCGACGTCTTTCTTGCCAGAATTTTTGATCCCGCAAGAGACGCCAGCGAATTTGAAACCGGAAGGAAAGTTCATTTACAAATTGTAATTTGGAGATCGGAACTGGGAACGAAAATCATAACCCGAAGCGTAAAGGTCTGTTGGTTTGATCATAACCCGTAGCGTGAGTTTTGAAGTTGCACACTTTGCCTGAAAACTCAGATTTCATCCGGCAATGGCCGCGGAAAATGGAAAAATCGAACCGTGCAAATACAAGCCCGAAGCGCCAGCGAGTGAGTCGAAAATCCAAGCAATTATTCACTCGCTGGCGCTTTCTAAAGTCGCACGCTTTGCCTGAAAACTCAGATTCCATCCGACAATAGCCGCGGAAAATGGAAAAATCGAACCGTGCAAATACAAGCCCGAAGCGCAAGCGAGTGAGTCGAAAATCCAAGCAATTATTCACTCGCTGGCGCTTCGGGCTTGTATTAGTGCAACTTCAAAAAGCGTGAGCGAGGGATAACACGAACGATTTGATCCCTCGCTTACACTTCGGGATAGGATTCCATGGCCTCTTGTTTCAACCTACATCAGCCCCAGCGTTTCATCGAAGCCGTGCATCGCATTGAAGTTCTGCACTGCCGCACCAGATGCGCCTTTGACCATGTTATCGAGCGCACTGACGATGATCGTCATCCCACGACAGGATTTAACCGTCATGTCGCAGAAATTGGTTCCGGCAACATCTTTGGTCGCCGGAATCTGGCCCGTTACCCGCACAAAAGGCTCGTCGCGATAAAACTCGTTGAGACAATCCATCAGCTCGTCATCCGTGCGGCCTCCTGCGTTTTGCAAATAGATCGTCGACAGGATTCCACGATCCATCGGCGTCAAATGGGGCGTGAAGATGGCCTCAGTTTCCGCGCCGCAGAAACGACTCAAGATTTGATCGATCTCCGGCATGTGTCGATGCGTCCCCACGCCGTAAGCCGTGATCGACTCATTGCACTCTGGGTAGTGAAATTTCAGATTCGCCTTCCGGCCAGCACCAGAAACACCGGTTTTTGAATCGACAATCAGTGGACTGCTTTTAACAAGCCCGCTTTTAAACAACGGAGCCAGCGGTAAGATCGCGGAACTTGGAAAGCAGCCCGGATTCGCGACCAACGACGCCCCACGAATATCATTTCGGAAAAGCTCAGGAATCCCGTAGGCCACATTTCCAACGCGATCGGCATCGGGATGGGCAACCTTGTACCATTGCTCAAACGTCTTGACATCATTCAACCGATAGTCCGCGCTGAAGTCGATCACTTTCAGTCCGGCGTCCAGCAACTGCCCCACAACTGCCGCGGAAGCAGCATGCGGCAAGCAGCAGAACGCGTAATCCAGCCCATCAGAAAACGACGCTACGTCTAAAGGCTCGAAATTGAGATTCAATCGATCTCTGAGCGTTGGATGTACTTCAGAAAGATGAGGCCGACTTTCGTCGCGCGATGTGATCCGGGCAATGTTGGCATGCGGATGTCGCAGCAACAGCTTCATCAACTCGAGCGCTGTGTATCCCGTCGCGCCGACAATCCCTACGTTAACTTTTTGATTCATTCAGAGCCGATGACTTCTATTTTTTCTCTTCGCCTTCGCCCGAATGGGCCAACACGATTTGATGCTGATCATCCAGAGCATACGTTATCGTCACTGGAATGTCTTTATTGAGCAATTGAGGCACAACATGTTCGAGGTATCCAACACGTTCGGCTCGATCCGTCATTTTGCTGGCAGCACTCTTATAGACCTTCTTTTCGTCGGTCTTCAAATTACTGGCTTGGGCCTGCGTGTTCTGCTGCTGCGCTTTGAAAGCCATTTGCCGAATCCGAGCTGCGATCTGCGGCAGCATTGCGGGATCCTCAAGCACGACGACCGGCTGGCTGGGAACTGGCTCCATGACCAGTGCAGCATGAAGCACAAGTTCTTTCCGGATATCGACACCGACATCAAGGGAAAGGAATTGATAAGCTTTCACTTTATGGAAATACATTCGGGCAGGCATGCTCGAAGAAATGGTTGCCGGACTTAAGAACGCTCTCTCTTCATAGTCTTTTCTGTCTTGCCGTTCATACTTGATCTCACTCAACTGAGCGCCCATGGCAACCGGGTTCGGCATCCATGGAATCTCTACTTCGAGCTTGACTGTTCCCTTATTGGTCCCAAGCTGGAATCCTTCTATCTTCACTGGCTTGCGTAGCGTCACCCAATGCGAGTGAGCTGACGTCGAAATCTTGACACAACAGTTTCGCAAATAGTTCGCCACATCGACTTCCGCCGCCGCAGGCAGCCAGTTGAAGAAAAGTTCATTCGGTGTTTTCTTCAGCTTGGCGATAATGACCGGGTCAGACTTTTCCTTCTTCTTATAACCAATGTCCCAAGACTGGCGATCGTCCGAAGATCGGCTGAGCGTAAAGATTGGCTTGGACCGGTGCGTTGTTGGCGTCGAAAGAATCTCCGCACCGAGTAAGTGCTTCTTCTCGAGGATCAATCTTCCAAATGAGACCTGCGCCGTGTCAGTGCTATCAGGGAGGTGCACCGTTTTCGCGTAACTCTTGAACGGGTCTTCGCCTTCCTCCAAAGTTTGCTGTTCATCGTTTTCGGAAGCTGCAGCAGTTGATAGGGTGATCGTTTTGACAACTTCCGGTTCGACGACCGAAGGAGCAACGGCAGCCGAAGTTGTCGAGACGGCTGGATTGGACTCAAGCGGCATTGCGACTGGATTCTCTTTTTTCGTGACGACCTCAATCTCGATTTTTTCAGCTTCCTTGGTCGGCTGTTTGAACATCGCCGCGATCGCAGCCTTGTTCGAACTCGGATCGGTCACTGCGTCAACTGGAACTGCCGGCGTCACGTCTTCTGACAAAGAATTTTTCGGTTGGCGAGACTTTAGCGGCGTAACTATGGCTGCCGGAGCACTCTTCGTTCGGGAATTCGTTTTTGGTTTTGCAGCAGGCCTAAGATTATTACCGAGTTTCGTAACAATAGCACCGCCAGTCTCAGGCGGTGCCGCCGTGATCTTTGCGGCCGCAAAAACGGTACCACCAATCAACAGAATCGCACTAAGGGTAGTGATCGCAATCAAGGCGACCGGATTCTTGCGGGCCAATGAAGTCAGAAATCCGTCAGAGGACGCTTCTGCAAACCCGAGCGACATCGGGGCCCCGACGGTCTGAGGCAAACCTCCGTCAACACCTATCGCTGGAGTTGAAGTTGCTTCATCTCCTGCAGATGCGGTCGCCAACGACAATTCATCCGACGCGGTTTGTTCGCTTTTACTGTTCTCATTTATCCACGCCTCGAACTTCGCAACTGCCCCAGAATCTTCTTGCCGGATCGCGGAAATCGCCGAAGCCAATGTCGCAAACGACTTCGTATTTCGTTCGTCATCGCTTACCGCTTCGAGCAATGAATCGCCTATAATCGCCACGGCAGCGATATCTTCCGACGCAACTACCGGAGAATCCGACAGAGCATTCCGCACTGCGAACCGGGTAAGACCATTGATTTGGACTCCGCCGTTTTCATTGACGATGACGGTATCACCAGAAAGACTCCCGTGGACGACTCCCTTACCGTGTGCGTAATTTAGACCGCGTAAACATCCGGCAATGATCTTTGCAACGGACTTGCCAGACATGGGAATTTTCATCGCTTCCGACAGATCAACTCCGGTGGTCGCTTCTGACACGAGATAAATTCGACCACGCTCTTCATCGATGTCGTAAACGTGAATCAAGTTGGGATGATCCAGCTGAGCAAGCTTGCTGCCAAATTCAAAGATCTGCTTTCTGGTCTTAGCTGACGCACAGATGTCGGTCGGAAGATATTGAATCGCTACTTCCCGCGAGAGCTGTCGATGGACGGCGGTAAATCGATCACCAAAATCGGTCTGGCCAACTCGTTCCGTCAGAAGGTAGTTCCCAAGACTGAGTCGATTGGCTCCTTTGAGCAACATCTTCGCTTGCCATCGAGTTGCAAGTTTTCGTCGGCAAAGGTCACGAGCGAGATCTTTCGCATCGCCGTCATCGCCGACTTTCGCCATCCATTTCTCGAGAGCCGACTCGCTGAGGATGCCGCATTTGGCGACACATTGAAGAAATCGTTCGCGGTCGCTCACGCTCATAAGATCAGCCCCAACATTGTGCGAACAGCAAGAGGATACGCGGGTTTACTGGGCATAGCAGGATAGACGTTATTGATTAGCCCTAAGTATCTCTATTCTGCCATCGATATCGCGAATTTTCAAGGATTCATTGTCACATGCGTGCAATCTCGATCGCTCTTGGAATCAATTGCAACGAGCCCGATGGTGACCGACACCTTTTCTGGCGACCAAATCACGAGAAACCGTGTCACAGCGAGTCACTAGAGTCGCGGAACGGGGCGGCGTTGCTTTGGATCACGATTCATCTCGGGCCGTCGCTCAAAACCCATGTCGCCACCATTATTCATGCCGGGCTCACGGGGTTCGGGAGGAGCCGTATAAGCCTGTTGCCATTTCCAGCCAATCGGGATCCTCAACTCCTTCTCCGCCAACAATGCCCACGGAGTTCCAGGATGTTCGTCGACGACTCGTGTCAGATACATCTTGGCTTTGCCTGCAAGCTGAGCGTCGCGGCTTCCCGTCTCAACATCGTTTGACGCCCGCAAAACCCACGTATTGTTCTGTGGTGTGTCCGCGTTCTTGGGCGGATCAAACTGAAGCGAGGTTTTGACCATCGCTAACATTTGGTTGTAGGTACTGGCTCGCAAGTGAGCCGCAATCGCGCGTCCCATCGCCAAGTCATATCCGGCTTGCCATCGAGCTTCTTCTTCCTTCTCTCGATCCGCTTCACCCACTTTCAAGGTTCGCATCAAATCCGCCAATGCGGGAACCACAAACGCAGCGGCCTGTTGAGCTTCATTCACCGAACGCGTAAACGCACCTTCGTTGAAACGCGGAAATCGAGTCGTAGGAGCACGAAGTGGCTCGCCCGTCCGTGTGAACTCGGCCGCCTGAACCAGAGCAATTCTAGCTTTGTTTTGCCCCAATGACTGATTGTAAGTCTGCACGGAAACGTAACTAGGTTGATACCGACGCATGATTTCCGGATCAAAGAAGTAAGTGAGCTTAGACGCGTAATTCTTGACTTCTCCCCAACGGACCCTTCGTTTCCCGGAACGGTTTGGATGGACGGCAAAATAGAGCCCTCCGGTCTCGTAACATAATCGCGTCAAATAAAACGGACCAAACCCCGAATCGATTTGCTCAAGGTCTTCGCCACCTTCAATGAATCCGAGTCGCAAACGTTCTGGCCGCGGAGTCTCGGCTCCCTGATCGACGATGGCTCTTTGAGGCGTCTGATCGTATTCAGGATCGGGATCGACCCACTTAACTTCTGTTTCTTCGCGGCCAAACGGAGCGGGAACACCGATCGCATAAACACTGACGCGAGCGTTAACACAATATCGGACGGCCTGATCGGTCAGGTTAACATCATCACCTGCCTCGTCGGTGACCAGAATGATCATCACGTTTCGCTCGGGCTTTTTCGTGTGTGGATTCACACGTGCCATCGAACGGTATTTTTTTGCAACGGTCATGACGGACTGCATGACGTTTTCCTGTCCGGAATCGTCGCGGAGGACGTTGGAGACCGCGACGCGAAGTTTCTCTAAATCGAAAGTTGGATCTCGCAGCAGTGGCGACACATTCTGACCGAACTGATAGATATCTGTTAGCAGCGGGGCATCACCGTCGAGTTCACTGGCCTGCTTATTGTCCAATTCTTGAAAGCGAGCGATCTGTTGGTAAACACGGTCGAACTGTTTTGCAATTTGAGTACGCTGGGCCCTGAGACTTGCCGACTGATCAAACATCCACACGACCATCAAGTCACCCTCAGCCATTCGATCACGAATGACTTCGGCAATCCGATCGATTGCTCCACTGGTGTGTTTCAGAGATCGACCTGCCACGCCTCGTACGGAAACTGTTTCCAGCGTCGACGAGATGGAATTAACCTCTGCAGCAAGCTCGGAAGCAAAAATCTCACCCGTGTCAAATTCCGGCGTTTCAACCGAAGTCGTCTCATCGATAACAAATTCCATCATCGGAGTTTCGGCGGCCTCGGTCATGAGTGCTTCTTCAGCTTCGACTCCGAGGTCTTCAACGTCCGTTTCGAAAATATCGAGTTCTTCAGGAATCAACTCGTCCATCTCAATAACTTCTTCGGTGTCGGCGTTGATCGCCCCAATGACTCGTGTGGCGGCATCAGGCAAGAAGATTTTTGCCAGCAGAAGTATCAATCCCAAGTGAAAGATCAGGCTGATTGCCCAGAAGGGCGTGTCGGTGTCCAGCGGCGTTTCGTATCGACCGGACTTGATTTGCCACCATCGTTTGAAGTTGTTGATCATGCTTCGACCCTTAGAAAGGTGCCTCTTTCCTACGTTTTATCTTAGCACCCAATCCAATTACCTCCAAATTCCAATATGAGGTTTTCTTTGCTCAATGAAGGTTATTCACTAGAATTGACGGATCAATCGGGGCGATCTCAAAATCCGGGAAGCGGCAATGAACATCTTTAACATCGCAGACAGTCATTTCCGTTCTGGAAACCTGATGGCCTGCATGGTCATTTTCAGTTTGCTTATCGTGTTGCTCCCAACTTCGAATGCCGAAGCACAACGGCGCGAATCCGTTTTCGGAAACGAAAAACCTGACACTGAAACCGAATCTGAAACCGAATCTGAAAACGCAGCGCCGAAGAAGAAAGCCGCCACTCCTGCGATGCAGCCTGATGTCCAGTCTCAGGCCGCCGCTGCCGCAAGGCAGAAGAGGATCTCCGAGGAGTTCGCGCCGCAGAACATCATGCTGGAGGTGAAAGACGAACGTATCCAACTGGGTGCAACATGGTTCCCTCCGATCATTGAAGACCAGGCAACGTTAAAGAAATCGGCGAACCCCAATGCCACTGCGGAAGACCTTGAGCCCGGCAAGTCGACCGTTCCGTTTATCCTCGTTCATGACTGGGAACGCAGCAGGGCCGATCTGTTGGCGATGGGATATTTTCTTCAGTCGCAGGGCCACGCTGTCATCATTCCTGACCTTCGCGGGCATGGCCAAAGCGTCAGTGTGGCCGGGACAACGTTGAGACTGGACCATGCAAAATTCAAGAAGTTCGAGAAAGCGTCGTCCGTTGGAGACATCGATCAGTGCAAACGATTCTTGCAGGAGAAGAACAATGAAGGCATCGTCAACATTGACCTGCTGAACATTGTCGCCGTCGGCGATTCGTCACATCTTGCAATCGCGTGGGCAATTGCCGACTGGTCATGGGAACCAGTCGCCGGCATCAAGCAAGGCAAAGACGTTAAGTCGCTGATTCTGTTTTCACCAACCAGCAAGTTCGCTGGCTCTTCATTGAAGAAGCTTATCAAGGAGCCATTGATCTCCGGTCGCGGTACCGCACCACTGCCAATGTTGGTCATTTGGGGCCGACAATCCGAAGCCGCTGAAGGCTGCGATCAATGGGTTGAGCTCATGCGGAAGTTTCGCCCGGAAGCGTCGGAAGCCGATGACATGGCGACAAGATGGTTCAAGCAAAACCTTTTCCACTTTGAAGCGCCGACCGGCATGAGTGGCTTTGAGCTTGCCGGTAATCCAAGTGCCAGGCAGATCTGGGCGTTTGCGAACAATTTTGTTTCACAAAAAGTAATCGCATTCAAGGACCGATGTCCGTGGCAGATTCGCGGCACCGAAGCCGTGTTGAAGGCCCGCGACCTCGAAGAAGAATAGTGTCCGGACTCTAACGTTGTCGGGTTGATCGAGCCCGTTCCAGCAGTGATGCACTGCGAGCGACAGGGGCCTTATCAACAGTCAGCGCTGCTGCTTTTTTTGACACGGATGCCTTGTTCGATACAGCGTCTTGCTGTTTGGCGTTACAATTGAGGCAATCACAAACCACCTTTTCGCTGAGCACGGATTTTGAACCTGCGACACTTGAGCGTTGTGTTTGCAAAGATGACTTCACCCGACCAACACCCGTTCCAACCAATCCCACAACATTTGCTTTGCTCGTCAACGGAAGCTTCTTCTTGGCAACCACAAGGCTAGAAGAGCTTGAAGGGGCCTTCGTCGCGTACATCGTCGTCGCTACTCCCTGTCCAGCACACGCGGGACAGCCGCACGGGGTTTTCAATTTCTTCCTTGTTTTCGCAGTCTTTGTTGCACAACATCCGCCATCGCAAATCCGTTGCGCGATATCGAGGCGGTCGCGGTCCCATTGCAAGACATCCCAAAAAGTGCGGTGCATTCGATCGCCGTGAGCAGTCTTCCAACAGATGTAGGGCGAGTTGCGTTTGCATTCTTCGCCGTCGCAGTTGTAGAACGCCCCGGCATGTCCAGTATGGAGAGTGAACAGGCGGCTGCGTGTCGTCGGGTCGTCAGGGGCATATTGAATCTGATTGTCTCTGCCGTAGTCCGTTCGGACTTGCAAGAGCGACTGTGCGTCGCTGTCTTCGGACGAGACGAAGAGACTCATCAGGGCAAACCCGGCGACCAACAAAGTACGAGCAGATTGAGCAAAATTCAGTTTCATAGCTGGAGCCGGTTTGAGTTCGCGAAAAGGCTACTTGTTATTCGTGTTTTATCGACGCTCGTAAGCCGGGGAATCCCGTTTTCCGGGACCGATGGCAGGGTTTCGCGACCAGGACAACTTGACGCAACCCTCAGGGTCCACCAATTGGGTTGGCTCGCTTTGGGCAGTGCGGTTAAGTTGGTGGCGAAATAGCCGTATCAGATCATCGAACCTCCCATCCTGAATGCCAGTCCAGCCGCATGTTCAAATGACTCAACGACGAAAACGAATTGGAGCCGTTTCTTATCTCAACACCAAACCATTGGTGGCTGGGCTTGAGACAATTTCCGATCGCTACGAGCTCGTGTTTGATCTTCCAAGTCGATTGGCAGATCGGCTCAGCAGTGGCGAATTGGACGTGGCGTTAATCCCATCGGTTGAGGCAACACTCAATCCCAATTATCGAATTCTGTCCGACGCCTGCATCGGATGTCGTGGGCCTGTTTGGAGCGTCAAACTGGTTTCGAAAGTCCCAGCCAACGCGATCCAAACGTTAGCCCTTGATGAAGGTTCGCGAACCAGTCGGGCGCTCACGAAGGTCATCTTGGCGAATAAGTTCGATTGCCGACCACAGTTTTCGAACCTTTCAATGGAAGCCGACTGGCGTGAGTCATCGACCGATGCGGTCTTGATTATTGGTGACCGAGCCATGAATCTCGATAGTGGCACCTTTGTCCACCAATGGGATCTTGGCGAAGTTTGGAATCAATGGACCGGCTTGCCTTTCGTTTTCGCGATGTGGGTTGCTCGTGAAGATGATGAACTCGATTTCCTTTCTGAACTTCTTTCACGAGCTCGTGACCGTGGCGTTGAGCAACTGGACCAACTGGTTGATACCCACTATTCCAACTATGGTTTGACTCGCGAGCAATGCGACGACTATTTGAAAAACCGACTCCACTTTTGGCTGGAAGCCGAAGAGAAGAAAGCACTCAATCTGTTCTTCGATTACGCTTCCCAATTATCGCTTGTCCCTGAAAATACAGAACTTGAATTCCATGACTGCCAACGTATCTAGAGCGATTAGCGAAATTCTGGCCAAAGCCGTCGCTGGCGAGCGTCTTTCTTTTGACGACGGCATGGCACTCTCGCAATGCGACGATCTCGCTGCGTTGGGTTCTGCGGCCGATGCTGTGACTCGCCGATTGCACCCCGAGAACTATCGCACCTACAACATTGATCGAAACATTAACTACACCAACGTGTGTACGGCCGTTTGCGATTTCTGTGCTTTTTATCGCGGCCCAAAGAGCGATGAAGGCTACGTTTTGCCACGCGAAGTTCTGTTAAAAAAGATCGAGGAAACCGTCGCCCTTGGTGGAGATCAGATTCTCATGCAAGGCGGCCTTCATCCGAAGTTCAAGCTCGACTGGTATGAGGAGATGCTGCAGGACATCAAGCAGCATTTTCCTGATCTAAACATTCATGGCTTCAGCCCTCCCGAGATTCATCACTTCACCAAACTAAACAACCTTTCGCTCGAAGAAGTCCTCTCGCGACTCAAGGCCGCTGGACTTGGCAGCCTTCCGGGCGGCGGTGCCGAAATTCTGGTCGACCGTGTTCGCAAAGAGATCACTCGCGGCAAGGTCATGACGGACGATTGGCTCAACATCATGCGAGTCTGGCACAAGCTTGGTGGGCACAGCAGCGCGACGATGATGTTTGGGCACGTCGAAACGCTGGAAGAACGCATCGAACACTTGCAACGCATTCGCGATTTGCAGGATGAAACGGGCGGCTTCACAGCGTTCATCTGTTGGACATTCCAACCCGACAACACGGACATGTCCCAGTATGCACCTGCCGGTGCGTACGAGTATCTCAAGATGCAGGCGATCGCTAGATTGTTCCTCGACAACGTTCCTTCGATCCAATCGAGCTGGGTAACTCAAGGTTTGAAGATCGGCCAGCTCTCTTTGATGTACGGAGCCAACGATATGGGCAGCCTGATGATCGAAGAGAACGTCGTCGCCGAAGCGGGCACAGTTCACTATCTAACGCTCGATCAAATGCGTGATGCCATTTCAGAGTTTGGGTTTGAGCCCCGGCAAAGAAACGTGCACTATCAGGTCCTCGATTCTGAACATGAAAAGGCAGCGGTCGAAGCGAATCGAAAGTGGGACTCAGAGAGGCAGGCGAACTCAAATGGCGATTCAGTCGTGCAGCTCGCATAGCGCAATACCGTTCAACGAAGGTGGAATCGCGGTTCGCAACATCAAAATGCGGCGGGGACACGCG
>CAYGUE010000113.1:22069-23488 GCA_964352885.1 uncultured Pirellulaceae bacterium
ATCGCGGTTCGCAACATCAAAATGCGGCGGGGACACGCGCGTTCGGGCCGAAGGTCCATCACAGGATAGCCCGGGGCACAGCGAGGAACGAGCGCCGCCCCGGGAATTGCGCGCCCCACGCGAACGTCGCCCTGAAAGGGCACTACAGACGCTGTTCGAGAAGCAGGAAGACGATGAAGCGTTTGAGCGGGTGCTGAACCTAGCCGCAAAAACTCCCGTTGGACATCACCGCTTCAACGTTGTCCAAATCGCGTTCGCCTCTGACGAATCAGTGGAAATATTTTAGAGCTTTGAAACTCTTGTTGATCCGCGCCGCCAATACGGCATCCTAAAGCACAGCCTGATCGACATCGTCGATTGGCTGGAGGAATAAAAAACGCTCCTCATTGATCAACGAGGAGCGTACCATCTGTTCAAATTGTCTGCGGCAGACTACTCGTCCGAAGCTCGGAACCAAGGTGCCAAAGCTGCCT
Source organism: uncultured Pirellulaceae bacterium (assembly GCA_964352885.1). Lineage (GTDB taxonomy): Bacteria > Planctomycetota > Planctomycetia > Pirellulales > Pirellulaceae > Mariniblastus. The sequence continues at coordinate 22,543 of CAYGUE010000113.1, forward strand.
CATAGCTGCAAAGTTCAGAATCGCTGAAATACAAACCAATCTCGCGAGCCGACGCTTCTGCTCCATCGGAAGCGTGAACCAGATTCATTTGGCGGCTGCTGCTAAAGTCTCCACGAATCGTCCCGGCTGCTGCCTGGAGACCATTTGTCGCTCCCAACATATCGCGGACGACGCGAATGACTTCCAACCCTTGAACCACCATCGCGACCACCGGTGCGCCCGTAATGAACTCTTCCAAACCTGGATACCAAGGCTTTTCGCAGTGCTCAGCATAATGCTGCTTAGCCAGATCTGGCGTGATCTGAATGAGCTTCATGGCGACGATATCGATCGCCTTATCTTCAAAACGGGAGATAATCTTGCCGATCAAGCGTCTCTGGACGCAGTCGGGTTTGAGCAAAACAAGGGATCGTTCCATGGGAATTTCGACCTGAAAATGGGGGGTCAGAAGCTGAAATTGAACTTGGGAGGCGGATTCTAGCAGAGATATCCCCCTTCCGAAATTGGTTGCTTTTTGGGAAAATGATATCATCATTAGCCAGCTTCGAAGGGTCAGCTTCGGTGTGCTTCCCTCTCAATGGAAACATACCTCCAAAAGCCACTACTTCCGAAATTGTTGCTGAACCAATCTCCCACTAATCGCCGAAAGCATTCTTAGCACCAAGTACATCTCATTTGGTGATCGGTTTGCGCGCAATCAACAAAATAATTCGCCCTTTTATGGCCCGAGAGCCAACACGTTCAATGATTCTCCCCACAGACCAATTTCCGCCAACACAGAAACCAGCCGAGACCGTTTCCGGAGTGACTGTCCGTCTCGCAGGTGACTCGGGCGACGGCATGCAGTTGCTTGGAACCCAGTTGACGAACACGTCCGCGCTTTCGGGTAACGACGTTGCCACGTTCCCTGACTTCCCCGCTGAGATTCGTGCCCCGCGTGGAACGC
>CAYGUE010000114.1:0-23430 GCA_964352885.1 uncultured Pirellulaceae bacterium
GCATCATAAACCTGCTGCACAGAGAAAGTCGGGTTCGCGTCCAACACCAGTGCCGCAACTGCAGCCGCATTCGGTGCCGCCGCCGACGTTCCAAAGAAGAAGTTTGAATTGACGCCGTCACCATCGAAGTCAGCCTGCTGGCCAAAGAAAGTGTTCTCGACGCCATCGACTGCTGTGATGTCAGGTGTCTGTCGTACTTCTGTCGCAATCGGATTCCCAACGGCATCAAACAGAATCGTGGTGGCGCCCTCGCTGGTAAATCCTTCTGGCGATTGGTGGTTAAGGAAGGGCGCAGCTGCAACCGCACGTGCTGAAGTGGCCGCTGCATGACCAAAAATCGTGCTCGAGTCTGTATCAAACTCTTGTACAGTATTCCCAGTCCCAAAATCGACCCATTTGATCCGGCCTGGATCTGGACCCGAAAAGACCTGAATGATCAGCTCAAAATCTCCAGTCCCATTGAATCGAAGTGACTCGAATGGAGTTCGGTTCGCTGGATTGTCGTCGACCGAACTGGCAAAAATGTTGTTCGTACCCGCCTCGACAAGAAAAACATCCAAATCCGAATCGACTCCGTTGGTCGTGAAGAACGGGTCGTCCCATTGAAACGCGAGGTTGATCGAAGAGTTGTTAAGCCGAAAGAGCTGACGCGTGTCTTCACCGGGCCCGGGATCAAAGTCGTGGACACGTGCATCATTGAATGTGGGGTCAATGACGAACGAAGGACTTACTGCCTCATACGATTGCGTATCGTTGTTTCCGGCCGAACTGAAGTAGGCCGCTCCATCATTGAGCACGACATCGTCGACGGCTTGCGCGACGATTCCATCCTGAAAGAACGGCTCATCGAAGTAGATCACATCGTCCACAATCACATCGGCATCAAAGATGTCGGGATCAGCCAGTTCACGAATGTGATTGGCGAATTCAACTTGCCCCCTGAAAGCCGTCGCGAATCCAAGCTCTGCACCCGGAGCGATATCATGAATCAGTTGCAACATCGCGCGGCCTTCATCGCTACCACCGCTGGCGAGGTCTTCGATGACAGTGATCGTGCTTGGCAGGTCCCCTGTGGCAATGTCAGCCGCTTCACCCCCCAAGTTGTTGTGGCTGTCAGAAAGAACACCAATCCGAATTCCAGATCCATCGACGCCCGGGAGTTCGTCGCGAACGCGATCAGATTCGTGAATGTAATCCGCGTCGCCCGGAATCGAGCCCGCAAAACGAGTGGGTTTATATGTTGGCAAAATACCCCAGAGACCTGCAACCTCTGCTAAATCCTCAAGGTCGCCGCGTTCGATCAGGCCTTCTGCCCGATAGTGTTCGGCTGACACTTCAGTGACATCGAATCCCGCTTCGACAAGATCTGGAATCACGGCGTCAATGTCGACGGCTTTTACCGTCACGCCAAGTCTTCCTGAACTGTCAGAAACAATCCAGTCAGGCGGCGCACCGGACCCTTGGCTCAGCGTTACCAATGATCCAGTTAACGGAGTGAGCGAAGTTGCGAGAAGACGCCGTCCCTCAAGTGACTCAAATTGAAGTTGTTGGCTACGCTTTTTTCTTCGCTTGTTGCAACGGGGACGAAGCTTAGAGTTCGTCGTTCGTGCGAATTTGAACACGTTTAGACCTCTTTGTCGGAGTGCATGAGCCGCGTTTTTGCATTGGAAACTCCGCGGCTGGCACGTCCCGCGGAACATTTGTTTCGGTCTCAAGAGTTACAACGCAAAAAATTCCACGCCCCCTTCGTCTATTTTTTCAGGGAAATACACGAGTCGAAGGTTTGTCGTTCCGCTTTCAAGCGTAAATCGGTGTGCTTCCGACTAGAGCTCGATTCCGCTCAAGAAAGTAGCTCGACTCTCCGAGTCGTGGTTTTCCGAGGTTTTCGACTCGGAGAGTCGAACTACTTTGGACGGGTCTCGAATCGAACTGCGAACGCAAGTATCCACTTGCGTTCATAGGGAGAGGGGTCGCCTAAACCGAAGTTCTAAACCGGCTGCTGAACTGGAAGAAATCGAGAATGTTGATCACTCCGTCGCCGTTTGAATCAAAGGCAGCATTGAAGTTGCCCGAACCTCCAAACGCGTTTCGGAATTGGAAGAAGTCGATGACGTTCACCGTGCGGTCCCCGTTGACGTCGCCAAACAAACGGAAGAAGTCATCGGTCGCGTTGCCGCCAGCGGTTCCATCGCCGTCTCCATCAAGCACGTTACCAGCGGTGTCAGTGATCGTATCCAGAACCGTCAGTGAATAGTTTCCATCATCCAGCGATCCAGCCGTCGTGCCGGTGCCGCTGAAGGTCAGCGTGGCAACGGTCTTGCCGTCGACCACCTGTGTCGAAACCGTTGGCGTAACATTGGTTCCCGTGTCCGAGTTTTGCAGAACAAAGTCAGCCGCACTGACGTTGACGATTTCACTGAAGCTTACGGTGCTCACGTTGACCATGCTGCGTTGCTCATCGCCGTTGTTGACCACGATCGATTCAACCGATGGAGCAACCACATCGGCGACATCCGACTCGAACGCACCCATGTCAACGGTACCGCCAAAGATTCGATCAAAGCCTTCGCCGCGTTGATCGAAATCGAGTGGGTTTCCATCGGCATCAACCGCCAAGGCATTATTGCCCGCATCAACCGCTGGGCTGCCCGGCAACAACGCGTGCGTCAGCGTTGGTCCACCGTTGTCGGCTAGTTCATCCAGCACCGCATCCAGCGGGTTGGCGGTGGTGCCAACCTGATCTCCGTTGACTGCGTCGGTGAAGAAATCAGTACCTGCGAATTGACCGTCACCAATGAGGTTGAAGCCCAACGAGACGAACGAGTTATCAGGGTCGCCGGCGTCTTGCGATGAAACGTCAGCTCCACCCGTGGTGGACGAGTTGCCCGCAATGACGGACGAGCCAACTTCGGTTCTTGTAAAGCTGTCTCCGAATGACGCCACACCACCACCGATCGCAGCTTGGTTCCCCGTGACGGTGGAGCTGATGATTCGTGTGAGACCGTCGAAGTTATCAATTCCTCCCCCCGAACCGCCGGCGGTATTTCCCGAGATCGTCGAGTTGACAATGAGCGTCGTATCCTCGGTCAGATTCGTGTTTGTCGAAATTCCGCCGCCGTCAACGCCCGCTGTGTTGCCGCTGATCGTGCTATTGGTAACGCTCAGCGAACCGCTAGCGACTGCAATTCCGCCGCCGTCATCGCCCGCTGTATTGTCACTGATGGTGCTGTTCGTGACGATGACGTGGCCGTTGCCACTGATCAAACCTCCACCAGAATCTGCACTTGAGTTATCGGCAATCGTACTGTTGATGACGCTGGTGTCCCCAGTGGAAGTGCGGATCCCACCTCCATCATCTGCAGCTGTGTTGCCACGGATGGTGCTGTTGATAACCGCCACGTTACCTGCGTCGGTACGAATTCCTCCACCGTCGCCGGAACTCGACAGGGCGGTGTTATCCAGGATGGCGCTGTCCGTCACGGTCACGTTGCCGCTGTTCGTATGGATTCCTCCGCCGTCGATGCCAGCAATATTTCCACTGATTTCGCTGCCGGTGACGTTGACGCTGCCTCCCGTGATTCGAATTCCTCCACCGTCTTCGCCGGCCGTATTTCCGCTGATAACACTATCGACCACTGTCACAGAACTTCCATTGCCGCGAATCCCTCCGCCATTTCCGCCGCCCTGATTACCGGTGACAGTACTATTGGTAATGACAATGCTTCCATTGCTTGTTGCAACGCCTCCGCCTTCGGTGTCACTCGAATTGTCAACCACGTTGCTGTTGTTGATCGTCAGTGTCTCTTGAGACCTGAAATTAATTCCAGCGCCGAATCCCGCGGTTTCCCCGCCGGTGATTGTTAGGCTATCAATGGTCAGGTTTCCCGTCGCATCCAGGAAGCTCAACACACGAGACTGACCACTGGCGTCAATGATCAGTGGGCTGGGAAGAGTTGATGCATCGATAACGAGTGAGTCGTTGATTTGTAGCTCGCTGCCGCCAAGAGTGATCGTTTCTCCAGCGAGGCTCGAATTGAACGAGATGATATCTTCGCCAGAAAGACTATCTGCGAAAGCAATCGCCTCTCGGAGTGATGTTTGCTGATCAAATTCGTCGACGACATCCAAAGCCGTCGTTACAAGCAAGCTTGGTGTTTCAGGCAGCACAACTTCAAAAGCCCCGATGTCACTACCGTTACCACCCGTTGCGTTGGCAACCGTCGGATCATCGAAGGGGCGTGTCAACCCTCGCTGATCGGTCGGCAACGTCGAATTCCCCACATCAATGGCTGGACTTCCGGTTTGCAATCCATGCGTTTGGGTAGGTCCACCGTTATCTGCTAGTGCTTCCAACAGCGGATCGGTGTTTGGCTGATCTCCCGTCGCGTTCAGGTTGCCCGTGGCGTCGTCGGAGATGTTGAAGCCTTCGGAGATGATTGCCGCTTGTCCGGCACCGAATGCGTTGAGGTTGCTGTCCGCATTGTCGGAAAAAATTGAGTTCGAAAAACGAATCGTACTCGAGGTAGCTGCGCGGGCTTCGGCCGTGACCGTACCCGCGGCGTCTGAGTTAAAAGCGATGGTCGAACTCACAATGTCGGTCGTGCTCTGTCCCGTGTTACTACCGGAGACCAGATTCGCATCGCTGACGGCATGGATAGCGCCCGAATCGCTGAGTGTGGAGTTGCCGCTGAGTGTGCTGTTCTCGATCACCAATTCGGAGTTGGCGGTGAAGATGGCTCCCCCGTCTCGACCGTTGTTGGCCGTGTTACCGGACAGCAACGAATTCAAAATCGTCACCACCGCTCCGTCGGCACGAATTCCACCTGCCTCAACGCTGAGTGCCGTATTGTCGGAAATGGTTGATCCCGAAATCGTCAGGCTGGTGTCTGCCGAAGCGGTTCGAGTGATGCTCGCAATCCCCCCGGCTCGTCCAGCCGTGTTGTTTGAGATGTTGCTGTCGATGATCGTCAGGTTGCTATCGCCAGCCAACGCCGAGCCCGCGCGAGCGAAGCTGTTGATTCCGCCACCAGTATTGCCTGCCGAGTTGTTCGTAATCGTGACGCGTTCCAGCGTCGTGTCGGTTTGCTCCAGCGAAAGACCACCACCGCCCTGCAGTAAAGTCACATTCGTTGCTTCATTGCCCGTCAACGTCGTATCGCTGATGTTCAATGTCCCCAAGACGGCATGAATTCCGCCGCCGACATCGGCTCGGTTGTCGCGGAATATAGCGTTTGAGATATTCAACGTATCTTCACCACCCGCGCCGTTGGCATCAGAGAACAGAATCGCGCCTCCATTTTCTGCTGTGTTGCCGTCAGCCAACGTCAATCCAGACAAGCTGAACGTCGATGCCGCGTTGATGTCGCCGATTTGGAAGATTCGAGATTGGTCGGCGATGATTGTTAGTTGAGATGACCCTGGACCGATGATGTCCACCGATTCAGTGAGCTGCAGTTCGCTTTGCGGATTCAGCGAGATCGTTTCACCGCTGAGTCCAGCAGCGAAGGTGATCGTGTCGAAACCTGGCCGATCGTTGGCGATCAAGGTGGCTTCCCGCAGCGACAATTGCTCTGGGCCCGTAAAGCTATCGACCACGTCGGAATTTTCACTGACGACTAAATCGCCGTCAAACGTCTTGCTCTCAAACGCGCCGATGTCGACCGTTGGCGGCGTTCCATCAAGAATTCGAGCGAACCCCTCACCGCGTTGATCCGTTGTCAAAGCGTTACCATCTGCATCAACAGCAAGTGCATTGCTACCGGCGTCAATCGCAGGGCTACCGACCTGCAAGGCGTGTGTTTGTGTCAAGCCGCCATTGTCTGCCAGTGGAAACAACAATGGATTGGTATTGATTTGATCACCGGCCGCAAACAGATTCCCGGTCGCGTCATCCGACAGGTTGTGGCCTGCGGAGACAAAGTTAGCGTTACCGCCACTGCTGACGACGCCAAAATTCGATACTGCGTTGTTGGTAAAGATTGAATTCTGAAACGTAACCAAGCTTGTTGAATTGGCACGGGCCTCATTAGTGACCGCACCTGCACTTTGCGAGTTGAAAGCAATCGTCGAGTTGACGATAGTCGTCTGGCTTATGCCAAGACCATCTGGATCGGCATTGCGAGTTGCTTGAATTCGAATCGCGCCTCCGGTGTTGGTGCCGCTGTTGTTTCCGCTAAGGGTGCTGTTTTGGACTCGCAAATCGGCATTGACTGCAAAGATGCCTGCTCCAGCCCCTCCAGCGACCGCTGAGTTTTCGGAGATCAGTGAATTGGAAATGGTCACAACGCCTGCGTCGCTGCGGATACCTGCACCGGAGTCAACTGTGGCTTCGTTGCCGGTAATCGTAGAGCCAGAAATGTCGAGATTCGCTTCGGCCAAAACACTGAGCGTCAAGTTCAGGATGCCACCACCGGCGTCGGCTGTATTACCCGAAATTGTGCTGTCGATGATGGTCAGATTGGCATCGCCCTGGTTCGCAGTCGCCGAATCAACAAAGTTGACAATCCCTCCACCAAAGTTGGCCGCTGTGTTGCCCGTCACGATGACCCGTTCTAACGTCGCATCGGTTTGCTGAAGCGAGAGACCGCCACCGCCGAACTCACCGGAGCCCTGAGTCGCGACATTTCCGCTGAATGACGTATCGGTGACGTTCAGGGTTCCCAGCACCGAGTGCAGACCACCACCAAGAACTGCTCTGTTGTTCGAAATAACGGCATTTGAAATGTTCAGCGTGTCTTCGCCACCGCTGCCGAATTCATCAAAGAATTGCACCGCGCCACCGAACCTGGCGAGGTCTGCATTGTTTGTCCGATTGCCGTCAGCGAGCGTGAGGCCAGAAACGCTAAACGTTGAGGCGCCTTGCTGATCGCCAAACTGAAAAATCCCCGTCGCGTTGCCACCACTGATCGTCAGATTGGAGGCTCCCGGCCCGATGATGTCGACCGAATCGGTGACTTGCAGTTCACCAGTCAGGGCATCGTTGGTCAGCGTAATCGTTTGTCCATTGAGCGCCGAATCAAAAGTGATCTGATCCAGGCCGTCGCGTGCATTGGTGATCAACACAGCTTCACGCAGCGAAAGTTCACCGCTGGAAAAGTCGTTGTCGACAACGTCGGTGTTCGTGCTGACGATCAAATCGCCCTGGAGCAGTTCGGTCTCAAACGCACCGACGTCCACCGAACCATCAAGCACCCGCGCGAACCCGGTGCCTCGTTGGTCAGTCGCCAGCGGGTTGCCGTTTGAATCGACCGCCAGCGCATTACTTCCCGCGTCAATGGCGGGACTTTCCAACCGCAAGGCGTGCGTCAATGTGGCGCCGCCGTTATCCGCCAGCGGCAGCAACAACGGATCGATGCCTTGTTGATCGCCAGTTCCAGTCAGATTGCCGCTGAAGTCGTCCGAGATGTTGAAGCCATCGGAGATGATCAATGCTTGCCCAGCTCCAAACGCGTTGAAGTTTCGATCCAAATTGTTAGAGAAGATTGAGTTTGAGACAGTGATCAAACTCGTGGTACCTGCTCGGGCTTCGGCTGTTACCGAACCCGCGAAATCTCTGTTGAAGGCGATGGTCGAGTTCACAATATCGGTAGTACTCTGTCCCGTGTTACTGCCGGAGACCAGATTCGCATCGCTGACAGCATGGATAGCGCCTGAATCGCTGAGGGTGAGGTTGTCGCTCAGCGTGCTGTTCTCGATCACCAATTCAGAGTTGGCGGTGAAGATGGCACCACCGTCGCTATTCACTTCGACCCTGTTACCGGACAACAACGAGTTCGAAATCGTCACCACCGCTCCATCGGCACGAATTCCACCGGCTTCTCTGGTCAGTGCCGTATTGTCGGAAATGGTCGATCCCGAAATGATCAGGCTGGCGTCTGCCGAAGCGGACCGAGTGATGCTCGCGATTCCCCCGGCCCGCGAAGCCGTGTTGTTTGAGATGTTGCTGTCGATGATCGTCAGGTTACTATTGCCAGCCAGCGCCGTGCCCGCGCGAGCGAAGCTGTTGATGCCGCCACCCGTGTTGGCCGCCGTATTTTCGGTAACGTTGACCCGTTCCAATGTCGTGTCGGTTTGCTCCAGCGAAAGACCGCCGCCGCCCTGCAGGAAAGCAGCGTTCTCTGCTGCATTGCCCGTCAGCGTCGTGTCGCTGATGTTCAACGTCCCCAAGACCGCATGAACTCCCCCGCCAAAGGCAGCATCGCTATCGCGGATCACAGAATCCGAAATGTTCAGCGTATCTTCGCCACCGGAACCATTGGAATCAAAGAACAACACTGCGCCCCCAACGCGGCCGATGCCTGCTCCGCTGATGCCGTTGCCGTCAGCCAACGTCAAACCGGACAAACCAAACGTCGACGCGCCCGTGTCATCGCCGAAATGGAAGATAGTCGAACTATCATCACCGCTGATGGTCAGCTCGGAGGCTCCCGGCCCGATGATATCGACTGACTCGGTGACTTGCAGTTCACCTGCGTTTAACGTGATCAAGCCGCTGGACGCGAAACCTTCAAACACGATCGTGTCCGCGCCAGGAGTTTCGTTCGCATCAAAAACAGCTTGCCGAAGACTGCCGGGAACTTCCGTCGGGTTATTGACGGGGGCATCGAGCAGGTTGTTCACCACGAAGGTGGCCAGCATCCGTCGGTCTTCCAACGCCTGGAAAGTATTTGAGCTGAACGATTTACGGCGCTTTCTTCTTGATTCTTTTTTGGGCATCTTCTGTTCCTGTTTCGTTCGACGGCGGACAAATGAGGAGCGAACGCTCTCTTGGAAACCCCCTTACGTAAAACAGCAGTGCACCCCGTCAGAAATTCCGGTATTGTTCGTAGTACCGGTGTTAGCAAACTTTCGCGGGAAAAGCTTCGCAATGAAAAGTTCGTTGCCGCGTGAAGGCGAATGCTGTTCAATCGAACTTCGCAACGGCCGCGATACAAGCACGATGCGCGAGCGAGTGAATTTGTTTCGGTCAAAGATGGACGCGTACCGCGGCATATTCGCGAGGATGTACTCGTTTGCGCTTCGGGCTTGTATTTGTCGATTGGGCTATATTGGCCTCAAGGCGGTAATACAAGCCCGCATCTTGAGAAAACATGAAGCATGCGAAACCTGTTTCACGTATGGACTATGGGATGAGGTTTTTAGTTCTATAGACGACGCGGGAATGCGATATGGACACACAACGACTTCGACATGTTGAGACATTGTTTTGGGAAGCCCTTGGCTTGGACGAACAGCAACTCAATGAACTTCTTTCAAAGCGATGCGGTGAAGATCATTCGCTGGCACAGTTGGTGATCGCGCTGGTCGAGAGAGATCGCGATCTTGAAAGTTCACACTTTCTGGAGCCCTTCCCTGCCGAAGACGGCGAAAGGCTCGCGTGTGAAAACAGCCAGCAGAACGCCAAGCTCACGAAAAATACTCATTAGCCGAAAGCCGCTTGCAGCTGCGGAAATGCCGAATTTTTCCGCCTTGAATAGAAATGTGGCCCCTAGGTGGCCCAGATGGTTAGTTAACAATACTGGCATTGAGACCGTTTGCGAATTGCGGGCTACGTCCCCCGTGATCCAAACGCAAAAACTCGTTGGAGTCCTTCACCGTTTTTGAGGAAAAGCTCCAAGATCGCCTGTGGAAAAACAGGCTGAAGTCTGTGCTGCGAACAAATGCCAGGCATAACCCAGACCAACAACTACCAGAACGAAGAGCGCAAATATGATCGCCGTGACCCAGAACAGTGTGACCATGTGGCTGCAGGACGCGGCAAAAGGAAATGAAAACGCGAAAGCGAAACTTTTTGAGGCAACCTACGCAGAACTCCGACGCATCGCCAACCAGATGATGGGACGACAGATTTCCGGGCACACGCTTCAGCCGTCAGCGCTGGTCAACGAAGCGACGCTGAGACTGATCGGAGCGGAGTCACTGACGCAAATTGCAAACAGCAAACACTTCTACGCAGCAACGGCCAAAGCAATGCGCTGTGTGCTGGTGGATCATGCGAGGAAGCGGAAATCACAACGACGTGGCGGTGATTACAAACGAAAGAACCTGGACATCGTGCTACGGGACCTCGAAGCTTTCAATCAAGTCGACTTGCTCGATCTTGATGAGGCATTGACGCGGCTTGGTGAACTGGACGAAAGTCACGCGGAACTGGTTCAGCTTCGTTGTTTCCTTGAGCTGACAGTGGATGAAATTGCCAAGCAACGTGACGTTTCTAGGTCAACGGTTGAGAGGGACTGGCGTTTTGTTCGAGCGTGGTTGGCGAAGGAGTTGGATCGGTAAAGACCGTGGTTGCGGCTTCCAGCCGCAATTGTTTTGCAGAACAACTGTAGTGACGGCTTCCAGCCGTCGCAGGATCGGAATGAGACGGCTGGAAGCCGTCACTACGAATGAAATGATTGCGGCTGGAAGCTACAACCACGGACAAATTCAACCATGAGCACCCAAAAACTGAAAACTGTCGAATCGCTTTTCGCAGCAGCCCTTGGTCTCGAAGGAGAACAGCTCGAAAATTTCCTGGCTGAAAACTGCGGCGATGACACCGCACTTCGTGAATCGATCATCGAACTGCTTGGCCATGATCGGAAACTGAAAAGCTCATCTTTCCTTGAACCATCTTCACCGATCGAAATGCCTCCGCCGGATGCCGATCATGAATCATTTATCGGCCAACAACTTGGTGCTTTTACACTCACACGACACATCGGTAGCGGCGGCATGGGATACGTGTACCTTGGCGTTCGCGACGATGACTTTAAACAACAGGCTGCAATCAAAATTATTCGCACTGGAGTCGCGGGCGAAAAGATGGCTCGACGGTTCCGCAAGGAAATGCAGTTTCTTGCTGCGTTGGGGAAACACCCCAACATCACCAGCATCCTTGATGCCGGAGCGACTGAAGATGGCCAGCTGTACATCGCAATGGAATACGTCGATGGTCTGAACATCAACGAATACTGCAATACGCACCGAATAGGAACTCGCGAGCGACTGGAACTGTTTTGCAAAGCTTGTGAAGCCGTGCAATTCGCTCATCAAAATGCGATCCTGCATCGTGATCTTAAACCGGGCAATCTGCTAATTACACCCGAAGGCAAGCCCATGCTGATCGATTTCGGCGTGGCAAAGTTGAATGCAAATGAGTCCGCATCCGATTCACATCGAACTCAAACGCAAAACCAACCTTTCACGCCCGGGTACGCCAGCCCCGAGCATTTTGGCAGCCAATCCGTCACGACAGCCAGCGATGTCTATTCCTTGGGAGCCGTCCTTTACGAGCTGCTTGCCGGTAAGCCGCCTCATTGCGTGGACGGCAAACCGTTGGCCGAAACCATCAAGCTGATTTGTGACACCGATCCGTCTAAGCCAAGCAGCGTGCCTTTGTCGCATGAATTCGTGACAGCTAGGGGCGTAAGCCTAAAGCGATTGAAGAATGAACTGCGCGGCGACCTCGATCGGATTGTGATAAAAGCCATCGACCGCGACATTGATCGGCGCTATCCAACGGTCCAGCAACTCACGGAAGATGTTCAGCGCTTTCTCGATGGGAAGCCCGTCAAAGCGCAACCTGACAGCCTTGGCTATCGCTTGAAGAAATACGTTCGGCGTAACGCTTTGGCTGTCATGACGGCAATCGCATTTGTTCTGATGCTGTTGGTTGCCATCGGAATCACATCACGTTTGGCAGTCGTCGCTCGCAGTGCCGCTTTGGCCGAAAGGGAACAGGCATCGCTTGCCAAGCTCTCTGCTGACTCAGAAAGGGAACAGCGGATCATCGCGGAAAAACAGGAACAGAACGCCAAGAAAGTCATCGAGATATTTGACCGTTTCACGGCCTCATCGGATCCACGGAAAACGGGTGATCCTGATTACCCGGCTCGTCAGCTATTCAAAGAGTTTGCGGATGACTTGCAGGAACGGTCTGTCGAGGATCCTCTGGTGGAAGCGCGTCTACTGCAATCGTTGGCTTCGGCGTTGACGGGACTTGGAGACTACCGAGCCGCTCGACCTAAAGCGGAGAAAGCTGCATCGCTGCTTTCCGAACACCTCGGTCCAAAGCACCGTTCCACGCTTGCGGCCAAGCTTCTAGTCGCTCGGGTGTTGCTACTTAACCATGCTCCGAGAATGGCGGCAGACGCGTTGCGTCAGGTGATCGCAATGGATGATCCAGCTCAAAAAGACGATCCCGATTGGAACCTCATCCAATTCAATGCCCTGGCCAGCTTGGCGGAAGCGGAAAGACTAAGCGAAAACCTCGATGATGCGGAATTAGCTCTCACGCTCGCAGAGAGCAAGGTTGCGTTGATCGAAGTGTCGGCAAAGGCAAAAGCGAAAGATACTCTGCAACGTACTCGCAAACAGCTTCTTATCGATCGGGGCAACTTGGATCAAGTCTTGCCGTCTGCAAAAGCAGACTATGAGAAAGCCAGGCAGCTCTATGGCGAGTCTGACTTTCGAACTGCGGAGGCTGGCGACCAATTGTCATCGATCTACTTGAAACAGCAACGCTATGACTTGGCGATTGAGTTGTACGAAAGCAGCTTTCGGATTTCTCGCCAACTCTTCGGCGAGGATCGACAAAATACGCTTTTGCAAGTGATGCGCCTTGCAGAGACCAATTGTCTCGCGGAGAACTATGCCGCCGCGGATTCTTGGTTTCGCATTTACGATCCATTGTACTCGGCCTTGAAACGGTATGGAGGTCACCATCACTATGGCCTGCTTTTTACTTGGTCGGAATGCCTTTGCAAGCTTGGTAAATTTGATGAGGCCGAAGAACTGCTGCATCGATGCTACTCGTACCATGCATTGGTCTGTGAGAAAGAGCAAGGCGCGGATTGCCATAACATCCGAACGCGGTTGATTGCGCTTTTTCGTGCTGCGGGCCGTGACGAGTTGGCAGACCAGTGGTTGGTTCCACCTGAGACGCCTTCACCAGTTCAAGCGACGGATTTTGGTGTGGGACGGTCGGGAGAAGTCACGCTAGTTGCATCTGGCTTTCTTCACGCCGCTGGTGACATGAAGCATCATGCGACGCGTTGGCAATTGCGTGCAGCAGGTGAGACTTTCGAATATTCGCCAACGTTGGACGTCACAACCACCGAGCATCTTGAGCAGTTTGTAATCCCGCCCGGAATCCTGTTGCCCAACCAGAATTACTTTTGGCGTGTCGCACATGTGGGACAGAACAGAGCGCAATCCGATTTCTCGGAGACGATGAGCTTTCAATCAGATGAGCTGGTTTACGAACTGAAACCGTTTGACTTGACACGGCATTTCAACCGCGACGTTGTTTACAGCCCTGGCGATCAAAACGAGGACGCCTTCAAGCCATTAACAAAACAATTGGTCATCGACGGTTACAGTCCGGACCGTTCGTCCGAGGAGAAATTTCACGGCGTTCCACAGGACGGAGTCATCGGGCCTCATCAACTTGGTGACTATCAAAATCACAATGCGATTCAATTGGATCATGAGAATACACGAGTGAACATTGAATTGCCCCAAGCCAACTTGAGTTCAATACGGATTCTGATCGGTGCATTTCTCAATGGGTACAGACGCCATGAGGATGCTTTGAAGGTCACACTGGTCTACGCAGATGGAACTCGTAGTGAACGTAGAGTCCATTGCCCCGATTGGAATTTGAAAGTGGACCATCGAGACCTGAAGTCTGGCTCGCTTCCGGCGATCATCGTGCGGCACGGAATCGATCGCGGCTACATCAATGGGGGTGTTGAACGAGCCAACAATGCGCTGTTCGACGTCATGGTCCCCGTCGATTCGAGTCGCAAGCTCGCTTCAATCTCGATCGTGGCTGATGACGAAGGCCCCTTGAATCCCGGAGCCCGGATCAATATCTTCGCCATCACCGGAGTGGCGCCCAAGAACCTCGAATGAGCAGAGCGCGTGGAAGAGCTCGAGGGCTTCTTTCTCGCCGGGTTGGTGTGCTTCGAAAATCACCAAGTTGTTTCACGTCTAACTTCTTTACAGGGCCAAAAGCAGGTCCATTTTCCTAGCCCAGTCCGAAGGGCTGGGTATTGGTTAAACGACATTCCGATAGGGCCAAGGCCCGGCAATTAACTCATCGGAGAATCCCCAATAGAGGATCTGTTTTGGCGCATTCATTGCTCTACCCAAAATAGCTTGCGGTTTTAACACACCCGGCTTTAGAATCTGCGGATCGTAGTGACACTTTTTAGTAATCTCCGTGCAAGGACGGCACGAAGGAAAATTGCAGTGTCAACTGTCCCGACTGGAGTATGAAAAGGGACTATCGAGAATCGGATTCTGGGCTACTTCCCGCGAACATTGTCCGACACTGAATGGCCCGCGGCTTCATCAACGGCAAAGTGAAATCAGCAAATCTTGCTTTGTTTGATACGCAGATTGCGGTTGATTCCAATCGCAAACTAAAAGCCGTCTCGCTCCATCCCGACGAATCCGGATTGCCCAATGGCATGTCGCGAATCAATGTGCTGGCCATCACCGGCGTGGTACCGAAGTAAAGTTCACCGAGGACTTTCGCGATACGCCAATCACAACCCGACGCGTAAGCGAGGAACCAGCAGCACCTAACTAACGCGTCGGGTTGGGTTGGGATCAGCTGGCCAAACTGCCCTGCTCTCAGGAAACATTCCAAAAAAATGAAGGACTCTCCCAAGTATTCTCGTTTGGAAACCCTGAGCCCTTGCTTAACAGCTTGAGATACCGACGGGCTCCTTTATTTCGCCAATCTGGCAAAGGCTTTCAATGGGAACTTTTCGCACCAAGAATTTTTGGTGGGATGGGAGCTCTTCTGCAATTGCGGAAGGGCCTTTTTCATTCGTCACCAGCCCACTTTGAAAGATGGATGAAGGGGGATGAAGCCAGTTTGCGTAATTCATTGTGTGCGGGCGTTGCAGCGTGACATCAACGAAACTCTGAAAATTTGTGGCCCCTGCGAAATGTAAATCGTTAGTTCAAAGAGAAGCATTTTACTTACCCTCCATGATTCAAGGAACAAAACATGAGAACTTTACTATCTGCTTTGATGGTCTTCGCCATTTTGCCGAACCTGCCGCAGACTCAGGCACAGACTGTTTATTCCGAAGCCGGTGCGACTGCCGGCGACATTACCGGTACCGTTGACGCTTTTCGCGACGCGATTGGTCCGCTGAACCCGTTTGTGCCGGAAGATTTTGCCGAAGGTCGGAGGCAAATCAACTGGGATGCGGCACCCGATGCCGTTAGTGCACCCAACCCGTTCGCTGGTGATTTCTTCAACTTCGGCTCAAGTCCACGTGCACGTGGAATCGAGTTTTCGACACCTGGTACGGGCTTTCAACTGAGTGCAACCGAAGCCAGTGGTGTGGGTGAGTACTTCGCCAACATTAACTCGCAGTACGATCAGATCTTCGATGCATTTAGCCCAGAGCGTCTCTTCACGCCGCTCGGCAGCAATGTCACTGAAGTCACTTTCTTCAAGCCATCTGACCAAACGACTCCAGCACTCACCAAGGCGTTTGGGGTCATCTTCAGCGACGTTGACCTTGCTGACACGACCAGCATCGAGCTTTTCGATGGTTCGGATAACTCTCTCGGGGAATTCTTTGCAGAGAACTACACTGAAACAGGAGTCGACAACCCGAATCAGCACTTTAGCTTTTTGGGAATTTCCTTCAACGATTCACTCATCTCTCGTGCTCTGATCACAACAGGAACTGACGCACTCGGCGGTCTCGAGGAACTCACCACGGGTGTCGATTTGGTGACAATGGACGATGTCATCTTTGGTGAGCCTCAAGCCGTTCCTGAGCCAGGTGCGGCAACCGTTGTGCTGTTGAGCCTGTTGGTTGCCGGTGGTTTTCGCAGACGAAGCTGATGTGTCAGTTGATGAAAAGTTAACTCATGGGTGAGTGATGTACGCAGGATATTGCTCACCCAATTTTTGGACTTTGGCTATCGAATTGCCGCTGGAGAGGAAATAATGGCTTTTGTATTTCTTGATCGAGCGAAACAATTTTGAACATGACTGAACCAACGCCGAAACGTCTGGAGTTGGAAGCATTCCTCACGATCGACCAGATTTGTGACGAGTTCGAGCAGCAGCGTGCCAGCGGCTCGCAACCAACGATTGAAGAGTTTCTGAAACAAATCGAAACAAAGTTTCAGTCAAAGCTGTTTGAGCAAATCCTTCCGATCGAATTGGAGAGTCTTGATTCACATCCGCTCTCTTCGGATTACGTCGACAGGTTTCCGCAATTTGAAACGCAAGTGCAGGCGGTTTTCTCAGACCTGCAGTTGTTGGAATGGACCGATTCAAAAATTGGCCGCTATCAAATCGTAGGAGAATTGGGACGCGGCGGCATGGGCGTCGTGTTTCGCGCCAAAGATCCAAATCTCGGTCGTGACATCGCCATCAAGTTGCTGAACGCTGCACGGAGATCGGACTCGCGCTGGTTGCGTCGTTTCCGAGAAGAAGCACGAATCGCAAGCGGGCTCAATCATCCGAACATTCTTACGATTCATGAGATCGGCGAGGATCGCGAGACTCCTTTTATCGCATCGGAATTCGTTGACGGCGTCACCTTGCGTCGGGAAGTTTCAGAGAGACGGCTGTCCGTTCACGAGGCACTTCAATATGCATCGCAAATCGCGAGTGGCATGACAGCAGCCCATCGAGCCGGCATCATTCATCGGGACCTCAAGGCTGACAATATCATGGTCCGTCGGGACGGGTTGATAAAGATTCTTGATTTTGGTCTCGCCAAGCAGATTATGTTCGACATGGACATGGACAAGTCGCGTACTGGAGCAATCACCGGAAGCGTGCATTTCATGTCACCAGAGCAGGCGCGTGGGCAGACGTTGACTGGTGCGACGGACGTTTTCAGTTTCGGCGTGGTGATGTATCTGATGGTCACGGGCAAGCTGCCATTTCGAGGACCATCAATGAGCGATGCGATTTCAAAAATTCTCAGCGATCAGCCTCGTTCGATTCGAAACGCCAACGCCGACGTACCCCTCGAACTTGAAGAACTGATTTTGAGGTGCCTTGAAAAAGATGCCGATCAGCGCCCGACTTTTGCGGACATTGAAATCTGGATTGAGACCATTTGTCAGCAAATCGATGTTCAGGAATTCGAACATCGCGAAGAATCGTACGTCGCTGGTTCCGAGTTTCCAAAAAGTTTGACCGCGAGATCTTGGGCAACCCAGGAGGATATCGAAACAGATTCTTTACAACCAAGTGAAATTCGGTACGCCCAAAGCGGTGATATCAACATTGCGTGGCAAGAGATTGGCAAGGGTCCCATCGACATCGTATTTGTAATGGGTTGGGTCTCTCATCTCGAGTGGTTTTGGAAAGACCCTTCGTTCTCAAAGTTTCTTAAACGATTGGCGACATTCGCCCGAGTCATTCTTTTCGACAAAAGAGGAACTGGCCTGTCCGACAAAGTGCCTGTCAATCAGTTGCCGGATCTTGAGACTCGAATGGACGATGTTCGTGCCGTGATGGAAGCTGCCAACTCACAGCACGCGGTGCTATGTGGTGTTTCCGAAGGAGGTCCATTGTGCTCATTGTTCGCAGCGACTTATCCGGACAAAACCATCGCATTGACGATGATCGGCAGCTACTCGCGGCGATTGTGGGCTGAAGACTATCCGTGGGGGCCAACAGCGCAGCAGCGTGAAGAGTTTCTTGAGGCGATCGGCCAAACGTGGGGAGGTCCTGTCGGTATCGAAGAACGGGCTCCATCGGCGGCTGGCGATCCGGAGTTTCGACAATGGTGGGCGAGCTATTTAAGAATGGGTGCAAGTCCTGGAGCAGCGATGGCGCTAACGAAGATGAACGCTCAGATCGACGTGCGTCGAATCTTACCAAGTATTCATGTGCCAACATTGGTAATTCATCGCAGCGGAGATCGCTGCCTTCGAGTTGAGGAAGGCAGGTATCTCGCGGACAAGATCCCGAGTGCGAAATTCGTCGAATTACCCGGCGACGATCATCTGCCATTCGTGGGTGATGCGAACAGCATTGTTGATGAAATCGAATCCTTCCTGATCGGCATGTCTGGCGGAGCGGGCGCCGATTGCGTGCTGGCGACTGTCCTGTGCGTGGAGGTATCTGATGCAGACATTTCGCAGTTGGACAAATTGCGAAAGCACGCGAAACGTGAGATCGCACTTTATCGCGGACAGAACTATTTCACGGATGATGAATCGTTGTTGGTTACATTCGATGGTCCGGTCAGATCCGTTCTTTGTGCCTTGGCAATTTGCAAGTTGGCGAAAGAACTCGATTTGGAAATTCGCTGTGGCCTCGAAACGGGCACCTGCAACATCGACAAATCGGTGATCTACGGGCCCGCAGTTGACGGCGCCAAAGAAGTCGTGGATCTTGCGCCGGCAGCATCGGTTAGGCTAACCAGCACACTGCGAAATTTGATTTCGGGTTCGGAAATTCAGTTTGAGTCGGTCGGCGAACCGGGTGACTTGTGGCAAGCCAGCCGGTCTCCGGGCTTCTGATCTTCACCGCGAAAAAGCTTCACAGTTTCTGCTACTTGGGTTCTTCAAACTCAACCACCCAGACCTCACGAATCAGCGCAAGCTTTCGCTTGACGCTTCGGGGTGAGATCTCAAGCTTTGCGGCTGTCTCTTCGACGGAGTAACCTTGCAGTCTGAGTTCCGCGATATTGCGGTGATCTTTGCCTGTCAGCAACGACAGCAATCTATCCTGCTCTTCCTGAACTTCAACTAAAAAATCGGGAGTCGGATCGTTGCCGAGAAACAACTCGAATCCCTGGTTTTCGAAGCCGTCAAAGATGGAATGCCCACTCACGTTTCGACCACCACGTTTCTGGGTCGTCTGATGTCGCAACTGGTTCATCGACTTGTGTCGTGTCATGACGACCAGCAATTTCCAAAGGTCGTCACGATCATGAAGCTGATCGAAGCGTCCTTTTTCCACTCCATCACAGAGACTATGAAACACGTTGAGCGCGACGTCTTCCTCATCGGAAACCCGTTTCGGAGCACCGCCCAGCCTCTTTCTTGCCACGGCAACGAGTTTTCCAAAGTATCGTTGCCAGAGTTCATTCGCCGCATCGTCAGACCCTTCCTTCAAATCGTCAAGCCATCGCGTGACAGAGTGATTGGATGAATCGGAAGATTGCATTTTTGTTGGCACCTGTGTGACATACGGATCCATCAAGATATCCCATGATCTTGAGCTCGCATTGATTTCAACCCATAATTGGAGCAGAAAACACTTGAGATGCTCCGGGTGATTGCATGGCTCATCGTGTTCATGACACGGTTGTGTCGACGTCAATGCCCGGTTCCTAGAAATCTCGTCGAGCAATCGGTCGATACGACGTCCGACACACCAATGCGAGGAATGCCTGAGTTTGAAGCTGCATTGGCCCCATCGAGCTGGACAAGTTTCAAACTGCATTCGGCGGCATCAATCAACTCAATTTATTGAATTGTTGCCATATGCTCTGAACGGTTTCAGGAGATCAACCAATTTGCAACTGCCTGTCCATTTTAAGTTCGCCGACAGACAACTGCCAAAGGAAACAACAGCTCCCTTCTGGTTTTTTAGAGCGAGTCATTTTTCAAATCCAAACAAAAGTTTTTTCAGCCGATGTTCGCTTCGCGAAGGGACATGCCCCCAGGGGACCTCAGGGGACCCACATCGTGACGTCGTTTCTAGTCCCATTTGACCCTTTCGGGACATGTTGACCCCAGTATTGGTCGGTGCGCATCGCTTCATCATTCCCGATCGCAGCTTTCGGAAGTCGTCCGGCACAGTGACTCAACGGCTCGATACTTGGGAATGAATTCAAACACCAGCTTGCCGACGTACTCCAGAGCATCAAATGTGCATTGCTCGATTTCACGTGGTCGAGGCGATCCTCCTCGACGCTCAGATACTCATTGATCAGATCACCGACTCGCCAACCGTCAAAGCTCTGAGCCGGGGCGATGCCTTCCTTGAGGTAAGCGTACTCGGCATTGTGCATTTCGAGTGCGATCGTTGGCTCTTCCCACTTGCCGAAGGAGTAGAGTTTGCCCCGATTCTTCCGGCACCATTGGCCGTTATTGTGGGCGAAAAGCGGGAATTCCGGAGATGGCTTGGATAGCTTCTTGCGGGTAGAAATCGCAACCTTCATGGCGATGCTCCTCCACTGGTACGCCGTGACCGCCGGATGCTTCAAAATCCGGCACTTTTCAGTTGATTTTCGGCCAATGGGTTACCCGACATCGAAAAACAATACTAGCCCTTGTAGCTCAGGGGATAGAGCACAGCTTTCCTAAATCTTTGTCCGGGCTGTTAACCATTCTTGGCAACGTCGGTTCTAGAAGTGGCAAAATTGGTGAGGCTGTCGGTTAGTGAATTCCAAATTCGGTGACCGGCAGCTTTTTTCTTAGACTAGTCCGGTGCAGTGTGAAATTAATTTTTCGTGTATTCGCGTGTCATCCGCAAACCTAAAAGTGTGAGAACGATGACCAAGAAAAGACTCACGAAGATGAGGAATCCGGCTGCAAAAATGCCCACGAACGAGAGTCTTGGAACGTCCGTCCTCGCAGTCATTGGCGGCGAACCGGCAGCAAATCGTTCCGGCAAGGCCTTCGGCACATGTTCTCGTGGTGGAGCAGCGACTTGCTCCGGTTGATCGGGGGCGATGACGATACTGGTTAGATCCGGATCAAAAGTAACTGGGCCCGAGAGTCTGGCTTCATCATGCATGGCCTTTGATTGCACGATCTGAGCTTGTTCGGCGTTGTGGAGTGGTTCATGCCCGGCGACATTCCACCATCCGATTCCGATGCCAGCGAAGACGAGCGGTCCGATGATCGCTGCTGCAAATACGATGCTCGGGATTCGCTTGATGACTGGCTTCTTGTTCACATTCATCCTATCGCGAAGACTTGCCTCGCGAAATACTTTCCTGGTTGACGGTAAACAGAGCACAATCAAAGCCCAGAGTGCCAGTGGAACTTGCAGCAGGAATAGAGGTGAAACCCACGGCGTCAACATTGCCAGTAGCAGAACAATGGCAAAGTGATAACTGCGGTGTTGTTTCAGTAAGTGAGCAGCAATGAGTGGGAGCAGCCATGAAATCAAAAAGAATGGCCCCAAGAAATAAATGGCATTTGGACCAACCGGAACCGTGTTGTGTAACCAACTGCGCACTTCCTGATTTGAGATGCTCATGATTCCTGCGGCAGTTAGCAGAACGCCGATCAGGAAGGTCCCGATACCCGCGATCCAAAAGCCAACCGTTGGAACCTTCAATCTTTCATCGAGCAGAACAATCTCTTCCAAAGTCACCGTTGGATCGAGGTTGCGATCCCGCCGTGCCCCGGATCGCTGAGGGTTGCGGCTGATGATTTTCCGATTCGTGATATCAGCGAATTCGCTTGCGGCAGCCCGATTGCGATTGCTTACCTTTACTGAGAATGCTCCCTGTTTCGCGTTTGGAATGTCCTCGATTGCGGAAAGAGACATCGCTTGAAATCGCACTCGCGCCCCTCCCCACCAAGTCGGTTCAAATTGCACCGAAGCAAGGTTATCGAGTCGAACGGAATTTGCACGTGATTTTGAATCCTCAACGCGATATGTATCGTTGATACGATATTCCAACTCAAGACGGTCTTCGTACGCATGCAGCAAGCCTTGAATGTTCGCGACGTGCATGGTCAAGTTCTTGGTCCAGTTGGCTGGATACCTCAGCACTAAGTTCGACATCGAAAAAGGCAGTGGCTCGGTCAACGGAACTTCATGATCTTGTCTGTAAGGCGATGTGAGCTCAGAACGAGTGATCGCTTCTACCAATGGAGTCTTTGCTGCCAATTGTTCGATCGAAGACTCGAGCTCTCTGACGGCCGATCCAATCATGCTAGCCTGTTGAAAACGCCGCCCGGGTTCTTTCTCAAGCGTCCTCATCACCAATTCATCCAGCTGTTCACTGCAACCGGATTTGCTGCTCGGGGGAGCAAACCTTCCTATCGGAAGCTCACCCGTCAGCAATTCGTAGAGCACGACGCCGAGCGAATACAGGTCCGCGCGGTGATCAACCGAGTCGGGTGTTTCGATTTGCTCAGGAGCCATATAGTTTCGCGTGCCGAGAACTTGTCGCGTCCCGGTTAGTGAATACTGTTCAGGTTTCGGCTGTAGTAATTTGGCCAAGCCGAAGTCGGCGATTTTTACCAAACCATGTCGATCAATCAGAATGTTTTCTGGTTTGATGTCGCGATGAATGACTCCCGCATCATGAGCGTGTTGAAGTGCATCGCAGATTTGCTGAACGATGGCCAGCGCCCTAGCTGGATCGATCGTTCTGGAGACGATTGCATCACGTAGGTTAACGCCATCGATGTATTCCATGACCAGGTAACTTGCATCGCCCGTCTGTCCGGAATCGAAAACGGTCACGATGTTCGGATGAGTCAGTTTGGCAAGCGTCTTGGCTTCTCGGGCGAATCGTTCCGTGAAGGAAGGATCGTCGGCAAGTCCACTGGAGAGAACTTTCAGCGCGACGATTCGGTCCAGGCTGGTTTGCCTAGCCAGATAGACGGCTCCCATACCGCCGCGTCCCAGCAGCGACTCGATTTCGAGATTCGGAAACTTTCCCATCAACTCGTGTGGTTCAGGAACTGAATCTCCACTGGGCTGAGAGCGTGAATCTGTTTTCTCGATCTCGCTCTGTTCCGTCGCCAAATTCAGGACGCAAACCGGGCAAATACCAAAAGGGGCATGAGAAGGAATCTCCCGTTGGCACTGTCCGCATGTTTTCAATTCGTTCATAGTTTCTTCCAGATCCCAATCACCGATTCTAGTCGCCTGATCACCAGTTTTCTCAATGGAAACATCGTGATCCGAGAGCAAGTAAACGGTTGTTGCAGAATGGTTACAGGCAAAACTGAATTTTCTTTCTGCGATCGCCTATCCAGCAATCACGCTCATTAAGTAATGCAGTTCCGCCTCGACATCGCTGGAATCGTCGACCGTGTCTGCAATCTCGCTGCGTATTTGGTCACCAAGTCTCTGACGCATTCGATGAGCGGCTACTTTTACGGCATTTGCGTTAAGTCCATGGGTTTGGGCGATATCTGAGTAGTTCACGTCGCTACCAAGCAACGATCCACAAAGAGACTCGAATAGATCGGCTTGCCCTTGATCGGTGTATCGCTGCCTCAGTTTCACCAAGCAGCAATCGATCAGCTCCATCGCCCAACTTCGCTCGAAGATTTTTTCCGCAGTCAATTCGTCGACGGGTTCGAGGCGAAAACGTTCGTCGGCCTTGGCGAAATCGAATGAAAGATGTTTAACGCCCCCGCCACGTTTCTGCGTCCGAGCATCGCGATAATGATTCTTCAAAAAGTTGTTGATTGACGCCAAAAGGAAATTTCGGAATCTTCCGCGGGATTGATCTGCCA
>CAYGUE010000115.1:0-17949 GCA_964352885.1 uncultured Pirellulaceae bacterium
CATGAAAGGATCGTGTTGACGAAGGTATCCTACGGTTAACTTTGGATGATGAACGACTTCGCCTGAATCAAGCCCTTCATCACCAAGCAAGATCTTCAGCAGCGTCGACTTTCCAGCGCCATTGCGACCGACAAAGCCAATCTTTCGATCGTCGGTGATTGTTGCTTCCGCGTCTTCAAGCAACACCTGATCGCCGAACGTTTTGTACGCTTTTCGAATTTGAATTAATATAGCCATGACGGAAAATTTAAGTGAACGAGACGATTTCGCAAGGGAACTGGGTCAGCTACCAATCGGCGCCGTCAATATAACCTTGCCTTTCAAGTTCTGCCCCAGCTTCGTCACGAAACCAATTCTTGACTTCATTTGTAAAGTAGTTCTTCCAGTCACCGACCGCACCTTTTCGAAAAAACTCGTTGGGACGCTCTTCGGAAAATCCCGGTTTCAATTGCCCCTCGATTTTTACGGCCAAACGTGGTTTGACGCCCAGAAACTTGAACAGCTTTTTTCTTTCGCCTTCCACATCCGCGTGAAGATCTTCATACTTCACAAAATAAATCGGAAGCTTTGGATACTTTTCAATCGTAGCCCGATCACTTTCGAGATGCTCTCGCCACCACCTCGCAGACTCGCGAACCATCGTCTCGTTGCACAATAGTTGCTCAGGATGGTTTTTAAAGAACCACGGATCCTCGAGGAACTTTTCGTAAACGGCGTTTAGCTCAGGAAATCGCTCGAAAAGACGATGCGATTCCGGGCGATTGAATAGATGAAAAGCACGGCTGACCAGCACGTCTCGACCATCGCGGACAATACAAATATGTGGAGCACCACGGAGCACGATCGGTTCAATCCTGTGAGGTGTACGATCGCCAATCAACTTCGCCTTCGGATCGGCTTTTGAAATCAACATCCGTTTTGTCAACAACTCGAACTCGTCCCGGAATCGCTTGCCAGTATCCGGATCGCCAACATAGATTGGAAGAGTCGTGATCGCACGATTGATCGATCTAACTTGATCTTGCCAATGAAACTCACCAACGCAGTCAATCTCGGCGTGGCTGCGCAGCAAACTGCCAAGCCAGTTCGTTCCCGACTTCATATAGCCGCGAATGCAAAAGAAACGTTTGTCCATAAGTGAGTGCGTGTTGGCAGGCAAAAAAGAAGCGCTTCAAAGAATCAGCATCGCATCACCATAGCTGAAAAAGCGATACTTTTCATCCACGGCTTCAACATACGCTCTTTTCAATAGTTCATCACCGCCCAGCGTTCGAATCATGACCAGTAAAGTGCTGCGAGGGAGATGGAAATTCGTCATCAATCCGTCAACCATCTTGAACTCGTAAGGCGGCTTGATAAACAGATTCGTTTCGCCAACCCATGGCAGCAAGTTCCCCGAGCTACCAGCGGTTTCCAGAACGCGAACGGAAGTCGTGCCGACCGCGATGATCCGGCCACCTTCTGCCTTGGTTTGGTTGATCAAATCGACCGACTTTTGATTGATCTCACCAGCTTCAAAGTGCATCTCGTGATCGTTTAAGTCATCCGCAGTGACAGGTCGAAAAGTGCCAATCCCGACATGCAGCGTTACTTGGGCAATGCGAATCCCCTCGTCGATTAGCTCCTTGATCAATCGTTTGGTGAGATGCAGACCAGCAGTCGGAGCAGCGACAGCACCAGCGTTCTTTGCATAAATCGTTTGATAGTCGTTAAGGTCCGAGTCCACCATGTTGCCATCACGGATATAATGTGGCAACGGCACACGTCCAATCTGAGTTAGCACTTCCTCGAAGGATCCGTCGATGTCTGGCTTCACCGCCCAAGCACCGTCATCTAGCCTCGCGATCATGGTTAACGTCGCGCGATCAACGCCATGGCGATCGGTGACGGTGACGGTTTCGCCCGGCTGCATTTTCCCCCGAGTCTTACAGAGTAGTTTCCAGTTCCCGTTTCCATCGGACTCCAGAAACAGCCCCTGCCATCGGCCGCCGGTCTGCGTTCTTTTACCAACGAGTTTTGCAGGCAGAACACGGGTGTTGTTCAGGACAAGGCAATCACCCGGCTTCAACAATTCAGCCAAATCACGAACATGAAAGTGGTCGATGAAGTCGCTATTTCGATTGACCGTCATCAGTCTTGCATCTTCGCGGTTTCGCAGAGGATACTGTGCGATGAGTTCTTTCGGCAGTTCGAAGTCGTAGTCGGCGGTCGCGAGTTGAGTGTGCGCTTCGTTGGGCATGGATTAAGCTGAATAAGGAGTGCGGCGATCAATTCGAATATTTTATCGGCATTCGAGTTTCGAAACACCGCAAATGAAAGAACTGTCGGCAGCCTAATTTCGTAACAAATACTATGAGTTCGTCCAAAGGGAGAAAACGATGCTGGAATGGTTCACTGAGAATGCGTTTTTCCCTTCCTGTGTCGGCGTTTTGCTGGCACTCGCTTTTGTAGGTCTTGCGTTTTCGTCTGGCGAAATGGTGATGATGAAAATTGGGCTGGGAATTGCCGCGGTTACAGCCCTGCTCATCACGACCGAAATCATGATCGTTACCGACCGCGAACGAGTTGAAAATTCGCTCTACGACATGGCAGCGGCAATGCATCAAAACGATTTCGACAGGATTTACGAATACCTCGCTTCGGATGAGCTCATACAGCGTGCGAAGAGCAATCTTCAAGATGCAACATGCCATGCCTGCCGCATCACGGCCATCAACGGTGTAGAAGTTCAAGCTGACGGAAAGACAGCAACGGCTGACTTTACGGCGTTTGCCCAAGCCAGCAACAAGTCTTTTCCAAGCCCAACGCCGATGCAAAGACGCATTAAACTAATCTTTAAAAAAACGGCTGACGATTGGAAGATTAGTGATTTTGAAACAAGTGATCCGCGGGCAGGCTTATCTCTTTAGGGATTAGAAGCGTAGTCTCGCTCAGAAATCAACGCGTTTTCAAGACTTTAGGGCGTTCGTCTGCCAACATTAGGAAGTCCGATTTGTTGGTGATTTGCCAACGGCGGGACGTGTAAGTAAGATGGCAAGGGCTGCCGCCAGCCCCTTCCAAACTTACGTCGCCCCTCTTGGACCTTGAGCACGAGCTATCTATGACACTTGGTGAATCGAAAGCAGACGACTCTGAAATCGTGCCGACGCCTCCTCCAACAGGGTTTGTCGAACCTGTGACTGCAGAGATGGACGGAACCGATCTTCGCAAAGGCAAGGCTCGCAGCAAGAAGCGGTTGTACTGCTTTCACTGTAATCGCCCAGAAATTCATTCGAATCCATATATTGGAACGTGGTTCTATTCCTATCTCATTGGCTTGAGCTTCGGGTTGCTTCATTTGATTGGACCGTTCCGATGCCAGTGTTGCGGGCGCCAACGTCTGATGTTCCAAGACTGGGCAAACCCAAAATTTCACACCATCAACGCAAGAAAACGGGCAGCAGCACCTTCGTCTCGTCGATCGCGATCCTGAAGTTCCAATCCCGTCAGGCGCTGGTCAACGTGAAGACAGTGATTTCTGGACGAGCCATGAATCGCACTCGCCTAGTGTGACCGACTCCGCGGTTGATGTAGAGCTTGTGGCCGCCGGCGACATCATAAAATCCGGCGACATAACGTTTGTTATTGACCGGACAGATCGGGGCGCCAATCAACGGAAATCTACACTGGCCCCCATGCGTGTGTCCGCACAACACCCAACTTTGGTAACCGTTCCAAATCGGATAGTCAACCGTATCCGGGTTGTGACTGAGCACAATCGAAGCGTGAGATGTCACATCACCAATAGCTTGGGATGCCGTTGATTCGTTGAAGCCGCCAAACCAAAGATCTCTCAGCCCAGCAATCTTCAATCCGCCAAGGTCGATCGTCTCGTCTCGCAACAGATTTAAACCCGCGTCATTGAATCCGGCGACAAGCTTGGCTGTGTTATTCTCGAAAACCAGAGCTTCCTGATCGCCGTTGCCAAAGTCATGATTTCCCAAGACGCAAGCGTTGCCGATGCTCCCACGCGGAAAATCCTCCAGCATTCGAAGGCCCTTCTCCAAGTGGAATTCGGAACCGTTGTCCAAAAAGTCCCCTGTGAAGAATACGAATTCAGGATTCAAGGATCGAACGAGATCGAACTGGGTCTGCAAATACGAATCGCTGACCCGCGAACCAATGTGCAAATCGCTCAGTTGAACCGCTGTCTTACCCACCAATTTTAAAGGCAATCCCTTGATCGGCAAATCGTGACGTTCGATTGATATCCAACGCGGTTCTATCCCGAAGGCGTAAGCACCAAGCCCACCGAGGGTGAGCAAGGATCCGCGAACGAGAAACTTTCGTCTAGAGATTTTAGGTTTGGATTTCATTTTTCGTCCAGCATACAACACAAAAAAAGCCCAGATAATGCTCTGGGCTAATTTCGTCGCACATTGACTCGAAAATTAACTTCGATATCGACGAATTCCAAATCCTGTAATTCCGGCAGCCATCAACCAGACAAGCGTGGAGGGTTCTGGCACGGCAACCGCAGATTTGAAGTTCACAGTAAACTCCCGAAACGATCCCACTTGTGAGTCATTGCGATCCGACAAATCGAGAACCCATGTTCCTTCAGTCGTGCTGCCGGAGAAAGTATTGTTGATCGAAAGGTCAACATCAGAGACTCCAGTGTTAGTAATTCCGGATGTCGCACGGTAGACGCCAGGGTTATTGAGTTGCGGGTCTGACAGATCGCCGGCCGTTGATCGAATGATGTAGTCCGTTGCGCCACGGCCCGCTTCATCCCAAAGTCGATTGTTGGTTGCGTCTGAAAAAATGTAGTCGCCTTGAAAGTTTGAATCGTCACCTACGCCGAGATTCGGATTGTCTTTACCGATTCGAGAGAACAAGGTAACGGACCGCCCGGATTCGACATGCGTTACTCTTGCGACTAGATCGCCGGCCCACGTGTGAGACAAACCTTCAATAGAAAAACTTGCCTCTTCAATGATCTCGCTGTCTGTGATCGTGATGGTGTTAGTCGTGTTGGGAACTCCGACAGTCGTTGCATCGGGGATATCGATCGACGAATTGTTGCTGGTGGATTCTTGTATGTCCGCGAATGAAATTCCGCTGAACAGAGCAAGCGAAGCAAAGACAGAAAAACCGGTGAGCAGTTTTTTCCTCATGGCAATCCTTTGAGTTGAGTGGTGAGTATTGCGCGGTCTAGCTTATCCATCGCCTACGCTGCATTGATTAGGAAAACCAATGCGTCCTTCATTGTGTGTCAATTTGGGTTCGATTGGCAAGCCCGGGGGTGTGCTAGCTGTTGGGCGGCTGCGTCGCTTATGCGGTTAACCGTAAGTAACGCGAGAGTGTCGACTTCGAACAGTTTTCTTGGGCGGAACGTGGGCACGGTATTCAAGTCATCCTTGATGAGCCGATCTGGAGCTCTGGCGTGGGCTTAAAAGCGAACCAAAATCCAAAAATAACAAGAATTTTTCCAAACCATGGAATTGCCAGCGTCTAGATGGCCCGATAGACTAACGGCGCGAATCGTCATGTTGGCGAAGCGATTTCATTAACCTTTTACTTTGTTGCCGTCGCGAAGCCCTGCTTCAAGAGCTTCACTATGCGAAACAACTCAGGGAGATACTATGTCTGTAAATAGCTTGGTTCAGGAACTGATCGATGCCGGCGTCCACTTTGGTCACCGAGCAAGCCGCTGGAATCCTAAGATGCGACCGTACATCTACGGGCGTAAGAACCAAATTCATATCATCGATATCCGCGAAACAGTCCGCGGTCTTTTGCGAGCCAAAAAGTTCGTCTCAGAGGTTGCCAGCGACGGCAGCTTGATTCTCTTCGTTGGCACCAAGCGCCAAGCTTCTGCAGCAGTCGCCCGTGAAGCTGAGCGATGCAGCATGCCTTTCGTTAGCGAACGATGGCTTGGTGGTGCTCTTACCAACTTCTCGACGATTCGATCTCGAATGTCGCGTCTTGAAGAGCTCGAAGAAATTCGTGGCGGTGACAAAATCGGACAGTACTCAAAGAAGGCTCAGTCTTCTTTGAACCGTGAATATCGCAAGATCTATCGTAACCTAAACGGCATTCGCACAATGAACCGTAAGCCAGGTTGTATGATCATTGTCGATCCAAAGAAGGAAAAGAATGCAATTCTCGAAGCACGTGCTTTGGGTATCACGACGGTCGCGCTGATCGATACAAATTGCGATCCGGATATGGTAGACCTTCCGATCCCAGGTAACGACGACGGTATTCGCGCGGTCGAAGTCATCATGTCTCACATGGCCGATGCTGTGATCGCCGGTGCGAAAAATGTTGTTGCCAAGAACGAAGGCAAAGACAAGCCGTCACGATCAGCCAAAAAGCCGCCAGCTGCCAAGAAAGCTCCGGCTTCTGCAGCTCCGGTTGCTGCTGCAGAAGCTCCGGCTCCGGCCGCTGTTGCTGCTGCGGAAGCTCCTGCTCCTGTCGAAAAGCCAGAAGCAACTAGCTAGTTCTAATCGGTCAACGGTTTTGCCCAGACTGGTTGGTCCGGGCATTTCGTTTTTCGTTTGATTCGTGAGCTGACATTGTTCGCGAGCGAACCTCTCAACCAATTCAAACTCCATACTCAAAATCTATTTGGGAAAAGCAGAAGGAAGACAATGTCTATTTCAGCGAAAGATGTAATGTCACTCCGTAAATCAACCGGAGCGGGCATGATGGACTGTAAAGAAGCTCTCAAGGAATCAGACGGTGACATGGACGGAGCGTTGCAATGGCTGGCAAAAAAAGGTGCCAAAGTTGCTGCCAAACGTGCCGATCGCGATGCCACAGAAGGAATCGTTGTCATCATTGGCGACGAAAAGAAAGCTCTGGTCATGGCCTTGAGCTGCGAAACTGACTTCGTCGCCAAGAACGATGACTTCATTGCTTTCGCGAACAGCTTGGCCCAGTTGGCTGTCGATAACGATGCCAAAACAGTCGAAGACCTTCTGGCTCTCGAGTTTGACGGTGCAACCGTTGCCGAAAAGCTCGTTGAACGCACCGGCAAGATCGGCGAGAAGCTGGAAGTTTCTGAGCTTCAAGTCGTTGAAGGCGACGCAGTCGCTCAATACGTTCACGCGGGTAGTAAGATCGGCGTTCTCGTGTCTTACAAAGACGGTGGCCATGCTGAAGGATCTCAGTTCTTCCGCAGCGTCGCGATGCACATCGCTGCGATGAATCCTTCAGGCATGCACCCAAGCGAACTCGATTTGGCAGATGTTCAAAAAGCAGCAGAAGCTCTGATTGGCCAGATTACGGTCGAGAACGCAGACCGTGCTCGTCTTGGTAAGCCACTCAAAAACGTTCCACAGTACGCCAGCATGTTGCAGCTGACTCCGGAAGTCTTGGCTAAGGCCGAAGAAGAAATCAAGGATCAGCTGAAATCAGAAGGCAAGCCAGAAAAGATCTGGGACAGGATCGTTCCTGGAAAGTTGGAACGCTTCATTGCGGACAACACGCTTTTTGATCAAGAGCGATGCCTCATGAGCCAATTCTTTGCACTCGACGACTCGAAAACTGTCGCAGCGGCTGTCAAAGATTTCCATGATGACGCGGAGCTCGTTGAATACCGTCGCGTTTCAGTTGGCTAACGAAGATTCAAGTTCGAATCAAAGCCTCAGTTGCCATCGGGTTGCTGAGGCTTTTTTTGTGCACGTTGGCAACGCGAGCGTCGCGACTCAATAAAAATTTCCATTTTTGAAACCGTTTGCACGTGGAGTTTGTACAATTACGGTCAGCCCGTCCACTTCCTCGTCGATAACAACTCCATGATCGAAGCAACCAACTTGGTCAAAGCGTTCGGCACATTAACCGCAGTTGACAACCTTTCTTTGACGATCAGAGAAGGTGAGACGATCGGCCTGCTAGGTCCAAACGGAGCGGGCAAGACGACCACAATCAGTATGCTGGTTGGACTCACATCGCCGGATTCCGGCAGCGTTGTAGTCGGGTTAGGCCAGTTCGGTTCTCAGCTCGCCGCAACAGGATCACCAGCTCTGCCCGCCGTCCGGAATCGGATTGGCGTCGCTCCTCAATCGCTTTCGCTATATGAAGAGCTGACCGCTGCAGAGAATCTGAAGTTCTTCGGTTCCCTTTATGACCTCCGAGGTGAGATTCTGAAGCAGCGGATTGAGGCGTCGCTGGAGATCGCCGGGTTGGAGGATCGCCGTAACGATCGAGTTTCCACATTTTCAGGTGGCATGAAACGTCGGCTGAACATCGCCGTCGCGCTGATCCATCAACCGGGGATCGTCTTGCTGGATGAGCCTACCGTCGGCGTCGATCCGCAATCGCGAAATCATATTTTCGAACGCATCGAGAAAATGCAAAAAGATGGCCTCACGATCCTCTACACAACCCACTACATGGAAGAAGCCCAACGGCTTTGCGATCGCGTCGCGATCATGGATCAAGGGAAGATTCTGGCACTCGATACGGTCGACGGATTACTTGAAAAACATGGCGGTCGGCCCGTTGTATCTGTAACGCTTCACCCTCAGTCCTCGCGCATCAACCTTCCAGCGGCGCCAAGAGGCGATGTGCTCCGATTCGAATCGGACGATCCAATCGAAGAAATAGCAAAACTGACTCGAGCAGGCGTGCGGTTTCAGGGTTTGCAAATTGTGAATTCCGATCTCGAGTCTGTGTTCCTCGAGTTGACTGGACGTCAACTCAGGGACCGAGAGTAACTCGGTGGACGCATCAGTTTCCTAACAAAGAACTTCCTGACAAACCATCAATTCCGGAACAAAATCGATGAGCCAAATACTTAGCATCGCCTTGAAGGACCTCAAGGTCCTGATGCGGGATCCGACGGGAGTGTTTTTCATCATTGGATTTCCGATCCTGATGGGATTGTTCTTTGGCTCGATGATGAGCGGAATTAATTCTGGTGGTTCTAGGTCGGCGATGAAAGTTGCCTTGGTCGATAATGATCGTTCGGAGCAGTCAGCTGAGTTCCTCGATCTATTGAAGGAAAACGGCAAACTTGAACTTGTTCCCGGGGAGCTCGAGGCGTCCAAAGAAAACGTTCGAAAAGGGCGTGTGGTTGGCGTCGTCGCACTTGAAAAGGGATTCGGGGAACGCGTTGGGCTCTTCTGGGGAGAGCCGCCCGAAATTCAGCTGGGGATGGATCCTTCTCGTGGCGCAGAAGCGGCAATGCTTCAGGGCTACATCATGCAAGCCGTTGGGACGATGACAGGTCAACGATTTGCCGAACCGAAATTGTTTCGTACCTCCATCGACAGTGCACGTGAGCAGGCCAAATCAGATGATTCGTTGAATCCGATCAATCGACAGCTGCTGTTGGGATTTCTGGGCTCGGTCGATTCGATGCTGGAGAACGTCGAGAACTTGCAAACAAAACAGGAGGGCGGAGCAGACGAACAGGCAATGAGCCAGCCCGGATTTCAGTTCGCGAACGTCACAGAGATCGACATTTCCCGGCAGGTCGATCCAAAAAGCCAAGAAGGACAGATTCAAAAGATCACTTCCCAGTGGGACATCAGTTTTCCGCAAGCCATGCTGTGGGGCATACTGGGTTGCATTGCTGGATTCTCGACGTCGATTGCACGTGAACGAGCAACGGGAACGATGACGCGTCTTCAGGTAGCTCCCATTTCCAAATTCAAGATTTTGGCCGGTAAGGCATTGGCTTGCTTTCTGGCCGTGCTGTTTGTGATCGCCATGATGTCCTGCCTTGGCTACTTTCTGGGAATGAGACCTGGAAACGTAGTGCATCTGGTCATCGCTGCACTTTCGGTTGCGGTTTGCTTCGTTGGTATCATGATGACGTTGAGCCTTGTCGGGAAAACGGAACAGTCCGTCAGCGGATTGGGATGGATGGCTAACATGGTGATGGCCATGATTGGAGGCTGCATGATTCCCGTCATGTTCATGCCGGATATCATTAAAAGAATTAGCGTCCTGAGCCCCGTCCGCTGGGCGATTTCCGCGATTGAAGGCGCGATTTGGCGAGATTATTCGTTTGCCGAAATGATGGTTCCATGTGGTGTTTTGTTGGGAATTGGAGCGGTTGGAATGATTGTCGGATCCGTGATTTTAAGTCGTAGGCTTTCATAAAGATTCTCTCGACTGCAAGAAGCTTGTGCCCGATACCGGAAAAGCCGACGATTGGTAATAATCTCGGCTCTCCGTCAATCCGCAACATCTTCCTTCACTACGATCATGCCCGAACCAAAATTCAAACGCATCCTGCTCAAACTCTCCGGTGAAAGCTTTTCTCCTTCAGGAGAACGAGGCATTAGCATGGATGAGGTCGTCCATATCTCGAAACAGGTCAGCGAAGTCCAGAAGCTAGGCTGTGAGATAGCGGTCGTGATCGGCGGTGGCAACATTCTCCGCGGAAGTCAGTTCACGGCCACGAATGATGTCGTCGAAGAAGCAACGGCTCACTACATGGGTATGCTGGCGACCGTGATCAACGGTTTAGCGTTGCACGACGCGTTTGTTTCCATGGGATGCGAAACTCGTTTGATGAGCGCGATCAAGATGGATGGTGTTTGCGAGCCGTACATCCGACGGCGTGCACAGCGACACCTTGAGAAGGGGCGAGTTGTTATTTTGGGCGCTGGAACAGGCGGACCTTTCGTGACAACTGATACGGCCGCAGCGATGCGAGGCATGGAACTTGGGTGCGACATCGTGATGAAAGCCACTCGTGTTGACGGCGTCTACAGCGAAGACCCAGAAAAGAATCCTCATGCTGTTCTCTATTCAGAATTGAGTTTCCAGACGGCTGTTGAAAAAGGTCTTCGCGTCATGGATTCGACTGCCATCTCTCACTGCATGGAGCACAACCTGCCAATCATGGTTTTCAACTTCCGTAAAGATGGAAATATCATGAAGGCAATCATGGGTGAGAAGGTTGGAACCATGGTTTCCAACGACGTAAAGGGCGCTGTTTAAGAACAGCCCAACCTGAATCTTTTGATGTTGCACGAATACAAGCCCGAAGCGCCAGCGAGTGAATAATTGCATGGATTTTTGACTCACTCACTTGCGCTTCGAGGTTGTATTGAACGCTTTGGGTTTATAATGGATATTGCCACATAGAATCCGAAATTTAGGCAAAGTGTGCATCTTCAAAACATGAATCGACGGGTGCCTTGCTCACGTAAGCGTGAAGCATGGCACCCTCGAAAACTGGTCAAGTCAGCTCTGACGGTGCACTAGCGTTTCCTGATTTCAAGGATGTACTTTATCAAGTCGTCAAACTCCTTGCGGTCTTTTAACTGCCGGGCCAGATTCTCAGGCATCAACGAGAGTTTTGCCTCTGTGATATCTTCAATGTCATCTTGGGCGATCGTGATCGGATTCGGTTCTGCCAGATTTCGCAAGACAATTTCTTTCTCGGTTTCCGAAATCCGAATGCCTGTCTGCATATTGCCATCAATCGTCAGCACTTTGACTTGAGCAAATTCCTTGTCGATCAATTTTGACGGACGTAAGATAGAATCCACTAATTCTTCAGTGCTCAACTTATTCGGCATTTTCGCTAAATCTGGGCCGAGACGAGCTGTCCCTCGGGGAGGATCGTGACACGCAAAACAAGCAGCGGATGACTGATAGAAGAGCTTTTTACCTCTTTCGGTATTCCCACGTTCCATCGCGACTTTCGCCAATTCAGCAACAGGTGTTCCAAGAAGTTCAACTTCCAAGGCTTTGTTAACAAACTCTTCAACCTCGACGTTGTTTCCTGCGAAAGCCGCTTCCATTGGGTGTTCGGCAAGCAGATCGTCTGGATTCCAAAACGTACTTCGGTCACGCGTCTGCTGGCGAATGTTTTTCACGGTGGCAGAACTAACCGGAGGAGCCTGATTGCCCCAAGTGTTACGCACAAACGTCAGAACCGCCGCCAGTTCTTCGTCGTTCAACAACGATCGGAAAGCAGTCATTGGTGGTACGCCGCGCGACGGATCATAGGTTTTTCCGTTGACGATCATTTTGCCCCACACGCCGTGCAAGGTCATTTTGATCAAACGCTCTTCGCTGCCAATGACCCACGGACTGTCAACCAATGGCGGATAGACATTGGGGCTTCCTTTCCCATGTGCCGAGTGACATGTCGCGCAGTGCGATTCACGTTGGTAGATGCTGGCGCCCGAGTTGTAGACTTTCTTATCAGCTTCACTGAGGTGCTTGGGAGCATTGAATCTCACGAATTCTGATTCGGGAGGAGCAGCGAATCGACTTGCTCCTTTGGTGTCCACGTTGTTCCAGAAATGCTTGACCGTTCTCGCCGCGACGACCGCTTGCTTGACATCAGAACTCAAAAGCGTGCTTAAGAGTTCTTCGTTCTGCACGCCATGCTGCTGGTGCAACCAGAGTGCCTCTAGCAAATGGTGGGCTTCGGTTTCATCGTTGGGATCAAAACTCTTCATCCACCCACGCGACGCCGAGATCACCGCGACCGAGTCATGAGCACTTAGCTCGACCCGCGTTCGGTGTCGGACGCCATCGACTGGGTGTTTGAGATTTTCGAGCAGGGCAGCGATCGACTGGCCGTGAATCTTGACTGGCTTTTGCAATGGTCGATCCTTCACCGTCAAACGAAAGATGCGGCCGTGTGCGTGGTCACGGTTGGGATCACGAATGTTGTGTTGCATGTGACCGATGATAGCGTTGTGCCAGTCGGATACGTACAAGGCTCCGTCTTCACCGATGACGGCATCGGTCGGGCGAAAGTTCCGATCCTCGCTGTTGATCAACTCAAGACCCGGAGTTCCCCAAACCTCTCCAATCTCTCGGGTCCTTCCGTCTCCGTCGCGATCAAGGTCATACTGCTTGACTCCCAAAAATCCGATCGTATTACAGATCAGAAAATCGTCCTGTAATTCTTCTGGGAAGTGCTCCGACGAAAGAATGGCATTGGCCGCGACGGGTCGAAATTCTTTTGTCAGCAACATGTGCATCTTGAAGCCCTTGCCTTCGGGACGCACTTGATACGATTTGCCACCGGTGCCGTCATTAGCATAGCAATAGCCCCAGCGGTCAAAACTGGTGCCGTGTGGGTTCGGGGAATTGGCCGCGTGAGGGGTGATGGCAAAAGTGCGCGGGTCAAAACGATACATTCCCGAACCGCCAATGTTCAGGTTTTGTTTCCACGGTGTCTCATGGTTATGCACTAGGAAAATCCCGCTCTGCCAATAGATCCCGCCGTCGGGTCCCATCACTAAATTATTTGCGGCGTGGTGTGTGTCGGCGGTTCCAAGTCCTTGCAAGAGCGAGTACCGCACATCGGCTTTGTCGTCTCCATCGGTATCTTTGAGGAACAGCAGGTCTGGGCCTGACGTCACGATGACGCCTCCGCCCCAAAACTCGAACCCAAGCGGGTTGTGGACATGAGCGAAGATCTTACGAGTGTCCGCTTTGCCATCCTTGTCCGTGTCCTCAAAAATCATGAGCTTGTCGTTCATTTCCTTGCCTGGTTCCCACTTGGGATACGTATTCCAGCTTGCCACCCAGAGGCGACCTTTGGCGTCGACTTGCATCTGCACGGGATTGGCCAGATCGGGGAACTGAACTTCAGACGCAAACAGGTTCAGTTCATAACCGTCGGGAACGTTAATCTTCGCGAGCGATTCTTCGGGAGAGAGGTAGTCGACGCTGCCTTCTTTTTCGGCGCTAGAACTTTTGCTACCCCCGCCAACATTCGAAATTACTTTGATGGGGGCTGGAACGTTGCTGTCGTCGACCACGTGCTTATTGCCATTGGCCGCAGCCCAAATCGCTTTGTCACGATTGGCTGTCATCACGTCAAGCATGACCAGTTCGTGCTTCAAGACGTCAGCATTTGTTTGACCGTCAACAAAAGAAAGCGTTGATCGACCGCCCCAAACGTCGTTTCCGTCGGTCGCGTGATAGCGATTGTGCCAATGCCAGTTCTTGTCTTCAACCGCTGCGTAAATTCCAGAAAGCGTGTCCTGATGAGGTGCCGGCTTGGCAAGCAAAGCTTCCGATATGATCCCAGAAAGTTTTTGATATCCATTCGCATTGAGATGGATACCATTGATAGTGAACCGCTCAGGACTGGACTTGAACAACTGCATCGTCGGCGTGAAAAGGTCGACGAACGATACGCCCGTTTCCGCTGCGGCCTTTCGAGTCGCTGCGGTGATGGCTGCCAGATTCTTATTGAGTTCAGTGCCTTCAGGAAGATTTCGATCGCCAATGTTTTGATAAGCAATGGGGCTGAACAATACAAACCGGACGTCCTTTCCCTTTTCCTTTCGTAGTTTGGTATAGCGATCCACCAGTTTCAGCAATTCGGCTTGATAAGCGGTCGCGGCATCAGGGCCTGCATGTGACTCGTTGTAACCGTAGAACGAGAACACCACATCCGGGCCGACGTGCTGCAGGTACTCGGCATCGTTAGTGAAACCCTTGTTGCGGGGGCGTTTGTTGACCATGTCTCCCGAAAAGCTCATGTTCCGAAAACTGACGTTCAGACCCTTGAGATGGCTTTGCAGAACCGTTTCTACCCATGGGTCGTGCTGCATACGGTCGGCAAGACCGTTGCCGTAGATTGCAACAACATCGTTTTGCTCAAAAGCAAATTGTTGGGCGCTCGATGCGTGTGGCACCAACGCAGTCAATATGAAAATGATTGACATCTGGCGAAGAAGTCTATTTAACGATAGATCGAAATTGCAATTCATATTCTCAATGTTGCTTTCATTTGTTGATTATCTGAAGCGCGATCATCATCGACGCCCAAGTAAATATATTATTCTAAGGGATTGCTGCGCCCGCAATTGATTCTTTGCGGCAATTGAGCAAGGATGACGATCAGGCCTGGGATGACACAAATTGGAATCAATGGCGTTTCAAAATCGAATCCCAAACGGAGTCTTCAACGACAGGGTCGCAACGATTAAGCGTTCACGTCCGTTGTCGTGTCGAATTCTTGGCAAGTCGCGTCGTTGGTGTCTGTCTCTCAATTCGACTAAACGACATCAACCGCGCGGTAAGCCGCAATCAAGGCCGCTTCACCGTCTTTGCCGTTGATGGAATTTCCGTGCTCCATTCCGATTACAAATTCTTTGCCTGCTTTCGACGCACGCTGGTGGATGTGCTTAAACACATTCGCGTAGTTGATTTCTCCGGTTCCGGGCTCCTTGCGTCCTGGATTATCACCAGCTTGAAAATAGGCGATCTCATCCCAGCACTGATCAATATTCGTGATCAAATTGCCTTCCGTGATCTGTTGATGGTAGATGTCGAATAAGATTTTGCATGACGGACTGTCGACGGCTCGACAAATCGCATAGGCCTGATCGGAATAACGCAAGAAAGTTCCGCCGTGATCTGCAAACCAATTGAGCGGCTCAAGAACCATTACCAAATCGTGCGGCTCAAGGACATCAGAACAACGACGCAATAGATCGATTGTATTACCAAGCTGATATCCTGCTGCCAGTCTTGGGCCTCCGTATTTGTTGCCACCGGCAGCCGGTTGGTCGATCGAGCCGGGCACTACGGTCATCCATTGCGCGTTGACTCGTTTGGCGATCGCGACGGAGGCTTCTAACGCCGCAATAATTTCTGTTTCTTTGTCTTCATTTCGTCGAGCGAAAGTTGGTTCGACAAAGTCGGCGTAGGCAACGAAAACGCCCATCGTCATATCGAGTTTGGCAAGCAAGTCGCCGATCTTTTGTTGCATCTCAACCGGTTGATTTGGAAGGCCATTGAACTCGATCGCAGTGAAGCCTTGATCATGGCAATACTTGATCTCGTCGAGAGTTTGATTTCCAAATGAAGTACGAAACGAACCCGGATGTGGCGCGAATTTCATCTTGAACTTCTTTGGCTCGACCTCCTGATTCACGGCCGAAGCCAAAGCAGGATTTGATGTGCCAACCGTGGCACCGATCGCCGCTGTGACTGCAACGGCGGAAATGAAATCACGGCGAGCAACCGACCCAGAGTTCTCGTCGACGTTACTGTCTTGTGAAACTTCGCTCATGTCAGATGTCTCCTTAATAATTTTGGCATTATCCGCCGCGAATCAACGCTAAAGATCCAAGTATACCGAACTTGGCAGCCAAAGGGTTTGCGTTAGAAACTTAGCCAGACGAACTCAGCATCAATTTTCCACGGACGGACGCAGAATGAAAATGCCTTGAGTAAAAGACTGGTTGTCAAGGGATGGTTTTTGCGCAAAAATGATCAGGCTTCTGAATTACAAGTCAGAATACAAGCCCCCAAGACAAGACAATCGGATTATCCATGAGTGACATAGAAGAAACAAGTGAAACGTTAGACAGCGCGACGGCTCCGACTGATGCTCCTTTGAGCAAGAAACGAAAAGTAATCTCGCTTCCATTTCTGCTGGCCGTGGTCGTTATTGGAGTGGGCGGCTACTTCGGAATAAAACAGATCATGTATTTAACGATGCTCAATAAAATGCATAAAGAAGCAACCAGCGAAATTCAACTCGATCCGAATCGTGTCGCAAAGGATGGAATTGTAGAACCAATCAAAGGTGCACAAATACAGCTCGGACCCTAATGACGAGTCGCAACGTTGCCGAGCTTGAAATATTTGCCGTCGGGGATTTCAATTTCAGGAACAGCGACCCAAGAGACTGAAAACTGAACTTTGAAACGATCTTCCGGTCTGGTGTCTGGAAGACGTTTCTATTTTTGAAACTACCGACCGCCTCCGCCACCACGTTGACCGCCTCCGCCACCACGTTGACCGCCTCCGCCGGCACCGCCTCTGGCACGCATCATTTGAATGAAATTGTTCCGTGCAGCTTCAGCTTGCTTAGCTTGTGCATCATCAGCAGCCTTGGAAGGCGTCGCACCTGCTGCCTTATTCTCACCACCTTCCCCATCTGTGCTCTCACTGCCTGCTTCATCGGCCCCTACAACGTCGACCTTGTCGGTCCCGAGAAGATTCTGAAGCATTCTCGCCATTCTGGCTCCGTCCGCTCCCTTCATATCGAACTGTTTCATCACTCGTGGTTCTTCAACTTCGGGCTGATCAAGAAAAAGAACCAAAGCCTCTACTTGAACGAAAATTGCCTTGGGTCCCATGAAGATAAGTTGGCTGGTCTTCGTATCGACAATCAGAAAACCTCGAGGTTTGACTTCCTTGGCCTCGCCGCCACCTCCGCCACCTCCGCCAGCGAGCTGACGCATCATTTTCATCATGTTGGCCTGGTCGTTTCCTCCACCGCCACCACCACCGGCTTCCGCATCTTTAAAGTAAACTTCCATCAACGTCTCAACGCTGGTCTTCATTTCTTCAGGGTCGCGGTGCTGAACCTGAATCACATACACCTGTCCTGCTGTCTCAGGATTTTGCGGAGGTGTAGAAATGTCAAACATTTCTACGGCAGCGTCGATCAATCCTAAGTCATTCGCTGTCGCGCCGGTGACCCAGAGGTAGTTCAAGCGACCATCGATTCCTAGCTTTATATCACCTTCCATCGTACTAGCGGATGCTCCACCGCCCAGTCCACCACCGAACAGTCCATCCATCATACTGCCGCCAGCTTCTCCCATCACGTTGTCTGCGATGCCGCTCAGCAAACCGCCTCCACCACCACCGCCGGATGACTCAAGGCCGTACATCGTCTCAATCAACGATTTCATATAGCCGGCTTCACAATGGCGCAATTGGTAAACCGTTGGAGCAGCTTCTTCAGCATCCTCATCTGTCAGTTGTTCGATTAGGAATTCGACGTCATCACCAGCATCGAAATCATCCGTCTCAATGATGATGCCGAATTCAGTGGCCCAAACCCGTACGGGAGCTCCTGGAATAGATTTGGACTGTTCTGGCATCGTATAACCATTTTTCTTAGCCGTTTTGTCTCCCGGAGAAGGTTCGTCAGGCAACTGCAAGATCGCAGTCGAAATCTGGAGAGTTGTTGCAGGAAACAAGCTCGCTGCGACTTCAAAC
>CAYGUE010000115.1:17959-23395 GCA_964352885.1 uncultured Pirellulaceae bacterium
TCGCTCGCGAATCAGCGAACCCTGGTCTTTTTTAGGCACGTGCCGACGTCCCTGCTGCCCACGCCGGAATAGACTTCCATCCTGCGCTGCTGGTTTCGGTGGGCGAACATCAAACGGATTCTCCCGCCCCATGGTTGGCCAGTAATCTGGAAGCGCATCCAAGATTCGATCGGTTTCGCCGGCAGACAGAGGAATTACTCGCCGCTTTGTGCGGAAACCATCCGACACGGGTGCCGCATTAAGATCAAGTTCTTTGATAATGTCAGTCGCTTCGACAACCTGTGCAGGAGTTCCGCGAACCATGATGAAATCACGGTCGGTGTTGGCCAACATCATGACATTGTCTGCTGCATTTTCTGAAGTGATACCTAATATCGTCTGGGCCGCCAACAACGTGTCGGCCGCCTTGCCGTTAGCAAGTTGAATCGTTGCGAAGCCGCCGTTGTTCTTTTCTTGCAGGCCAAGAACCTCTCGCACGAGTGCGTGGTCGGCCTTTCGACCCATTACGGTAATCTTTCCGGTCTCAGAGCCTTGAATGACGCGAGCTCCACCACCTTCATCGAAAAGCAACCGATCGATCACTTCGAATGTTTCTTTGCTGTCTCGTGGAACGAGGTACTGCTGAAGTGTCATTGGATCGTCTTCAGCCTCTTCGACTTTTGGAGCCTTCACATCGATGATTGCTACGGCCGCCTTTACGTCGGCGATCAAAGCTGGAGTTCCACGAATGATGATTCTTTGTGAACCGGGTGTCGTGTCTACCATCAGCGTCAACGTAGCGTCTGGGTTTTGGTAGTTCTCGTTAAGCTCATGAAACATGCTGATCTGGTCCAAGAAAAGCTCTGCACTGATGTGCTTTAGCTGAAAGCTTGAGTAAATCAAAGTCCCGCTGAGTTTGGCTCGCATGATAATATCGCGGATGAAACGAAGATTCTCGCCTGACTCACGAACGAACAGTTCATTTGTATCTGGGTAAGTTTGGAAAAAACTCTCGTTGTGATCTTGCACTCGTTGCTTGACCTGCCGCTCGATGTCATCCAAAGTCAAGCCGGAAACGTCGAATACGACTTGCAACGGCTCATACTTACCGCGCCCATCAAGTTCCTTGGGATCGATCGTTTCAACGAGTTCCGCGGGAAGAGCTCGATCAGCATCGACCAAGTACAGTCGGCTGCCGTTCCGCAGCAGCGTCTTTGGCGGTTCGCTCAAACGTAGTTTGTGATTGATTTCATCGATCGCTTCGACGGGAGACATGGCTCTGTCGCTGACCAAGCTGAATGTTCCTTCTGGGTACTGATCGACCGACTCGAGAATCAAGCCCGCTTGCCCCGCATACCATTCGATGACCGTTGGCCAATCGGCTTTGCTGAAGTTGAATTCAAGCTGCCCATCGAGAGCTTCTCCGACTTGGCGTTGAACCGGTAACGCGGCAGTAGCCGAAGCAGCAAACACAAAAGAGAGGACAGCCGCGAGGGTGAAAGCAACTTTGGTGGGAATTGAGATTTTCATTTGACTCTGCATCCTGTGGATATATACCGCTACAGTCTAAGTTGCTGTTAGGTTACGATCCAGCGATCAGACTTGGAGACCTCTGCATTGATCGCTGCTAATTTGCCGATCGGCTTGTTATGACCGCTCGAATCTGAATAAGCTGTTCTCCTAGAGCTTTCCGGGCCGAGTCACAATCACAATCGGCTAAACCGGAACATTCGGCACC
Source organism: uncultured Pirellulaceae bacterium (assembly GCA_964352885.1). GTDB lineage: Bacteria > Planctomycetota > Planctomycetia > Pirellulales > Pirellulaceae > Mariniblastus. The sequence goes on from CAYGUE010000115.1 coordinate 19,677, forward strand.
CATCTTCAGCAACCGACGTTGGCAATATAAACTCCTGATTCCCCTTCAAGTTTCGTAAATCCGTCCAAGAGCCCCAATTCTTCCCATGATCCTGCTGACACTGGAAACTACGTGCGATGAAACCGCGGCCGCCATCGTCAATGATCGCTTGGAAGTGCTTGCCAGCGTTGTCGCTTCACAGGCCAAATTGCATGAAATCTACAAAGGTGTCGTCCCGGAGATCGCTGCTCGTGCCCATGTCGAGCGGATCCTACCCGTGATCGATGAGACGCTTAAGGAAGCCAATCTGACGCTGGACGATCTTGACGGCATCGCTGTTGCCAACACACCCGGCCTTTCCGGTTCGCTGCTGGTCGGGCTAGCCGCCGCCAAAGCGCTGTGTTTCGCCAAAAGCTTGCCTCTGATCGCCATCAACCACCTACACGCTCACGTTTACGCGTGCCAGTTTGCCACTCAGACGCCGATTTACCCCTGTGTCGGGCTGGTCGTCAGCGGAGGCCACACACATCTGTATCACTACACCAGTGCCATCCAGAATCGTTTTTTAGGCGGAACGATCGACGACGCTGCAGGCGAAGCGTTCGACAAAGTCGCCAGCATGCTGGGCCTACCCTATCCAGGCGGCCCTTCGATTTCAAAAGTCGCTCTCAATGGTGATCCGACCGGATTCAAGTTTCCGCGTAGTTTTCTAAACGAGGATCGCATCGCGTTCAGCTTTAGCGGATTGAAAACAGCGGTCCGCTACGCGATCACCGGTCCGGGAAAGTTTGAACTTGATTCAACGGCGATTCCCGATCAAACGGTCGCGGACCTGGCGGCAAGCTTTCAGCAGGCTGTCGTCGATTGCTTGGTTGCAAAGTCGATTCAGGCAGTTGGACAATGCTCTGCCAAAGGCAATCCAAAACGCTTGTGCGTTGGAGGTGGAGTCGCCGCGAACCGGGTCTTTCGAGATCAGTTGGCCAAAGAGTGCGAACAGCAAGGAATCGAATTGTACTTTGCGGCACTCGAGCATTGCACCGACAACGCCGTCATGGGCGCGATTGCGATCGAGCGTTTTAAGGCAGGGCTGTTCGAAGACCTCAACCTTGATATCTTGCCAGGCCTGATTCGCGAACCACAGACAGGGTAGGGCGTTGAGCACCAAGGAGCACCAACAGGATCCCAAATTCGCGTCACGCGTTCGAATGACGTCGATCGAAGCATTCCACTTGCACAGCTCAAGTTTTGATTGGCCGAACTGTGTGACCAGCCGATATCATTTTCGCGGTTCGATCGATGTGGATTTGGCGAAGCAAGCTTGGAACCATTGTCTCGGCCGTCAAAAGTTTGCGACATGGCCGATCGTCGGCGTTAAAGGCCGCCCAAAATGGTCGACGAACGTTGAAGATGATCGCTTTGCGGAGCTTGCAGCAGATTCGTTCCACAGGGTCATTGTCGATCAGTGGCCCGAAACCGAGTCGGCTTTCGAACTGCCGATGGTCAACGATCGCGGTCTTCCGCAAGTCGCTGCCGGCGCTCAAGTTGGCTTTGGTTTGTGGTGCATTCAACCCAAGGCAGGAGATCGCGTTACGCTGATCTTCGCCGCAGATCACGCATTGGCCGATGGGCTGGCAGCGATCACCTTCGTTCGCGACTGGATGCTCGCTTACAACAACTTGTGCTCCAAGGAAGATATTGATCGTGGACTGACTCAGCTCGACTGGAATCGCTGGAAAACGCGAAGTCACCTCGGCCTGTTGTCTTGGTCGTTCCTGAAGTTTCTTCCATGTCAAGCGATAGGACTCTTTGGAGCCACAAAATTCATTCTACGAAAATTCTCAACGATCGAGCCATCGGAGTCTGCGGTTGATTCGCACCAGACTCCACAATCGCCGGGCATCGTGGGTCGAACCGTTTCACCAGAAGTTTTGCGAGAGCTTAGCGACCGCGCAGAACGGTTGGGAGTTTCGGCGAACTCGCTGTTGATGACGATTATTTTCCGCTCGATGAAATCGGTTAAAAAAATCGTTGAAGCAGACAGTGGATGCGATTGGGCCGAGCGTAAATGGATCCGTTTGGTATTGCCAATTGGCATTCGAGGAATCGCGGATCGAAAACTTCCGAGCACGAACAAAGCATCGCTCGTTCAAATCGAACGCACATTCGAGCAGGTTGCTAGCGCCGATGGAGCCGCACAATCGCTAGACCGGGAAGTCCGCATCATCATGGGGTTCAAGCTGGATCTTGTGTTTCTGATTGCAATTCGACTGCTCAGCGCCATTCCGATGCTGCTTCGCTTTGCTGCCGGCAATCAAAAATCGCGAGGGACGACAGTCTTCTCCAATCTCGGCGAGCCATTTCGCAAGACGCGAACCTGTAATTTTCGCGACGTCGGTGACTTGCGGCTTGAAGAATATGATCTTTGCGGCCCGCTTCGTAGCGGCACGCCGATCAGCTTCGCTTGGAGCACGTTCAAGCAGCCCGTTGGTGATGACGTGAAGAGCCACGGTAGAGTTTCGCTTCACTTTGATCGCCGCATTGTCTCGCCTGACTTGGCTTTCGCGATCGTGGATGCGGTGGAAAAGGAACTGCGAGATGTAGCCCAGTTTGGTGGATCTGCCGGATAATGCTCGTCGCCACCTGAGAGATCTGCGGCTATAATGCCGCTTTTAAATTCCGACTCTGCGAACTTTTAACTCCGATGGCTAACGAAGACTTTGATCTCGCTTCACTCGCTGAGTTTTTGCACATCACTCCCGCAGAAGCACGGAAGATGGCAGAACGCGGTCGCGTCCCAGGAAAGAAAATTGGAGGGCAGTGGAAGTTCTTCAGTGCGGAGATCCACCAGTGGTTCGAAGATAGAATCGGCATTTCTGACGATCGCGAGCTCGTCGAGGTAGAAAAAGTTCTTGGAATCCAGTCGACCAAACAGCTCGTTGACTCGTTTCACATCCCGGACATGATGCCCATTGATCTGGTATTCGTTCCATTGCTCGCGCGGACGAAACCGAAAGTCATCCAACTACTTTGCGACAGCGTCGCAGCAACAGGCGCCCTCTGGGATCAAGACAAGATGGGAGACGCGATTCGGAAACGTGAAGACCTGCATCCGACGGCGCTTGAGAACGGCGTTGCGATGCTACACCCTCGCAGACCAATGACCAACATTATCGGTGAAGCCTTCATCGCACTCGGAATGACGACCAAGGGTATCCCGTTCGGTGGACCGCGTGGAACATTGACCGACATTTTCTTCCTGATTGGGTCGACAGATGAAGCCGTCCACCTTCGTGTGTTGTCTCGATTGAGCCGGCTCATTCGTGAGCCAGAGTTTCTCGATACGCTGCGAAGTACGACAAACTCCGCCGAGGCATACACATGTATCGGCACGTTTGACGAGCAGCTGGATTGACGAACGAAAGCTCGTGCAGATATGATCGGCGGACGTTCCTGACTTCTTTGGAGGGGTCCAAGACGATGAATACGCTGCAGCTTCTTATATCGGGCGACTTCTGGCATGACGACTTTCGTGACCAGCTTTCCAAAATTTCAGTCCCGGCAACGATGGTTCCGCTGGAACGAATCAGCTCGGCTCCTAATGTCGACTACCATTTGATCGTTCTTGCTCAGTCACGGCGCGACCAAATCTCACAAGCAACCGTTGACACATTGCGGTCGTCGATGCCAGGCGTACCGATCGTGGTATTGTTTGGCTCTTGGTGTGAAGGCGAGAACCGTTC
>CAYGUE010000116.1:0-23300 GCA_964352885.1 uncultured Pirellulaceae bacterium
GCGACAAGCATTTCAAAACGCCCGCCGCTTCCAAACTTCTCTAGCAATGGAAGCCGCAAATCACTTGCGGCAACCAGCCAAAATTATTCAACAACCTTGGTCACAACACCAGAACCAACAGTTCGGCCACCTTCGCGAATCGCGAAACGGTTACCATCGTCCATCGCGATCGGCTTGTGCAACTCAATAACCAGCTTGACATTGTCGCCAGGCATGCACATCTCAGCATCCACGAGGTTTGCCGTTCCAGTCACGTCCGTTGTGCGGAAGTAAAACTGAGGACGATAACCGCTGAAAAATGGAGTGTGACGGCCACCCTCATCTTTGCTCAAGCAGTAAATCTCTGCTTCGAACTTATGATGAGGAGTGATCGAAGATGGCTTGGCAATAACCTGACCACGACGAATTTGTTCACGTTTAACACCACGAAGAAGAAGACCAACATTGTCACCAGCACGACCTGTATCCAAGATCTTGCGGAACATCTCAACGCCCGTACAAGTCGTCTTCATCGGCTCAGCTTCGAGACCGATAATCTCAACCTCTTCGCCAGTATTGATGACACCACGCTCAATACGACCCGTCGCAACCGTACCACGACCCTCGATCGAGAAAACGTCTTCCACAGCCATCAGAAACGGCTTGTCTTCTTCACGAGCTGGCTCAGGAACGTACGTATCAATCGCGTTCATCAGCTCGCCAATACAGGCATTAGCTGTTTCATCCGAAGGATTCGTCAGAGCGGGAAGAGCAGAACCACGAACGATTGGAACATTGTCCCCGTCGAAATCGTACTTGCTAAGCAATTCGCGAATCTCCATCTCAACAAGCTCAAGCAACTCTTCGTCATCGACGAGGTCACACTTATTCATGAAAACAACGAGCGCCGGAACGTCAACCTGACGAGCCAACAAAACATGCTCTTTTGTCTGAGGCATTGGGCCGTCAGCAGCAGAAACCACCAAAATCGCGCCGTCCATCTGGGCAGCACCCGTGATCATGTTCTTAATAAAGTCGGCGTGACCCGGGCAGTCAATGTGAGCGTAATGACGGTTTTCCGTCTCATACTCAACGTGAGCAACCGAGATCGTAACGGTCTTAGTCGCGTCACGAACCGTACCACCCTTGGCGATATCCGAATAAGCCTTTGCTTGAGCCAGGCCCTTAGAAGCCTGAACCGCAAGAATAGCTGCGGTCGTGGTCGTCTTTCCATGGTCAATATGCCCAATGGTTCCAACGTTCACGTGAGGTTTAGTCCTCTGAAAAGTTTCCTTGGCCATACTTCTATTTCCTGTTATCTCTCTTAACCAACCAAGCTGAAAAAAATCGACCCGAAAGCCGACCACAACAAAAAGCTGCTGATGGGACTTGAACCCATGACCTCTTCCTTACCAAGGAAGTGCTCTACCACTGAGCTACAGCAGCAAGTTCAAATTCCGGTCAGCGAGTATCTTAGTACCAAATGAGCGGGTAGAGGGAATCGAACCCTCACCACCAGCTTGGAAGGCTGGAGCTCTGCCATTGAGCTACACCCGCTTTGCTCGAAACGTAGAACTTCCTACATCTCGAATGACCGGACAATGTAACAAATTCGCGCCATTGACCAATGGACAATCGAACAATTTTGACTCCAAAACCAAAATTCCGAGCCAAAAAAACGCCAATCCTATTCAACTGATTCAACAAACGAACGCCCATTTCCTCCCCCGTAGGTGAAAACAGGCTTTGATCACAACTCACAACCACTAGGCGCAGTCCTAACGCAAAACCAATTGGAATTTGCACCAGAAGAAAGCCAGCGAGGCCCAAGAAGCAAAAAGTGGGGGGAGCAGGATTCGAACCTGCGAAGGCAGAGCCAACAGATTTACAGTCTGTCCCGTTTGACCGCTTCGGTACCCCCCCGTTTCTGGCTGACTTCAATAAAGCCTATTAAATAAAACAGACGACATTGCAATCAACCGATTCTCAGGGTCAAGGTGCGGTACCGAAAGAACGACTAAAACGATCAGACTTTCGCCCAATCGCAATGAGTTGTCCAACGCGACGCACCTCTAATTCAAGAGCCAGCGGAGGGGTTCGAACCCACGACCTACGGTTTACAAAACCGTTGCTCTGCCAACTGAGCTACGCTGGCTGACTTTGAAGTTTCGGTAATATATTAAAATCGCGATTGGTCGCAATACGTAAACTGACATTACGCCAATACGAACAGGACGTCACAAATTCAATTTGGTTCGCGGCTCTCCGAAAACCAATTTTGAGTAATACAGACCCACATTCGCAGCAAGTCCTTCGTGTTTTCGACTTTCAGATTCGGAAAATTGAGGGAATTCGGGGATTTACGTGAATTCAAAACGACTTCGACTCCTTTCGGCGAAAAAGAAGGACGCCAGATTCCAGCGCCCTCCTATCTCAAGCCATGGCTAAGCCAACATCCCAGCCGAACTCTGCTTCCCATCAGAGATAATACTTTCAATACTCGCCAACCACTTGGCCATCCGCACGATTGCCCAAGTTGCTAAGCGCGATTAATTCTGTGTCACTAGATAAAAACACGACAGAACCATCTCCGCGGCAAAACTGAGCCCCGTCTGGGTGATTGCTGCTGAAGCTGACCTCGTACGCGCCCCACTCGAGGTCCCGATCGAGCCTCACCGGACTTGGAAATTCATCGGCAGGGCGAGGGAAGTTGATGGCGACAGCTGTTGATCCGCCTTGCTCAGACCAATCTGTTCCTTCCCAATTATCAAAATCGTCACCGCCGATACACCAGTGATCCTTGCGGCCAGTGTTGGGCGTTTCTCGGAAGGAAGAATTAGCTGCCAACTGAGGATCTGATTCTGCCTCTCCAATCATCAAGGTATTTGATGTCCCATCTTGAATCGAAGCAAAAGAAACATCTCCTGCCATTCCACCATTGAATAGGCGATTCCCGACGCCATTTGAACCTCGAGGACGAGTCGTAAAAATTCCGTCCAACTCTGAGTGGTGCAAAGTCCGATTGCCATTCCATTCGCCTCGAGTTGGTGCCCCCCAACCCGAGTCCGGCTTCCAATCAACTGGCTGCACGCCAGTCACCACACCGATGTAGTTTGCCGGAACACGCTGCGCCACAAACCACGGCGGAATGTAACATGACGCATCAAACACACTTTCCGGCTGACTGGTCGAAGGACAGCGAAATATATCCACCAACGTTTCGCAGGCAGCGACTTGGCGAAGGAGTGGGTTTGGTGAATCAAGAACCGCCCCATCGATCGCCGCCGATGAAGCCCAGTTCACTGACCCAAAGCTCAGTTTTTCGTAAATGTTGTTTTGCTCGACAAACGGCAAAACGAATGCGGTCCAATGGCCGCCCTCTTCGGCTTCACCCAACATTGGGAATCGACTGTCAAACGCCGATGCAAAATTGTGCACCGCCAACCCCAACTGTCGAAGCTTGTTGGCGCAAGCTGTTCTTCGAGCCGACTCGCGAACCTGTTGCACTGCAGGCAGAAGCATGCCTATCAGAATACCGATAATGGCAATCACCACTAGCAATTCAACCAGCGTAAACCCTGACCTCAAACGAAAACGCATTTCATCACCCTTTGAAAATATAAAACTACTTCGATGGAATATCAAAAACAAATTCATTGCCACTGCCGGACGCAACCGTAAACTCGACAGGACTATTCTCGGGATCGCCATACTCTTCAGGGACCAACTCAACCATCTTCACTCTTGGGTCGTCGTCGCTTTTCTCCCCTAGAAGTGCAGTCTTCTTGGAGCCCTTACTCACCATGCACGTGAAGCAAACTCGATACGTTCCTTGAATCAAACCGTCGCCTGCTGTGGAACGCATTTTGAGGTCCCCTTTAGCGTCTGTTTCACCGACCCCCATGTTGTATTTCGTGACTTCGTCGCCCATCGGCCGAAAATAAACGATCAGCCGCTCGTAAGACTTTCCCCCAAGCGTTACGTTGCCGGAAATTGGATGTAGCGTCGTGTCATCTCCGCAGCCGCAAAGCAGAAAAAGAAAACAAGTGCAAAAAATAATTCGTGGAAACTTTCCCAAACCAAACCCCTTCATGTGACAAACGATCAGATTTAGATCAGACCGACAAACTATGAAGGGCACCTTATGGAAGTATTAAGATTTTTCGATTTAGAAAGTGAATGCGCGTTTCCTTGGCTACGCCACAACAGATGTCATGACGATACGCGCATCACAACAGACGAATAGCGAATAGCGAATAGCGAATAGCGAATCGCAGTCAAGGCGACTTGCATCGCCGAAAACCAAGCTTCGCATAGCGCTCGTCAAGGGACTGGATTCGCATTGAATCAGTCTTACAATTTGCATTGACTGAGCCGCTCGCGAACACAGACCAACCCTGATGGAGCATATGGAGATCATGAATTCGACAACAACAGACTACCTGAACCCACAGATAGCCAGTGGATTGCAACAAATTGTTATTCCAACAGTCATCGCTACCGAAAGCACTCTAGAACGCTATGGTTCGCTCGTGAACAACGACTACCGGGAACATCCAATCGAAATCGTTCGGTGGCCAGCACAAGGATGGCGCCAAGTTGACGAAGACTGTGGCGACGAAGGCGGGACAACAGAAGGAACCTTTTACAGCACGTGGCATGGGGACGTTCTGATGGGATCCAATGCAGCCGTTGGCGGACACTATGTGCTGGGCTACAACACGGCCCCTGAAAACGCGGATGAATCCAGTTCGAAAACGCCCGAAAGGGCATTGTTATGGCACGCCAACTATCACCCAGACGGCGGTCAACTTTTCTATCCGTTGGATGAAAAGCCATTTGTAGTCCCGCTCGCCCTTCCAGGTGATGACGTCAAGCCATCCGACTTTGTGAACTTCTGGTTCGACGGAAGCTGCGGCCTATATATCCATCCAAACATATGGCATGAGGGTGTGTTCACGTGCCAAGGAAGTCAGCGTTTCTTCGATCGTCAAGGAGCCGTTCATGCTCGAGTTTCGATTCATTTCCCCGACGAATTTCAGTGCCTTTTACAGGCAAACCTTCACCGCCCGGCTGAATAAATCCCATCAAACAGTTTTGGCAGCCAACGCTTTCAATGCCCGAGTATCGTAATAAAACAATGGATCATGGGCACGGAGACGGAAGAGAAGGCTGGAAAGCCACGGAGACGATCTTGCTGGATCGAACCAAATCTAGATCGCAGCGCGAGGTCCTAACGTTCCAATGAACGGTATCATTGGAAATGTCACGGCAACCCAATTATAGGTTGCCGCGACGGTTGCGATGTTGCTAAGCAAAGACTTCAAGGCTTTAGATGAAAGCGTTGCAACACCGCCGCTTTTAATTTCCGCCCCTGAGTGACACTACTCTTTCTCAATCTGCACTGAATCAAAAAGTTCATTCTGCAACGTGTAAGCCTTTAGCTCCAATTGCGTTCCGTTGATTGCGACCATCGTGTAGTGATGCCCTCGTCGCACGTTATTTTGAAAAAACGGTCGATAAGGTCCCGGAGTCTCAAGCCCTCCACCACCACCGCCGGTGATCATGAAAATCGTCCCTTCGGCGTCGACAGCTTTGCTTTCTCGCAATGGCCACGTCCGCTCGTAGGAGTGAATATGCCCGTTCCAAACAATGTCGACCCGATGCTTGTCATACAACGGCAACAAAGCACGGACGCGTGTGTCTCCGCGAGTACTCTTATTCGTTTTCCACAGGTCTCCGTAGTCATTTTCATCCGAAGAGTAGGGTGGATGATGATGACAGACAAATTTCCAAGTGGCTTTTGACTTGCCCAGAGCCTGATCAAGCCATTTGAACTGTTCGCTTTCTGGTCCCACGTTCCGATTTGAATCGATCAAGAAAAAGTCTGCATTGCCATAAGAAAACTGGTAGTAATACTCCGGTTCAGGAAGCGACATGTAGTCAAAATAGTTCTTGGCGTTTTGCTCATGATTGCCGAGGACAGGGTACATTGGCACGCGTGAAATCAGCGGATGCATCGATTTAAAAAATTCGTCGATCCAGTCGTCTGACTTCTTGCCTTGATCGACCAAATCACCTGCGTGTAAAAGAAAGTTCGGACGTTGCTCCCACGCGAGTTCGGCAATCGGACCTGAAACTTTCGGGTTGTGCTGCGTGTCACCAATGATCGCAAACGCAAACGGAGTTTCCGGCAATGAAGCTGTCTGAAATGTAGCGACATCGCTAAAGATCTCCTCTCCAGACGCATTTTTGGATTCGACACGATAAAAGTACTGCGTCTCAGGCTTGAGCCCCGTAATCCGAGCGTTTGAGATTTCATTCGCACCCTTAGATTCGACGACAAACTCGCATCTAGAATCCTCGCCCCAGTGAACTTTCCCAGAGCACGCCATTGCAGACCGCCAACAAACGGTCATGCCATCGAGCGTTCCGTACTGCAGATACGGTTTAACGACAAAATCCTTTGCATCATCTCGAATGACAACGGGAAGAGCAGCCACGTTTTCGTTGTGACTAAACTCTTCGACGACCCATTTTTCTTTGGCCGCTAAATCGTAGAGTCCAATTTCTCTCAATCGACCTTGCATGGGATTGAATTCATTTTTGTCGTGATAGCATCCAACGACAAACGGCGCGGATTCAGGGTAAAGAATATCGCCTGACTGCTCTGTCGAGCTGTTCTCCAGTTTCCCATTCACATATAGCTGCATTGTTGTTCCATCGTATACCGCAGCAACGTGATACATTTTACCGGGCATGAACTTGGACTGACTATCCAGATAAGTCATCAACCCATCGCCATCGTCGGCCCCCTTAGACGCCAACGCGAAAGAGAATTTGTCGTTGCGATAGCCAAGAAGCCAGCCTGATTCTGTGTAGCCGTTGTCTTGAACAACACCAAGGATCGACCCGAACTCGATCGGTTTATCAACAGCAACTATCGCCGATATCGTCAGGTCTTTTTTTGGCAGGATCGCAAGCTCTTGAAAGTCTTTGGCGATGACACCTTCCATCATTCGCCCGGGAAAGATCATCGACTCTCCGAGTTCGTCTTTGTAAAACCGAGGCTTCGAGTCAAAACTCACGTCAGGACCAAGACGTGCTTGCAAGACGTTATTCTTCATTCTTGCTTTGCTAAACTTCCAGTGAGCTACAGGGTCAGGTCCATCATGGCCCGATGCTCTCGAACTGCAAAGGAGGATCACTACCGAGCTGCACGCAACCAAAAGTATGCGATTGATTGGAATGTATTTTGTTATTTGCATTTTTCACCTCATAATAAAGATGGGGGACGCGCAATTCGCCGTCCCCCCTGTATCAACGTTGAGTTAAAATCTTTACCTCGGATTAGCTCCGTCGTCGACGCAAACCAACCATGCCACCGACCAACGCGAGGACCATGAATGAGCTTGGCTCGGGAACTGCAGATACTGAGACCCGAGCCGTTCCAAAGTTGATACTTTGAGCGTCGCTACCCAAAATTGAAATAGCGTTGGCATTCTCAACGATTGACAATTCCGTTTCACCCAGTGCCGTCGCATCAAAACGGACCTCGCTGAACAGAACCGTTGAGCCATCATTAGTGATGCCGTTAGCACCCAACCCAACCAAGGCGAATGCAATGGTATCGGTCGCAAGATCACCGAGATCTCCTCCATCAACTGCCGACCATCGTGAACTTGGGTTGCCAATGTCATGAGACGTAGCCTCAAGAATGCTCGTATCTGAGCTCAAAAGATCAATTCCAACGCCATCAAGAACGTCCAAATCGTTGTTCGTCACCCAAACGTACATTGACCCACTGCTACCAAGGACAAGATCTAATTCGCTTCCTGCGTTCGAATCGATGTCGCTAATACTGAAGATAATGTCAAGTTGAGCAGTAGCTGAGTTGCAAGCTAAAGCAAACATTATCACTGTCATGCAAAAAAAATTTGTTTTCATTTTGTTTCTCTTGTTTTGTTTCTCTTGTTGTTGAAATGGAATCGAGTTGAAGATCGTTATTAGTTACCAAGAATCACATTGACAAATCCAGATACGTCTTGGGTGTTGAAATTTCCATCGCAATTGAAGTCGAAAACTTCTACAGCGGGGACACCGTACGTGGCTTCGTAGCCGGCAGGATTCAGGATTGCTGATACGAAGACAGAAACGTCTTGAGTATTTGCGACGCCGTTCTGATTAGCGTCGCCTTTAACGAAGTTAAAGGTGTCTGCTTCCACCAATACGTTGTCAATTGCAAACCACCAGTTATTTCCAGCGTTGAGGTAGCCAAAACGGAGAAGCATCGTGTTTGACTGACGCGGAGAAAACGAGTCATTGCTGGTGATGTCGTCCGCCGTGAAGTCGTAAGAGGCAAGATCGAATAAGCCAACGTCGGCCAACGTGTCGTTATTGTCGCCATCGTTTTCATCGAATTCGATAATGCGAGTCCAGCTGGAGCCACCATCAAAGGAAATTTCTGCGACGCCTAGCTGCTGATTCTCAATGCGAAATTCATATTCGAATTCGATATTCAATGAGCAGTTATCGAAGCCACTCAGGTCATACTCACGTGTGATGTACGTGTTGTAACTATTTCCAGGCGCGCCTTCGTTGCCTTCCAAGTCGAAATCAAAGTCGTAAAACGCATCGCCATCTGCAACAAGGCAAGTATTGTCAGGAACGAACGAGCCGAAGATCGACCGGCCTTGTCCGCCCTGTTCAGCGATCCATGAACCAACATCCATCGCGGCCCAACCGTCGTAGGCACCTTCCTCAGAGAACCCAAGACTAAGACTGTTGTCGACGACCCAGTTCGGAATGTCGCGTGACCAATCTGTCCCTTCGCCGTCTCCGATGACACCAGGAACCATTTGGGAGTTGTCGATAACCCAACCCGGGATGTCATTGGTCCAATCTGTTCCGTCACCGCCGTCAGCCTCTACGAATGGCTCAAGGCTCAAGCCTTCGAAATCTTCAAAATCACTGAATCCGTCAGCCGTCTCGACCTTTACGTCATCGATAGCAAACCACCAATCGTTACCAGCTTCGATACAACCAAAGCGAACAATCATCTCGTCACTTTCTCGGTTAAAGTCGGTCCCAGACACGAAAACACCGGGCGTTCCCGCAACAATGTCCCCGCCGTTTGAGGAATCTTCTGCTGTCTCGATACGAACCAGTTCTTGCCAAGTATCGCCGCCGTCGAATGACAACTCGGCGATACCTACCTGAGAGTCTTCAACTCGAAACTCATAGATGAACGATACCGTCGTTTCACCAGAGAAACCCGTCAGATCGTAAGTGCGACTGATATACGAGTTGTACCCTGTGCTACTTGTTCCACCGGTGAAGTCATCCCAAGCATCTGGATCAGCGACGAGCAAAGTATTATTCGTTGTAGACCCCAGTCCACCACTTCCGTCTCGATCTTGACCGCCTTGCTCAGCGATCCACGAATCGACGTCCATTGCAGTCCAACCGAAATAGGCTGGCTCAGATGTTTCGCCTGCAACAACCGTGAAGGGAACTAGCGGAACCTCGAAATCGTCAAACGCAACTTCATCGGCACTTGCGACACCTGTCATCGAAGTGGCCGTCAGTGAAGCTATCGCTGCAGTAACCAACGCGCCTCTCCTGTAAAGCCAGCTACACATTCTCATTCTAAAACTCATCAATTCATCTCCCCAAAAAAATTGGTTTACATAAGTGAAGTAAGTTCTTCTGTCATCTTGCCTAGTGATATCTGCCTGCTCAGAAATGCGTATTCACAGTCCCGCCCAAGGTTGAAAACTGGTTGAAGGCAGTCATACAAACTGATCAATGCAGCTTTCCAAAGTCACTAGTGATCGTCGCCCAACCTTCGAAACTGTCCGCCACTTGACGGCGCATAGCCTCTGAAATCGAACAACTCGCCAATCATCTGATCCAACTTTTCCCTTTGCTCAGCAGTTAGCCTTCCGAGCAGTCTTTCCTGTGATTCTCTCCGCAGATTAGCAATTTCTTTTCTGAGTCGCTTTTCCTCTGCTTTCGATTCTTTACGAAGTGCTGCGATCTCGGCCTGCGATAATCCGAGCGCGTCGCGCAATGATCGGTGCGAAAGAAGGCTGACCACATTCATCGATCCAGTTGTCGGCGAAACACCAAAACTCTGGTACGCGATCTCTCGAAGACGCTTGGTTTGATGTGGCAAAAGTGATTCCGAAAGTCCCTCGTCGAGCTCTTCGACGAGCTCACGCAACTTCTCCTGACGCGTCCGACCACCGGCACTGGCCATCGTCTTCGACGCCTCAGTCATCTTCCGCTGAAAGTCGTAACGGAGCTGTTTGATGTCTTCCAGCTGGTAGTCCTGAATCTCTAGCTCGTCATGCAAAGGACGATTTCCAGGGATGATGACTAGAGCGCGAGTGACAATCGAATTCAGCGTTGACACGGACTCTTTCTTAACGCTCTCCGGGTTTGGCCCCTGTTGAGCGATGCCGTTTGAGCCGACAAAAAGCACGGCTACAACGGCAATAGCGACAGGTTGAATTCTCATGAGCGTCTCCTTGAACGACAGCTGAACTATTTCGCGAAACCGATCTCGTCGATCGACGAGACGGATGCTATGCATGCTTTGTGAAGAGATTGCGAATCGATTATTAAGATCGAGCGATCACAAAAAGTGTCAGAGCGAGTGCGCAAAACATCAAGCTATTCTTTTCAAGCAAGCATCGGACAATTTGAAACTCAACTGTCTCAGAACCATAATTCACACCCCGACAGATGAAATTTGATTAACAGAAATTCACATCAAACGCTCTCGAAATTAATCCAATGTCAAAAATGAAGTTCAGCACAAAGCCATATGAAGTTTCAGCGATAACACTTTCGCGTTGAAGAAATTTGGTTGCTTGTCAAAGACGCAACTGATTCAATGCTATCGGGAATAAATTGGACAGCTGTAAGACAAAAGCTTTATGCGCAAACAACCCGATCTTCAAAGCAACTTAACGATCATGGTTTGGGCGTCGGCAGCTGCATTCGTCGCGTATTTTTCGATGTACGCTTTCCGCAAACCGTTTTCGGTCGCCAAGTTCGACGGTCAAACTTTCTTGAATTCAGACGTACAGCTCAAAACTGCTTTGGCAATCAGCCAAATTTTTGGCTATGCAATCTCAAAGTACATAGGCGTTCGTCTTTGCAGCGAAATGAAACGCCGCTGGCTCGCGGTTTGGCTATGTGGACTAATTGTTACTGCACAAATTGCTTTGCTGACGTTTGCAATTGCCCCAACACAATGGAAAGTGTTCGCGATCTTCTTCAATGGGATCCCGCTGGGAATGGTTTGGGGATTTGTGGTGCGCTTCGTAGAGGGCCGGCGAACCAGCGACATCGCACTTTCTTTTCTTTGTTTTTCATTCTTGATTGCCAGTGGCGTCGTTAAAGATGTTGGCTTGTGGCTAATGAATTCGTGGTCAGTAACCGAATCTTGGATGCCGTTTACGACTGGCTGTATCTTTCTGGTGCCGTTTTTTGCCGCAGTTTTTGCGTTACACTCGCTACCGCCGGCAACTGAAACTGACATCAAACTCCGCTCGGAACGGAAAGCGATGTCGAAAAAGGATCGTTGGCGGTTCTTGAAAACGTTTGCGGTCGGGCTTGTCCCACTTTTCGTCGTCTACTGCCTTTTGACGGCGTTCAGAGACTATCGCGACAACTACGGCATTGAAATGCTGACAGAGCTGGGCTACGAAAAGACCTCCGCCGTGTTTTCAAAGATAGAATTTCCGATCGCGATCACGATATTGGTGCTTTTGGGGCTGTTATTCATGGTCAAGGACAACCGAAAAAGTCTTCAGCTGATTTTTGGAATGATGATTGTTGGTTCCTTAATTTTGTTGTTCAGCAACTTTTTATTCGTGAGTAATCAAATTTCTGGATTCTCATGGATGATTGGAATTGGTTTGGGCGCCTATCTGATCTATGTCCCTTACAACGCAGTGCTTTTTGAAAGAATGATTGCCGCGACAGGAACGGTCTCAACCGCCGTGTTTGCAATCTACATTGCGGACGCGTTGGGTTACACGGGTAGTGTTGTCGTTCAGCTTTACAAAGATCTCTTTGCTGGAGATGCTTCCCGAATTGGATTCTTCATCGGGTATGCGTGGTTGCTTTCGATAGTGGCATTTACCATGCTCACATTTAGCGGTTTCTACTTTTCAAGAATCAACCGAGCATCGTAAAGTGACACATCGCGGGAGGGATCCGAAAATGAATAAGTTTGACGTCGCCATTGTAGGCGGAGGAATCGTCGTACTTACAGAACAACAGTGTGAAGCAATGGATGAAGGTGAGTTGCGAAACCGGACTATGGTTGCCGAACAGTAGTTACTTGCTGCTGGTGCACATTACGTGATCGAAAGTGTTGCTGACCTTCCGAATGTGATCGAACAAATCAATGGTCGCTTATCGGAATCTAAACTTCCTTGACGACAAGAGTTAAACATGTTTCCGATGACGAACCAACGCGTCGACGACAAGCGGCTTGAAATTGCGTTGTTGATCAAAACTGACAGTGAATGGCATCGTAGAGTCATCCAAGGCATTGCCGGCAGCTCGGACGACGCAGATGGCTGGACTTTTACGGTGCCGCAATCCGATGCAAACGGAGAAGTTCAATTGCCTTCTGACTGGGATGGCAATGGAGTCATCTGCAGAACAACCAGCCATAAGCTAGTCGATCAAATTCGTTCGAAAAACGTTCCTTGCGTGAACATATCCTGGTTAATGAACGACCCAACGATGCCACAAGTCGTTTCGGATGAAGCCGCATGTGCAAACCTTGTTGGCAGCTATTTTCTTGAGAAGCAACACGGGAATTTTGCCTACATTGGACCGCCTCCTTGGTGCGACTATAGCGACACGATTGAGAATCAACTCCGTAGTTTCTATACGACTCATGGATTTGAGTTATGCTGCCTCGAAATGTCTCCCGATGCCACTGAAACCATGGGCGTCAACAAGGACGCATTGGTTGAATGGCTTGGCAAGCTTGAAAAGCCTGTTGCGATCACTGTATGGTCCAGTTTCGTCGGCTATCTTGTAATTTTGGCGTGTCAGAGTCTGAACCTGAACATTCCTCAAGACGCTGCCATTGTCTGTATCGAACACGACCCGCTTTGGTCCGTTTTAGCGCCAGTCCCGCTTTCCAATATCGATCAAGATCCTTCTCGTGTCGGGCACACTGCGGGCAAGCTCTTACAAGCAATGATCAATGGCCAACCAGTTCCTAAATCGCCAATTCTAATCAATCCAATTTCGATCGTAGAACGATTATCATCCAGAGCCTCAGCGGTAAAAGACCCCGTGTTGGGAATGGCGATCAACTGCATTCACGAACACGCGTCATCGGGCACCACGGTAATGGAAGTTGTCAAGAAGTTGGGCATCTCGCGCCGGACGCTTGAAGAGAAATTCAAGACGCAACTCGATTGTTCGCCAGCAGTTTTCATCCGGCGTCATCAATTAAGGGCGGTTTGTCGATTACTCAGGACGACCAACTTGAACATTTCCACGATCGCAAAGCGAACAGGATTCGCCTACCCTGAAGTCTTAATGAGGTCCTTTAAACGCGAGTACAAGATGACGCCGATGCAGTTCAGAAAAGCAGGGCGTGTAAACGCGAATTGATCGCTCTAAATCCCAGCCTGATTGCGCGAAAAATCAATGACGTCGCATCCACTGACCTGTACTCTTACGATTCGGCTTCGCAAAAAAGCGGAGCCGATGCAAATACTTTTCGACAAAGAGCTCAATACCATGAAAAACGATCCTATCAAACGAATCCTCGAAATTTTTGCTTCTCGTGGTAATGAGAAGTACGCCGATGAGAACGTCACGCAAAAGGAACATGCGCTTCAATGTGCTGCGTTGGCAATCGCGGAAGGTGAGTCAGAGGCCATGGTGGTTGCGGCACTTTTACACGATATCGGACACATCATTGGCAACGAAGATTTGCCAGCCGACTGCGACATGAACCTCGACGACTCGCATGAAGAAATCGGACATCATTTCCTTCATTCGCATTTCGTCGAGGAAGTGACCGAACCGGTAAAACTTCACGTGTCTGCAAAACGGTACTTGAGTACCGTCGACCCAGCTTACAAAGACAAATTGTCACCGACGTCTCTCAAGAGTTTTATCGATCAAGGAGGCGTTATGGATGCAGACGAATTGGCTGAGTTCACCTCAAATCCATTTTTCGACGACGCAGTGCGTTTGCGACACTGGGATGACGAAGCCAAA
The DNA here is from genome assembly GCA_964352885.1 of uncultured Pirellulaceae bacterium. Classification (GTDB taxonomy): domain Bacteria; phylum Planctomycetota; class Planctomycetia; order Pirellulales; family Pirellulaceae; genus Mariniblastus. Next base: position 14,251 of record CAYGUE010000116.1, read on the forward strand.
AAACTCGACAATCCAAATCTCGAATTGAAGGATTTTGTCAAGAAAATCGAATCGGTGATGCTACACGCGAACGGCAATTGAGCAGCGACCTCAAAACATACATTTTCATTGCTTGTGCTATAATGAAGGAGTGTTTTTATATGCATTGCCATCGGAGCCAATTTGGTTTGGATTGCGATCCAGATTCATTCCGCCTGACTGTTCAAGTCCATGATCTCTGCTTCCTCCCTCTCCCGCCACTACGGCACCGGCAACGCGAAAATCACCGCGATCGACGACCTCTCGGTTGAAATCGGCAAAGGCGAAAAGGTTGCGATTCTGGGACGTTCGGGATCAGGAAAGTCGACACTCCTTAATCTGTTCGCTGGCCTCGACACACCTTCTTCTGGCGAACTTTCCGTTAATGGAAGCCAGCCCGCAAATCTTGACGCCGCAGGAAAAGCAAAATATCGCCTCCTTGAAGTTGGCATCGTTTTCCAGTCATTCCAATTGATCCCACAGCGTACCGCCTTTCAAAACGTCGAGCTTCCGCTGATTCTGGCTGGCGTTCCAATGCTGAAACGTCGGAAGAAAGTCCGCGAGTTGCTCAGACGGGTTGGTCTCGAAAAACGGGCTCGGCACAAACCACATCAACTCTCTGGCGGCGAGCAACAACGCGTTTCAATCGCGCGTGCAATGGTCAACGACCCTCCCGTGATCCTCGCCGACGAACCCACTGGAAATCTGGACACGCAGAGCGCCGCCGAAGTCATCGCGCTAATGCTAGAGATGATCGAGGCTCAAAACTCGACGCTTTGCCTGATCACGCACGATGAATCGCTGGCTGGTGAAATCGCCGATCGAGTGATCACGTTGCGCGACGGAAGGCTGGTGGGACCTTGAATCAACGCGAACTTTTCATGATGGCGATGCAGAATCTCTGGGCCAGAAAGTCCCGCACGGCGTTCAACATCTTCGGCATCGTGATTAGCTGCACCATGCTGCTACTCGTGCTTGCGGGCACCCGTGGAGCCCGCCAAGGCCTGATGAACCTTTTCTCCCAATCCGATTTTGCAAGGCAGTTTGCGATCACGCCCGGCCGCGATCAGGACTTCAAAACGCAGGCTCCAAGAGACACAGTCAGCCTCGGAGCAGGAATCTCGGCGGACCGAAAGGAACGAATCAGTGAAGAACTGGGCAAGGACTGGGAAAGAAGCAACTTGCCCGTCACTCGGATGACGCTACAAAAGCTGGACGAGATTCGCGAGCTGCCCAAAATCGTTTCGGTTTTGCCAAATCAGTTGCTTCGATGCCAGCTCACGATCGCCAATCAAGTTGTCCCTGCTCGAGCCATCGGATTTTCGGTCGAAACCAGCAGCCTTGCCCAACGCGTGATCGCAGGTGATCCTCCTCAATCACATTCCTCACGCGGGAAAATTTGGATTGACGAATATCGTGCTTGGCGACTGGGCTACGAAACGGACGATCAGCTGGAGTCGCTAATCGGAACGAAGGTCAATCTTCGATTCGAAGTAGCCGCGGCAAAGTTGTCGCCCCAAATGAAGCGTCTAGCCGGCGTCTTTGGCGCCAAAGGCATCAGCGAAACAGAGCAGGTTGCTGACACGTTTCGGAAGCTCTTCGCAGATGTCGACCAGACCAGCCTGAGCGAAATCGAGAAGGAAGCGATCCGATCCGTGGCATCTCGCCTCGGGCTGGATTCCCCATTACCTGTCGAAGCGCAGTCCATCGATAGCGATCAGTTCATTTTCCGCGAATTCGAAATCGCTGGGATCGTGAAACCGCCGGAGAAGTCAGCGACGGCACTGTTTCAAATCGCTCGAACCAACCGTGGCTCCGACATGATGATTGATTGGCGTGACTATCACGCGATTGAAATGGCGATTCATTCGTCACGCACTTACCATTACAGCGTCGGTTCCGTCAAAAACTCAACCGATCTAAAGGAAGCCGTCGCACTCGTGGAAGATGCAGGCTTTGAAACGCGTTCGGCCCTTGAAATCCTCGATAAAGCCGATGTGGAGCTCGGAAGAGTCAGCCTGATCGTCGCCGCGATTGCATTGGTCATCCTGCTGATCGCGTCGGTGGGCATCATGAACACGATGATCATCGCCGTGATGGAACGCACGCCCGAGTTTGGAATCATGAAGGCCATCGGCGCGAGAGATTCCGACATACGCTGGCTGATGCTGATCGAAGCCGCGCTAACAGGAATTCTTGGGGCCATCGTCTCCTTGGGTGTCGCACGATTGGTCGATTCGGCCGTCACCCGGTTTGCTCGCCGATACATCGAAACCCGAATCCGCGAGGACTTCGATTTCGCTATCTTTGTCTACACGTTCAGCGATGCCCTGATTGTCGCCGCGATCGCGATCACGATCTGCATGCTCGCCAGTTTGCTACCGTCGCGACGGGCTGCCAAACTCGATCCTGTGGTGGCCATGAAGTAAGTTTCGGCTAGAAAACGCAGCGATTCCTTTCGCTCATGCACTACCAATGCCGGACAATCACAGCTGCAAAGAAAACTTAATTCGCACACCCCCGACACCGAGTGCTTGAAAATTTCGGTGCAAGGAGAAGCTCCAAAGAGAGCCGCCCATTTTCCTCGATGCTGGCGTTCAAACATAGAGAGTTGGCAGGCAGCCGGCCTAACTCATGAGGTCTACCCCATGAAAATTTGCGTCGCCCACCACGCTGCATTCGACTTGACGATTCCAATGCCGACTTCCGAAAAATCGCCATCGATCATGTTGCTGTTGAATCCGGGGTCATGCTGCCAATAGCCATGAAAGTAGTTGGCAATTTCAGCATCCGTCTGCCCTATGTCACTCACCGTGGCAATGTTTTGCCCAAAGATCGTCCGGCCCCCAATCAACAGCGAAGCGACATCGTTTTGTGTGAAGTTGACCAATTGGTTCTGACTTGCCATTTCCAAGGACCAGTCGTTGGCAAATTCTGCCAAGTCAGACGGCTTCGATAGAACATCTTCAAAAACCTCTGTACGGTATCCATTGAGCTTGAAAAAGCTGATTGCGTCTTGAGTCGAGTAGAGCGATTGATTGGCGTCGATTGTGCGGTCTGCGAATTGAACCCATGTCGCATCGCTCACCAACTCATTCTGCACTCGTGTTTCCACACTGCTGCCGTTGGTAGTAACACTGACTTGCGCCGGACTGTAAACGCTCGTGTAGACGATTGTGTCAATCCCGTTTCCAACTTTGAAGAAGTCAAGGCCGCCGCCTCCATGAAAAGAATCATCACCGTCAGCCCCGGCCAAGTAGTCACTTTTATCACCACCAACCAAAACGTCATCGCCAGCTTGGCCATGTAATCGGTTTTCTCCAGTGCCGCCGATCAAGACATCGTCGCCGTTACCTCCATAGAAAATGTCAAGGCCATTAAAACCGTAGATCCTGTCGTTCCCGTCCTGGCCATGCGCCAAATCTCCCTGTTCGAAAGTGCCTCCCTCGACTCCGCCGGCTCCGGTGTAAATGATGTCATCGCCGCCCCTTGCAAAGATCTTGTCCGCACCCGCTTCGCCAAAGATGTTGTCGACGTCGTCGCTGCCGAAAATGACGTCATTACCTGACCCACCGTAAATCGTGTTAGTTCCCGCTGTGCCAAAAATCCAATCGTCGCCGTCGCCGCCCTCAAGAGTGTCCCTGCCACCGGCTCCAACGATACGGTCATCCCCGCCATGTCCCTCAATGGTGTCGCTGCCCCATCCTCCAACAAGGTTGTCATCACCACCGCCTCCAATCAGCGTGTCATTTCCGAGACCCCCATACATGTTGGATGATCGATCAGACAGATTCGTGAACGTGTCATTCCCGTCGCGTCCGAGAAAGACAATATCCGTCACCGTCGAACTATCGCCCGAAAATGACTCACCATCAATCTCGGCCACCACGTCTCCATCAGAGACGCTGACTTGACCAACGTTGTCGTTGCTGTCGCCCGCGATGTAAAGGATTCCGTTGTCAGGGTTGTGGAAAATACTCGCCAAAAGGTTTCGGGCTTCGAGCTTTCCGTAAGCAGACCCAAAACTTGATGGAGTGCGACGTTGACGTTTCATATTGACTTTCTTTTCACTGAGTACATCCATGTTGCGGTACTCATCTGTGCTGTAAAGAAATGCGTTTAAACGAAAACCAGAAGCCTTCGTGTTAGCCACCTCCGACCGGTAGGCCGGAAAGAAACGCAACAGAGCCTACTCTCTTACACGCGCGCTATCAGCAGCGTCCACAAGCTGCGACTTGGCATACCTAGAAAACGGACTTCAGTGCTTCACAGCGATCGATCGCAACAAATGTAACGATTGAACGTCCGCCATTGCCCATGACATAAGGCCCGTCAACTTTCGCTGACGGGCCCTTAAAATTCATCAAGACTTGCGTCCCGACAAAACCTGTTCTTCAACATCCTTCGGAACGGGATGATACCCCGCCGGAGTCATGCTGAACGTTCCAGCCCCTTGCGTCATCGAGCGAAGATCATTCGAGTAGTCGAACAACTCAGCCAAAGGAACTGTCGCATTCATGATCGACAAATCGCCAATCGTTTTCGAATCCGTCACAACGCCACGCTTCCTAGACAAGTGCCCGGAAATCACACCGATAAACGATTCCGGAATTTCAATCTCCAGCTCCATCACGGGCTCCCAAAGTCGCAGCCCTGCAACTGGAAGAATCACATCCCTCATTGCTTGAGCAGCACAATTCCTAAACGACATCTCCGAGGAATCGTTTTCGTGCTGCTTCCCGTCAGTCAATGTAATCGCGACACCGACCACCGGAAAACCGCCCAGCAGTCCGCCGTTGAGTGCTTCTTCGAATCCCTTTTTGGCGGCTGGAATGAAACGTTGTTCAATCCGACGACCTGAAATGGAATCTTCAAACGCAAACCCCTCATCGCCTACCAGAGGTTCCATTCGCCCTATGATGTAGGCAAATTGGCCCGGTCCACCGGTCATCTTTTTGAACCGATGCTCAAAATTAACCGATCGACTTGGACGCTCTTGATAAGCAACGCTTGGCGTACCAACAATGCACTCACAATCGTAGTCCGTTTCAATTCGTTCAACGTAAACCTGCAGGTGCAGTTGCCCCATGCCGGCGATTAAAGTCTCACCAGAATCCGAAGCTGTCGACACACTGAAAGTTGGGTCTTCGCGAACGAAACGAGCCAACGCCGCTGCGAGTTTATCGGCATCGTCACGATTCTTCGGCGCGATCGACAATTGGATTACGGGTTCGGCCACGACAAACGTCTCCAGTCGCGCATCAAAGCCGCGGTCGGCAAACGTATCGCCTGAATAGCAATCGATTCCCACCACACCTACGATGTCGCCCGGATACGCAATGTCCAGATCTTCCCGCTTGTCCGCATGAATTCGCACGAGCCGCCCAAAACGAATCGGCTTGCCGGTCCGCACATTAAAAATCTGGGAGCCTTTCCCCAAAGTTCCTTGATAGATGCGCAGAAACGTCAGTTGTCCGAATTTCTCCACGACCGTCTTAAAGGCCATCGCGACAAGCGGACGATCCGATTCGCATTCCAGCCGCACGTCGTTTTCTGAATGATCATGAGCGATAACCTCTCTTTCTTTCGGCGAAGGAAGGTACTCGGTGATCGCATCGAGCAGTTCCTGGACGCCTTTATTTTTGTACGCACTGCCAAGCAGCACGGGAGTAAGTTGCAGAGCCAACGTGCCGGCACGGATGACTTTCCGAATCAGTTCGGCCCTTGGTTCTTCACCGCCAAGCATCCGTTCCATCAGTTCGTCACTGAGCATTGCCAGCGAATCAAGCATGAGACTTCTCGCCAATTTCGCATCGGATTGATACTCCGTCGGAATCGGTCCGCGCTGCACTTTTTCGCCAAATTCACCATCAAACCAGACGGCTTCCATCGTGATCAAGTCAATCACGCCCACGAAAGCGGCTTCGCTTCCCATTGGGATTTGAATCGCAACCGCGTTGTCATTGAGCCGCTTCCGCATTTGCAGAATAACGGCATTCGGGTTTGCACCGAGTCGATCCATCTTGTTGATGAACGCAACGCGAGGCACGCGATACCGTTTCATTTGACGATCGACCGTCAGCGATTGGCTTTGCACGCCGCGAGACGCACACAGAACCAACACCGCACCGTCGAGCACTCTCAGGCTGCGTTCTACTTCGACGGTGAAGTCAACGTGACCCGGAGTATCAATGATGTTGATGGCATGGTCGTTCCAATCGACGCGCGTCACCGCGGAAGCAATCGTGATGCCACGGCGCTTTTCGATTGGATCAAAGTCCATAAAAGCACCGCCATCACCGCCGCGAACTTCGCGCATCTGGTGAATACGACCGCTATAAAACAGCATCCGTTCAGTCAAAGTCGTTTTCCCGGAATCGATATGAGCCGAGATTCCGACGTTGCGGAGTCGTTCGATGGCGACGTTGGTCGTGAGATTCATTTTTCTTTTATTAAGACTTGTCATTTTAGGATACCTCTTGGTTGGGACCCGAGCGCAGCTTCCCAGCACGACCAACCCAAGATTGCATTCGCAGTCCGAGTAACGGCTGGATTGACGAAGCTACAATCCGGGCGCAGTTAGTGTTTTTGAAAAGCGGAACCACAGCGAGATCGCAGGTGCCGCACAGCAAAGAAGGCGCTAAAGCAAGAGAAATGGGCTCGCTTTAGCGCAACCCTAAATGGAGGCTCGATCGTTTCCGAATCGAACGCATGAGCCGCTCAAAGAAATTGTCGCGAATCGTAAACGCACGAGAAGCTTTCGTTAGAGAATTTGCTGCCGGATGTCGGTGAGCAACTAGGCTGACAAACAAATACGGAATAGGTTCGCCGCGTTTGCACGATTCCTAGCTGATACTTTCCTACCGAAGAGCTTTGCCTTCAACGCCAAGCAGCTGCGTATTGGGAACTGAGTTGCCCCATTTTTCGAATTGATCGAGAGTCCAAACGACCTTTTTCATCGCTGGTTCAATCTCGATCAACAACGGATTCTCTGGGCCGGCGTGACAATTACCGATCACGTAATTTCCGTTCGGAAGAACTTCCAGCGTCGTCACCCACGCCAATCGAATGTTTGGCAAATCGTCTTGCTTCAGATGCCAGACAACTTCCCTGTCTGGCGTGACCTCGATCACGCTATGTCCGTTACCGGTCGCAATCAATGTGTTGCCATTCATCAACCGCACGGCACCGAAAAGCTTATTGCCCCATGACTCAAGTCCATGACCGCCTGCTGGCTCGCGAGCAAACATGGGTACCTCGTACTCCCAAACTACATTACCACTTACGGGTTCATACTCTCGAACGAAACCGTCGGCTTCGTGACAGACCAGGTAGTTACCGTTCCCGATCTTTCGAGCAAGACGCGTGTCTGTGTGTGGATGGCGGTTTTTGATCTTCAGCTTCGTCTCCTTCAGCAGCTTGCCCGTTCGATCGACTTCAATGATTCGCCCCGGTCCTGACTCGGCAATCATCACACTGCCATCAGCCAACGGCTGAAACGCGTGAACCTCGACTTTCCGGTCGTGGTTGCCATTCATAGTTGCGCTGTCGTAGCACCAGACAACCTGCTTTGATTTACGATCGATTTCAACAACTTTGCCCCAGCCGCGCTGGACCATCATGTTGCCATTTTCCAGCACGTGAATATCGTGAATGTTTGGCCATTTCATTTCCCATTCAACATCACCCTTGGCATCCAAAACGGCCAGCGTCCCGTTGCCATGGATGGCGAGCGCATGCTGACCAACTGCACAGGAGGACAAAGCCAAAGTGAAGACAGCGATTAGAGGGATCTTTTTTAGCATGGCAAAACCAAAATTTGAGGCGGAATCGACAATCAATATAATCCATTCGGCGAACGAACGCCGCTCGTGCTATATTTGGAACATTCAAATTTGATCGATTGAGAAAAATGATGCAAAATCTTCTGGCCCGCACAATCATTTTCGCTTCACTCTTAATGGTGACTTCCCTGCCTCTGATGTCGCAGGATACACAGTTGCCAAAAGTGCGAAAATCGCGACAACTGGACGGCCTCTACCAGAACAATCCGCAGTTGGTTGCGATCACGGGAGCGATGGTGACCCGATTTCCCGGCGACGCTCCATCTGCAGAGACGATTTTAATCCGCAATGAGAATATTGAGGCGATCGGAGAAAACCTGAAAGTTCCCGCTGGAACTCGAGTCGTCGATGGCGATGGGCTGCACATCTATGCTGGCCTGATCGATGCCTATCACGAAGTGGAAGTGCCTTTCGAGAAGGATCAAGGCACGGGCTATTGGAACGACCAAGTACGCCCCCAAGTTTTGATATCGGACTCGTTCAAGCTTAGTGACCTCAAAACGAAAGACAAACGAAAGCTGGGCCTGACAACCGTTCTTTGTGCTTCCAAGGATGGCGTGATCAGAGGCCAGAGCGCATTGATTCTGATGCTCGATGAGGAGGCAGATGCGGAAGACGCAGTTCTGAACGAAAGTTTCGCTCAGCATTTTCATCTCACTGTTTCGCGGGGCCGTGACGAGTACCCAAATTCTCCGATGGGCGCCGTCGCGATTGCTCGACAGGCGATGTACGACGCCCAGTGGTACGCCAAATCTTTGGTCTCAGATTCTAATTCGCTTGAATCGAACCGTGCTCTTTTCGCTTTGCAGCCGCTGGTTCAAAACGACCAGATTTCAGTTTTCCAAACTTCAAACGAACTTTTCAGTCTCCGAGCGGATCGATTCGCTCGCGAGTTTGGTTTGGACAAAGCGATCCTGCTGGGCAACGGACACGAGTATCGTCGTATTGACGCCATCGCGAAAACCGGCCGGCCAATCATCCTGCCGGTGAACTTCCCCAAGCCGCCAGAAGTTGGCACGCCAGAGTACGCAGCCGACGTTTCCCTCGAATCGTTGATGCACTGGGAACATGCTCCGAAAAACCCATCTGTATTGGCCAAAACGGGAATCAAGTTTTGCTTCACTTCGCACGGACTGAAGGAAGACGATTACTTTCTTGAGAAAGTTCGCCACGCGATTAAGCATGGGC
>CAYGUE010000117.1:0-12819 GCA_964352885.1 uncultured Pirellulaceae bacterium
AGCCGCAATCGTTTGCATGTTTCGTGGTTGTGGCTTCCAGCCGCAATCGTTTGCACTAATTCATCGCCTCTGAGCAAAGCTGATACTCCGCAATTCCTAGATTAAATTGCCCGTCACTCAATCCTGCTTTAGCTGGATTGGCTCGAATGTAGGCTTGAGTCCGAAGTAGCTCCTCGGGATCTCTTACTAACCGATCATAGGACTCCGCCATCCAAAGAGCTCCATTTCGAGACAACAATTTGTTGATTTTGTTTGCTGAATAGCTTTTTACTGAGTGGAGAATATCTTCCAACTCAAGATCGTCCAGCGGCCGAATCAAAGCATGCACATGATTTGACATGACGACGAAATCGCCCAGTTCCAACCGAGTCCCATGAAAAAATCTCAACGCGTTTGCAACTTCTTTCGCGACCTTTGAGTCATTCAAAAAGTTATCGCCATGCCCTTTGTCCAACTCTTCAAATAAACGCTTGGCATAAGTACGTTCGAATGAATGCTTGTCATTGTTTGGCAAGCAACGGAATCTTTCTGAGAAATCTGCAGATTCGATATCAAGCCCGCGTGCTTTCAACCAATTGTATCGTTCTGCTTTCCATTCCCTGAGTATTGCCTGCGGGATCGAGTCCGCCAGTCGAAATGTGACGAAATAAGTACATCCTTTTTGCCGTAGGTGCGGCAAGAAGGCATGACGGTACATTCGCACCGGACGATGTTCGTTAAAGGAATGAAAAAGAAGCTTTTCTGTCATTTGCACATCTCATTCTCGGCTCCATACAAATGATTGCGGCTGGAAGCCACAACCACGCACCACAAATGATTGCGGCTGGAAACCACAACCACGTACTACTCAAATGCCTCCGGCCAATACTTCCTAGCTGACTCCAATGGCTTTGCAGCCACCATGCCCAAACCGCAAATAGACCCTTCCTCCATCTCCCAACCGACGTCGTCCGCATGTTCTAACGTCGTCGAATCACCAATTTGAATAAACTTATCCGTTTGGCGTCGCAAATACCGAGTTCCAATGCGGCACGGAGCACATTGCCCGCAACTCTCTCGTTCGAAAAAATCCAGCTGCCATTTTGCTGCCATCACCATATTGACCGTATCGTTGATCACAACAACTCCAGCACTTCCCATCATCGATCCAGCTTCCGCAAGATGTTTGTAGTCCAAAGGTAAATCACGTTGCTCGATTGGCAAGAAACCGCTCGATGCACCGCCAGGCGAAAATGCAATCGGATTGCCGATGTATCCGCCGGCTGCCTCAACCAGTTCGTCGAGCGTCACTCCAAGCGGTAGCTCGAAGACACCGGGTTTGTGGACGTGGCCAGAGATGCAATACAGTTTCGAGCCAGCCTCTGTTCTCCCCAGCGACTTAAACCACTCGCCACCTCGATGAATAATCGACGGTACGCAGGCGATCGTTTCAACGTTGTGGATCAGTGACGGTTTTCCGCGAAAGCCAGCCTCAGTAGGGTAGGGCGGTTTCAAACGTGGCATACCACGGCGACCTTCCATCGATTCGAGCATCGCGGTCTCTTCACCGCAGATGTAGGCTCCATGGCCTTTCACGATCTCGATTTCAAAATCGGAAAGCTGATCATCTTTTACTTCCGCAATTGCTTTCTCGAGTGCCCGATATTCGTTTGTGTATTCGCCACGAATGTACAGAAAGATCGAATTGGTTCCGATCGTTGCCGCCGCGATCGCCAATCCCTCCAAGATTTTGTGTGACTGTCGGAGAATCGTTTCACGATCCTTGAATGTCCCAGGTTCTGCTTCGTCTGCGTTGCAGATCACGTAGCGTTCTATTGCCGCCTGACTGTTAACGGACGACCATTTAAAATGAGCTGGAAATCCTGCGCCGCCTCGGCCTTGCAGTCCGGCTTCTTCAATCTGTTTGATGACCGCTTCGCTACCCATTTCACGGGCTTTCGCCAACGCAGAGTAACTAAGGTCAACTGGTCCGGCGAGATTCAACGCCAGCCCTTCTCCGTTGGCCGGCGAAATCGAAGTCTTCACTTCCGTATACGTTACCAATTCCATTTCTTCATCGAGCGTCGCGGGAGCGAGATCGCATTGACCGAGGCAACTCACGCGTTCGCATTCTCGCCCGGCAGCTTTGACTTGATCTGCGATTTCATCCGCTCCAAACATTTGGCAAGTCAGTCCGTCACAAACTCGAACCCGTTTCCCGGGTCGGTCGATCAAGGTATAAAACATACCGGCACCCCAGATGTCGGCTTCGGGGACGCCAGTTTCGGCAGCGACCTTGCGAACCGATTCCTCGGTTACTCCACCTTCATGTTCAAGCAGCTCGAGAATTTTCTCACGTTGTGCGTTGGGGACTTGCAAGGGAGATCTCCGGATTTGTCGTGGCGGCTTCCAACCGTCTCATGAGTGCTGGTGCGACGGGAAGCCGTCACACTACGCTGCATTAACTATAACAAAAATCGGCTTGGCCACCTTTATCAGTTTGCCGTAAATATCCCAATGACGAACTCCATTTCCGACTATCAGCGAATCGTCATCAAGATTGGTTCTTCATTGCTTGTAGATCCAAATTCAGGTTTGCGAAAAACTTGGCTGGACAGCTTGTTGGAAGATGTGGCTCAGCTGGCAAAAGACGGCAAGGAAATTCTGATCGTATCGTCGGGGGCCATCGCACTTGGCCGGCGAGAATTGCATGAAAAAGACATTGCGCTTCGAAGCGGTTTTTTGAAGCTGGAAGAAAGCCAGGCAGCAGCCGCTGTCGGTCAGATCGCACTTTCTCAAATATTTAGCGAAACACTGAAAGCTCACTCCCTCATTGCAGCACAAATCTTGCTGACAATCGATGATACCGAACAACGTCGCAAATATCTGAATGCTCGCAACACGATTGCAACCGCATTGCGATGGAAAGCGATTCCGATCATTAACGAGAATGACTCAGTTGCGACCTCTGAGATTCGATACGGCGACAACGATCGCTTGGCTGCACGGGTTGCTACCATGTGTAGTGCGGATTTACTGATTCTCTTTTCCGACATCGATGGGCTATACGATTCGCCACCGAGCGAGAACGTTGATGCGAAACTGATTCCCCGAGTCAAAGTGATTGATGCGACGATCGAAGCGATGGCAGGGGAGGCTGCCTCGGTTCACTCTCGCGGTGGAATGAAGACGAAAATCGATGCCGCTCGAATCGCGACCTCATCTGGAACTGCCATGGTGATTGCATCCGGAAAGCAACAGTATCCCATTAAGCGACTGACTGAAACAAGAACGGGCACTTGGTTCGATCCCAATCCGAATCCGATCAGCGATCGAAAAAAATGGATTGCTGGCGGGCTCGACATCAGTGGAAAAATCACGATCGACGCGGGTGCTTTGGTTGCACTTGAAGACGGCAAGAGCCTGCTACCCGCAGGCGTCGTTGGAATCCAAGGCAGCTTTCATCGGGGCGACACGGTTTTGGTCATTGGTCCAAATGGTCAAGTCCTGGCCAGAGGACTGGCCGAGTACGATAGCGCTGATGCTGTTTCCATTATCGGTTTGAAGAGCTCTGAAATCTCCGCGCGACTCGGTCCGAGTGCAAGAAACTCACTTGTCCATCGCGACAATCTTGTCCTCGAAGGGTAGCAATTTCACAGGCGTCGATATGGTCATCACCTATTCGGCGGGCATCGGAAATGATGTCGGGCTCTTTACCGCCGCTGCAGAACCGTCTTCGGCGGCTGTTCTTGGATTGCTGTTTGGAGGAGCGATGCTAGGACGGCGTCGCAACGTAAGAGCTGAAGTAGTTCCAATTCGGGGATGCAGTGTCGCTAAGATTATCATTGCAGCCCCACGATTGGACCCGAGATTTCTGTCCTCGAGCCAAGACTTGCCTCAAAAACGTCGTCCCGAATGCGTAATTGTTAGCTATGATTAGAGGACCAAGTGCCTTCTCAAATCTAATCCTAGCTTGAGCCTCAACGTGAAATTCAACAAAAACGCTGCTGCATCGAATTCGATTCCAAATTTCCTTATCGCGGCCATCCTTTCTCTTTTTCTGGTTGCACCTGCGACAGCACAAGATTCGGACACGCCGGAAGATACGCTGCCCGGCATTCATTCCGGGCTGCTTTCTACACTGAATTTTAGAAACCTTGGGCCCGCATTGATGTCCGGTCGCATCGGCGACATTGTTGTCGATCCAACGGACCGCAGCACCTGGTACGTTGCTGCATCCAGTGGTGGTGTCTGGAAAACAACGAATGCAGGAGTCACCTTTCGCCCGATCTTTGACGGTTACGGAAGTTACTCGATTGGTTGCCTGGCGATCGATCCAAGCGATCATTTCACGATCTGGGTCGGCACCGGCGAGAACAATTCACAGCGAAGCGTGGGCTACGGTGACGGACTCTACAAATCAACTGACGGTGGAGCATCGTTCAAGAAAGTCGGACTCGACAACAGTGAACACATCGGAAAAATCGTCGTTCATCCTGATGACTCAAACACTGTCTTTGTTGCTTCTCAAGGTCCGCTCTGGAGCGAAGGTGGTGATCGCGGTCTGTATAAAACAACAGACGGCGGATCCAGCTGGGAAAAGATTCTGGACGTCAGCGTCAACACTGGTATCAACGAAGTTCACATCGACCCAACCAACCCGGACATCATGTATGCCAGCTCGTACCAACGTCGGCGTCACACTTGGGTGCTGATCGATGGAGGTCCTGAATCTGGTATTCACAAGTCAACTGACGGCGGCAAGACGTGGAAGAAAATTAACCGAGGTTTGCCCGGCGGCGACAAGGGTCGTATCGGAATGGCAATCTCGCCGATCAACCCGGAAGTCGTTTACGCAATCGTGGAAGCGACCGGAGATTCAAGTGGCTTTTATCGTTCGGCAAACCGTGGCGAATCGTGGTCGCGAATGAGCAGCGAAGTCAGCAGCAGCCCTCAGTACTATCAAGAGCTCGTTGCTTGTCCTCACAAATTCGATCGCGTCTACTCTCTTGACACTTACAACAAAGTTACCGAAGACGGCGGAAAGACTTTCAAATCTCTCGGCGAGTCAAACAAACACGTCGACAACCACGCGATGGTAATCGACCCCGCTGACCCAAACCACCTGATCCTCGGTTGTGACGGCGGCCTGTACGAAACTTGGGACCGCGGCAAAACATACGATTTCAAAGCCAACCTGCCGATCACGCAGTTCTACAAAGTCGCTGTTTCAAACGAAAAACCGTTCTATTTCGTCTATGGCGGAACGCAGGACAACAACACGCTAGGCGGACCGTCTCAAACGCTCAGCAACAGCGGCATCACCAACAGCGACTGGTTCGTGACCGTCGGTGGCGACGGCTTTGAGCCCGCAGTTGACCCTGAAGATCCGGACACGATCTATTCTCAGTGGCAATACGGTGGTCTCGTTCGGTTCAATCGTAAAACAGGTCAACGCATTGACATCAAACCACAACCCGAAGCTGACGGAGAAGCACTCCGCTGGAATTGGGATTCAGCGCTGTTGATCTCTCCTCATGACAGCAAACGAATTTACTATGGCTCGCAGATTTTGTTTCAGTCCGATGACCGAGGCGACAACTGGGAAGCAATTAGCCCCGATCTTTCTCGTGACCTCGATCGCAACAAGCTGAAGGTCATGGGACGCGTTTGGGGTGTCGATGCCGTTGCGAAGAACATGTCGACTTCCATGTACGGCACGATCGTCAGCGTTAGCGAATCGCCGCTGTCCAGCGGATTGATCTATGTCGGAACTGATGACGGCATGATTCAAGTCACCGAAGACGCAGGTGATGAGTGGACGGCGATCAGTAAGTTTGGGTCGCTTGACGTTCCGGAGTTCGGATACATCAACGACATCGAAGCGAGCCTGCACGACGAAGACACCGTTTTCGTGGTGGTTAACAACCACAAGCGAGGTGACTTCAAGCCTTACATCGTGCGGTCAAACGATCGCGGCGAGAATTGGGACAACATCACTGGAGACTTGCCAGAACGTGGCAGCGTCTACACACTGAAGCAGGATCACGTGAACCCTGACATACTGTTCTGCGGTACCGAGTTCGGATGCTTCGTGACGCTCAACGGCGGCGAGAAGTGGATCAAGCTTGGCAGTGGACTGCCGACCGTTGGAGTTCGCGACATCGAAATCCAAACGGAAGAGAACGATCTCGTGCTCGCAACGTTCGGTCGTGGATTCTACGTGATGGACAACTACACGCCGCTGCGCCACATCGACGAAGAACTTTTAGAGACGAACGCGATCCTGCCGATCAAGATGGGACGTATCTTTGACAAACGCAGCACGACGGCGAATGGCCAGGGAGCAGGATTTTACAAAGCCGACAATCCTGGCTACGGCGTCACGTTCACCTACCATCTGAAAGACTCATTGAAGACGCTGAATCAGAAACGGAAGAAGAAGGAAGGTGCCCTTAAATCGAGGAACGCTGACGTACCGTACCCTTCATGGGAGGAACTCAAAGCGGAAGATCGTGAAGTCGCTCCGAAAGTCACGTTGACCATCCGCGATGAAGACGGCAACGTTGTTGATCGTATCAAGGGCTCAACATCGAAAGGCCTACATCGTTCGACTTGGAACATGTCGTGGTCGAATGAAGGCTCCAGAAGAGCTCCGATTGCCTTGCCGGGAACTTACACGGTCGAGATCTCGAAAACCGTCAATGGAGAAACGGAGACTTTGGTCGAGCCCGTCGAATTCGAAATTGCACCACTGGAAATTGATGGCCTCGAAGAACCTGATCGCGAATCATCAATGGCGTTTTCAAACGAAGCTCGTCGCGTGTACGGCGTGATCCGTGCTGCGACAAGTGTTTCGCGAGAAACCGCCGATGAACTTGCCTTGATGCGTGCAATGGTGGAAGCCTCTCGTACGGCGGACCAGTCGATGGTAAACGACATTCGGGACTTGGAAACTCAATTGAAGGATCTTGCCGAAGCATTCAACGGCGATCCAACGCGTTCCTCCCGCAACGAGTCGGCTCTTCCCGGATTGGTAAGCCGGCTCAATACAGCGATGTTTGGATCGATGGGCAGAGAAGGAGTCACCGGGACGCACCGCCGCCAATTGGAGATTGCTGTCGAGAAATACAAGGAAGTCGAATCGAAGCTTCGAAAAATCGTTGAGAAGGACGTTCCAAAGATGCGAAAGGCTTTGGACAAAGCCGGCGTCACTTGGACGAAAGGCCGCAAAATTCCTTCGCTCGACTAGTGTATTTCAGAATGGGAATGATTTGGCAAGTCGGGCACGACAGCCTGCCTTGCACGGGTCGTGTCACCAATTGAGTTTCCAATTGGGTTCCGTAGATACATCGAGACGTTTTACAACTCTAAGAGAATCCATCAAGCTTCGGGATACCTGTCGCCAGATGAATTCGAAAGAAACCTCCGTTTAGCTCTAGCTGCATAAACAGAAACCGAAATCCGCCGACAGCGGTCTAACTGGCTAACTCACCGGCTCATACCTGATTCAACAGGTACTGCGTCGCCCGATCGATTGTGCTTATGAAGTTGGTCGAAGTATCAAAATAACGCACGTTATGTTTGGCACACTGACTTTTCACTTTGCGGCTATATTGCACCATATTTTCGATATGTCGATGGATGGTTTCATCGGACTCGTTAGTAAGCCAGTCGCGTTTGCCGACGCTAAATACTTTGGTTTCCTTGACCTTCTCTGCCACTGTGACATGCGCGTATCCCAGAAAGCAGGCCTTCACTTTCTTCGGATTGTCGTCCATCAGAGTTCGGGTCAATTCCGGAAGAATGGCCTCGCCTTCAATGACGTAGTCCTCTCCTTCCCACAGCATATTTTCGCACATAGCCTGCAAAAACTTCCACAATTGTTCCGCGATCTCATCAGGGAAGAGTTTGTCATGAATCCCACACTGTGGCATCCCATTGGTAAAACCCATGACAATCCAATCGAGGGACAGGTAAGGAATTCCACTCTGCTTGAGAATCTTCTTCGCAATCATCGTCTTACCAGACCGCGAAGTTCCGCTTAATAAATAAAGCATGGCCTGTTCACTCCATCGTATGCTCAAGACACGGCCGTAAGGCAAAGGTACATTGTACGTGCCGGGTGCAATTGTCGGGTTCGCAATGTGATGGAATTCTCTCTTCTGGACAGTCGGCAAAACAAAGTGATGAAACAAAGTGATGAAACAAAGTGATTGCGGGACTACAACAAATAACCAGTCTTGACATTCGCCCGGAAAATTCCGGGAACCAGACCAACTTTACTTCGTGGAAAGGAAGGACATTGGACTATCGCCCGCGACCGTTCCGTCGGCTCCTATTCTGCCCTGGACGATCAGAGGTTCCTTCACGAGAAATCTCATTCTCGAAATGAACTCCCAGACGTTTTCCTGACTGAACATGCTGACCGTACTTTTTGCGGTCCTCCAACGACGAAAACTTCTCGTTCGCTTCCACCATTGCCGACTTAATTTCATCTGCACTGGTTGTGTGCGGCAACCGTTCCATCACGATCCCATCAAGTCCAAAAGCTCCGGATCGGATGATGAAGATTCCGGGTGACTTCGTTTTGCCTTTGATCGATTTTGACCAAGCTCGGTCAACCTGTGAATCCATAAAGTTGAGATGAAACTTCCCTTGAATTTCACCGTCCTCGAAAACCTGCTGCAAGTTGCTTTCGACCTGCTTGTTGTCTGCTGCCTTTACGTCCACGAAAACGAGTAAACGCTGGTCCGCAGAAGCAACGTTGAGTGCCTGGCGAAAGGAATTGAAGTCCTGCAAAACGGCGCTCGATTCATCTCCCCTTGGGGAGTACCTGGCGGCGATTTGATGCATCTGCCGAACGATTGCATTGTCATCGATCTTTTCGCCATTTCGTCCCTTGGTCCCGAAGGCTGTTGAAGGACCACGACCTGATCGAGTCAGACGTCGTTCTCCTTGCGGATCGAATACGCAGAACGCGGTATTCGCATAGCGACCGTTGAGCAACGCACGGACTTGTTTTTCTGCTTCCTTGTTCTCGTAAGTTTCAATCCGTACACATACGAACCTACGAGACGCTTCCAAGAAGTCTTCATTTGCGAACAAACTGTTCTGCGTTTTGGTGTAGCCAGGTCAGAACACTCCCGACACGCCCGAACACGTTGTGGCTGCCGACATGAAAAAGATGGGACGATTGGAACGTTTTGCTTCTTCGAGTCCGGTATCCCAAGTTGTGTACCACGCAACGCCAGACTCTCCAACGGCTTGCGGGTTATCCGGGACGTCTGAAGCCGCGCCAGCGACCTGATTCCGGCCTCCGCGTTGTGCACAACAAGCGGTCGCCAGAATAAACAGAAAACAAACTGACAATTTAAAAGAGGTTTTCATGCCCTGTTCCACCAAATGAGAAAGTAGACGACGTGCCTATACTTTCACACGTGCCTCCATTGAAACGAGGACAAGAAATCGTCCGAGAAACCAATGAGTATCGCAAATCATTGAAAAACAGAGAAATGAGCGGTCTTGCAATATCTCTTCGTCCTGAGTTAGCTCAACGTGACCGCTAACTATTTGCTCGTCAGATCAAAGTCGATCTTATTGCTTCCGCCGACCACCGTTGCCGTCAGTCCCGACTTTTCCGGATCGCTGTAACTTCCGTGGAAGCGAAGTCGATTTCGGGTTTTTCGGGCTACTGGCCGAACTTTGCGATGATCCGATTGGCGATTCCAGGAATCATTCGATCGAGCCAAACAAGAATTCGCCCGCCAAACGTCAGAATGATTTCATGACGCCGCTTCTTGATCGCGCGGACAGTTTTCGCAGCCACGACCGTTGGAGACATCGCGCCACCTTTTTTCCAGTCGCGTTTCGTTGGATCGTCAATCGCGGCGTCGAAGAATTCACTATCAGTGGTGCTCGGACTGACCAAAAGAACATCGATTCCATCCTGAGAAAACTCAGCGCGGATCGCGTCGCTCAAACCGTGTATCGCAAACTTACTGGCACAATATTCGCTCTTAAGCGGAACAGCGCGGTGTCCAAGGACGCTACTGACGTTGACGATTACTGGTTCGTGGCCAGATTTCAGCAGCGGAAGACTCTCGCGGATGAACTCTGCGACTGCGAAAAAGTTCACTTCGAAGAGCTGACGCAAACGCTCCTCTGACGCTTCATCGAAGCGCCCCATCGCTCCAACGCCAGCGTTGTTGATCAGCATGTCGAGGCCATCAAAGTTCTCCTTCGCTGCAGAGAGCATTCGGCTACGAACATTTGGATCGGTTACGTCGCCTTCAACGATCACGCATTGAGATCCATCGCTTGAAATCTCAGCCGCGAGTTCCTCCAGGCGGTCTTTGCGGCGAGCGTTAATAACAAGGCGACAACCCTCAGCCGCCAACTGCTTCGCAAGCTCTCGCCCGATGCCACTGGATGCACCAGTAATAATTACCCGTTTGTCTTTGAGCTTTCGCATCAATCGCGAGGCGCCTCAACTGGAGGGATCGGCGATTCTACGGGGGTTGACGGAACAGCGGCCTCTGCATGAAGGGGGACTTCAGATTTCTCTTCTACGCCATTCTCTTCTACGCCATTCTCTTCTACGCCATTCTCTTCGATCCAACCAGCCGCGTTATGCGGCGTAACGATTGCATCGTCGTAATTGATTTGGCCTAGGTACTTTTGCGGAATGCGACAATGAACCAGCACGACATCTTCGCGATATTGAGACGAGACAACTTCGCCTTTCGCCGCCAGATAAGCCAACAGCTTCCCGTTGCCAACCGACATTTCGATATCAACATCCTGAAACGATCGACTAAGAGCATCACCCACGACCGAATGAAGCCGGTCAAAACCTTCCTTCGTTTTGGCGCTAACCGCAACGGCGTTCGGATAGCGATTCAGCAGTAAATTAAAGTGCGGCATCTCTCGTGCGGCGTCACTCTTATTCAAAACCAGCAACGCATCCTTCTCCTCGATGCCGATCTCCTTGAGCACATCATAGACCGCCATAATCTGGTCGATGACCCTTGGATTGCTCGCATCGGCAATGTGCAGCAAAAGATCTGCCTGGCGAGTTTCCTCAAGCGTCGCTTTGAAACTGGCGATCAACGCGTGGGGTAGGTCGCGAATAAATCCGACCGTATCACTTAGCAAGATCGGTCCCCATTGCGGAAGCTGCCAGCGCCTCGTTCGGGTATCAAGCGTCGCGAAAAGTTTGTCCTGGGCCAACACATCTGCGTCGGTGAGCGCGTTCATCAAAGTGCTCTTGCCCGCGTTCGTGTAGCCAACCAGCGACGCGGTCATCGTGCCTTTGCGAGACCGGACTTGACGTTCTTTCCTCTGTTCGACTTTCTTGAGTTCGGCTTTTAGGTCGTGGATTCGCTTTTCAACAAGCCGCCGGTCGGTCTCCAGCTGCTTTTCACCAGGACCACGCATACCGACGCCCATCTTCAAACGCGACAGGTGGGTCCACATCCGCTTCAGTCGGGGCAGCGCGTATTCCAACTGAGCCAGCTCGACAGCCAGCCGAGCCTCCTGAGTGCTCGCATGGGTCGCGAAGATATCCAAGATGACTTCGGTCCGATCGAGAACTTTTACCTTGAGTTCAACTTCCAAGTTGCGATTCTGAGCTGGAGAAAGATTGTTATCGAACAGGACAGCATCCGCTGCGTGGAAATCAACCAGCTCTTTCAACTCAGCCACTTTCCCTTTTCCGATATAGGTTGTCGCATCTGGTTTTTCGCGCCGTTGCACGATGCCAGCCATCACGATCGCACCAGCCGTTTCCGCCAGGCCCTGAATCTCCTCGAGAGGATCGAGCTCAACCGGGTCATCCGGAAACTGAACGCGAACGATCAATGCGATTTCTTGATTAACCTGTTCTTTTTTCTTGCGATCTTGCACGTTTTAGATGTCGCCTCTGGATGGTGTTTAGAAGCTGTCGGACAGCACTTGTCAAAAAAGGTTCACAGCTCAATTCCCAGTACATTTATAGTCAAAGCCACCATCGCTGAACAGTTCAGGCGACATCACCAGCGCGTGAAGATGGTAAAGACTGTCCTGACCAATGCGATTACCCTATAATTTGCGGTCTCATATTCGACACGCCGCCAGACCTCACAATCAACGAAAGTAGTTCATGTCTTTCCATTCGACCGTTACCTTTTTCGTAGCATGCGTTGTTGCCTTGGCAATGCCGTGCGTTGCCGCCACTGCTCAAGATGTAGCCGCCGTCCCTGGCATCCAGCCAGCTGTCGTCGCAACCGAGAAGACTGACGAAGAATTGATGAAAACGGCTAGTCTGTTGTTGCTTTACAACCAAGTCAGTCAGATGAAAATGCAGCTCAATAGCGATGGTTTTAAGCTCGATCAAGAGTCAGCCCTAGAAGGCGCCCGACGTGCGATCGCGGGCGAAGAAGTTGGCGTTCCGATGGAAGAGATCTCAGCCGTCATGGGCCAGATGCAAAAGAAAGTCATGGCGGTGCGAGCAGAAAAGCAAAAGGAAATGCAAGCTCAGCAGAATGAAATGATGGCGAAGATGAAGGAACTTGCGGCAACCAACAAAGCGGAAGGCGAAGCTTACTTTGCTCAAAACGCAAAAAAAGAAGGCGTGCAAACTCTTGATGGCGGCGTTCAATACGAAGTCATGGTTGAGGGAACCGGGCCAAAGCCGCAGCCGACCGATAAGGTCAAGATTAACTATCACGGTACATTCGTAGATGGAAAGGTTTTCGATTCCACTATCGAGGCACGCCCGGGCCAACCTCCAGAGCCGTTCGTTGCCTCTGCGAGTGGCTTCGTCGATGGATTCAACGCGGCACTACAAGCCATGCCCGT
>CAYGUE010000117.1:12829-23179 GCA_964352885.1 uncultured Pirellulaceae bacterium
CGTCGGCAGTAAGTGGAAGATAAGCATCCCGTCAGAACGGGCCTACAAGTTGAAGGGTCGCAGCGGAATTCCGCCAAACAAGACTCTGATTTTCGAAGTCGAAATGCTTGAGATCGTGCCAGCAGACACAGCACCTGCTCAAGACCAGTAGTATTACTTAGCAAAAAAATGGGAGACGGTTATGGTTCGTCGTGATAATCATTTTCGCTGGCTGGCTGCCTTCGTGGTGGCCGCCGTTTTCCTTTTTGACCCCGTTTCGAGCTTCGCTCAGAATACGAACGGCTTTAGCAAGTCCGGTCGAGGCGGAGGCAGACCTGCTGCCAAGAATCCTCAGCGTCCGCAAACGTCGGCACCGCGAAATCAAAACCGGGGCAATGGCGGTCAACAAAATGGCGCCCGTGGTCAGAACCACAATCACGGTCAGAACCAGAATCACAACTTCAACCACCACACGTTTTCGCCGTCGCGATTTGGAACCGGCCATCGATACTCGCCCAGTCACTTTCATGGACACTATGTTCCGATCTTGCCCTACGGCAACCTGGGCTACCCCTATGGTTTTGGAGCCCCGATTTATCAATACCCAAACTTCAATGGATACGGATACAACCCCGGCTATGGATATTACAATCCTGCGTATTCGACCTACGGATCCTATCTGAACACAGGCGGCGTCCTTTCTTCTAACGTCGTCGGCAGCAGCGTTGCGGCCCAAGCAATGGAACGAATGCAAAATCAGCAGCCAATCGTGCCGAACCAAAACGCGAACACCGCACGTGACGTTGAGATTTTGCGTTTGCAAATCGAACTGGAGCGAGCGAAGCAGCAGCTGGCGAATCAAAATCAGCCGCAACGCCAACTCACGATGAAGCCACCGGTTGCGCAATCCAATGGGGGATCCAACCAGCAGGAACTTATCGAACAGCTTGGACTTGCTCCAATCATCGAGACGAACCAGCTTGCCGCGGCGTCCCACTTGAAAGCCGAACGTGCTTTCCGATCTGGAGATTACGGGCAGGCAGCCCGTTTTTCCGGCTTGTCGAAATCACTCGACAATTCAAACGGAAAGCTGATGCTTTTCGCTTCGCAGGCTCATTTTGCAAACGGCGAATACCGAGAATCGGCTGACGCTTTAGCGAAAGCCAATGCTTTACTAACGCCTGCAGACATGGGCTGGGTGATAGAAAACTTCAAGCTCTTCTACGGCCAGAACGATTTCGTTTCGCAGATGCAGTCCCTTTCGGCCCATCTGAAACAATCACCAACCGATGCGTCGGCTTGGCTTCTCCGTGGCTATCAATACGGAGCACTCGGCTATCCCGACGCGGCGAAGAAAGATTTGGCTCGGGCGAAGGAACTTGGCGAGGATTCAAACTTGATCGATACGTTGAGGACGCGGTTCACTGCTGGAGCAGCGGCGAAGTAGCGACTTTTTGAAACACCGCAACGCCAGCACTTACTTGCCAAACCACACTTGTCAGAACGACTTCTTCCCGAACTCCGCTTCCATCTGCTTCACTTTTTCGACACGTCTCTCGTGCCGTCCGCCTTCGAATTGAGTTTCCAACCAAACGGAAACCAACTCCCGAACAGCATTCTCTTCAAACGAATCACCGGGCAGGCACAGCACGTTGGCATCGTTGTGCTGACGACTCAGCCGAGCCTGATCGATGTTGTTGCAAACCGCTGCGCGAATTCCGCAAACTTTATTGGCTGCAATCGACATCCCGATGCCTGTTCCACAGATCAGAATACCGCGATCGGTGCTACCCGATGCAACCGAATGACCGAGTAGCTTCGCGATGTCCGGATAGTCGCATGACTCGGTTGAGTTCGTGCCATGATCGACCACGCTATGACCGCATTGTTCAGCAATGCCTGAGACCATGCGCTTTTGTTCAAGGCCGCGATGGTCTGTTCCAACAGAAATTTTCATTGATAGGGTCGGCTACGATTCAGTGCGGAATTGTTGAAAGTCTATCTTATCAACCCACTGCCGAAGACAATCTTCAATTTGTTCAGCACAGGCTTGATAAACAGAAATCGGGCTACCAATCGGATCCGCGATGTCGCCGCCATCGGCTCGCATGGTTCGCACTCGGGATTCCAGAGTTGGCCATTGTGAAATGATGGCACGGCGGTGGCCGTTAGTCATGGTCAAAATCAAGTCAGCGAAATTTGCGAGTCGCGCTGTTACCGGACGGCTCTGATGGTCAGAAATATCCATCCCATAATCTTGCATCACCGTAACGGACTGCAGCGCAGGAGGAGCACCCGGACCAGCGGCGATTCCACCAGACACGATCGTAACACCACGATTCGCTAACTCGTTGATTTCACAGCCAATCTTTTCGGCGACCAGTTTCCTGAAAATCGCTTCGCCCATCGGACTGCGGCAAGTGTTACCCGTGCAAACCACGACCCCGATAAAGCCGCTGAGCTGCTCGATCGTTGCTTTGTCGACGACTCCCTCGCGAAGGATTCGAACCGCTTCTCCGTCGACTTCAACGACGGTCGACGGAGCAGCAAAATGGGTCTTGCCTGCTTTCACGATCAGATCAACGTGACCCTCGAGCTGCTCCAACCCTGAATCATCGATCGCCGGAGGTTGGCCAGCAAAATTGGCGCTCGTCAGAGCCAGCGGACCAGCCGTCAAACTCAAAACTTGTTCCAGCAATTCGTCTGGCGAAACTCGAATACCAATCGTGTCGCCTGGATTCACGGCTTTCTGAACCTCTGGATCGAGCTGAAAAACGACGCTGTCTTGATGTTGGTTTGGCAAAACCAGCGTCACTGGACCAGGCCATACACGTCGCGAAAGGCGAAGCGCCAATGGAGACATGTCCGGAACGTAGTCCTTACATTCGTCGCCGCTACGAATCGCCAACGCAAATGGCTTATCTCCGTCGCGGGCTTTTAATTCGCGGAGCCGCTGCACGGCTTTGGGCTGAAGAGCACTCGCCGCGATGCCGTAAACCGTTTCAGTCGGCAGTGCGACCAGTTTGCCACCGCAGAGATATTCGACAACTCGATGCACGACATCGCGAGGATCTTCTACTTTTTGTAGATCAATGACCTCAGTTGTCATAAAGGACTCGCAGAAACCAGAGCGGAATTGTGTTAAAGTGTTAAAAACTGCGACGCACAGGATCAGGCAAAAATGTTTTGCAGCCCCTCAATAATATCTGCTGCACCGGACGATGGTCAAGCCATTGACGGGAACCGTCACCCTCGTCTTCCCAATCGGAAAACTCGGTTGCTGATGCTTCTTGTCGTGGCAATGTCCTTCATCGTTGGCTGCACGCCACCGCCCGTCGACTCTGTCGCAGAGGTTTGGGGGCGTAAAGGACTGGACGACGGACGCTTCATCAAACCTCGAGCGATCACGATCGACGAATCGGATCAGTTGCATATCATCGACATGACCAGTCGCATACAAGTGTTTGATCGGTTGGGAGAGCTAAAAAAGTTTTGGAAAACGCCCGAATGTGTCAACGGCAAGCCCTGCGGCATCAGTATTTTGCACGACGGACGTATCGTCGTTCCAGACACGCACTACTTTCGCGTCCTGTTCTACACACCCGCAGGAGAGCTGCTTCCGGACCAGACGATCGGTGGCAAGAACGGGCGAGGCGAAGGTGAATTTGGTTTCCTGACAGACGTTGTCGAAGATTCGCAACACAATCTTTACGTCTCAGAGTACGGCGACTTTGATCGCATTCAAAAGTTTTCTCCAGATGGAAAGTACATCTGCTCGCTTGGCTCACACGGAACCCAAGAAGGCGAATTCCTGCGACCGCAAGGAATGGCGATCGATGACAAAAATCAACTTTGGGTTGCTGACGCGTGCAATCATCGGATTCAGGTCTTCGATGCGACCACCGAACCGCCGACCTTCAGGTTCAGTTTTGGAAGCTCCGGTTCAGGCATTGGTGAACTGAGCTATCCTTACAACATGCTGTTTGGCGGCGATGGATTTCTTTACGTTTGTGAATTCGGCAACCATCGATTGCAAAAGTTTGATCTGACTGGAAAGTCACACGGCATTTGGGGCGGGCCCGGTCGCGATCCCGGACAACTGCATCAACCTTGGGGCATGACACTGGATTCGAAAGGATTCTTCCACGTGATCGATTCGTACAACCATCGCGTGCAAAGATTCAAGGGCATCGCAAAGGCGGGGGAACCGGCGACGGACTGCTGGACAACGGAGCCTTAGACTATTTTTCAGAGCCGTTTGTCGAATTGAGCACCGAGATTACGCCCATGGCAACGCTTCGGCAACTCCACGAGCCTGCGGCAGGAACCCTCGCAAGCACACTCCTCGCAAGCTCGCAGACGGAGTTGGATAAGGCAGGTTCTGTTTTTACCCGCTGAGCAAGTGCAACCAATGCGGCATCGATCGTCCAATCCAGTGCCCCTCGTGTCACATCCGCCACGCGCGAGTCAGCAATGGTGACGCCGTGATCGATTTCGATCGATGTCGCAAACTGTGCGGCTGTCAACTGAATCCGTCGCAACCATTCAGGCGAATCGAAATCACCTTCCACCGCTGGGGGATTGACCATTACCTCAAGCATTGGCCGAATCTGATCTGCCGAAAATTCACAGGATCGCTTTCGAGAAAGCTCCCAGTTCTCATCGCAACTCAGGCGCCGGAGAGCGACTTCAGAGCACACCCTAAAAACGTTGCCCCAAGATATGACTTGCACAGCACGAGGTTTTCCAAAGCGGTATTTCCACAATGGATCAGAAGCCATCGACTTTCGCGGATCAGGGGACGGAACCGAAGCCGCGATTCGATCGAATCTCAATTTGCTATGAGCACTGTCCAACATCAGCTGAATCGCCAAATCGATTGAAGGAGGCTCAATCGTATCGGTTTCAAAAACAACGTGCCCTATCGAAGCACCGCTGTCGATGACTTCTTTGACTTGATTCAACGCGAGGACAGTCGCATCACTTGCCAGAAATTGCGACCCGGACTGCTCAATACCCCAACCAAATGGTTTCTCTTTCCAAGGCATGATCAATTCCAGTCAGTGCCGGACAACGAGGAAGAACTCGAAGCCTCAGGGCAATCACACAATTTGCCTTCTCGAATTGACTCCAGATGGTGATTGACGATGTCCGCCTCAACATCCCAGGGGCTCAGCAGCACACTAGCCTTCGTGAGATACTTCTTTGCAGATTCTTTTTTCGCATGAGCCAGAACAACTCCGAGGGCTGCGATCACATGTGAATAGCGGTCCGCATCGGAAGTCCTTCTGGCAACGCCTGCCGCCAACCGCAGAGCACGCTCTGCATCTTTGACCATTCCCAAGCGAGTGAAAAACTGCCCGAAGCCCAACAGGCCGTCAATGCGGACGTTAGTAAGCTCGTAGCGTTTGGCTTTTCCAAGCACCTGCTTGAACAGCTTACATGCCTTGCGATTCTCATTTCGAAAAGCATACTCATTCGCCAACTCGAGGGCTACTTCAACAGCCAGCTTTTTCTTGCCATCGGCTTTTAGCTGTTCAATTTGAACGATTAACTCAGAAGCCTTTTCGCTGCATGCCTCGGGTTGAGAAAGTGGGCCAAGGAGTCCATGATCGTTGCCGATCCAGACGCTCATAAAACCGTCCCAATCGTCCAGCATTTTTGCGGACGCATCGCTTGGCGAGCGTCCATGCAGCAACGTTGCCTCGAAGGCCAGGTTGGATGAAAGCGACTTCGGGAGATCACATAGATCTGCGAAGGGGCTATCGTCGACTCCGATGGCATGGCGCAACAATGACAGAAGTGGCAACGCGGACGCAATTCTTACGTCTCCAGCCATCCCAAACTCATCAACCGTAAATTCAGCTTCACGTAGTGCTGGCGCGATTCGTCCTTGCTTGAGAAGTTCTTGGTCGGAACTCAAGTGGGACTGCAACTGATCCGCAATCATAAAGTCTCCCGCATAAACGGCGTACCGAACGTCTTCTACGATACCAAACGTGTTGGAAGCCGGCACCCGCATTGCAGTCCCCATGGAAAGTTTAATTTGCTTCTTCGCTCGTTCTGGCAATTCCCCAAGTCCTCGCGTGCATTTCTAATGCAACCTCCACCGTGGCAAAATGAATATCTACGATGTCGTTGACGTCATTCGCGTAACCTCCGGCCATCGAGACCGCAACAGGTACGCCTCGCGTTCGACAATGTTCAAACACCCACGCGTCCCGCCGCATCAACCCGGGTTTTGATACGTTCAACTGGCCCAAACGATCTCCCTCGAAAGGATCAGCGCCCGCAAGGTAAAACACGATGTCAGGACGAAAGGATGCGAACGCTTTGTCAATCCCCTCTGACATGGCAGCGAGGTACTGGTCATCGTTCGTTCCCGCAGGAAGATTCACATCCAAATCTCCGTCCGTTTTTTTGAACGGAAAGTTTGACTCGCACTGAATTGAAAACGTGAACATCGAGTCATCTCCTGACGCGATCGCCGCTGTTCCATTTCCTTGGTGAACGTCGCAGTCGAGCACCATCGCTCGCTTGATCAAACATTCCTGTTGCAAAACACGAGCTGCAACGCAGGCGTCATTGAAAACGCAAAACCCTTGGCCGCGTTCAGCAAATGCGTGATGTGTCCCACCGGCAAGATTAAACGAAACACCGTCGTTCAGTGCTGCTTTCGCCGCGGCAATGGTCGCGCCCGTCGAGCGACGTGACCTCTCAACCATCTTCAATGACCACGGAAAACCAATCCGGCGTTGTTCAAGCTGACTCAGTCCGCCGTACTTGACTCGATCAAGATACTCTCGCGTATGAACCAACAAAATCTGCTGGTCTGTCGCAGCAGGCGGTAGCAGCAATTGAACTCCACGCTCAACCAACTCGTTCGCGATGCGCTCCCGAAGCAGCGTGTACTTCGACATCGGAAAACGGTGGCCGCTTGGCAATGGAAGCTCAAAGACATCGGAATAGAAGAGCTTCATGGAAAGCAATGATCGGAGGACGGCTCAATTGAGAGAACGCGAACCGTTCGTAAACTTCAATCTGGCATCAGCCGAATCGCGGCTAGCATCCGCGGTCACCGTTGCGGATGACTTTTCAGTTTCCCACACAACCACTTGTGAAAGATTCAAGTCGTAACCTTTGATCGTCGCAATCAGTTTTGGACCAATTTCTTGCATCAGGTAGCGTGCCATATTTTCCGCCGTTGGATTGTATGGCAACTCATAGAGACGATGCGGAATCACCTGTTCGATCGCATCAATCGCGTTGCGGTCTTGATCCCAAAGAATGAAACCGTGGTCCCAGTTCTCATCGATCCAACCTTTGAACAGCTTGTTGATGACAGAAAAATCGACGACGCGTCCCAGCTCATCCACATCGTTGCCCGTCACATGGAACTCAACGAGATAATTGTGGCCATGCAGGTTGGCACATTTGCCTTCGTGATTCAGCAATCGATGGCCCGCACAAAATCGGACCTGTCGCATTACAGTGATGCTCATTGAGTTCTCGTTCAGAGAGTTGGTTCAGGATTGAAGTTTTTCGTTTTCGGTGTGACGAGTCGCATCACGTTTCGTTTTCTTAAGCAAGTTTTCGTGGAAAGCTTCTGTCAAATCGACACCCGTTTGATTCGCCAGGCAAATCAACACGAACAACACATCGGCAAACTCATCCTTCAAAGACACCGACTTGTCCGAATCCTTGAAACTTTGCTCTCCATAAGTACGCGACATGATTCGGGCGACTTCGCCGACTTCCTCGACCAGCTGGGCAAGGTTCGTTAGTTCCGAAAAGTATCGAACACCGATTTCCTTGATCCATTGGTCGACTCTATCCTGAGCCTGCCGCAATGTGAGAGGTTCGGCCGTTTCACTGGCCCGTTGGGATGTGTCTGACACGGAAGCTTTCGTGCTGCTAAATATTGGAGGCTCGATTATATTGTGGTTTTCGATGTTTTCCATGCCAAAACTCAACACGATCAAACATGCCTGAATCGCCAAAAATCGTAACCTGCTTCCCAATCACTCTGGATCAGGTTGAAACGGTTAGGAAAATGGCCGCCCCTAGCTACGAGGTGATCGAAGCCAGCATGGATTCGATTGGTCATGACATCTTTGAGGCAGAAATATTTTTCGGGCACGCCAAAACGCCTGTCGATTGGCAGTCGGTTGTTAAACAGGGCAAACTGAAGTGGATCCAGTCGTCGGCCGCTGGACTCGACCATTGTCTGACGCCTGAGGTGATTGCCTGCGATGAAATCATGGTCAGCGGATGCAGCGGCTTGTTCGCCCCGCAAGTTGCCGAGACATCGATGGCGTTGCTGATGGGACTGATTCGCAGTCTTCCCGTTTTTTTTGAAGCACAGTCCAAACGCGAATACGTTCGCAGATTCACGGACGAGATTTTTGGAAAAACGGTCGGCATCGTTGGCTTTGGAGGCAACGGACAACATATCGCGAGAACGTTGACTCCAATGGTCGGAAGAATTCTTGCGACCGACAAGTTTCCAGATTCGACGATCGCCAAAGGATATGAGGGCATGGCTGAAAAGGTGTTCGCCGACTCGGCGTTGAACGAGATGCTGCCGCAGTGCGATATCTTGATCGCAACATTGCCGCTGAGCGAAGAGAACGAGCAACTGCTTTCGGATGAGCAGTTTGCGTTGATGCCAAAGGGAAGCTACTTCATTAACGTCGGACGAGGGAGCGTCGTCGACCAACCTGCATTGATTCGCGCTCTCGAGAGCGGACGCCTTGCGGGCGTCGGAATCGATGTCGCCAATCCGGAACCAATCGAAGCAGACAGCAAGCTCTGGCGGTTCCCCAACGTGATTATCACGCCTCACATTGGGGCTCAGTCAGTTCATCGGGTTCCGAGAACGATCGATTTATTTTGTCAGAATTTCCCGAAGTACCTTGCTGGTAAGACGCTGATTAATCTCGTCGACAAGCAGCTTGGTTTCCCAAGACCCGAACATCGTTTCGACATGCAGTTTTAGTCATGCAACTGGCAATGGTTGTCGGTCGAAAGATCGACTGAAGCAACGCCTTTGGCCAGCTTCAATTCCGCTTGAGGTGTCGCGACACCCAGCTAACACAATGAAGATTACTTAGAGTCGTTTTAGACCACGAGAACTCCGACCGTTCGGGATAATCTCAGCAATGCGAAGCGGGCCGCCCCCAACGGAAGACCGACACCAAAACCCCATTCACTGCCGCCAATGCGAGCTGTCATGTACGGTTATTTTCACCACGGCCAAAACAACCCGACGATTGGGCAACTCCCGACTATTAAATTGCAAGGATTTCTGGAGGAACTATGATATTTCTGCCCGGCAAGGCATGCCAACCTGCCGAGCTCAAAGCCAAACACAACTTGAAACAAGTCTCAATTGCACCACAGAAAAATGTCCAAATCAAGAATCGATTCGGCTGACCTTTTGCTCCAATGCGAATCGCTCGAAACTCGCATGATGTTGTCGACAGTCGAGATGTTCGCCTCCGGATTCGAAGGCGGCGAAAACATGGAGCTGCTGATCGACGACGCTGTGGTTGCGTCATACAACGTCGGTGGAGGCGCGACGACTGGACAATTCGGGAGCTACACTTACGAATCAACAGAAACGCTTTCCGCCGACCAAGTCAAGATTGCTTTTACGAACGACTTCTACGCCCCTGCCGACGGAATTGATTTCAATCTCCGGGTCGATGCAATTGAGATCGATGGCATTCGGTTCGAAACAGAAGCATCAGAAGTTTTCTCGACCGGAACTTGGTTGCCCGCTGACGGCATTCAGCCTGGATTCCGTCAAAGCGAAATCCTGCACACCCAAGGTTACTTTCAGTTTTCTGGCGAAACAGTTGTCAACACGGAAGTAACCGTCTTCGCCGCAGGCCGGCTAGGTGACGAAATCATTTCACTAGAGATTGCTGGCGAAGAAGTTGCCGTGTACGACTTGGCCCAAGCCGGTGGTCAACTCGGCGATCTCGAGGCGAGGAACTTCATTGAATTCACCTACGTCACAACCGACGCGGTTGCTCCCGAAGACGTTCGCGTCAATTTCCTCAACGACTTTTTCGATCCAAACGCCGGCAATCTTGGACGCGATGCCCGGATCGACAAAATCGAAATCAACGGCGTTGCCTTTGAGACTGAAGACCCTGCCGTATTCTCAACTGGATACGCGGGACCGGGTTATTGGGAAGAGGAAATTCTGGAGTTCAATGGGTACTTTCAATACGCCGAGCCAGCAGTTCCCGATCCGACTTTGATGAAAATGCGTGCTTCGGGTACTTCGGGCAACGAAGTCTTTGAGCTCGCGATTGATGGTAACTTGTGGCCGTTTTTGACCTGTCGGAATACGGCGGTGAG
>CAYGUE010000118.1:0-23134 GCA_964352885.1 uncultured Pirellulaceae bacterium
GCTCCAACTCAAACGAAGCCATTTTCACCATAATGACTTCCGGTTTTGAATCCGCTTTGGGTTGCGCGGGCTCGTCTTTTTCGGCAGCGGCGATCGCTCGATCAAGCTCCGCTCCAATAAATGACTTGCAAGACTCAACATTCGCTTTGAACGCTTCGTTCCCGGTTGAAAGCAGCGCCAGACCCGCCAACGAAGTCAACTTAAGTTTGTTCTCTCGCGAATCGCCTTCGGCTCCAAATGAGCCGTCTTCGTTCTGCATTGTCGCCAGATGCCTCAACCCCTTGTTGGCAGCCTCCATCGAGCGATTTACGTCCGACGAATCGGAGAGATTCTTGAGTGTCACCGCCTCCAGCTGACCCGACCGAAAAACCTTGATCTCCGTCTGCGCGTCGCCAGCCGCAATCCGGTTTTCAATTTGCTCAAACACATCCAAGGTCGGATCATCTTTGATCGGCACCCATTCATCTGCAATGCCCACAATCACGTCGCCCGCCTGCAAACCTGCTTCTGACGCTGGCGAATCCTCAATGACTTTGGTGACGACCAGCCCGCCAGGCGAAATAGACGATTCCTCGTTTTCTGGATCGACAAACGAAATCGAATCATTCAGCGGATGCGTCATCGCACCCGTCCAGCCCAGACTGTGGAATTCCGTTATCGAAGAGTCGATAAAATTCGACTTCTGCTTTGCGGATATGTTTGCGTTCCGGTTTCCACATCCGGAGAACCAAAACACGACTGATGCAAGTAAGAGAGTTGCGAAAAAACGATATGACATTGAAGAGTACATTTGTTCTTTTATCCGGTGATTCTGTTCTACAGGCTTGGGTAGCGTTGAGTTTCACTCAGCGAAAGAGGCGGCGTAGGCTTCCAGTTTGCGAACATGCAGATCACAGGCTGGAAGCGCTGGAAGCCTATGCCACCTGAAAAATGACAGCCTCTTGGCAAAGGCAACTATTTTCCTTGGCCCCTTTCAATTGCTTCTTTTGCTTTCTCCAAATTCTCATTGGCGGCATCGCCAGTCTCCATTCTTGCTTCAGTCGCGCGCACGTAGCGCTGCAGCGACTGAACGGCGAATCCTGTCCCCCACTTCTCTCCGTAGCTGGCCCAAGCAGTATCCCACCAACGGCCGTCTTCTTCCTGAGTTCGCAACATCGTCCAGCCGAATCGGTCCCAACGTTCCTGCGTAACCTCGTCGCCGAGCATCTCGGCAGCTTGGGTCGCGTAGTTGTATCCAAAGAAGAAAAAGTAGCCAGAGATCTGTTGCGGAGCCGCGTGAGGTTGCAGAAGTTTTCGCCCTGTTTCCAGATAGTTTTCACCTCGATCGAAAATCTTCATCGCCTGTCGCAAATGCTCAATGTTGTAACTGCCGAGTTCATACATCGCGACAGTTGCCGCCATCGTTCGCGATCCGGCACCAAGGTTCCCCAAAACAGCATGAGATGATTTCTCAGTCTCAAATCTGGAGTCGTAAGCGAAACTTCCATCCGGTGCCCGCATCCGATCAACAGCTTTACTTGAGTCGTTGACGATTCCATCGGGTACCGTACAGCCAAGTTTTACCGCCCGCGATAATGAAAGAGAAAACAGTCCGGTGTTGAACGACATGTTATCGGCGTTCCTTGACGGTCCCGCGTAGTAGCTCCAACCGCCGGTGTGCTGCTGGTAATTGAGCAAGCCGTCGATGCAGGCTTGCGCCGATGCTTTGATCTCATCCGTAAGTTTCTCGCCGGCGGGATCTTTACTTAACTCGATCAGAAACGCGAGCTTGTAACCGTACCCCCAAGTATTAAAGCTGGTGCCGGGCTCGTAGGCGAACTTGCGAACTTTGGTTAGCTCAGCGATCGCCTTGTCCAACGCTGCTTGTTGTTTCGTTGTTCGGTCAGACTGTCGCATCAGCGCCTCGGCACAGATAGCTGTGCAGGCGGTACGAACGGCATCATGGGAACCGTGTTTGCGAACAGAAAATGCCAAATCAGCCCAACTTGCGAGCTTCGGGTCGTGTGAACCCCAGGACCCATCCGGGTTCTGTGACGACACCAGATAATCCAGCCCGTCCTGAATCGATTTCTTTGATTTCTTCAAGAGTACATCCGTCGGATGCTGCGGACGCAACTTATGGACATCCTTCTTCTTACCGGTCGAGTCTTGCGCACTTGCCAATCCAGGGACAAGCAACAAGAAAACGAAAAGCGATATCAAGTTTCGAAACGAGTTATTACTCATAAGTCTGTTCGCTCATTCGAGAGTCAAGGGTTCAAAAAACTCAATCTGCCGGTCCTGGGGTCAGTTACCAGCAACGGGACGTACCAGCAATATCTCGTCGCCAGCAGAGACGCCGTCTGTGACTTGCACCATCTGTGCGTTCGAAGCACCGATTACAATCTCGCGTTTTTCGCTCTCCGCCCTATTCTTGACAAAACAGAAAAACGAATCACCTTCGTGGAACACACTGGCTACTGGAATCAGAATGGCATCGGAAACTGGATCAACATGAATCGCGACTCGACAATTCATTCCGGACCTTAACTCTGGCGCTTCATCAGCGCATTTCCCCATCACTTTGAATTCCCGAGTCTGTGACGTAAACCCAAGTTTCGTTGCGATTTGGTCAACCTTGGTTAGCTTTCCCGCAAAACTACGAGCAGGAAATGCATCGGGATAAACGGTCAGCGGCAATTCATTCCGTAAGTGTTGAATGTCATCTTCACTGACACTCATCTTGATGGAAAGCTGGCTCATCGTTGCAACGGTCTGCAAAATTTTGTGAGTCGAGACACGCCCACCGACGCGAAGTTGT
Source organism: uncultured Pirellulaceae bacterium (assembly GCA_964352885.1). Taxonomy (GTDB): domain Bacteria; phylum Planctomycetota; class Planctomycetia; order Pirellulales; family Pirellulaceae; genus Mariniblastus. The sequence goes on from CAYGUE010000118.1 coordinate 2,801, forward strand.
TTGCGAACGTCATTCCGAGAGGCACCGAAAATAATCACGCCTGAAGGCATTTCATTGCCAGTTTGCCCATAGAACAAAACTCCGTCACGCGGTGACTCGACTTTCAACTGGCCACGATCCAGTTTCAATCCATCCACTTTTCGAGTGGCCGCATCCATCTTGCGTTGCGCCTTGATGACGACACTTTCCTTTTCAGCCAGTTTGGCTTCAAGGTTCACTTTTTCCTTTTTGATTTCAGCCAGCTTCTTCTCAACGTCCAATTCCTTTTCAAGTTGGTTTTTGGATTCGTCAAACTTCTTGAAGTAGTCCAGCTCTTTCTTCAAAAGGTCGATTCTCTTCCGGTTGTTATCAATCTTCTTTTCTTCACGTTCGAACAGGATGTTTCCTGAAACAGAACTCTGGATACTGCGATCTTCGTAAATATTCTTGAGCGTATCGAAATCGACCAAAGCTTGACTCAACTGATACTCCGAATCGACAATCGACTTTTCGTTTTCCTCAAGTTCCATAAGCTGCTTTTCCTTTGCAGCTTCGACTTCTTTCTGAAGATGAGTCAATTCAATTTTCAGGTGTACTTGATTGGCCTCAAGATCGATTTTGGCCGTCTCGAACTCGGCAACTGCCTTCTTCAACTCGACATTGGCATCGGTCGCTTCGTTCTCGGCCCCTTCAATCGCTTCATCAACCTTGTCAGTGTCAAATGCGAGCAGCAGGTCTCCTTTTTTGACATGCACACCTTCCGGCAAAATTCGAGTGATGATCAAATCGCCTTTGTATTTAGTGGGCTCAATCTTGATCTCGTCTTTGTCATCCGCCACGAAAATGCCCGGCAAATTGACAACGCGATCAAGATCTCCATTGATCGCCTTGATCGTTTCTTGAGCCAACCCAGCTTCGGTCGCCAGATACAAACAGGCGATCACGAAGCAGACTGAATAGCCGGTAGTTCGAAAATTCTTCATTGGATTTCTTGCGTTTTCGTTTTCAATTCTTTGATTCAGTTTCCCGGTTTATATGGAACCCGGAATCTGACCCTCTACTCAGATCGCAGCGCTAAAACCGGATCTTGCTGTGCGGCTCGGATCGCGGGAATCGTTCCAAAAATCAGTCCCACGATCGCGGATACAATAATGCCCAGAGGAATCGACCACGTGTGGTAGATGACAGTCCACTCCGCCAGCGAACCGATTAATTGAGCCAATCCAAATCCGACTGCCACGCCGACGGCTCCACCTAGGATGCAGAGCAACAGGCTTTCGCTAACGAATAGTGCCACAATGTCGCTTCTTTTCGCACCCAATGCTCGACGAAGCCCAATCTCTGATTTCCGTTCGGTCGTATTGGCCAGCATGATGTTCATGATTCCAATTCCGCCAACCAACAAACTGATGGCAGCCAAGGAACCCATGACCCAGCGGAAGATCTTCTCCGACTTTCGCTGTTCATTCAGCAACGAGTGAGGAACGGTCACGCTAAAGTCGTCAGACTTATGCAGCCGCGAAAGCATATTCGAAGCAATCTGGGAAACGGGAGTCAGCATGTTGGTATCATTGACCCGCAGCACGGCTCGATTGATTTCCACCGTTTGCTCCATCGAAAATGCATTCGGGTCATCGCCTAATCCAAAACGCGTGAATGCGGTTTCGTAAGGCAAGTAAACCGATTTATCGGGATCCGTTGTTTTACCGGCCGTTCCCGTTTCTCCCTTTTGCTCCATAACGCCAACAACGGTGAAGTATTTCCCGTCCAGCTTCACCACATTGCCCACGGGGTTGGCCAGCGGGTATAGATCACGCGCCGTATCAAACCCAAGCGTACAAACCATCGCCAGATTCTTTTGATCCACCTCGTTAATGAAGCGACCCGAACGGACGTGATGGCTCATGACGTCGCAATACGCAGGCGTCGTCCCGACAATGTTCGAGTTCGCTGATTCTTTACTGCTTGATATGTCGATCGCCTTTGTCGCCATCGGTACGATCTCACCAATTGCCGACACATTCTGTGCAAGCGTTTTGAGGTCCTGTCGAGTGATTCCATATTTAAAGACTTTCGTCTCTTCATCATTCCCCTGTCCCTGTCTTGCTCGTCGGTTTGCTCGAACTTCTTCAGGTTCGACGGTATCCAGAATCAAGTTGTTGATTCCCATTCGTTGAATGCGTTGGACAACGTCCTGACGGGCAACTTCGCTGATCGACAACATGCAGATCACCGACGCCACGCCAAAAATGATCCCGAGAGCCGCCAACAGGGAACGCGTTTTGTGAAGCATCAGATTCCCAAATGCTTCGTATAGGAGTGCGAAAATTTTCACGAGATCACCTTCCCGTCCGAAAGTCGAATTTGTCTGGGGGTCCGTTCAGCGAGTTCCGGATCGTGCGTCACCATCACAATCGTCGTGCCGTCGGCATTGATTTGCTTCATCGTTTCAAAAATCTCATCTCGGGTTTTCACGTCGAGGTTTCCGGTCGGCTCATCGGCCAACAACACGCGAGGTTGATTTAATAGTGAGCGGGCGATTGCGACTCGTTGCATCTGCCCATTGGAAAGTTCGATCGGACGATGACGTTTGCGATCCGCTAATCCAACTTGTTCAATCAGATCAATCGCCCGTTTTTTGATATCGCGTTTCGACAACGCAGGCCCATTGGAGGCTTCACAATAACGTGATGCCAACATGACGTTCTTAACGACGCTTAGCTGGGGCACGAGGTGGAACGATTGAAAAACAAACCCGATATCGGTTCCGCGTAACGAGGCCCGCTTTACGTCGGACATACTATTGACTGGATTCCCGTCAAACGAATACTCGCCTTCCGTCGTTTCAATTAGCGTGCCCAACAAATACAACAGTGTCGACTTGCCGCAACCTGAAGTGCCAATGATCGAAACGAATTCGCCGGCCTCGATTTCAAGTGAGACCTCCTTCAATGCGTGCACGTCGCCGCCGCGCATCTTGTACGTCTTGGACGCGTTTTCCAATTGAATTAATGCTGACATGTTCTCGGCTCAAGGTGATTAGATGGGGTTCAACGTGGCTACGGCAAGCTCTAGCTACCGCCGGGGTCGCTCAAGTAAACGACTTCACCGGTTCGCAGGCCCTCCTTGATCTCAACATGCTCGGCGTTGGAGAGTCCAATCTTGATCTCTCGTTTTTCATGGCCTGTCGCCGTCTTTACGTTGCAATAGTATTTGCCACTTACTTCAATGACGGCCACGATGGGCACCTGGATCGCATCTGGAATCATGTCCGCATGAACGATGACACGGCAATTCATGCCAGTCTTTAACTGCTTGGCTGATTCCGAGCATTTACCTCGTACGGTAAATCGTCGTGCGTTAGAAAACACATCGGTGCGACTGGCAATTTGATCAACCTTGGTTAGCTTGCCTGCCAACTGCATTGCCGGAAACGCATCCGGATTCACCGTGATTGGCAAATCTTTCTTCATGTGCTGAACATCGTTTTCGCGGACCTGCATTTTGACGGAAAGGTTATCCATGGTGGCGACCGTCAGCAGAATCGTGTGAGTTTTGACACGCCCGCCAACTTCCAGTTCATCCGAATCACCGCCTCCAAAATTAAACGTTGTCGCTGAGCTTTCGCCCAAGGTTTTGTAAAACAGAATTCCATCGCGAGGTGAAACAACGTTCAACTCTGTTTTGTCCTTTTTTAAGCCATCAACTTTCTTCGTCGCTGTGTCCAATTTCCGTTGAGCCTTCTCGACGACGGCCTGCTTCTCTGCAACGGCAGCTTCGAGCGTGATTTGCTCTTTCTTGATCTCGGCCTTCTTTTTTTCGACTTCAAGCTCCTTCTCTTCCTTTTCTTTGGAAAGCTCAAATCGTTTGAAAAATTCGAGTTCCTCCACCTGTTTGTCGATGGCCTTCTTTTGATCTTCAAGATTCTTCTTGGCACGTTCAACAAGGATGTTCTCAGTTGCCGTGTGAAGTTCACGCTCTTCGTAAAGTTCGGTCAACTGTTGGTGGTCTACCGTTGCGTCCGCCAGCGACGATTCGGCGTCAGAGATTTCCTTGGCCTTCTTGGCAAGTTCAAAGGATTGCTTTTCAGTGGCTGCTGCAACCTCGCGTTCAAGGAACTCCAGCTCTTTTCGAAGCTGCGATTGTTTGGATTCCGCATCGATCTTTGCCGATTCAAGCTCGGCTTCGGCTTTTCGTACAGCCACGCTCTCATCAGTCACTTCGTTTTCGGCCTCTTCAAGCGCCTCATCCAACTTGTCGGTATCGAACTCCATCAGCACATCATCTTTTTTCACCGACGTGCCTTCGGCGAGGATCTTGGTAATAATCAAGTCACCTTTGTACTTGCTGGGCTCCATCCGAATCTCGTCTTTGTCGTCGGCAACAAATTCACCCGAGACTTCAACTTCGATTTTGAGGTCACCCTTGGTCACCTTGGCCGTTAGCTCGTTGTCTTCCTGGGCCGACAACGTGCTTGCGATTACAAGAGGAACAAGGGTCGCCAACATCATGACGAACGACTCCCGAAAGCGAGACTTGTTTAGCGGTTTTGCGTTCAATCTCATCTATGTCTCTCCGAATTGCCTGGTGACAGGCTGGTTGTACATCAAAGTTGTTTCAGAAAAATGGACATTGATTCCAAAAAATACCATATTCCCGCATGGACTGCCGGATTTCGAGTCCGAACATTTAAGCATGATGCAGATCATATCCGATCAGCGTTGCTTCCGAGAATTTGAACAACGTTCACCCTCCTGGATACCGCACAAAAGACTGATTTGAAAATCAATTAAGTCAATTCTTCAATAATTCAACGCACCAATCTCTGATCCTTGCACCATTTCTTTGCAGAAAATGAAATAGTTGCAATCATCGAATTTCCCTCCCCTAAAAAAATGGTTTTTGACTGTTTTTTGAAACTGGGACGGAACTCATTTTTCAATCTGGCGGCATCATGTTCGCAAATTTTAGCTTGAAATTCTGTGCACCGTCGCGCCTTCAGTCGAAGGTGGCCTTGATTCGCAAACGCTCGCTTGCATGATGCATCACATAATGATGTCATGTAACGGGAGTATTTTCGGCCGTCCTCTGAAGCTTTATTATCCGATACGGGCCATGAAGAATGCGAATTGAAGTTCCACCAGCTTTTTTCTGAGCGACTGGAACCACTCTTCCTCGTGATAGGGAACCAAACCGAACTCCGATTTCCGGACACGATCAATACGGATCCGGACACACATCGGTGGTTGCGGATGTGAGGGCACCAGCAAATTATCCGCCGCCCAAATTCTGAGCGTCCATCAAGCGGCCGCATCGATTTCTGAAAACGTTTCTTCATGGCTAGTCGCGCAATCCAGGCCCAGAACCTTTTCAATCCGTTCCAGCCAACTGCTGAAGAATCCACTCGACAAATCGTTGCTCCATGGTTTCCATACTGGAGAATCGACCTGGCTTGTAATAACGCGAGCAAACGCCTTTCCAATTGTTCACGATGATTTTTTCATCGGCTAGAGTGGTAACCTCCCAGAGCCACGTTAACTCATCGAGGTCATAGTCCTTGCCTTCAATCGCGTCACCTCGAACAAACCAAGAAATTTTGCACGTGCAATTTCCATGGTTAACAGGGCTGAACACATATGCGACAAGATGATCGCTGTAAGCCAGCAAGAACGTAAATGGCCCAACCACAAAGTCCGAAGCGCCTCCATCGAAGCCCGTTAAATTGCCAAGCAAAGGAGCCAGAGGTTCGCCGCTGCGACTTCCGGTTTGGTAGCCTTCCAGCAACGCCATTCGTTCGTAACCGTACCCTTGTTGACCCGATTTAGCCCAAGTGTCGATGCGGTCGATGTCCAGTTCATGTAGTCCGCAAGCGAGCATTTTGCTTTGCATCGGCGCTTGCAAGCGATTCCGCCTTACGGGGTCGAACTTGCGAGTATGTATCTCTGAGTATTCGGGGTGAGCGGTAGCGCAATGGTAACACTCCTGATAATTTTCGATCGCCAACTTCCAATTTGCAGCAATCGGATAAGTCTTTTCAGCAGCGACTTTCAAGTTTTCAAAATCAAACCAAGAAATCGGTTCCGCCAAGTCACGTTGGGCATCGGAAAGCGAAGGTGGTTTGTCACAAAAGCAGACAAAGACAAGCCCACCGATGATCTCAAGTGAAATTGAGAGAAGCCCATGCTCTTGCTTCGAAAAATCGTCCGGCATCGAGCGAGCGGCGATTAAGATTCCCTCGAGGTCGTAAGTCCAACCGTGATAGGGACAAACGAACTTCCTACTGTTTCCATGATCCTCAAGGCAAACGAGCGACCCACGATGTCGGCAAACGTTTGCAAAGGCCCGGATCTTCTGATCCTTGCCTCTGACGATGATCGCGGATTCACCCGCTAGGTTAAACACAAAGTAGTCGCCAGAATTGGGGATCTGCGAAACATGCCCAGCCAGAATCCAATTCCGTGTAATGATCTGGTCCAGTTCCAACTGATAAATTTCGGGGTCAGTATAAAACTGTTGATCCAACGACCAACCAGACTGATGGTTGTCGATCAATGTCGCGATGTCCAATTGTTTTGACATGTTCGTTTCAATATGTATCGAATTAGTTGGCGCATAAAACATTGACGCTCAAAAACCATTGCGAAAATCCGGAGGTTTTCAGCTTCGAATTCGCGACCTGACTACCCATTGGATGAGATACAAAATAACAGCGACGCCAATCAATGCGACGAGGCCAACCGCCTCTTCCCATTTCAATTGAAACAGCAACCATCCGATAAAGAGGCAACTTAAAACAGGAACAAGTGCTCCTCCGGGGATCGTGAACTGATCATTGCTTGGTTGACCGTCGCGGAACCTCAATCGAAGCACTGCGAGGCTAACTCCCAAGTAGATAATCAAGATAGAGCCAGATGCAACGACGGCCAATACCTTGAATGTTCCAGTCAGGGCAAAAGTGCATATGACGGATGCAAAAAAGATCACCGATACGAAAGGCGTTTTAAACTTTGGGTGTGCTTTTGCCAAAATGCTAGGCAAGTTGCCGTCTCGCGCGGATGCGAAAACGACTCTTGGTGTATTCAGAATGTCACCACTGATGGTGGCAAAAATTGAGATCGCACCACCTACCAAAAGCATTTTGCTTCCCCAATCGCCAAAGACCCGGTTGGCGGTAGCAGCAAGTGGCGCTTCGGTGTTGAGGGCAAGTTCGGGACCCAGCACTCCTTGGGCGACAATCTGAAGACTTAAGTAGAGGCCAAGAATTCCTGTGAAGCCCAACAGTAATCCTCTTGGAACAGTTCTTGACGGATTCTTGATCTCTCCGCTTGAGCTGAGCGCACATTCGGCCCCTGCGAATGCAAAAAACAGGATCAGCGCACCGGAACCTACGTTCTGCAACGTCGGCCACTGCTGAATCCTCAAATGCTCAACGTTGATTGCCAGCAATCCAACCACTGCCAGAAGCAACAGCAGGACGAGCTTGGCAATGGTGTTAAATACGAACAGCCTCACGCCGAACTTAACCCCAATGACATTGACGGCAGCTAGGAATGCAAATAACGCAACAATGAAAAGTGCGCGAGGAACCGGTTCGGCAAACACCGGAAAAGCGATGGCCAACGTTTCCACCATCGCAACCGTAATCGCGGCGTCAGCCAAAACGCTCCAACCAAACCAAAACAGAATCGACGCGACAAATCCGGCGAATGGTCCAAACGCGTCCTCGATATATGCGTAGGCGCCGCCGCTTCGTGTTACGCGACTGCCGATTTCAGCAAAGCAAAGAAAGACCAAGGCAACGGCCAATGAACAAACGACGTAGGCCACGATCGCAGCCGACCCAAGCTTTACCGCAATCAACCCAGGCAAAATAAATATGCCACCTCCGACCACCATATTGACGATAATCAAGCCCAATGCTCGCGTACCGATCGTTCGAACTAATCCTTCGTCTTGCGTATCGACTGAATCGCTCATTTGAGAAGCATTCCCACGCGAATCGGTTGGTCTGTGGCGGCCCGCAAGTCGATGCCGGATAAGGCAATCGACGGATCGTTCGACCAGCAGCCCGTCGGTTCGGCCGCAAACGATCCCAATTCGGTAAAGTTGGTCCCGTCTCCGATCGATCGACGGATGCCTCTGGGATTTGATACGTTTGTGGCAATGCGTGCATTGTGTCGTTGAGGTCGCATGTTGTCACGGTCATGCTTCTTTTTCATTTTCATTCTTTTCTCCTCATCACCGACGATAGATAGCGATGGGTTTAAAGGGTCACTCGCTTGAAACGAATGGATTGCGGATTGTCCGAAATCACTGCTTTCCATGGTAGACTAAATTCACGACTTGCATGATCGACGATTCGTTATGACATCCATGCTGTTTCACGTTATTTTTCGATGATTTACGTCGTATGAACGAGATCTTCATTCGCATCACCTGAATGTATATCGCGAGTCGGGCCCGTGCTCGGCGCGTCTTTGGTATCGCAGGCAAAAGCCAGCTCTGGATTTTCAGGCCATTGAGCATCTGCTAAAACAAACGGCTTCCGTTTGCCATTTGAAAGTGCAAAAGCAGTGAATTCGAAAGTCTACAACAACGCCGAAGATGCCTTGTTCGATGTCCAGGACGGCATCTCGTTGATGAGTGGCGGCTTTGGCCTGTGCGGGATTCCCGAAAATAGCATTAAGGAAATTCAACGCCGCGGTATTAAGAACATTCACGCGATCTCAAACAACATTGGAAACTCGGGGCGCGGGCTTGCTTGGTTGCTGAAGGGCAAGCAAATAAGTCATGCGACCTGCAGTTACGTCGGTGGCAATCCTGATCTCGAACAGCAAATGTTGGCGGGCGAGGTCGATGTGACATTGGTTCCACAAGGAACTTTCAGCGAACGCATTCGCGCGGCTGGGATGGGCATTCGAGGATTCTACACCCCAGCCGGATATGGAACGCTGGTCGCCGAGGGAAAAGAGCAGCGGGATTTTGATATTCCGTGCATTCTTGAGCTGCCTTTGGAAGCTGACCTTGCGATCATCAAAGCTCAAAAAGGCGATATGTTTGGAAATCTCTGGTTCAAGGAAACGGCTCGAAATTTTTCGCCTTTGATGGCGATGGCTGGCAAGGTTACCGTGGTCGAAGTTGAACAGCTTGTCGAACCCGGTGAGATCGAACCCGAGAATGTGCACTTGCCTGGCGTTTTCGTTCAAAGAATCTATCAGGGCGTTGACTACGAGAACACGGTTGAGATCCCAGTCTATGCAACGCAGGGTGAGGTGTAGTCGGATGAACAGCTCTTCTAAAAAACCTGTTGGTTGGTCCAAAGTAGAAATGGCTGACGAAGTGATCGCGATGTTGGAAGACGGTTCGAGCCTCAATCTTGGAATCGGAATGCCGACGCTGGTTGCCGAGCGAATTCCAGAAAGCAAAAACATCTGGATTCACTCTGAGAATGGTGTTCTCGGTGTGAGCGGAAGGCCGACACCCGAAACGGTTTCACCGACGCTAATCAACGCGGGCAAGGAAACGATCTCCGTTCGATCCGGAGCCAGTTTTTTCGATAGCTCGACCAGCTTCGGCATGATTCGTGGTGGTCATATCGATGTTTGTATTCTTGGGGGAATGCAAGTTGATGCCGAAGGAAGCCTCGCGAACTGGATGATTCCCGGAAAGAAAGTCACGGGCATGGGCGGTGCGATGGACTTGGTCCACGGAGCCAAATCGATCATCGTGATGCTGACTCATTTCTCAAAACGCGGCGATGCGAAGCTGCTTCATCGCTGCACGCTTCCGCTGACCGGCAAATGTGTTGTTCGCAAAGTCGTGACGGACTTGGGTATTTTTTCGCCAGTCGGCGAGTCGTTTCAGATTGAGAAAATGGCCGACGGAGTGACCAAGGATGATTTGCAGTTGCCGTAGATCCGTCTTCCCGGACTGACACGATGGTGTGCAAGTCTGGGGTAGATTTTTCTAAATTGCGTCGATGCCACAACCACGAGGGAAACGATGAACAAGCCAATTTTTACTGCCGGACTTCGTACTCCATTTGGTCGCGCATTCAAAGGGGCGTACAAGGACGTGCGAGCTGATGATTTGCTCATCGAGATCCTCGAAGCTCAATCGAAAAAGTACCCTAACCTCTGGCAATATGGACCAGAAGATTTGGTCGTTGGCTGCGCCTACCCTGAACACGAACAGGGCTACAACGTTGGTCGAATGGCGGCTTTGGGTGTCGATCTGGACGTGCCCGGTGTTACGGTCAACCGCCTCTGTGCCAGCAGCATGGAAGCCGTTGCGATTGCTGCGTCACGTGTCAGTGCTGGTTGGGGCGACGCTTATCTTACGGCTGGGATTGAATCGATGAGCCGCATTCCTCGTCGCGGAGCCAACTTCTCCGAATCCGATCGAATCAAGAAAACGAATCCGCTCGCTTACACCCCCAACGGAGAGACTGCTGAGCTGGTTGCTGATCGATATCCAAACATCACGCGCGCGATTCAAGAGGCGCTCGCGGCCAGAAGTCACACGTTGGCATTTGAAGCTTACGAGAAAGGTTGCTACGCCAACCAGATTCACCCTTTCCTGATCGAGAAGGATGAGTTCATTCGTTATCCGGTCGATATGGAAAAGATGGCCAGCCTCAGTCCAGCCTTCAAGGAAGGCGGAAGCGTAACGGCCGCTTGTTGTTCACCGTTGACCGATGGCGCGACCAGCGGTTGGGTGTTGGAGTCTTCGTTGGCAAAATCGCTTGGTGTTTCTGCTGGTCTAGAGGTCATCGATGCCCAAGTCGGGCATGTTGCGCCCGAAGTCATGGGGTTGGGGCCGGTTCCAGCAACGAACAAGATTCTTCGACGCAATCGTCTTAAAGCGGACGACATCGCAGCCTGGGAAATCAATGAGGCTTTCGCGATTCAGGTTTTGGCATCAGCTCAGGACTTGAAGGTTCCGATGGATCGAGTCAACAACTGGGGTGGAGCGATGGCTCTTGGGCATCCACTTGGGGCCAGTGGCTTACGTCTTGTCATGACGCTTCATGATCGACTGCAAATGGCGAACAAAGAAGGCGCCCTCGGGATCGCTACGCTTTGTGTCGGCGGCGGCCAAGGAATGTCGATGCTGTTCCGTTGGTCGCAGACTTGATCCTTTCAAGGTTACTGTTCGCCCCAAAAAGGCTGGTTAAGGTTGCCTGGACGGGTCGTTGTGGCTAATCTGGAGCAACGCAAATCGCCAATCCTCTACAGGGACCAAACCATGTCCACTGCTCCAGCATTCGAGACTTCCGAAAAGCTTCAATCGTTCCTCCAATCGATCGACAAAGGAAAATACGATCGTCAGATTACCGCTGGAATCGACAAGTTCGTCGACAAAAAAGTGGCTGACGACATGCAAGGCTTTTATTCGGCGGATGAGCTTTCGGCATTGGTGGAGCTAAAGGACACCGATCGGGATATCGAGTCCCGGATGCCGGTCAAGATTACACGGCACTACTTCGAGCAAGCCAAGAACAGCAAAGCGATGCAGCAGCTGATTAAGGCCAGCCCTGCCGAGACTTTTGACCTCGCCGGATCTCAGGATCCTGGCAAACAAATGGACTACAGTCCCGTCGAAGGCTTGCTGCACAAATACGAAATTGGATTGATCTACGTCGCTTCGACCTGTTCGGCCCATTGCCGGTTTTGTTATCGCGAAGAATTGATCGCAAAGAAAGAAGTGGCTCGGCCAGACGGTGCGATGGCTCCGAAAGGGTTGGCTCAAGTTGAAGATATTTGCAATTATATCGTTGAGCATAATCGCGCTGTTGAGGCTAATGGAGGAGTCCATCCTGAAACTGGACGAGAGAAGCTGCGTGAGATTCTAATGTCGGGCGGTGACCCGATGGTTTTGAGCAACAAGATTATTGGCCGCTGGTGGTCGTCACTTTCTGAAGCCGGTATCGAAAACATTCGGCTCGGCACGAAGGAGCTGGCGTTCTTCCCCGACCGTTTCGACGATGCTTTCTTTGCGATGCTGGATGGCTTCCACGAAAACTATCCGCGGACAAACATTCGATTCGTGGTTCACTTCAACCATCCGGACGAGTTTTTGAAGAAAGACGCCGACGGAAGATTCATTCAACATCCCGGCGGCGGATTTGAATGGTTGGATAATACTTTGCGATCCGTGAAAGCATTGAAGAGTCGCCCTTGGGTCAATCTCGACAACCAGTCACCGATTATCAAAGGTATCAATGATGACGTCGATGCTCTGCGTGTGTTGCAGCGTGAACTGAAACGAAACGGCATCGAAAACTCTCGCTTTTACTGCGGACGCGACATTGTCGGCCACCGTGCGTTTAATCTGAAGATCGAAGAGGCCTGGAGGATTCTCAATGAGTCGCAGAAACAGCTGTCCGGAATTGAGGCTCATGCGAAGCTTTCGATCACGCACTACAAGGGAAAAACAGAAGTGGTTGCAGTAACCAATAAACCCATGGATGTGAAGCATGGCGAGAATGGCGTCCTGATTTTCAAACTCTATCGCAATGCAGCGGATGCCAAGGATAAAGGCAAAGTTGCGATTGTTGGTCGCAATCCCGAAGCAATCTGGTTTAATGACTACGAAGACCGAATTATCTTCGACGAAGCCGGACTGTTTGCCAAGGCGAATTATTGATGCCAGATATGGATCCTCACACCGAAACGAAAAGTCAGTCGCTGTATCGGGAAGCGATTGAAGTCCTGCCAGGTGGAATTAGTCGCAACACGATCTACCGCAAGCCGCATCCGGACTATGTCGTCCGTGGCGAAGGCTGTCGGGTCATCGATGTTGACGGCAACGTTCGAATTGACTTCGCGAACAATATGGCGTCGTTGATGCATGGTCATGCGCACCCTTCGATCGTCAATGCGGTAACGGAGCAGTTGCAACTGGGAACCGCATTCACGATGGCGACGGAGGCCGAATTGCGATTCGCGCAACACCTCTGTAGCCGCAATGAAGGCTTTGACAAAATTCGATTCATGAACTCGGGCACCGAAGCAGTGATGGCAATGATCAAGGCTGCCCGAGCGATCACTGGACGGCCAAAGATTGCCAAGTCCGAAGGCGCCTATCATGGGACCTATGATTACGCGGAGGTCAGTCAAAAATCCAAACCGGAAAATTGGGGCAGCGCAGCGAAACCCACAAGTGTGCCCGTCGTGGATGGCACGCCGCAGCGAGCGCTCGAAGATGTGATCATTATTCCATTTAACGATATTGACCGCACGATCGATCTGCTAACGCAGCACAAGGATGACCTCGCGTGTGTTTTAATTGATCCATTGCCACACCGAGTTGGACTTTTTCCAGCCAGTAAAGAGTTCATGAGAGCGATTCGCGAGTGGACGACTGAGAACGGTGCATTGTTAGTCCTTGATGAAGTGATTACATTTCGGATGGGCTATGGTGGTGCTCAAGATTGGTATCCAGATGTTTTTCCGGATCTGACATCGATGGGAAAGATCATCGGAGGTGGTTTTCCAGTGGGTGCACTTGCCGGCAGAGACGAGTTTATGTCGTGTCTTGATCCGACAAAAGATACACTTCCGTTCCCGTTTTCTGGAACGTTCTCAGCGAATCCGATCACGATGACGGCTGGACGAGTCGCGATGGAGTTGCTCGATGCGGCAGCCGTTAAAAAAGTGAATCTTCTTGGAGACTACGCGCGGAAGGAGATCGCCAATGCAATTCACTCGTCTGGCATCGACGCCTGTGTGACCGGATCAGGCTCGATGTTCCGAGTACATCTGAAAGCTGAACCTCCGATTGAATACCGATCGGCCTGGCAAGATGCGGATGAAGTTCGGCAGATTGCATTTCTGGTGAATCATCTCTACGACAACGGTTTCATGATGATCAACACGTGTTCGGCGGCGCTTTCGACGGTGTTAGCAGAATCGGAAGTTGATCTAATGGTCGACTGCCTTGCTGAGGGATTCGCGGGGCTTAAAAAGGCATAGTTCGGAGCTGCTTGAATCTCGCAGCGGGGTTAGCACGATGCTGGAAGTTAAACTTTGCGGGTTAGGCGAAATTGACCCAAAAGAACAGTAGATCGTAGTATTACGCTTTCAAAGCTGAATTGGATCATCCGCGTGAATCTGTAACGACTAGGCAAAGTTTTCATGTCAAGATTTTCTAAATGTTTTGGTCGAGCATACTTGATCCCCAAAAACCGATAATTCTCGTCATCAGGAATAATCCCAAAGTGACTGAGAGGCCGATAAAGCGACGGTACGCTTTTCTTACCATTTAGACGGTCGGTCGCATGTCAATTAGACGCTTTCTGGTTGTATTACCAACACTAGCAGTCGCAGTACTGTTTTTCGCAGCATCACCGATGTCCGCTCAGCAGCTTCAATCCTATCCGGTAACCTTTCGGAAGTTGCAAGATACCGATGTCACCAGTAGCGATGAGAAGTCTCTCGCTGAACAGCTCGCGGAGATGAACGCTAGGCTCGAAGAACTTGAGTACGATCTCAAAGAGAAGGTCGAAGCTAACAAAGCAGACAAGACCGGCGATAATCTCGGGAAGCTAAGTGGGCGAATTGAGGACATCGAGAAATCCGTAGAAAAAAACCATGAATCGATCGCAGATATTGACGGTCAGATTCCAGGGTTTGTCGTTAGTGGGCACAAAAATCCCAAGATGAAATTCTTCGGACGTATTCATCTTGACTATTGGTCGTTTCCGGAAGCGGAGGCTGGTATCGCAGCGCTAGAAGGCGAAGATCCAGAAGACCGTGTCGCATTTCGCCGTTTGCGTATCGGTGTCGGCGGTGACTTGTCAGACAACATGTTTTACAAGTACGAAGGCGAATTCGCGGGCGGTTTTGAGCCGTCCTACAGAGATGCGTACATCGGGTTCAAGAACTCTCCGATTTTCAATACGATCATCATTGGTAACCACAAGCGACCGTATGGTTACGACCATTTGAACAGTAGTCGCTACAATGTCTTCATTGAGCGACCATACATCGTTGAGGCGTTCAATCAGGACTCACGTCGAATTGGTATCTCTTCGAACGGCTTCAACGAAAGCAAGACGTTGAACTGGCGTTTTGGAGCGTGGCACCAAGAGCTTACGCAGACCGCTATTGGTTTCATCAGCGATCATTACCAACCAGAGATCGCAGGACGTCTTGCGATGACTCCGTGGTATGACGAAACTTCGGGCGGTCGGGGATACCTACACCTCGGTATCGCCGGTTCCTTTGGATGGCCCGACGGAAGCACAGACGGACTTGACAACGCAGCGCGGTATCGCACCCGTGCGGAAGCTCGTCACAAGAGACGTTGGTTGGATACAGGCCGAATTCTTGGTGCGGACTCAAACAACCTGCTCGGCCTCGAGGCGGTATTCAACGTTGGTGCATTCCAGTTGACTGGAGAGTACATGACCGTTGGCGTCAACCGGTTGGATGCGATTGGAGAAAATGCCCGATTTGACGGTGGCTACATGCAAGCAGCTTACATGCTAACTGGTGAGCATATGCCTTGGAATCGTGAGACCGGTTGTCTGGATCGTATGAAACCATTTGAGAACTTCTTTTCTGTTCGCGACTGTGACAACAAAATCAAGCGTGGCCTCGGAGCGTGGCAGGTTGCGGCTCGATACTCTTGGGCTGACCTCACCGACCAAGACATTATTGGTGGTCAGGGAGATTCGATGACTCTAGCGACCAACTGGTACTGGAATCCGTATGCTCGCATGCAATTCAATTACATTCTTGGCGAGATCAACCGTCCACCGACGACCGACATTGGCGGCGAGTACAGCTCTGTTGGTGTACGCTTCATGGTCGATTTTTAAAATTATCTCTTTCTCGACATTGCGAGTTCGACGGAATCAAAATTCACGGATTGATAAGATGAAACATATTTCAGCACTACTTACAGTATTTTGTTTTGCAATGGTTGCAGGCCTACTCATTCAAGCGAGTCCTTCTAGGGTGACGGCTCAGATTGTGAGTCACTCATGTGGATGTGGCAGTGCCCAATGCGGTGGTTGCCTAAAGGGTAAACTGTTCCCGATCAAGAAGGCAATTTCAGCGGTCAAGCCCAAGAAAGAATGCGGTTGTTCTGCTTGTCAGGAAACGGGAGTTGCCATGCCCAGTGTGACATCGGACGTATTAGTCTCGCGAGAGTACTTGCCGCAAGCAACGACATCTCTTTGCGGATGTGGCAAATCGAAATGTAGTTGCCGAAAAGCTCGACCAAAACTGATTCGTCCGAGAACCACAGCGTGCCCTCAATGCGACTGCGACTTCTGTGAGCTAAAGGTCTCGAATACCACAGAGAAGAAAAAGTGTTTCGTCGTGAAGCAAAAAGAAGTTTGTGTCCCACCGGTTCGCCTGCCGTGGAAGAAGGACTGCCCACCGACGAAAGCCAAGGTTCGGGTCGTTAATGTGCTGGGTTCGAAAAGCTACGAGTGCCCGAAGTGTAAGTACGAATGGAATGTGTTCGAGCCAGAGGCAGCCCAGAATTTAAATTCAGGCGAAGCATCTGCTCCAACTGCCTCCGATACCTCGGCGATCAGCGAAGTCGAAGCAGCAGCACCGAAGATGAATGAGCTGCCGGATGTTGAGAGTATCGACGTCAAGTCAGTTCCTCGTCCGCCAGTCGAAGGCAACTAGTTCAACGAAGGCAACTAGTTCAATCGAACGTCGCAAAAAAAAGGCTTGCCATTTGGGCAAGCCTTTTTAGTAACATCTGTGTGGACCTAGCCCAAGTCGTTCTTAAACAGGGGCAACCAGTGCTCCGAATGCACCGGACGCACCGGTCAACTGGAATTTCTGATCGACAGCAGTCGTGAGCTGAGAGGCGAGATTTGTCAGGTCAATTTGAGTGCCTCTGAGCTCAAGTATTTCGATTCGATTCCTGCCAAACATTTGCTCTGTGATACGGATCTGTCCATCACTCAGGTCTGAGTTGTCAAGTTTCAGGTCGATCAGAATATCATTGCCTGACCTAGTGAACCTGAGATCGTCTTCGAGAGAATCGAGCGTTGGGAAATCATTCAGCGAGATCGTGTCGCGACCTGCACCTCTTTGTTCGTCGATGATGTCGCTGTGGTCACCTACACCGAAAATGAACAAATCGTTACCAACACCACCCGTCAATGTGTCGCGTCCGGAGCGACCTTCGAGCGTGTCATTCCCGCTGCCTCCGACGATCACGTTGTCGAGATGGTTTCCAATCAACAAATCACTGCCATTGCCGCCAGTTCCATTTTCGATGTCAACTCCGAAAGCCAAGCCAAGGTTCTGGTTCACGCCACCGATCGAACTGAATTGGCCACCGCGAAGGTCGATCACTGCATTGGAATTGGTCCCTTCAGCTGAGAAAGAATCGACTCCTCCAGTATCCCAGATCGTCTGGCTGGAATTCGGCGTACCCATGAAGTTAATGTCGTAGACATTGTCTCCGCTTTCGAATGTCGTGTTGGCTCCATAGAGGCGTTGAAGGTTGTAGATGTCATAGAGTTGGTAGGTCCAAGGGCTGATTCCGTCCGGACGCCCTGTGTAGCTCATGACAGTGAATGCGTCATTGTCTGTTGAATCTGGAAGCCAAGGTCCAGGCTCCATTTGGTCTGGACCACCATGAGGGTGCTTGAGACCAAGGGCGTGTCCGACTTCGTGCAGGAAGGTACTGTACGTTGGGTCCCCTGGATCCCAGTTGGTTGCCGACACGGCATTCAAGTCAAACCACGCATCGCCGCCTTCTGGTGCTAAGGAGGGGAAAAACGCAAACGCTGCTGCCTCAGGCTCTTCGAGGAAGTAGTTTCCAAACCGCAGAATCCCGCCCTGCTGACCGAGTTGATTCGTTGCAGAATCAGAAATCTGAAGAAAATCCACATTGATGAACTGTTCCAAGTTCGCCAGCCCACGGTTCGCACCTGCACGTTGTTGCGCCGTGAACTGCGAAAACTGCTCAGGTGGATCTTCGTTGTTGACTGCGCTTCCTGTGTTGTAGTCCGGGAAAGTCTGCATGAAGCTGTAGGTGAGAGTCAGCCTGCCCACCGGCTCGTTCAAAACCGTTCGCCAACTAGTCGGATTAGTCAGGTTGTTAGAAAACGCTTGGTCAAACTCAGGCTCAGTGTGCATATCGATCCGAGCCCAAGTACTCCATTCTCCGTTTCCGGTGCGGGCATAGATTCCTTCGTTAGAGCGAACAATGTAAGGGCCAGAGCTGTACTCAACGTTAGCAAAACCGGCTGGTGTGAACGTGTGGACGACTCCAGCTTCAAGAGGCGAATTTCCGATCAGGAATTCACCAGAGAACCCGGCAGAGTTTCCATCGAAGATTTGATATTCCGAAGGAGGCAAGCCTGGCGCGGTCACGGTGAAGAGCGAGTCGACATCGAACTTTTGGAGCTGTCGGACATTGATCTGGGGAACAACTGCAGCAATGGTCGGAGGTGTTGGCACTGGAACGAATTCAGTCGCGATCGATATCGTGCTGTTGCTGCTCAGGAACTTTCCGTCGTGTCCACGGAAACGAATCTGCTGCACGAAGTCACGGTTGGGGGCGTTGAATTGCAATTGATCAAGCTCGTCAGCTTCAACGCGGATCCATTGTTTGCGTGGTTGGATGACGCCATTCAGGAGCAGATCGCCGTGAACCGCGTGCGGGCTAGTGTTCCAAAACTCGTACCACTTGATTGAATTGCCGTCATCATCAGTGATGTTGGTCAATGGCGCCATGGCGATCGTGTCTCGAGAGATTGCGTCTCCGCGAGAGAACTGGGCAACGGGGCGATTAACGTTTGCAATTGTCCCGACATCGTAAGTCCGTCGTTCACTCCACAGCTCGCCATCGTATGCGAAGAGGTCAAATTCTTCAGACGACGCGGCTCCTGAGGTGTTGTAAAGCACGCGGGGAAGATCTTCCGTCTTGATCAAGTGATACTCACCTTGTGCGAGTACATCTCCGTCGATTGACAAGAAACCGGCGTCTACCTGTCGGTCACGAACTTGGTACTGGGTGATTGGATAGCCATCCGGATCAAAGCCACGAACGAAAGGCGCGATCGAAGTCGCTTCGTTGGCCAACGCATTAAAAGGCAAGTTCTGAACCGTCGGTTGCGTAACGTTCTCGCGAACGGTGTACAGACGGCCTGAATCAGCGGCCGTCGAGAACTCGCCGTTCACGTCAGTAGCGATGACGCGAAAGCCCTCCCATGCGATTCTTGAACCACTTACGTATTCTACGAAAGGAAGGTCTGCGGCTTCGATACGAAACTGCGTACCGTTTGCCATCGCGACTCCGTTGACTCGAAAGAAACCACCCGTTGGATCATCCTGGTAATCCTGGATGTCAAAGTACTTGATCGCATCGCCCTCGGGATCAACGGTCGAGAAGAGATCCTCGGCATTGATGACAGAGTTAAGAAAAATGTTGGTGTTGAAGTGTTCAACGATTGGCCGGCCCATGTTCTGTTCCTTTTACGCCTTCAGATGAGAGGGACTTCGAGATATTTCCGGCATCACTTGCCGCCTAGAACGCGAAAGCCCACGTTTTTAATCTACTTGAACCTCTGATGGTTTCAATTTGATTTTGAGCAAATAGCTGCTGAATTCAATTGCAACTGCGGATAACCTTGTCGATTTCTTGGGTTAGGGAGAGCCTTGACACGGAGTTACTGGACTAACTGTCCGATGCGCCATTGCCGCACCTGCCCGAATAAGCGTCAAATGTCGGTGTGAAGCTCTCAGTATAGGCCTAATTTGGCAGTTCAGAGATGCTCCACTAAAATCTCCCAAGAACCAAACTATCCCGGCCAAAACCGAAAAGAAATATCGCGTGGATTTGCACTAGAATAGGCGGTTGTAGCCGTTGAGGGCGGCAACTCGGTAGGCCTCAGCCATCGTTGGGTAATTGAAAGTCGAATCCAGAAAGTAATTCAACGAATTGGCTTCGCCTTGCTGGTACATAATCGCCTGCCCAATATGGATGATCTCCGACGCTTCGGGGCCAAAGCAATGCACACCCAGAACCTCGAGAGTTTCGCGGTGGAACAGGATCTTCAGCATGCCGATTGATTGGCCAATGATCTGCGCCTTGGCGAGATGCTTGAAGTTGGAATTGCCAACCTCGTAGGGCACTTTCTCATCGGTCAATTGTTTTTCCGTTTTGCCAATGCAGCTGATTTCAGGGCTGGTGTAGATTCCAGCCGGGATTTCTTTCGCGATTCGTTGGTCTTTCTCGGTCGCGTCTCCCAAGATTTGCTTGCCCGCTGAACGCCCTTGCGTGTATGCCGCAGAAGCCAATGAAGGAAAGCCGATGACATCGCCAACCGCGTAGCCCTTTGGCACATCTCTATGGAATTTTTCATAGACC
>CAYGUE010000119.1:0-23123 GCA_964352885.1 uncultured Pirellulaceae bacterium
AACCGAAAGTATTTGGTTGGCGGCTGCCACTGGGATATGAACTCAAAAGTCGGCAGCGACAGAAACATTACCGGACTGGAGTTGCTTGCATGATGGACAAACTGTTTTCCATCAGGGCTAACTTTTAGCAAGAAGCTTGACATAGTTTTGTCAGCTTCGACGATCGTTTCGCCCGATTCCAAATCGACCAGCAACCACTTTTTCGGAACCGCTAACAACATTTTGCTTTTACCGGATACAAAATCAAATGCATGGTAGGAATCACATCGGCGTGTCCATAATCTCTCGCCAACGGCGGCACTCCAAAGTTCGACTCGACGGCCCGTTTGAGAATCACCAGACACAGCCAAAAATTTTGAATCTTTTGAGAACTTTAGTTCAACGACTCGAGTCAAGTCACCCTTCGCGGACCAGACATGGGATCCGTCCTCCATTCGTTTGCAGACGATACTTCCGTCCAAGCCACCAATTGCGATGCGTTTGAAATCCGATGACAGATCAACCTTGTCAACCATCGGACAGGCAATGCCATCGTCCACAGCGATATCAGTCAGAGCCAAATCGGCGATCAATTCTGTTGTCAATTCACGTCTTGATTCCTCTGTGTGGTCCTCGATAAACTCGGTAGCTTTTTCAATTTCAGCAACGCTGTTGATGCGCTGTCCGATTCCGCCGTGGCGGCGAATCAGCCCGGCTTGGGCCAAGTGGTTTCGCCAACGAACTTCTCGCTCGGCAGATTCAGCACGTTCGAAGTTTTTTATCGCCGCGGTCTCAGCATTTTCAGCCCTGTGACGACTTGCGACTGCCTGATCTCGTTGCTCGATAATGAGTGAACCGACCATAAACGAAATGGTCGTAGCCATCAGAAGAACCGAAATGGTTGCCGCCAGAACCGACATTAGTCGGTTTCGCGCGATCCATCTTCCACTTTGATAGAGCCATGTGAGTCGTCGGGCTGTGACGGGCTGTCCGTTGATGAATCGAGTCAGGTCGTCCCGGAGTTCTGCAGCGGTTGAATATCGGTCCGACGGTTCCGTCGCGATCGATTTGGTGACGATCGTTTCCAGGTCACGCGGGATCTTCGGGATCAGAGAATTCAGCCGGGCGAATCGACCGTTATGAATCGCGGCGATCATCTCCCCTCGGTCGACTTCTCCAAAGGCATGTCGATTGGTGAGAAGCTCATACAGCACCAGCCCAAGGCCGTAGATGTCACCGCGAGGATCACTTCTGCCCGCAAATGCTTCCGGCGGCATGTACCGCAGCGTACCAAGAATGTCGCCGGTCGCTGTCAGACTCTG
The DNA here is from genome assembly GCA_964352885.1 of uncultured Pirellulaceae bacterium. GTDB lineage: Bacteria > Planctomycetota > Planctomycetia > Pirellulales > Pirellulaceae > Mariniblastus. The sequence goes on from CAYGUE010000119.1 coordinate 1,302, forward strand.
GCCATCAATCACTTTCGCCAGTCCGAAGTCCATCACGTACACGGTGTCATCTGCGTCGATCATCAGGTTGCCCGGCTTAATGTCGCGATGAATCACTCCCATGGAATGAGCGTAGTCCAGCGCGTCCGCGACTTGCACTCCGACTCTGGCGACCCACTTCCAGAGTGAATCGTGGCTTCTACTGGAAGACGATGGGCGGCTTCGATCAGGAATGGTTGAGCTGGCGGTACTTCGCTCCGAGTGAATCTTTGTCGTGGCTGACGTGGAAGCAGGTACAATTTTTTTTATGTCAAAGACTTCCGTTTTCTCCAGCTCAACGATCGTAAAGTCAGGATGCGTCTCACTCTCGTGTTTCCCAGAACTTGGAATCGGTGGAATCATGCTTCCACCGAAGTCATGCGACATCTGGTTAAGGCTCCAGCCCTCTACCAAAGTCATCACGTAGTACAGCGTCTCACCGACGGAACCAAAATCGAAAACACGAACAATGTTCGGGTGATGCATTCGAGCCGCTGCTGATGCTTCACGATGGAAACGTTCGCGAAGTTTCGGTCGTCCACGCTGAGTCGGGAGCAGCTTGATGGCGACTTCACTGCCGAGAACAATGTGTTCGGCTTGGTAGACGACACCCATTCCGCCACGGCCAAGCATCTGAATCAAACGATATTCGCCCAGCTGCGACCCGGGGCCCGGTTCACAATGGTTCTTGGCATCGCCATTAGCCAAGGGGATGCCGGCACCGGGATAGGTCGAAAGCTGTCCTCCGGCGTTGTCGAGCATCGAGATCAACGGGAAAAGTTCAGCGATTTCATTTGCAAGCTCCGGGTGCAGTCGTTTGTATTCTTCGATTGACGCCGAGTCTCCCGATCGAATCCGTTTGCGAAATTCTTCGCTAAGCTGATCCAGCAGATTTTTTTGCTCGTTTGAGAGGTTCATGTTCACAGTCTATCGCGAGCGTCTTTTTAAATAGCTTTTGCAGAACCCGATTCAATTGAACTAAGCCGGCTCATTCGGTTGATCCAACATCAAAGGAATCGAAAATTTTCTTGAGGCGTTTCAGTGCTCGGATGTACCGATTGCTGGCCGCATTGGTGCTTAGCCCAAGAGATTCGCATACTTCCTGGTTCGACATGCCATTGAAATGTCGCATTACGACGACTTCACGATCGAGCGGTGACAGTTCGGTAAGCATTACTTTGACTCGCTCAACCATTTCGTTCCGGTGAGCCTGCCTGCTGGGTGATGAAATGTTTGCGACCAGCTTTCTAGCCACCGATCCCAAGTCGCAAGAGCCTCTTTTGTTATTGGTTTCCAACGTGACGCTGCGTTTGTCGGCGGCGATGTGCCGCCGGTGCATATCAACCAGTTTTTGATTGCAGAGGAATCTCAACCAGGCAATGAGAGGAACGCTGCCGAGCGAAACTTCGTGAAATCGCCTGTTGGCGTCCCAAAAGACTTCTTGAACCACGTCCGAAGCGTCAACTCGGGTTGATAACCGACGGTCCATTTTCTTGCGGACTTCGTTCAACAACCGTTCTCGTTTGAGTTCGCACAATTGCGCAAACGCATCCCTGTCGCCCTGTTGGCTCAATTGAATCAGTGTTTCAATTTGTAAGCTGTCTTTGGTGGCCACGGAATCGCAATTTAAAGAGAAACCTTACAACGTTGTTGGGAGAAGTCGCCCAAACTATTTTCCGCGATAGAAAGTTGGCACACACAGGATTTTTCTGAAAAATAGAAGATATTTAGAACGCATGAGCGATGCGGCGGTTTTACCTCTGTTTTTGCCGATTGCCTGTTCTGGATTTTGCATCTACAAAACTAATGATTGAAAGCGAACATACATTTAAACTGCGAAAACTTGTGACCAACCTAAATCTCGAAAACAGCCACCGCGAGTATGCCCGAGCGAAAACACTCATGCCAGGCGGCGTCAATAGTGCCGCACGTGCCTTCGGAGCTGTGGGTGGTGAGCCAATCGTGTTTGAACGGGGTGAAGGGCCATGGCTGTTTGATATCGATGGCAATCGGTATCTGGACTACATCGGATCTTGGGGCCCAATGATTCTGGGGCACCAGTGCCCTGCCGTTAGCGCGGCCGTTCATGCGGCGGTCGATCGCGGGACTAGCTTTGGCGCGCCAACCGTTGCTGAAAACGTACTTGCGGAATTGATCATCGAAGCAGTGCCCTCCGTTGAGATGGTTCGGCTGGTCAATTCTGGAACCGAAGCCACGATGAGTGCGATTCGAGTCGCACGCGGTTACACCGGTCGCGACATCATCATTAAGTTCGCAGGCAACTACCACGGACACGTCGATAGTTTGCTGGTCGCCGCTGGAAGTGCCGCCGCGACGTTGGCGGTTCCGAACTCGCCTGGCGTCACGAAAGGCACCAGCCAGGACACGATGGTGCTGGAATACAACTGCGTCGAAGGTCTTGAAAAAGCGTTTGCCACTCACGGTGACAAAATTGCGGCTGTGATCCTGGAACCGGTTTGCGGCAATATGGGCTGCGTGACTCCGACGCCCGAGTTTCTGTCGTCACTTCGATCGCAAACTGAAAAGCACGGGGCCGTCCTGATCTTCGACGAAGTCATGTGCGGATTCCGGGTTGCACGTTCTGGAGCTCAGTCCCTTTTCGGCGTGACGCCTGATATGACGACGCTGGGCAAGATTGTTGGCGGAGGTCTTCCGCTTGGCGCCTTTGGCGGCAAGAAGGAAATCATGCAGCATGTGTTACCGGCCGGCAAAGTTTTCCAGGCAGGAACCCTTTCTGGAAATCCGATTGCCACCGCAGCAGGCATCGCGATGTTGACGTCGCTTCGAGACAATCCGCCCTACGAGTATCTGGAAACCGTCGCGGACCGACTCGCGAAAGGGCTTTCGCAATCTGCGGCTGATTTCGGTGTCGAACATTGCATGAATCGCGTTGGCAGCATGTTAACGTTGTTCTTCCATCCCGGTCCTGTAACTAACTGGTGTTCCGCGTCAAAATGTGACACTGAAAAGTTCTCGAAGTGGTTCTGGGGATTGATTCATCGCGGGGTTTACATGCCTTGTAGTCAATTCGAAGCGTTGTTCATCTCGGCGACCCATACTGAGGACCATATCGACCAGACGATTGCCGCATCACGCGAAGTCTTTGCGTCTTGGCAAACGTAGCTCGTTCTGTTCCAGACTGCGACATTCAAATGAAGCCTCGTCTGTCCCAGACCGGGGGCATGCAGATTCACGAATCTGGGATAGATTCGTCTACCTTAACTTTAAATAGGTTCGATTCGTATTTCGGACATGACCTGCCTGAACTTCGCGCCTTTTTGACCGAAATCCCGCCAACTGCTGTTATGTAAGCGATTTTTCCGCTATCTATATGTAAGAGCCCTAATTGCGACCTGAACGTCTTGGAATCAAGCGATGCTGAAAACACCCGAATCAACCGAACAGTCCAAATCTGAATCAAAATCGAAGTCTAGCGACGATGCGATGGCGTTGATTCTGCAGCAGGCTGGAAAGTCCGCCGATGAAGTCGCGGCTCTGTCGACGTTGGATGATGCGGACCGCAGCGCAGAAAGCCAGTTTTCCGGAGAAGCTCCAACGATCACTGCCCTGTACGGCAAAGGTGTCGCTCACGAATTTTCCGCCGGTACGTTTGCGCCGACCGCGAAGGTTGCCGAAGTCATGGGCAATTGCCTTGAGTTTCTGATGAAACGCAAGAAAGAGAAAACGCTCTGCAATGACGAGAAGATGCTTTTCCGCAAGGACATTATCGATGGTCTTGCCGAACGCGGATTCTTCGGCCTTGCGATTCCGGAACAGTATGGCGGAAGCGGCGCCAAACTCGGGGACCTCGGCCCCCTGCTCCGCGCTTTGACGTTTGTGCATCCCGACCTCGCTGTGTTATTCGAGGTCCATAATTTCTTGGGGCCGGTCACTCCGATCATCGATTTCGGTACGGATGAACAGAAAGAATATTTCTTGCCGAAGATGGCTAGCGGTGAGTTGCTCGGTTCGTTCGCGTTGACCGAACCAGGTGTCGGTGCCGATCCCAGCAAGCTTTCGATGACTGCGCGTCTTGAGGGAGATCATTATGTTGTCAGCGGTGTAAAGTGGCCAATCACGAATGTGATTTACGGGGGCGTTTGCGTGCTGATTGTCAAACTCGAAGGGCACGACCTCAAGCCCGGTCGTGATTCGGCAATGATTCTGTTCGAAGTTCCGGGCGCCGACAGTGCGAACTTTAGCATGAAACGAAATGACCTTACGGCGTTTGACTATTTGTGGAACGCCCGTTTTCGTCTAACCGATTGCAAGGTCCCAGCCAATTGTTTGCTCGGACCTCCCGGCCGCGGTTTGGCCCAAGCGTTCAGTTCGCTGGCCAAAGGTCGTGGCGGTATCGGCGTGAACAGTGCGGCGAAGACTTTTAAGCTTCTCGCTCACGTGATTCTCGATCCGGAACTTGAGGGAGAAGAATCAACGGCTGAAGGTGATGCACCCAACGGCGGTGGTTGGACCAGTTTTCGAAGCACGTTTGGAAAACCAATTGGTGCTGCTCCTCGAATTCAAACGTGGATTGGCCGTGCAGCGGCTCACGGTTTAGCGTCTCGTGTGCTGGGAGACCTCTGTTTCCGTCTCGCTGCAAACGGTGTCCGCGACGAAACACAGGGGATGATCGCAAAAGTTTACGCAACAAAGTGTTTGCTGCAGACGGCGGTCAACTGTTACCAAATACAGGGCGGACGTTCGGTTCACACGGATGAAAAACGCAAGTTCACTCGAATGAGAGCCGCTGGCTGGTCAGATCAAGCAGCCGACAAATCGCCAACGGGTCACAATGCTTCGATGCCGGACCATGCGATCGAAAACTACATCGGCGAGAACATGCATGAGTTCACGATCGCGACCGTTTACGAAGGGCCCAACCCGGTACTTTCCGACGTCGGTGCGCCCAACGCGATGACCCGCAGCATTCGCGGCAAGTATTTGGAGCCGATCGGAATCGCGGAGGTCAACGGTAGTTTTGGGTTGATGCCGATAGCAAAGTTTGGAGCCTTCATCGCGATAACGTTTGCGGGATCCTATTTTTCGTCGTGCGACATGTCGGGCGTGAAGAATCGCTTCGAAGAGAAAGATACATACGTTCGCAAAGCGATGAAGCGAAATCGAGTTTTGGGCCGGCGGATTTTGATGATCATCGCCAAGTATCAGAAAACGTTCATGGATCAGAGTTTTTTGCTCGGCGATGAAGGCGGAATTTTCGATCAGCTTTGTCACAACCTTGCGTCGATGTGTTTTGCACTTTCGATGGACAAGAAAAATCCTGAGTACCTCAAAGTTGCGGCGGCTCTAGATATGGAAGCCAGCCTGCGACTCGATGGAAAGGAAAGTTCGCCGTGGTTGCAGAAGCTGTGGGCGGAAATTGGGCAGTTGATGATGGATCGCGATTCGACGTTGCATAAAGACCTAATCGCTGACATCGAGGTCTCGCCGATCCCGCTTGATCCGCGGTTCATCGATCGGTTCATTTAGTCGTCGATACCCAACCGATTAAGTTGAAGGCGATTACGTGTGCGAGTGGTTCATTCAACCTGAATTGAGGGGTGCCATGCCTGGAGCCAGTTTCAAAACCCGTGGCTGTGGCGTCTCGCCGCAGTCGCGTTGGAATACACTGCGGCGGGACGCCACAGCCACAACGTCGTTCATCGGCTTACTCGGTGTCGGACTTCAATCTCTGTAAGTACGAGCCATCTTCGTTGACGATGATTTCTATTTTGTCAGGCGTCGGTTCGCTTACTTTGATGCCGGCGACCTTGTCTTTGAGAATTGAGAACGACCAACCAAGTCTTATGTAGTCGTGGACGCCATGGCGTACAAGTTCAGGATCGCCGTATGCAGCGATGACTTCCGATAACGTTGAGCCGATGTGAATTCCCTCGGCCGTCTGGCCGGTGAAACTGCGAACTGAAGGTCCGCTTTGTTTCTGGCTCTGGCACTGGATAGATGTGATGCCGTGTTGCGAGTTGATGCCGATCTCAAGCCCCAGTGAATTGTAGATCAGGTATTCGAAACCCTGTCCGTGCTGGTCGCTTCCTGGCAAACTCGTAGGAGCATAGGTCCGACGCTGAGATGGTTCGCCGAGAAAATCAACGACGGAGTTTGCATCCGATCCAAACGGCACCGGTCCAATGCCAGTTTTCGGTGATACGACGAGCAATTCCGCATTGACGGTAGGCTCCATAAGTTCGATATGTTCAACTGCGAAGCCGTCCGGTACCTCAAGAGCGAACTGATCCATGTCGATTGTTTTGTCGAACTCAAAGTTCGTGATGGTTTCCCGAAAACCTGTATCCGCTTGCTCATAGACCATGTGAATAGGGAGATTGGTCTCGATGTCGACGAAAACCTTGAACTCACGCCCGCCATTTGCAAGCGTGGTCTTGAAGGCGTGCACCGGTTTGTCATCGAACGTTGTAAGTCCAAGATCTTGCGTCGCATGATCGCTGATGTTCCGTAAGGTTTCGATCAATTGATTGCGTCGAGCCGCCGTTTCCTCGTCGGGACTAACCTCATAGAAAGTTGCTTTACGCGATTTTGGATCAACGTGAAGCCGTAAGTTCCGTGACCAATCGGAAAGTTGCACTCCATTTGACACCGTGCTTTCACTGATCTTGATCTGTTCGGATCGAATATGCCCGGGTTCGACGATTTTGATTTTGGTTTCCCATGTATCGCCGTTGGCATGATAATCGAATACGGAATAGGAGACGGAACGCACCTCTTGAAGAGCCGCTTGCATGCGAGCGAAAGCGGATTTTCCAGTTTGAGGCCATACAAGAAAAGCTCCGAGGAAAACGGCGACGGCAGTTCCTGTAAGTGCGATGTATCGATTCCGGACATTCCACGTTGCAGCTGGAAGATGTTTCCTCGAGGTGGATGAAGAAGCGTCTGCGGCACCTGGTTGTTCGGTTTCTGTTTGCAACAGTACCAGCGGCGGATCGGGGAATCGGGGTATTGCCTCTGCTCGAATACCCTGCACTGCTTGCTCCAATAAGTTATCTGACTCATCGGATGTCAAAAGATTGAGAGAGTTGTCGTTCATCTATTTCTCCTGGTTTTGTCGCCGGTTTGGTTGAAGATCGGACAATGCATTTCGAACACGAGGCTTAGCTCGATGAATCAGTACTCCGACTGCGTTTGCGTCGAGGCCCATCTGCTGTGCAATTTCCAAATAACTCATTTGCTCGACGAATCGCAACCAGAATGCTTCAGCTTGTTGTGTCGGAAGACGCGCAAGTTCGGACCGCAAACGATCCTTAAGTTCCTCCATCTGAATCGCAATGCCGTTTGATTCGGCCATGCTCGAAACGCGATCGATATCAGCGGTTTCACTGATTAGTAGCCGCGAGCGGTTTTTAGCCCGGAGTCTATCGAGTCCGCGGCGGACGGCTAGCCAACGAAGATAGCCCGGCCAGTTTGCGATCTTGTTTCGATTCGATTGCTCAAACGCTTCAAGCATCACGTCTTGATAGCAGTCGAGTGATTCGGAATGGGATCGCAGGATCCGGAACACTGCTATCCAGACTTTGGGGCCGTGTTGCTTGGTTATTTCGGACCAATCCTGCGACATACTTCATCCTGAAATAGACAGCTCATGTTCTACTTAGTTGACGTATGCCGAAGAAGCAACATTTCAAAAAAAATGCAATTTGCAGAAAAGGTCAGAACAAATCGTGCCTGCCAATTTAAATTCTAGTGAATTGACTTCAGGAATTGATTAATCGTAAGGCTTGCCCTTGTTTGCATTCAAGTCCGCTGAAAGTTGCTTGGCCACATCTGCGAACCGTTCATCTGTCGCAACGTTTTCGTTTTCGTTTGGATCCGAAGCGTGGTTAAATAGCATCTTCCCGACCACTTTTCCCATTCCCGCAGGGCCCTTGTCGCTAAGGCCACCGATCTTGCCGCGGAATTCTGAATAGCGAAAATCCTTGGTTCGAATTGTGTCACCCATTTTATAGCGACCAATCGCAAACAGTTTGCCGTCCGCCGTCGGGTCGTGTAAAAGAGGAACAAGGCTTTCGCCGTCAATGTTCGGTGGATGTTCGACACCGGCCAAGTCGCAGATCGTCGGATAGAGATCAATCAGCTCTACGATTCCGGCGGCACTTTGGTTCTGTTGAACGGATTTGTCGCCGGGAACAGAAATGATCAGCGGCGTCCACATCGAAGTTTCGAAACAGCTGTGCTTGTTCCACAGTCCGTGTTCGCCAAGCTGCCATCCATGATCGCTCCAAAGGACGATGATCGTGTTGTCTGCCAAACCAGTTTCTTCAAGCTTTGCAAGAACACGTCCGAGTTGGGCGTCGATGAAGCTGATGCAAGCTCGATAGCCGTGGATTAGTTCTTTTGCTTTCTCGTCATCGACGGGCCCTTTTGGCGGAATGTCAGAATAGGCTCGTAGTTCGCCGGATGTATGCAAAGCGGTTTTCGGAACATCGGTTGGCGTTGAGCTGTTGTTGGCGACTTTGATTTTGCTTCGGTTGTACATGTCCCAGTATTTCTTCGGCGCTGTGAACGGAAGGTGCGGCTTGTAGAAGCCCAATGCTAGGAAAAAAGGTTGATCAGGGTTTTGGGAGAACTGTTCCAGCTTGTCAATCGCGGCGGTGGCCGATACGCCGTCACCGTAACGATTCCCGTCAACTTTGGCGGATTCCGTCGCGGGTCCTCTGACTTCCTTGGTGACGTTGGGATACTTCGTTTTGAAGGCAACGATCGAATCCTGCTGCGCTTTTTCATTGAAGTATTGTGCTGACTTACTGCGAATTGGCTTTTCTGACCATCCATCAATGTGGTCTTTGGGGTGGTGGAAGATCTTTCCGATGCTGACCGTGGTGTAGCCATTGTTTTTGAAATTCGTATGCAGAGGCGTGGCGTCCGGCACTTCTTTGCTCAGCCAAGTCAGATAGCTTTTAAATCGATTCGGAGCCGGACGTCGGCTGCTCATGACCGAAGCTCGACTGGCGCCGCAAGTTGGCACCATGCAAAAAGCATTTTCGAACAGAACGCCTCGTTTTGCCAACGCGTCAAAGTTCGGCGTCTGCATGTATTGTTTGCCGTAGCAGCCAAGTTCTGGACGCAAATCATCGACGGCGATGAAGAGGACGTTTTTCTTTTGCTGTGCTACGCTGCTTTTGCAGATCAACGTCATCGCGAAGATCGAGACAATCGAACACAGAAAGATACTTTGAACGCGATTGGTCATGAGCAGACTAATTTGAGCAAGGAGATCACGCTTGTATTACAGTCCGATTCGACGACTCTGTCCAGCGACGAGTAGGAGGGGTTGATGCTATATCACAGACAAAAGTCTATTCGTGAGCACTTTTCGCTTTTCATGTCGTCGACATAGATAGATTAATCAACCAATCCGGAAGACCGCAGACCTTAGGGAATCACCAGCCATTTTGGACTGCCAGTCTCAGCAACACATGTCAAGTGCGGATCGCTATTCGGTATTACTGCCGTTTCAAGAGGAGTGAAAATCAGAACGATTCGGGTTTGGCAGCGCGATGCTATTTGGTGACTCGAGCGATACAGATTTCTAAATCGGCAATCATTTGTTTGCCAACTGATTCTTGGTCACAAACATCAGTATCTTCCTGTGATTCGCCAATCCGATAAGTTTCTTATTCACCTGATTTGGGTATGTCCAAATCCACATCACAACCACACTTGTCTTCGAAAGGCCGTTTGCGTTTCCTTGATTCGATCGTAAAGTTTAACCGCCAACACGGTTTCACCCTGTTCATATGTAACGACAGGTTTTTTGCTTTCAGTTCTCGTTGGTCAATCCTCGCAAGTAATTGGCGTACTCATTGGATTGGCCAACAATCTGTGCTTCCAATTCTTTCTTTGAAACGTAGCCCTTTCCCAAAGCAACCTCTTCAATGCAAGCTATCTTCAATCCTTGGCGTTTTTGAATCGCTTCAACGAACATCGATGCCTGCAACATCGAATCGGGTGTGCCCGTATCGAACCACGTGAATCCACGCCCAAATTCGTGCACGTTTAAGTCGCCCCGATCAAGGTACTTGCGAATGAGATCGGTGATCTCCAACTCTCCCCGTTTTGAAGGGGTTGCTTCGGCTGCGAATTGCAAGACGTGATTGTCAAAAAAGTACAAACCAGTCAATGCGTAGTTGGATTTTGGGTTTTCAGGTTTCTCTTCAATGCATTCTGGGTTGCCGTCGTCGTCGTAGCTGATCACACCGAATGCGGTTGGGTCGTTCACCGGATAAGTGAATACTGTTGCACCTTGAGCGACTTGCAATGCCAATTGCAGCTTTTCCCCAAGGCCCTGCCCAAAGAAAATGTTGTCGCCCAGAATGAGGGCGACGTTGTCAATTCCAATAAAACTCTTGCCAATCAGGAATGCATCCGCAAGACCCTTGGGAGACGGCTGGATGGCATACTGAATTGATATTCCAATTCTTGATCCGTCCCCCAAAAGCACTTTGAAGCTCTCGAGTGAATCTTGCGTGCAGATGATCAAGACTTCCCTGATCCCAGAGTAAATCAAGACGGAAAGTGGATAGTAGATCAGTGGCTTATCATAGATCGGTAGAAGCTGCTTGGTTGTCGCAGCGGTCGACGGAAGCAGACGATTTCCGGAACCGCCCGCGAGGATAATTCCTTTCTTGAAATTCGATTCTGTCGTGTCCATGATTTTGCCGATAAAAACAGGGTGGGTTGTTGATTGCGGACCGCTTTACGGGCATCGCTGTTGCCTTGACGCTCGAAGTTACGCTAAGCTTTCACTCTTATAAACTAGAGTCGGTTTCAAAACTGTCTTGCAAAAGTAGCTCGGTCTTTCCCAGACTGTGAAAATCAGGATACGCGAGTCCGGGACAGACTCGCCTACTGGTTTTGAAATCACTTCTGAGCTGCGAAATGTGATTTGTTGAGTTGTGAGCCATTTCTCTGGCGACGTCAACTGGATCTCCATTTTTCTTCCGTGAGGCAAGATGAAAATTCTGGTAACAGGCGGATGTGGGTTTATTGGCTCGCACTTCATAAAGCAAGTGTTAAAGCAGACGCCCTGGGCAGTTATCAATGTCGATAAGCTCACCTATGCTGCGAATCCGCAGGCACTTGCGGACGTTGAAGCGGATCCGCGCTACACTTTTTGTCGCTGCGACATTGTCGATCTGGAGTCTATTAGAGAATTGTTTCGACGCGAACAACCAACGGTTGTCGTTCACTTCGCTGCCGAGTCTCATGTCGATCGATCGATCACTGCTCCAGCAGATTTCATCCAAACAAATGTTGTTGGAACCTTCAATTTATTGAATTGCTCATTGGAGTCTTGGCAGGACAAAAATGAATGTGTGAGTGATGAGTTCAGGTTTTTACATGTTTCGACGGATGAGGTCTTTGGTTCGTTATCCATCGACGATGATGCAATGAACGAATCGGGAAAATACTCTCCAAGTTCGCCGTACTCGGCTACGAAAGCGGGCTCTGATCACCTTGCACTGGCTTGGCACGCAACCTACGGATTGCCAGTGGTGGTGACCCATTGTTCCAATAATTATGGTGCTTGGCAGTATCCAGAAAAATTCATTCCAACCATCATTTCTAAGGCCATAAATGAGGTGCCGATTCCTGTTTATGGTGACGGGAAAAACGTGCGAGACTGGTTGCACGTTGAAGACCACTGTACAGCGCTGAGGTGCGTTTTGGAAAACGGCACGCCCGGGGAAACATACAATGTTGGTGCGGAAAATGAGCTTTCCAATCTGAGCGTTGTTTACCAAGTTTGTAAAATCGTTGATGAGTTGAGGGACACGGCGTTGTTGGGCGGCCATGCTTCATTGATCGAGTTTGTTACCGATCGCAAAGGCCACGACTTTAGGTACGCGTTGGACACGAAAAAGATTCAGCAACAGCTAGGTTGGATTCCAGAAGTCGGTTGGCAAACCGGATTGCGCCAGACCGTTGAATGGTATATGAACAATCGGTCTTGCTGGAAATTAGACAGAAATGCTGCGAGCAATGACGACGCAACGAACACGCTGTTGGGTTAGCAAATGCGATTGGCGGTCATGCAACCCTATTTTTTTCCTTACCTCGGCTATTTTAGTCTGATTGCGGCGTCGGACCATTTCGTTGTGTTTGATCCTGTTCAATACATTCGACACGGGTGGATCAATCGAAACAGGATCTTAAAGCCCGGCTTTGAGCAGGTTCAATATGTAACGGTTCCCCTCTCGAAGCATTCCCGCGATACAAAGATCCGTGACATCATGATTGCTGCAGGGAATCCTTGGCGCGAGAGGATGCTCGGGCAAGTTCAACATTACAAGAAAAGAGCGCCGAATTTTGGAGCAGTCATCTCGTTGCTTCGGGAGTGCTTTGACGTTGAGACTCATTCGATCGTCGACCTGAATGTTCACTGCCTCGATGTCATCTGTCGGTATCTGGAGATCGATTTTTGCTATAGCTACTTCGGTGAGATTGAGTCGCAGGTAGCGTCGGTGGAAGATGCTGGAGATTGGGCTTTGAACTCGGCCCTTGCCATGCAGGCGACGACCTATCTCAATCCGATTGGTGGTCGACAACTCTTCAATCAGCAGAAGTTTGTCGATGCTGGCGTCGATCTTGGGTTCATCGAAATGGCGAACAGTGGGTATTCGCAACCAAACGATCGATTCCAGACGGGCCTGTCAATTATTGATGTTTTGATGTTCAACGATATTGAACAAACAAACAGCTTGATTAACGACTATTCTTTGACGCAAAACTGAAATAATTCGCACTGAAATTTCAATCAGTCAATCTGCCAGAAAACGTTCCAGACGTGTCGCGACCAAATCGCTTCGAATCTCATTGACGATGTATGAGTCGAGTCGCTCATGCCCGCCATTCACCTCCGTGGCGGATTTATAGACTGAGTAGTAGCTGTCAGAATGCTGTTGGCCGCTCTCGTTCAGAAAGCACTCAACGTCGCGATGGAGGGCGAGGCCGCAATGCCGCAGCATTGAAGCGACGGTTTCGATTGGGGTTTCGGTGAGTTGTTCGTATTTTACGATCAACATTTGTTCAGGGTATTTCTCGACGAGATCCATGAAAAGATTTGCAGCTTCTTTCCACTTGTAGAAACCAAAATAGTCCTGTGATCCTTCGTTTTTGCATTGGCCAAATCGCCATTGTTCACGCAATACGGATCCTCGAGGGAATTCTCGCTCGTTACGGCTCCATGAGTGGATGACAGCGCTGGGATCTCGGATCACGCCGACTACCTTTAAGCATGGGGTTCGACGGAGCATCGGTTCAATTGTGCTTAAATAGCGATTCTCTTTGAATACAAGCGCTGTTTCGTTTCCGTGTTTCTGGAAGTCCGGGTATTCTCCAGAAGCAACCTTGTCCGCTTGCGTCAAAAACGGTGACTCTTTGGCATACAAATCGCGAAAGAACTGCTGGTACTCTTCGCCGGATGAATCCTCGTTGATTTGAGATTTGAATTCGTAAGAAAACAACGGTTGGAAACGAAACCGAACTTCAGGGTGACTATTGAAAATTTGCCCAATCCAACTGGTTCCACTTCTGGCCACTCCTGCGATCCAAACTACTTTCTCTGGTTTCATTTTTGGCACCAAAGATCAAAACGAAACCATGAGTAGATCTGTGAAGGCGGTTGATCCACTGCCTTGATCTTTCGAAAGCCAACGTCTTCAGCCAGAAACTGCAACCAAGTGCGGTTGAACCAAGTTCCGACGATGGGTCTTCCTTTTTGCAGACCTTCGAAATAGCTCTGACGACGAGCGGATGAGTCAAAGAAATTCCACTTGCGATCAACGTCAGGAATGTCCCCAAGGAATATGATGCCATCAGGTTTGAGCCACCGGTATACTCGTTTCAGCAACTGAGCGGATTCCGCGTGCGTTAAATATTGTAAGCCGGCGTATAGCAATGCATGATCGAAAGACTGATCTTCAAAGTCGACATCTCGCATGTCAGCACACACCGTTGTGATTCCTTTGAAGTCGGTGGCTAAATCAAGCAGTGGTGCGGCAACATCAACCAAGGTGATACGATGCCCCAAGGTTGCCATTTCTCGTGCGAGAAGGCCGTTACCGCCTGCCAAATCCAGAATGGATTCGTTGGCCTGAAGGCTAAACTGTGACACCACGTATTCCACCGTGCGCTGCCAAGCGTCCTGTTCGATCGGAAGTTGATTCAAGGTTCTGAAAACCTGTGACTGAGGATCCAGTTTTGCCGCGTTGTGCCCATGTTCGTTCCAAAACGTGGGCCAGTAGTTGTCGCTCGAACTAGCGTTCATCGGAGCCCTCCGACTCTTCGATTGCATTAGCTATTCGTTGCATTGCAGCGTGGCCGTATCGATGATCAATCGGTAAAGGTAGAAGGTCGTTTGACCAGCGTTTGGAGTTCAGGCAATGGTTGCTTTTTCGATTAAGGACGTCTGTCCAAAGCTGCGGAACATAGATGTTTTGCGAGTGAAGCCGTTCTCGAGCGATCGCTGTTCGTGGTACGTATGGATAGGCGAACGGAATTGCTTCAGTTTGTGCACGTAATGAAGCCGCTAGTTGATTGGTACTTTCAAACCTAGCTTCAAGTGTTTCAAAATTCCGTTTGCGTTTTTGTGCCACCGAAGTCATATCGACATGGGAGAGGAGCGATTCTGAGTAGGTAGAGATGCGTCGTAAAGTAACGCCAAGTGTGCGTTCGTATTCTTGATATTCAAGGAAGGCATGTTGCTGATTGCCCTTTCGACGTTCGACAGCGTGTTGCAGCGAGATGGCGTTGTTCCTCACGATGTCGTCAGGCAGAATATCATTTTCAGGCAGGCCAGTAGGCGCGTACAAATAAGCGCCATCGGGAACCCCAAACCACTTTCTGGCGGAGGTAAAGCTCCAGAAAGGCTTTCTGTCACACTGCCAAAAAAAATCGTGCGTATTGTCGACGATCAACTGATCTTGAAAACGATCTCCTAGTTGAACAGCGATATCACGCTGCAGGCCCCAATAGTTGGTCATCACGAGACAATCATCATTCTTGAGCGCAGGTACGCCGACTGGTGAAAACTTATCATCGAGCTCGTAGAAACAGATTTCTACGTCCAGTGTTTTGAATGGAGCCAATGTTGCGTCACAAGTGTAGTGAGGCAAGAAGGCACGTGATGGTTTCATATGCCCCAAGTATGCGACTAAACATGCTCTGCCAGTTGAAAGTGCCATCGCTTTCAAGTGGTAAGACGTCGCCGCTTTTGGAATCTCCAATTCGAAAAAACCGCCAATGGCTCGTTCCTCAGTTGCCACTTCACTTTCCATGATTTCTTGCTTAGCCAAAGAAGGCCTCGATTTCCGCTACCATGATCTTGAGGTCTGGAATCGTCACGTCTTGATGGACTGGAAGATTCAGAATGCTGTTAGATAGCGCGAACGATATTGGGAACGATTCTGGTTTCAGCTCGTCAGCGAGTTGGTAATAGAGGGCTATGATTGGCAGATTCTGTGCTTGCAGATGAAAGTACAGTTTCTCTCTTAGACCATTGCCGACCAGTACCGGAAAGCTATGCGGCACGCACGACGGGCCCAGCTTCCAAAGCGGCTCAATGCCTTTGTTCAAATTGAATGCCTGATCTAAAAACTCATAGTTTTCTTGACGGATTCTTGCCATCGATTGGACGTCGCTCCGTAAGACTTGTTCGAGAACTTGTGTTGAGCATTTTTCCTCAGGAGTCACATAAATATTCCGGTTGTCTTGTCGATTTGACCTCAGCACCCCACCCGATTCCACCGCGAACAACTTGTGGAGCGAGTAAAAGCTGAAGTCACCTACCTTTCCCGTACTCGATGAGAACAACCCAACGTGAGCACAGTCCTCGACCAACACGACATCCTGGCGGTCGCAAATTTGTCTGATCCTCTGCATGTCCAAGCGGACAAATCCAAAGTAGTGCACGACCAGAAGTATGTCTGGTGATTCACGCAGCATCAAACGTTCAATTTCATCAAGTGAAGGAGTTAGCGTCTCATCGACGGAGTAAAAATATGGGATCCCGCTAACCGCTCGAACGGGATCCATGATGCCTGATCCTTCTTTCGATGTTTGGCCAATGTACGCAGGCATCAGGATTCGAATTTGCTCCAACTTAGAATCCGTCACGGTATCCAAAATTGAATGCCAAGCTGCACGTGCCGACGTGGTGAATTGAAGGTTGTGCGTGCACCTTGCTGGAAGTTGTGGAGATTTTGAAATCATGGACACGTGTCGCGAGTGCTTGAAGTGACTGAAAACCTTACTTGGTAAATGGCATGCTCAATCGTTCACCAAGCAATGCCGACACTTTATGAAAAACATCAATTCGGATTTTCAGCACTAGTTCACTGAACGGCAGGGATTGAGTGTGGGTCCACCACGTCCATGCGTTGTTTGCTTTGGCAACGTCCGTATCGACCTGGATATTGGATAGATCGGTTGAATGAGGCCCATGATCTGTGGGGGTTCTCCCTCGCCCTACCCTGCATCCGAAAACTTCGTTGCCAATCGCACGGGCAACCGTCGATATAGATTCCTTCGTAGATGCCCCAGCGTTATTTCCTGTTTTGACTCATGTCCGAAGAAACATCAGCTGAATCTCTTGCTTGCAGGAAGCATTGCAAAGTAAAAATGAATCTCAACAGCCCGGATAATATATTGCGACTGGGCCGCCCGTTGCATGTTGGCGGACCGAATGTCGGCGATCGAAAAACATTCGATCGCCTAGTAAATGATATTTTCGAGCGAAGATGGTTTACCAATAACGGCGAAGTATTGATGCAATTCGAGAGGCAGCTCGCTGATCATCTCGAAGTTCGCAATTGCATTCCGGTTTGCAATGCGACCGTTGGGCTCCAACTCGCATGTGCTGCCCTTGGTTTGTCTGGCGAAGTGATTGTTCCCTCTTTCACGTTCGTTGCTTCTGCTCATTCACTCAGTTGGTTGGGGCTGAAGCCAGTTTTTGCGGACGTCGATCGTGAGTCGCATTGTCTCTGTCCCGAGAGCGTCCGCAGTCTAATCACCGATAAAACATCGGCGATTCTGGGAGTGCATTTGTGGGGCAACCCTTGTCGGCCACGAGCCCTTCAGGGGATCGCCGATGAATATGGGCTGAAGCTGATCTTTGACGCAGCCCATGCATTCCACTGCCGGCATGATGGAACGGCAATTGCAAACTTTGGGGATTGTGAAGTATTCAGCTTTCACGCAACAAAGTTTTTCAACACGTTTGAAGGTGGTGCAATCACCACCAATGATGATCAACTGGCTGCCAAGATCAGGATGATGGGTAACTTTGGTTTTGAGGGTCGTGATCAAATCGCATGTGTGGGTACGAATGCGAAAATGACGGAGATCAGTGCTGCGATGGGCATTTCAATGTTTCAGTGCATTGATCAACTGGCAAGCAAAAATCAAAGAAACTACGAGATCTATCAATCGTTACTTGGTGGAGTTCTGGGATTGAAACTGTATTCGTTCGACGCGCAGAATCAAACCAGCTGGCAGTACATTGTGCTTGAAGTCGACGAAAATATCTTTGGCGGCTCGCGCGACTTCATCGTCGATATGTTGATTAAGAACAATATCTTCGCAAAACGTTACTTCTATCCAGGCTGCCACCGAATGCGGCCCTATCAAGCTGAGTTCGATGCCACTGGCTGCAAACTTGAGAACACGGATTTCTTGTCAGAGAGAACGTTATGCTTGCCCACCGGATCATCGGTTGGTTCGCAGGACATTATGGAAGTCTGTGCAATTCTGTTGTCGGCACGTTCGGCGAAAGCGAAAGCGGCTCAGCACGGCAACCTTCGAAGGGCAGCCAGTTAGTGAGTCATTCGAAATCACAAAAACGTGCAAGTGAATTGAAGCGTCGATTAAAAAAGAGGAAATCACTTGCTCCTAAGCATGAAGCTGATGCAATCGAATCTTGTGCAGGAATAGTCGCATCCGCACTCAAACTACAACAGGCAGGAAAACTAAGGGAAGCCGAATCGCTATACCAGAGCGTCCTTGAAAAAGACTCCGCCAACCTCGATGCGTGGCATCTGCTGGGCATGGTTCATTTCTCACTCAGCGAAATTGCAGCGTCCATCGAGTGTCTTGAGCGAGCGATATCGATTAAGCCGAATCAACCTGTTGTCTTAACCAATCTGGGAGTCGTGTTTCGCGCCGCGGGTCGGTTGGAGCTCGCTCAAAAGGCTCTGGAAAGTGCCTTACGCCTCGATCCCCAATCCGTCAGTACTCTCTGCAATCTTGGTACGGTCTTTATGGAGTTCGGAAAATTGGAGATGGCGGAATGCCAATTTCAAACCGCCCTCAAGATCGATTCTGCATGCACATTGGCGGCCATGAATCTTGCCAATGTCTGGCAATCACAAGGGCGATATCGAGATGCTGAAAGAACTTATCGAGATCTGCTGGCCTTGAACCCCACCAACGCTTTGCTGCTCAATAACCTCGGAGAGTCGCTAAGGAGCCAAGGCAATTGGGAAAAAGCAGTTGAAGTGATGAAACTTGCTGTTGAACTCGATCCTGAAACTGTCGAAACACGGATCAATTTGGGGCGCAATCTCGCTCAACTTCAGCAATACGAAGAAGCGAATGTTCACTACGCTCATCTGATCGAACGATATCCAGCACACTCGAAACCGTATCACTACTCTGGAAAACTTGCATTTGACCGTGGCCATTTTTCAACTGCGTTCAAGCTGATCGACAAAGCGGTTCAGCTGGATCCATCTGATGCTCATTCGATATTCAGCCTTGGCTTAACTTGCATTGAAATTGGTGAAATAGAAAGAGCCGAATCCTGTTTTCGAACATCGATGAAACGTGATCCTAAATTTAGTGCCGCTCATGGTGCGTTGTTGTTCCTCATGAGTGGAAAGGCCGAGGTTGATCCGCAGACATTGTTTGAAGAACACAAAAAGTGGGGCGAACTGCATGGGTCGGTTCAGAAATTCAAATCTGATCGTCAATGGAGGATTGATCGAGATCAAAATAAGCAGCGAAAAATTCGCGTCGGTTACGTTTCGCCCGATTTGCGAAAGCATGTCGTGGCGAACTATTTCCAGCCCGTGTTGGAGCATCATGACCGGAGTCAGTTCGAAATATTTTGTTATGCAGAAGTCGGTTCCCCTGACGAAGTAACGCAGGTGTTGGAAAATCTGTCAGATCATTGGCGCTACACAATCGGTCTTTCTGATTCTCAGATCGCAGAGAAAATTCTATCCGACGAAATTGATATCCTTGTGGATTTGGCCGGGCACACGGGCGTAAGTCGGTTGCGGGCATTTGCGTATCGTCCGGCGCCGGTCCAAGTCACCTGGATTGGGTATCCCAACACGACTGGTCTCACTGAGATCGACTATCGAATTACATGTGAAGCCCAAAATCCTTCCGATGAACCGTCTTTCCATACGGAGGACCTGTACAGAATCAACGGGGGTTCCTTTTGCTACAAGCGTCCTGCTGTTGCTGCGACCATTGGTGTCTTGCCAGTATTGGAACGCGGAGTCATCACGTTTGGTTCTCTGCATCGTCCAGAAAAGATCTCTGAATCGACATTTGATCTTTGGACCAGCGTCCTAAAAACCTGCCCTGAATCCAGATTGAAACTATTCAACACACGGTTTTCGATTGAGTCTACCGAACGGGCTTTAAGTGAATTGGAACAACGTGGCGTCAATCGCCAGCGAGTTGATGTTCAAAGTGAAATAACCGGCAGCCACTATTTAGAAATGTACAATGAAATCGACATCGCATTGGATGTGACACCATGGGCCGGAGCCACAACAACGCTTGAGTCTCTTTGGATGGGCGTACCGGTCATTGCGTACTATGGCGATCGACGTAGCTCTCGCAGCACCGCAGCGATCATGAGGAACCTTGGTCACGAGTCGCTCGTCGGATATTCGCACCTGCAGTACAGCGAGATTGCAAAGAGTCTAGCGAGCGATCTTGAACGACTTCAATCACTTCGAGGCCAATTGAGAGTGCAAGTCGAAGAGACAATCATGAACGCGGCTAGTTTTACGAAGGGGTTCGAGAGCTCACTTCGTGATATGTGGCATCAATGGTGCAACGATTGAGTTTGAGTTGGTGCCTCTGCACCGAGCGACCCGCATTAATTCGACATCGGTCTTGCCAGCGAAAGCAAAATGCCGAGTGCGAAGAAAGCTGCAATGACAGCGAGCCAAGGCTGACCGCAATTGAGCCGCTTGCCAATCGATGATTCTGAGTAGGTGTTGAAGCAAGCGAAGAATCACGACTGCTAGACTCCATCCAACACTTTTGGGATAACCTTTGAACTTCTAAGCCTGCCAATCGTTGGTGCACACTGAAGGTGTACGAGCACGTCAACCAATTCTACAAGCGCGAAGAACGTGTCGATGAGGTTGAGCAATGGACTGCAAAATTGGACGCAGTTCTGGAAAAGCTCGACGCTCTGTCCGCTGGCGCAGGATAAACATAGACAAATCTGCGACGGGCAGTTGCCAGTCCAAACCAAAGGTTAGCTTGAGATGCAGGAGAAACGTGGACTATCGGAATGGATCGCGAGGACAATCGTGCAACGTCGGGTATTTGTCCTTGTTGCACTCTTTCTGACACTTTTGGTTGCCGTTCCTTTCGCACTAAAGATCACATTTGATTTTTCACCTGAAGCGCTGCTTGCCAGTGATGATTCTTCGTTTGCAAAACGATCTCATGAGATGTTTGGCAGCGAAACTAGGTTCATCGTTATTGCTCTGGAGGCAACGGGCGATGAAGACATCTTCGCACCGGATGCGCTTAATTGGCAGTACGAAGTAGCGTTGGCTTTGCTGAAAGAACCCTGAGTCAAAACGGCGAAGAGTCTCGCGACCATTCGGTTGCCCAATAAGTTTTCCTTCGTCGACGGGAAGCAATACAAACGGCTATTCGAGACTCCAAATCATTCCGCCGAATCGGCGAATCGGCTAAGGGAGACCGTCGCGAGTATCGATCAGTTCAAAGGGACAGTCGTCAGTGAAGATATTCGGCTCACCGCAATCGCAGCTTTCCTTCACGACGAGGACGAGAAGATCGACGAGATCGCTGAAGTCGTCGACATCATTGAAGCAATCCTTCGCGAGCATCCTTGTCCAAACGGATTCGAAACACATCTGAGCGGGATTCCGTACGTTCGTGTGAACATTATCGATCAACTGAAATCCGACCTGACCTTTTTGATTCCGATTGCAGCCGTCTTTTTTGGCATCGTTTTGATCATGCTGTTTCGATGCTCCGCGGCAGTCGTACTGCCCTGCGTTGCACTTGGAATCGGTTTGGCTTGGACGATCGCTGCCCTCGCGTGGGCCCAGGAACCCATCAACGTGATCACGAATGTGTTGCCCATTATCTTGTTGGTAATTGGCGTTTCGAATTGCGTGCACATCTTGAGCCGCTATGCCGAAGAGAATGCCAAATCAGACGACCGAGGCATTGCGCTCAAACGTACGATGGCGCATATGATTCCGTCCTGCCTGCTGACGACAGTGACAACTGCAATCGGTTTCCTCAGCCTGTTGTTTACCAGCTCAGACGTCCTGCAGGGGTTTGGCTGGCAATCTGCGATGGGGCTCGCGATGATTTATGTTGCCTTGATCGCCGTGTTTGGGGCCTTGGGCATTTCGTTCCGAGCTCCAGCCATGTATCAAAAAGAAGAAGCCTCGAATGGAATTCGATTTGCGGAACGAGTTTGCGTTTTCTCAGCACAGAAGCCTTGGTTCGCTATCCTGATCTCAT
>CAYGUE010000120.1:0-23122 GCA_964352885.1 uncultured Pirellulaceae bacterium
GGTATATGCGGCGTTCGGAGGATCAGAGAAAGCGACGTCGGCATGCCTGAATTGCCCCGCGAACGTGCCGATTTCAGCGGTTGAACTTTCGGAGGAATCCACTTTTTCGAAGGGCGGCTGTTTCGGATGGCTTCCATTTGGCGAACAGAGCGATAGCACACCGGGCTTTATGAGGCTGATGGAGTGCGAAGATCCAGCGACTGAGAGCGATTCAGAATCAATCGTCGGGCAATTTGAATCCGAGATGCATTCGATGCAGGAGGCTTCGCCGTTTCCGAAGTCGGTTCCTGCTTGGTACGGAGTTTGGAGCCGCAAAACGTTTTCGCCGGCGCAACTGTCCTTTCTAAATGGTGTTTGCGAAAAAGTTCAATCCGATTCGATCGCTTGGCGGCGGCTAGTGCGAGCCATCCGGGTTTCCTTTGAAGAAAATCTTTCACTCCACATTGGTCTGACACCGGCCGGCCATTCCGATGGCACATGGTGGCAGACGGAAGGATGCTGTGCGGACTGTGGATTCGCGGGCGACGTGATACCGTGCATCGTCTGCGGATCCAAGGCTTCTCCATTGAGGCCGCGTAAGATGAAAGTGCTCGGTTTGCGTCCGTATTTGAAGCTCGTAACAATCGTCGGTGAGGCAGAGACCACTCGGTTAGTGGAGAAGTTGGGAAAGAAGTAGGCTCTGTTTGTCCAGCTGAATACCATCCCGAAACACTGCAGCTGGGTTGATATTCACGCGTTTGCGATTTTTGAAGTTGCACACTTCGCATCAAAATTCAGATTCCATCTGGAAATAACCATTGAAAACCGAAAACGCGAAGCGTTTCAATACAAGCCCGAAACGCAAGAGCGCAAGCGAGTGAATCGAAAATCCATGCAATTATTATTCACTCGCTGGCGCTTCGAGGTTGTATTGGTGCAACTTCAAAATTTGCGCTTCGGGCTAGTATTTAGATTTCACATTGAGCGCACAAAAAAACCGCGAACTCGATGAACGAATCATCTCTGCCGCGGCCAATATTCTCGTCGTTGGCTTTTGCTTAGCGTCCGCATTTACCGAATTGGCATCCACCTGTCATGCCCGCAGAAACTACTGGTGGACCGTAGATGTCCATCAAAACGGCTGGCATTGATGGAGCTGGAACAAACATCGGTGCTGGTGCCTGAAAAACTGGAGCAGCCATCATTGGTGCAGCATACGATTGCATGGGTGCAACTGAGTATCCGTTGACGACGCGAGCGCCCGTCGCTGACATGTCGTTGGCTCGCTCTGTTTCAAGTGCCATCAATTGTGATTGAAGATCAGCGATCTTTTCATTGCGATGTGCGCGAACTTCAGCCTGACGAGCTTGCTCTTCTTGAATCTTGGCTTGCTGTTCGGCGAACTTGGCTTGCTGTTCGGCTAGTTTGGACTGTGCTTGATCCGTGGCTTCGACGTCCTGAATTTGGAAATCGTCTTGTGCCAACGACAATGTTGGAGCCAGAGCTGCGCAAAGGGTGAGAGTAAGCAGTAGTTTCTTCATTATCTGACTCCAGAATTCGGATGGTGTTTCTCCGCTCCACAATAGTTAACCGAAATCCAAGATCCCTGAATTCTGGTGGTTTGTCAGGAGTTTTCTGGACTTGGGAGAAGCCTGCCGCCCGCGAAATAGCGGCAATCCACACGACTAGCACCAACGTCGCTATTTGACCGGTCAGAATCCCCTGAAATCAGGGTACGGCAGCGTCTATCTGTCTGCCGCAGTTTGTGCACGCCACCGCCCCCAATATCTTCCGGTCGGCATGCTCTTTAACCGAAAAAGCACAATGGATTGATTGCGGTCGTACATCGGTTAGAGCAAAATAGGTTGCAACCGCAAATCAAACGTAAAAGTTTGGAACACTAGCAGTTGCTCAGCGTTCACCTTGGTTTTTGAACCTCTCGCGGGGCCAAACAACCATACCTAAGTTGAACGATTTCAAACGGTTGGTACAAGTCACTCTCTTAGTCCATCGAGAAAATGTAATGCTCAACTCCCGCCGCCGATTTCTAAAAACCGCGAGTGCTCTCGCCGCCGCTCCCTATTTTGTACCTGCCTCTGCGCTGGGGTATGGCGGATTTGTTGCGGCAAGCGAACGAATATCGATCGGTGCGATCGGCTGTGGAGGAAAAGGACGCCACAACAGCCAGGCATTCTTGAGTGACAAACGCGTGCAAGTCATCGCTGCTTGCGACGTCGACAAAAATCATTTGAAACTTGGTGCCGACGCCATCGACCAACATTACGACAACCAAGATTGCAAGCAATATGAAGACTTCCGCGAGTTGGTCGGAAGATCGGATATTGACGCCGTTCATGTTTCGACACCGGACCATTGGCACGCGGTTGCTTCCGTGGCGGCAATGCGAAACGGAAAAGACGTCTACTGTGAAAAACCGTTGGCGAATTCTTTTGGTGAAAGCAAAGCCATTCGTGACGTTCAGCGTCAGACGGGTCGGGTCCTTCAATGTGGAAGTCATGAACGTTCGAACAGCAATTGCCGATTTGCGGCTGAACTAGTTCGCAATGGTTTGCTTGGAGAAATCAATACAGTAAAAATTCAAATGCCTTGCGAACAAGATCACCATCTGAAAGCCAAAGGTTTCCTGACGACTCCAGAGAAGCAGGAAATTCCCGAGGGCTTGAATTGGGAATTCTGGCAAGGCCACACAGGACCCACGGATTACTTTCCGCAGCGCTGTCATTTCTGGTGGCGATTCATACTAAATTACGGCGGCGGTGAAATGACCGATCGCGGTGCACACATTATCGACATCGCTCAATTGGCGCTTGGGATGGATCATTCTGGACCGGTCACGTTTGAAGCCAAAGGCAAACAAACTCCTGGGAGTTTTTACAACGCGTTTTGGGATTATGAGTTCACAAACACCTACGCCAACGGAGTCAAAATGATTGGCACGACCGAAGGCGAACGAGGTTTGAAATTCGAAGGAACAGAAGGTTGGCTGTTTGTTGCGATCCATGGTGGAGCGTTAACTTGTTCGAATCCTGAATTGTTACCTCAGGCCGTGCGTGACGGAGAGAATATTTCGGCCACCGATCAAGCGCCAGATGACTTTAAGATCAAACTGGGAAGAAGCCCGGGGCATCATGAAAACTTTATTGACTGCGTGATCAATCGGTCCGAGCCAATGGCGACGGCTGAGATCGGACATCGAACCGCTACGATTTGCCATCTGAATAACATCGCGATGCGGGTTGGCCGAACGGTGAATTGGGATCCGGCAAATGAAGAGATGATCGGTGACGTCGAAGCCGGCCAAATGCTGGTTCCCAAGATGCGTGCCCCTTGGTTCGTTTAGGATCGAACCAGTCGACCAAGTCACAATGACTTGATCGATTGTTTTGGTTTCTCCCAATCAGGAATTGAGCTCGCAAGCCGGTTGCGGCTATCGGATGCCCATTTCATCCAACAGTCGCTGAGATTGGTAGACCTTTCCGGTGATCCAGAGTACGTAGCGAATATCGACTCCGATCGAACGGCTATAGCTTTCGTTCCACGCAAAGTCATTGATGGTGGCTTCGAAAGCACGATCAAAGTTAACTCCCACCAGCTCACCGCGATTGTTCAGGATCGGGCTGCCGGAGTTTCCGCCAGTTGTGTCGGTGTTGTAAAGCAACGCGACCGGTATCTGATTCAACTTGGGGTGCAGGAAGTTGCCGAAGTCGCCTTGGTCGTACAACTCGCGAATGCGCTGTGGTGTGACAAATGGCTCTTCGCCAGTCGTCTTTTCGATGACGCCACGCAGGGTCGTTGCCGGAGACTTGTAGACGGCGTCTTCGGGAGAGTAGCCCTTCACGTTTCCGTAAGTCAATCGCAACGTGCCGTTTGCGTCCGGGACAAAGCTGGTCTTCTGGAATTCCTGCTTCACATCGATCAGTTCGCCGTAGAGTCTGCTGAGGGTTCCGTCGACTTCTTTGCTCTGTTCACGCAGTTTTGCATACTCAGGATACAGGCCAATGATTGCTTGCAGGAACGGATCGTCAACGGATTTAAGTTCCTCCGAAGACATGACGAACAGCGATCGAATGTACTCTTCATCGTTGAACTTCGTTTTCGCGAAAGATTCATCGCCGAGAGACGCATTTTCCAGAAATTGTTTGACGGATTCGATCGAGTTGGTTTTTCCAACCTTACGAAGTCGCCGTTTCATCTCGGCCAACATCTTCATGTCGGTACCATGGTGCCAGTCTTTCCAGCCCAGCACCGCGCGGTCGACCGTTTGCTCATAGTTGCGATCCATGTAAGCGGATTCCCGGTCGAGGTCCGCTTTCTCGCGTTCGACGGCTGCATCATAGATCGTGTAAGCCAATCCCATGCCACGACAGGCCGAAACGAGATTGCTCAACGTTAGGCGGAATTTGGCGGTTTCACCGAGCTCTGCATAGGCCGTATCAATGTCTTGCAGGATTGTTCCGTATTTTTCCTTACGGGTCGAATCGGACACGATGAAATTTTGTAGCTCAGCTTCGACTGCTCTTCGCTTGGCGACTATGTTTGCTCTGCGGAGCCCTTTCAACTGACCCCGCGAACGCTTTTCAACATTGGCGAGACTCTGTTTGCGAGACGAATGCTTCAGAGCAACGCTGCGATCGTTCTTGGACATGCTGTCCATGGTGGCGATTTGCCAATTATACAAATCCACAACGTACGGCAACCGAACGTTCTGCTCGTACTCCAGGAAGGAAGCTGTTTTGTGTCGTGCTGTGCGGCCGGGATAGCCCAACAGGAAAACGAAATCACCTTCGTTGGCTCCGGCGGGTGAAACCTGAATGTGTCGTTTTGGGCGATAGGGAACGTTGGCTGTGTCGTAGTCCGCCATGGATCCGTCGGGAGCGACGTAGGCCCGCATGAAGGAGAAATCTCCTGTGTGGCGAGGCCATTCCCAGTTGTCGACGGCGCCGCCGAAGTTGCCGACTGATGAAGGCGGTGCAAACACAAGGCGAACATCGCGAATGTAGGTGTACAGAAAGAGAACGTAGGTTTTTCCGGTGAACATCTCCGCAATGTCGGCACGCATGCCAACGTTGTCTTCTTCCGCTTTCTTTTCGAGTTCCTTGCGACGTTTTTCGATGGCTTTGCTGCGATCGGCTGCGGACATCGAGTCGTCAACGGCTGACAGGACTTCCGCCGAAACGTCGCGGTACGACTCTGTGATCCGAACGACGTAACCCGGAGCCGGGATTTCCTCTTCCATTGACTTGCTGAAGAAACCGTTCTTCAACCAATCGTTCTCTGAAGTGCTGGCCGACTGAATGGCTCGGTAGGCACAGTGATGATTCGTGATAATCAGCCCGGAATCCGAAACGAAAGAACCCGTGCATCCGTTGACGCGACAAATACCGTCCAACAGACATGTTTCGTCCGGGTTGAAAATTTGTCTGGCCGTCAGCTGCATTCCTTTTTCGCCAAGGCCAAGCCGATCAATGGAGCTGATCGGGAACATGCCTTCTTCGGCGTCTAAGCTGGCCAATGCAAGTGTGAAAAGGAGAAAGGCAGTGAGCGTTGTTCGGATCATGGTTTTCGCTATGTGCTGGATAGTCTAAACGGAACGAGCATTGTAGCGAAAATCCAAACCGAGATCAGACTCACCCTGTGAGCTTCCGCATCACCCACTCCAGCGGGCCAAACTTGAAAAATCGCCGGTAGATGACCGAAGTCGCACACATGATGAAAAAGAAAACTCCCGCCACGACGTAGGCGGTTGGCAGAGAAACGTCACCCCGGAAACCGCATGCGATACCTACTCCAATCACAACAAAGATATGTGCGATGTACCAAGTGAAGGCCATTTGGCCCGCATTGGCCATCCAGTCCCACGCGTAACCGGGCCATCGCTGGCAAACATGAATGCAGAGCATGATCAAGGCGATCGCCAATCCGCCGCTGGACATCAAAAAGAGTGGCATTGGCGGCAGTGAGCCAGTGCCAAGCAGTGCGGCAACATCTTGGATCTCGGACGGTTGGATAAACGGAGTGATCGCCGTCAGCAATCCGAATGATAACGCCTCAGCGAGGCACCACGCCAAAAGGCCGCAAAGGAATAGGTTCCATCGAGTTTTCTCTGAACGCAGATCAAATCTGCCAATCCACATTCCTAAAAACATCACGCCCAGCCAAGGCAGCACTGCGCGGAAGCCATTGAAGAACAGATTCATTGTTCCACCTTCGACGGTCCACAGATTCGCGTACTCCAACGTCTCAAAATTCCAGTTCGTTTCAAAGTCGAACAGAACCATGGCGAGCAGGAACAAGCCGAAAACACTGAACGACCAAATCAAAAGTGCCTTGCGTGAGGAAAAGGCAAGGAACGCGGCGAATAAATAGGCCACTCCATAGACGCGAAGAATATCACCGGGCCACAGCGCGAGATTCAGGAATCCGACGATCAGGAAGAACCATCCTCGACGAGTCAATCGTTTGCGACCTTCTTCAATCGAGTCACGATCCGACTTTCCAACAAACCTGAGTGAGACACCGATTCCTGCAAGGATCATGAAGATGGTCGCAGGTCTTCCGGAAAGCCGCTCGAAAAATGAGGCCCACAATGATTCGTCCATGCTGGCGGAAGACAGCACCATCACGAAATGGACCAGTGCCATGCCGCCGATCGCAATCGCTCGGGCGACGTCCATCCCCAGCAGTCTCTTTGTCGATCTGGTCGCCGTGATCACTTACGGCCTCGCTTAACCTTGCGACCCGTGACGCCGATTCCGCTAAACAGGGTCAAGGCTGCCAGCTCGGGCGCATCGTTTGCTGCCAGCTTGCCAGAACGAATGGCCTCAGAGGCTGCAAACACGGTGGCTTCCATCGATGCCAGAATCCATGCGTCTGGAATGCTGGCGTCGATACCGCCTTCTTTCTTGGCTCGCTGGATCAAATCAATCAGCTCCCGATCGTCCTTCTGCGAACGTTCTTTAAGTTTTTTGTCCTGCCAGAGCTCGTTTTGATTCCACAGGAAATGAAAACGGTCGCCGATCGGAACAAGTGCAACCACAATCGCCCGCAGCGCTTCGGTATAGCTTTTGGCTCCCTTGGCCGCGAGTTTGCTGACTCGGTCGAACTCGTCCAACGAAAACAATGCGAGTTCCCGAAGCAATGCATCGCGCGAGCCGAAATGGCGGTGTAGCGTGACTCGTTTCACACCCGCAGCTTCGGCGATTTCCGCCAAAGGTGCGGATGGGTTCCGTGTGAGCATTTGAATCGCTGCATCGATCAGCATTTGTCTTGAATCTGGCATGATGCTTAAATGTATCATTTGATTCGCATAAGTCAAGGTGCCTGTTCGCCGACTCTTGCTGCCGCAACAATGCTGCTGTGAATAACTTTGAAATCAATTCTTTGTCCGATAGCCATGCCCTGCAGGGTTACCACTGGCCAGCCGAGCAGCCCGTTGCGGCCATGAACCTTGTGCACGGATTTGGCGAGCACGCCGGGCGATACTTGAAGCTTGTCCAGCACTTGAACGCGCGGGGTATTTCGGTCGTTGCGGTTGATCTCCGCGGTCATGGCCGAACCGATGGTCCGCGCGGTGTTGCTCGGCGGTACGACGATATTTACGGCGACGTTAGAACGCTGGTCGATGAGACCACGCGTCTGTATCCGGCGTTGCCGCGATTTCTTTTTGGGCATTCCATGGGTGGCGGGTTGGTGTTGCACCATGGCTTGAGTCCTCAGTCCGATTCACTTTCGGGCTATCTTGTGTCAGCACCGCTGATCCATGCGAAAACACCACTGCCGTTTTATCTTCGAGCAGGCGTAAAACTGATGCGGAAGATGATGCCTGGGGGCACGATGCCAATCCCCGTTTCCGGGAAGACGATTTCGACGATTGTTGAGGAGCAGGATCGCTATGACAACGATTCGCTTAATCATAATCGGCTTGGCTTTGGGCTTGGCGTCGACATGATTGACGCAGGAGAGGCCGTTCTCGCGAGTGCAGCTCAATGGAACAAGCCACTTCGCCTCTGGCATTCAAAAGCTGATCGGATCACCGACTTCGACGCTTCAGAAGAATTTGCATCGAAAGCGAATCAATGCGAGTTCACTTCTTTCGATGACGTGCAGCATGAAATGCATCATGACATTCTGAGAGAAGAAGTTTATTCACTGATGCTGGAGTTCACGCTTCAGCGATCCGCCTGAGGTTTTCCTGCACGTTTTATCCGGAATTATTCACGACGACGGGCGTCCAGTTGGCGATTTTGAACGATTCGACGACAACGGTGACAAATTTGCGAATCAATAAATTCACCTAGCAGGTGAACTGTCAAAACAGCAACCTTTGAACACTTCCTCCGCAATGAAGCAGGTGTCTCCCGTTTGACGCCCACGCCTCGTGAATAATCCGGGTTTGTCGACCGGATGAACATCATGGACAGGATATTCCTGTGCATGGAACATGCGTTCAAAAGGTGCAAAACACAAACTGAGATCGCTATCGAACTTCAAAACTGCGACGGTAACCAAGCCCCGACGCTTGACCAACCTGAATTGCCTGACCGCTGCGAAGATCGATCACTCGTTCAGAAAGTTTATTCAATGGGCCATGCTGCTCAACGAAAGCCTTCAACGCAGCAATTTTTTGAGCGTACGGAGCTTCGTTTTCGATCTCAGACCCGGGCGGGTTACCCCACACGACGGTTGCCGCGTTCAAACCCTCGTCGGACCAAAGCTCAAACGGAATCGTCCTGTCATCGGCATTTTGACTCTGACGAAAAGAGATAATACGACTCAAACCGAAGGCTTGCCAATCCTGAATCAAAACTTCGCTGATCGCTGCGGCGTCTTTTACTCGGGCGTCAGGCCAGGCAGTCCAGCGATCGATCTGACTCAAGTGCTGGGGAGCACGTTTTTGGCTGTCGTCCCAGTGAAGAATGTAGATCTTTGGCTGAATTGATCCATGGAGCGCTAGAGTTTCGGGCATGATCATTCCGGTTCGATCGACAGGAATCAATTTTGGTTTCTGCTTCCAGCCCGGTACCGTTTTGTCATGTAGTTCAACGACGGCGATGGGTTCGCGATAAATCAATTCGCATTTCAATCCATCGCGGCTTTTTTCCATGCGTTGGACCTGTTCAATCCAGCCAATGGACTTGCACGTGGCAACCGCATCCGCGATCAACTCTGGATCGAGTAAGGATTTCGAATTACCCGTCGAGGTGAGGATCGCTTCTTTGATGTCCGTCTTCGCCCAAGAAGGCGGAGTGTTGATTTCAATCTTGTTGGCCGCGAGTAGAGTGGTGTTTGGATCAACAATCTTGTCTTGGTACTTGTCCCAGCAGTATACCGCGGTCGCTGCGAGCGCAATATTGAACCCGACGAACAGTGTTGCCGGATGAAGGAGCAGGCTCATCGGTGAAAGGTCACCAAGAAACGCTAATACTCCGCTCTTTTTTTTTCTTCTACGAGCCATAAGGAAGTCCGAATCGGTAAACGATAATGAGCGCGCACGCTCTTCCCTATCATCGAGCTTTCGGAGGGCGTTTCTTTGACTTGAGTCGAACGTTCGAAAAAACCGTCAATGGCGGATTAATGCGGCATTTCTGACGAGGCATATTGGCGAGCGACTCGCCTGGTATCAATCAATCGAAAAAATCTAAAGTGCGATCGAGCAAATAGAATAGGGATTTTCCGACAAAATCGACCTCTTCCAGAATCTTCTTCTGGAGAGCGTCGGGCTCGAAGTGCTTCCTTTCCTGATCCCGAGCAGGGCGAGCTTAACGACGGCGCTTTACCAGTCGTAATGCAAATCCGCAAAGTCCTGCTACGAGGAAGGAAGCAGGTTCGGGGACAGATTCGGTTTGCCCGGCAGTGATTGAACCGCCCGAGTCTTTGAAAGCATAATCAACCAATGTCAAAGTGCTGGCGCTGGCATCAATTTTCGCCAGTCGAATCCACCTTAGATTTCCATCGTAGTTTGTCAATTCAAGTCTTTGGACCGACGACGGCGAGTCATTCCAATGCCAAGCGTTGCAATGGTCATCAATGCAACGCTTGAAGGTTCAGGAACTGAGTTAAGACTTGCGACGCGGAAACCAACGCTGCTGGACTCATTCGCCGCGATGACGTTTTCCCGGCTCGACGCCCTCAAGAAGAGGTTGCTATTACCCCAAAAGCCGCCTTGTATGCCACGACGAAGCGAACCCGAACCGTTTGACAGATCAAGCGTTGTTTCTTCCAACTCCCAAACATTACCGCCCATCCCCATGATCCCGTATGCGCTCAATCCTCCGGCCTGAGTGATGTCAGCCGGTCCCTGAGAAAGGAGTTGAGCGAATACTGCAGTCTTGTCCGTAGTTCCACTGGCAACGCCCATAGGCTCGAGTCCATCCGAACTCGGATAATCCCCATACTGGCTTGTGGTCGGATTGTAATAAGCCGCCTTGTACCACTCGTCCATACTGGGCAGCACATAGGTCGCCAAGCTGTTACGGAACGGGTTTGACGCGTCGAAGCCCGCGTCTCCGGATGTCCACAGCGCAATGTTGTCGTTGACTCCTGAAGTGCTGAATTTATAAGCAGCCGTTCCGCCGGTGCTGGTGTTCAGCCAGTTCACGTATCGAGCGGCTTCATTCCACGACACGCCTGTCGCCGGCTTATTTGTTCCACGGGCGTCTTTGGTAATAGCGAGGCCGTTTGCCGTCCCAAAATCAGCGTTGTACTTCGTAATCATGTCCTCGCTGACTTCGAACTTGCCCATGTTATAGGTGTAACCAACCGAACCCGCCGGATTGGGATTGCCCGTTGTATCATCCGCGTTTCCCGGATTGCCAATCGGTACGAACTCCATCGTGAACGCGTTGGAACCACTTCCAAAGGTAACCGACTGGGCGTGAGCAGTTTGGTTCGCCATGAGTAGGGTGGCACAAACAAAAGTAACAAGTCGAAAGAACATTTGATCTCCGTCGAATTCAGGAAGGTTGAAGGTGAATCGAGACAGCAGCCTACGCTTCGAATGGGGGAAGGCAACGTGCCCGCCAAAGTGGAACAGTGGACTAAACGAAATTCAAACCGATGTAGAGTCCCGGTTCTATTCGAACGCTGATGCAGTTTGGGCGTGACTGACACCGAGATTTAGCAAAACGAGCATCAGGCCCAACGAGTGAATAAAGCAAGCTGTTTGATTTCTTGATGTTCATCAATTATCTCTTGGAGTGGAAAACTTTTGATTCTCAATGCCGCGTTTCGACTCGGGAGCGGTCCCTCAGCCTAACGTCGAAAAAATACTTGGGTTGGCGCTAACGATTCAACCACACTTCGTCGTCCTCTTCACCGGAGACGTCAAACAGGCCCCAGTTGTATCCAGATGCCATCAACGAATCGACGTTGGCGTAGTAGTCGCCGCTGGCCAAGTCTCGAAACCATGAGGTTCGAAACACACCGTTGGAATCGGTGACGCCAGAAAACTCCTCGCCCGCGAAGCGAACCGTGATGGCGACTCCAGCAATGGCGTCGTCTCCTGAATCGGCCGACCCATTGAGATTGGAGTCGGAGCGAATTTCGAATACCGCTCGCCAATCTTTGTTGCCGCGTTTTGACTCGAACCGAATATCGTAAACGTAAAGGGCGATGTCGGTACTTGGTGCAGTTACATCAAACGTGACCATCGCCACGTTGCTCAACTCGGAACCGTCGCTGATTTGATAAGTAAAGCTATCGGTCCCAACGAAACCAGAATTTGGTGTGTAGGAAAAAGACCCATCACTATTGACGACCACGGTTCCATTGGCTGGATCCGTATGCTGTGCGACACTCAGCGTATCGCCGTCGACATCGGTGTCGTTGGCAAGCAGTCCCGCCGCAGCAACGTTGAGTGGTGTGTCCTGATTGGTGGCAAAGCCATCGTCGATTGCAACGGGAGCGTCGTTGACGTTCGCGACGTTGATTGTAAATGTTTGCGTGTCGGATGCACCAAGTTGATCTTCAACACGCACGTTGACGTCGTTTGATCCAACTTGACCATTGTTTGGCGTCCAGCTAATGACGCCGGTTTGTGAGTCGATCGTCATTCCAATTGGAGGGGAATCCAATGAGAACGTCAAAACGTCGCCAGCATTGGGATCCGCGGCATTCACGTCATACGTGTACGCGACATCCTGAGTTCCGGACGTCGTTGGATTGGATGTGATTACAGGATCATCGTTTGGGACCGCGGGCGAGCCTGAGATATCGAGCGACCACCAGTTGAGTGTCCCCGTATCGCGGCGACGATCGTCGGTGATTTCCAGACTCCATGTACCTTCTGAGTTCTTGCCGTTGAGCACCGACAAGTCGCCTTCGGGGCGATAAGTCCAGTTGAAATTCCCTGCTCCGTTTGTGATTGGGTCCACCGCTTCGCTATCAAGCGTTGTACTGATGAAACCCGGACCGTAGCGACCGCCAACATCGGTGAACAACTCGACTCGCGTGCCGTCGGGGGCGATCAGGAACACGTCCAAGTTGTCTTTGCGATCGTGCGAGATATCGAGCGTTACGTTCACGTCATCGATCACGACCGCTTCGGCCAAAGTCACTGCCTTGGAGACTACCAACGTGCCTTGATCGGGAATTGCAATTGGATCGGAATTGACTTGCAAGTCAAATGTAAAGCTTCCGGTACGACCGGCACTGTCCGTCGCCGTAGCAATGATCGTGTGAATGCCAACAGGTGTTCCCGAGAGAGTCAGAGTGCTTCCGCTTCCCAAGACATTCCCCAGAGAGTCGGTCCAAACGATGCTGTTGGCGATGTTCGCATTGTTCAAATCGTACGCGTTCGCGTCGATGCTAACGCTGTCCCCAACAACGATTTCCTCGGGAGGATCGAAGACGACGGTCGGCTGTTCCGGATTCAAGCCAAGGATGTGGGCACCTGGGTTTGCCGAGCTGCCGGTGACCAAATGTTTCGAATTGCTGCCCGCGAATGCTGCAACATGAACCATCCCGTCAGCGCTAGCGTCTACCGAATACGCGATTGCGCCAAACTGCCATGCACGGCTTAATGCTCCATCGGTGCCTGCCAAAGCCAATAGAAAACCTTCGAGAGAGCCGGCAGGAGTACGGGAAGTCAGGCTGAATTCGTTCGGTCCTGGATCAAAGTCAATCGTCCCTTCAAAGAAGCCTGAAACATAAGCGGTGATATTTCCCGCGAGTCCTTCGTAAAGGTCCAGGCTAAAATAGGGCAACACAGTTGATCCACTATCGAGCTCGGGTTGAATGACCTGTACCCATTGAGTATCCGGTGCGCCATTTACGACGGAAACTTTACCGACCACAGTCGCTGTTCCGTATCCACCAGTCGTGTAGCTGTTGCCCGCAAATGACACATCTCCTGCCCCGAGGTCACGTCCAAGCACAAAAAGTTCACCGCTGGAACTCACCTTGACGTCATTTACCGCTTCACCGCCCGCTCCTTGGCCAAAGTGATAGTACCAACCGAACGAAGCGCCGTTGTTGTCTTGGTCGAACTGAAGCACATATCCGTCTTGGTCTCCGCCGTTAGGAAGGGACTGCCCGTCAATCATCACATCAGGATAATGCGGATTGATGGCGTCTGGGTTGTCCGTTGTATTTAGACCGCCAACATAGATACTTCCCTCAGCGCTAAGATCAACAGAGGATGCGAAGAAAACTCCTTCGTCTTCAATTTGCTGCGCCCAAGCTAGGGTTCCGTCGCTGGCGATTCGCGAAAGAAAGCTCCCCTGGCTAAAGTTGGTGTTCGTCGAAGACACAACGGTAGAATCGTACGTTAGCGAGGTGCCAAACTTGCCAACCGCGACTATGTTCGAAGACGAATCCAAAGCGACATCGTAAACGGCGTCACCAATGAGATGCGCCCAATTTAGTGAAAGCGACGTTCCGGTGTCTTGATAACTGGCAATGAATCCATCCGTCCCCTCAGTGGTTAAAACTGTTTGGCCAGCTCCAGGATCAACGTCCAAAGTACCTTCGAACCTACCGGCGACAATAATTTGACCAGAGTTATCAATTTCCAAGGAACTAACGCGTCCATAGTTGGTGCCTGCCGAATTGATAGTCAGTGCGACGGTCCAAAGCTCGCTCCCGTTCGGTGAAAATTTACTCAGAACAATCTGGTCATCGTTTTGACTCGCAGCAATCGCATTCCCCGCAGTGTCGCTTGCTACCTCTGTGTAGAGACTTCCGTCGAAAGACGTTTCCCAGGTATCCCCGGCCAGCAATCGACGAATCTCCAGACTTTCATAACGATGGATCTGACTGGCACGTTTTTTTGACGGGAGTCGTTCTGATCGTTGAGTGCCGAAAAACTGGGGGAGGAATGCCAACTTCATAGGAATATTCCAAGTTATCTGGTAGGCGAACTGATAATTAGTTCCATCGCCGATCTTTACTAGATGCAATGCCGCAGAAACGTTGGACAAAAGATTTTGGATATATTCTGGGAATCCCATCGATTTCGAGCCAAATCAAGGGAATTTTGACAATGGGAGCTGGTCGATCAGATTGGACATGCACTGCAACGTGAACGAAAAGAATCAGGTTTGGACCGATTAGCCGTTTTGGCACTTACTTTAGAATTGTTTACCCCGAATGGGGTTCAAGCAATTAGCCGGAGGTCGAGCGTCAGCGAACACCTCCGGTACAGGAATTCCTAACAACTCGACCCTGAAAGGGTCGCAGCGAACGGCGAAAAAGGCGAAATGCTGCGACCCCATTCGGGGTCGGTGATTGACCCTCAAAATTCCGGTGGTGTTCGCTATCGCTCAAACCACCGGCTAATCGCTTTAATCCTTTCAGGATATTTCTAAAGTAAGTGCCATTGAGCTAGAGCCCAAACGGCTGATCCTGAAATTAAGCTTTGACAATCCACTACTTGTCTTCACGAAATGGCATTCCATCGCGGTAAACGTCCAGACGTGATTGGTAGTCCGGTCGCTCTTTCGGGGGCGCGCCTTCGGTTGCTTTTGTCTGCCACTGAACGGCGGAATCGAAGTCTCCTGATTCCGCGTAGCCCGCAGCGAGCGTGTCGAAATAGAAAGTCTGCTTCCAGTCTGTCAATTCGCAAGCTCGCGTCGCCAGTTCCACTGCCCGACTTCCATCTCTCAATTCCTCGTCGGGACAAGTCGCCAGAATCCAGCCCATTCCGTTGAGGGCAACCACCAAGTCCGGATCCAGCTCCAGAGAGCGCTCGTAGTTCTTCAACGCATTCTGATCATCGCCTTTGGCCGAAAACTGGAATGCTCGACCAGCGAAAGAGAACGCGTTTTTAGGATTTTCAGGATCGTATTCAGCCATCTCTTGGGCTTGCTGTTCATACGTGGCCAAAATCTTTTTCAGCGGATCCGCGTCCTCTCGTTCCAAAATTGCCTGACGTAACGTCTCAGTCACCTCTTGGTACTTGGCCATCGCACGATCTCTTTTTCCCGATCGGTTCAACAGTCTGGCATAGCCAGCTCCCAGGCCACTGGCAGCGATGAGATACTGCTGGGAAGATTTGGGGCGTGCAGCTTCCTCCTGGAGGCGAACATAAACCTTATCAATTTGTTTTAGCTGAATTCCTTGCAAGTCGGACCGGGTCAAATTCCCCAACAATGGATCATGGACGCCGTCATCAAACTCTGGATTTGTCAGGTCGATCTGCGCGAAAAGCGTGGCGGCATTACTAGCCGCTCCAATAAATTCGGGCCGCCCCGGAAATAGTGCGTCTAACAACACACCGGTCCTGAGGGATTCGTCCAGCAATCGGTATCCCTCTTTTAATCGATTGGTCATCAACATGACCTTGCCGAGACCCGCTTGCATTTGTGCATACTGGGCAAACGCCCTGGGCTCCATTTGATCCTCTGATATTTCGCCCTTCATCGAAAGAATTGAAAACTCTTTGGGCGTGCCGTCAAACAAGAAGGATCTTCGAATTTCCTCGAGGGAGTGTTTTAATTCCTGTTCAGCTTTTTCAAGTTTGCCCAGTGATAAAAAGCTAAACCCAAGTTCGAAACGCAACTCTGCAAGCTCGCGGGCAATGTTTCGATCATCGGCGGAGTCCTTAAACTCCCATCTGGTCTCCTTCAGAATCTGTTGGCTGGATTGCATGGCTTCCTCGTGTCGTCCGAGCCGTCTCAGGGCGCGAACCACTACTAGCTTCAACAGAATTTGAGATCTTCTGGCCTCGATCGACTCTGGGTTCTCTTCAAGTATTTTGCCAACGCTGAAGAGCGTCTCGTTGCTGATCCGAATTGCTTCTTCATCTGCTCCGCTCATTTGCTCCATATGTGCCATGCCGTACCGCAGGGACGCAAGGCGAAGTTGATAGAACGTGTTCTTCGGTTGGTTATCGACCAATGTTTCATATTCATCTTTAGCCAAAGCAAAGGCAAGTTTTGCAGCGTCGGCACGATCCAAGAAAATATGGACATCGCCGAGGCCATGCAACGTTTTCGCCAGATTCGATCGCAGAATATCGTTACCGGGATCGCGTTCCAATTCTTGCGATAGCAATTTCTGCGCCGTCACAAAAGCGACCACGGCTTTGTCGTAATTAACTAATCTCGATTGGGCTTCGCCGACGTTCATGTAGGCTGAGCCTGCAGCAAATTTGAAGTCGGGGTTCTCCTTGAAACGCTCCGCGATTTGTTCGAATAACGTCGCAGATCTGGTCAAGAAATTGGTTTGAGTATTTGTCAATTCGCGATCGTTGGCGATCCAGACAGTCGCAATCTCTCGATACATTTCGTCCACAGCATTCAGGCTAAGCTGAAGACTGTCTTTTGCGATGTCCAGGTTCTCGTTCGCTTGAGTCAGCGCTTCGTCCCGCTCCACTAACGCTTTGGATACTTGAATCCGCGCGTTCCGTTCTTTGCTCGCAACGATGAGCCCCGTCGCGGTAGTTGCAATCAAGACAACTGCACATATCACCGTCGTCGCCAGAGCGATCGCTGGGTGGCGCCGCGTCCACATTTGAAACCGACGCGTCATCGGAGTGCGACGAGCCTGGACCGGTTCGTGTGACAAAAACCGTTGTAAATCGTCGGCAAAATCCTGCGCTTTGGCGTAGCGATCTTCCGGGTTTTTGTTCACCGACTTAAGAATGATCGTCTCCAGGTCTCGTGGAATCGCTGGATCGATCTTGGATGGAGTTTTGGGGTTTTCAAAGTTGATCTGACGAAGCAATGTATCGCGATCACTGCCGTGGAACATGTTTTTGAGCGTCAACAATTCATAGAGCGTCGCCCCTAATGAATAAATATCGCTGCGATGACCGACCATATTTTGGTCAGCGAACGTTTGTTCCGGTGACATGTAGCGAAGCGTACCGATGAGATCGCCAGTCATCGTCATTCCCGCGTCGGCTTCGATACGAGCCAATCCAAAGTCAGCAACCCAAGCGTCCCCGACGTCGTCCAACATGATGTTGGCAGGTTTAATGTCTCGATGAATGATCCCATAACCATGAGCAAATTCGAGTGCCTCCGCAACTTGTTTGCCTAATCGGGCAATGGACTCGAAATAGACTTTTCCGCGTTTACCCCGATCGGTCATCGGGCCGGTCGAGTTGTCGCCCAAGTCTTTTACCGTTTCCGGATTGCTGGGGCTGCTGCGTGATTTGTGTGGCTCGCTAAAACTGTCGTCTTGGAGCAATTTTGAAGCAGTCTGTGACAACGGCGAATCAGCTTGCGATGGATCTTTGAGTTCGACCATCACTTCCGCAAGATTCTTCCCTTCAATCAGTCGCATTGCGTAGTAGTGAACACCTCGTTCGATGCCGACAAAGTGAACGGGGACGATGTGGGGATGCTCAAGCGTTGCCGCAGCACGGGCTTCGTTTTGAAACCTCTCGATTTGTCGTTTGTCCAACATTGCGGCATAGGGCAACACTTTGAGCGCGACCCTGCGACCAATGGAGAGTTGCTCAGCTTCGTAAACGACGCCCATCCCACCGCGACCGAGTTCGCGAACAATCCGAAAATCACCCAGCGTCGCAGAAGGAGAAATCTGCGAGGCATGACTTTCTTCATCCGTAGATAAACGCATTAGCTCCAACCCGTCCAGACATGCCATCAATTCGTCACGAATGGCTGGGTACTTCGAGGCCATCGCTTCACGATTGATTGCTTTTCCGGCGTCGATCGCGGCTTGACATTCCTGCAAGGCGCGCACGATCGCATCTTCTCGCTCGGAACCGTCGACGAGCATGCGGCTGAGTGTTTTTTGACTTGAGCGGCGGTTGGATTCAGAATTCACAATTTAGGTTTCCTCACTTCATCTCACCTGCAATGCGTTGGATCTCCAATAGACCTCGAGCCCAAAGTTTCCACGTACTGGCCTCGGTGCGACCCATCGATTTTGCCACATCGGAAATCGACTCGCCTTGCAGACCATGCATAATCAGCACGGTCCGTTTGTCTTCGGGCACCATGGCGATTGCGTCGGCCAATTGAACCGACCGTTCCCTGCGAATGACGATGCGGCTGGGCGTGGAATGTTGGTCGGGAAGGATGTTGGCCAGATTGATCGATGATCGATCAAAATTGTTTTGCAGGCGAACCTCCAATTCAATGTCGCGCTTATCTGCCCGGTAGGCCCGCGCCATCGCAGCTCCTTTGTTTGCCATGATTTGCCTCAACCATGCAGCAAATTGTTTCTCATTGTCGCCGCGGAACTGATCAAACGCCACGTCGGCCTGTATGCAAGTTTCCTGAACAATGTCCGATTCGTCAAACTTTGATTTGAGTAACGGTTTGACGTGCAGGTGAGCCAGCAGCCTTAAATAGTGCCGAAAACGACCCAAAAGATCAGCTTTCGCGTCAGGTTCGCCCCTCTGCGCGGCGTAGATCAATTTGGAGACGTCGTCGTTCATCAGTCTATTAGATGCGCAAATCAATCCTTATTGGACAGGATGCGTAAAAAAAAATTTAAACCTCGGATTCGGGGTCCGCGAAACGCCCGTCTAGCCGTTGGCAAAGGCAGATTCTTTTTTGACTAGAAATCAATGCAAGCTGAGCTGGCTTGAGAAAAATGCAATTCACAGTTGAACCATCAGGTCTTCTCTGCTGCGGAAGAACGAGATCGAGAAATTCAAACCGCGTTGGGAGCAGGAGGACTGCTGACGTTGAGAAGACCAACCTTCCAACCGCCACAGAATTAGGACCGTTGTTTGTCGGACCTGTGATCTAGTGAAGGCCGCCAATATTGATTGAAGCCACGGGTTTCGGGGGTGGCTGAGATCGCAGGCTGGAGACTTCATATCTGCTACGCCTTGGCCGTTTGCTCTGGGTATTGGACCCGAGCGTGGTACATCGCGTTGAGAGATTTTACTAGGCTGTCGCAGATCGTCTTCAGTTCTTCGATCGTGATATCACACTCGTCAAACTGGTTGTCATCAAGTTTCTTCTTCGAGATCTCGTTGACAAGGTTCTCAATTCGAGCAGGTGTTGGTTCGCGTAAAGTACGACTTGCGCTCTCTACTGCATCAGCCAACATCATGACTGCCGCTTCGCGTGTTTGTGGCCGTGGGCCGGGGTAGCGGAAGTCGGCTTCATCGACGCCGATTGCCACGCCATCGTTTTCGTCTTTCGAATTTTTGATGGCACGACGATAGAAATATTCGACCGTAGTGGTGCCGTGATGTTGTTCGATCAAGTCGATAATGTGAGGTGGTAATTTGTGATTGCGGCCAATCTCAACACCATCTTTCACGTGAGCCACAATCACGAGAGTGCTCATGCTGGGCGTCAGGTCGTCGTGCTTGTTGACTCCGCCAGCCTGGTTCTCAATGAAGTATTCGGGCTTTCGAAGCTTCCCAATGTCGTGGAAATAGGCACCGACACGGCACAACAAGCCGTTGGCTCCAATTGCGTCCGCGGCCGCTTCGCTGATCGACGCGACGTTGATGCTGTGGTTGTAAGTTCCCGGTGCTCGTTGAACTAGCTCCTTCAACAACGGATGATTGGCGTCGCTCAGTTCCAGCAACCTTGCATCGGTTTGAATTTCGAACCAACCTTCCAGGAAGGGAAGCAAGTTGGTCATCAAAAGTCCCGCTGCAAAAGTTCCAGCTGAGAAAAGAATCGCGTCCGTCAGCAGAGCCTGCTGCAGCGGCTGTCCAAGCATGAATCGGACGCCCAAAACGGTTGGGAAAACAATGGCGGCAGCCGTAAGCCCAACGTTTACCAGTCGGGTGCGACTGCGGATCTTTCGGCAATAAAACGCCGACGTTGATGACGCCGCCATGAGAATGACAAACTCGTCGAGCCCATATCCATGGGCGGCACAAAAGGCAAAGCACACCAATCCCGTCGCGAACAAAGCCAGCTCGACGTGATAGGCGATCGCAATCGTCATCGCGAACAGCACGATCGGAACGACCTCGGCTCGCCATGTTGGATACATCGACAACCACCAGGCAGTTAGCAGCGTGCCAGTGATCAAGCCCAACAGCAGTGCAAATGAACTTAATTTGTCCATCAGATGTCGGTCGCGATAGTAGACATACTGTGACAGCATCGCAAAGACGGCCGCGAACATGCCAATGAAAGAAAGCGATCGAATCACTCGAACCGACCAAGGTTCTGCCTCCGATTGAGCCGCATGCTCCGCGCGAAGCAGCTTTAGATCCGCCTCGTTGATCGGAACGCCGGCCTTGATTCCACGACGTTCGAGATCTTCCGCGTTGAACTGCTCCAGTGGCTCGCCGGGTTGATAAGTTTTCTTAACCGGCTCGATCGCTCTAAGCGTATCTTTCACTCGCTTTTGGGTGGCTTCCTGATTCCACGTCAACGTCACTGGCAGCCGTGGCTTCAGCCATCGAAAGACCGCGTTGGCGACAAATTCTGGATCGGAAATCGAATCGGATTTAAGCTTCAGTTCGTCAACCAAACTGTTTTGTAACTTGCCGGTGACTTCGGCGATACGGACGTTCGAAACAGCAACTCTTTTTGCAACCGTTATTTCGCCGACGTAAACGTCGATATCCTGCATGCTTCCTTGTCCGATGTCGTGAGAGAGAGCGTCAAATAAGCCGTTATCGTCGATTTCCATAAAGGCTCGATCAACCGCCTCTCGAAGTGACGTTAGCTCAGCGTCATTTTCCAGAGCCACGCGGAATCGGTCAAAGTTTTCCTGAAGCGGCCCTTTGGGTATAGGTTCCTCTTCCGGTCTGTCAGCCTCTTCCGGTTTTGGCTGGGCTTCTGTTTCCGTCGCTGGACCTTCGACCGAAGGTTGCGGAACCGATAGTGGCACGGCAGCTGCGACAGTTCCGTCTGGATTCAGAAAGAATTTGTTCAGCGTCGTGCGATCATCTATCTCAGAAAAAGGTTTCTCCTTAATCGCAAACACGTCATCGACCAAGGCCTGTCGCAGTTGTTCCAGCGCTTGTTGGTCGTTTTCGTAAAAGCAAAGCAGGTTTCGCTGAGTTCGTTGCTTCTCTTGGTCAGTCGCCTGAAGATCGTCATACTCAAACGTCGTTCGCGCGTGCAAGTCACGCAACGGCGCCTCGCGGACACGATACGAAAACGCTGGAGCCCAGCCCGCGAATACGCCCCACAGAATACTCGTAGCCAAAGCGCAAAGCGCAACACGAGCCCACACATCACCGCGTTTGAAAAACTCAGCGGCCGTTTCGAACGGTGCCTTGGGAGGCGACAGCGTCCAACGTTTTCGTTGCAAAGATGAATTCGACATGGTTTGGAAAAGCCAGGTGCTAAATTTAAGGGCGCCTCTCGGCGAACCTAGCTTTCCTGCTCCGTTTTTCCGTAAGTTCGTGAACCGTTTAACCGAGACGCGTGTTTCTCGGGATGGTCGTACGCATTAACGATATCGGTAACCAGGCGATGTCGCACGATGTCTTTTGCTGTCAACCTTGCGATAGCAACCCCTTTGATGGTTTTAAGCCGGGAAACAGCGTCCAAAAGCCCGCTCTGCAATTTATTCGGCAAGTCAACTTGAGTTGGATCACCTGAGACGACAATCTTGGATCCGGTACCCATTCGCGTCAAAAACATCTTCATTTGCGAGACGGTCGTGTTTTGAGCTTCATCCAAAATGATGAACGACTCATTGAGTGTTCGACCTCGCATGTAAGCCAGCGGGCATACTTCGATCACATCACGTTCGATCAATGCAACCGATTGGTCATAGCCAATCATCTCATGGATCGCATCGAGCAATGGACGAAGGTAAGGATTGATTTTGGCTTGCAGGTCACCAGGTAGAAAACCTAGAGACTCGCCGGCTTCAACCGCTGGACGAACCAGAACGATCTTTCGCACCTGTTGATTTTTCAATGCCTCCACTGCCATCGCAACAGCAAGATAAGTCTTCCCAGAACCGGCGGGTCCAATCGAGAAAACCAGATCCTTTTTACGAACGGCATCAACATAGTTCGCCTGGCCAGCAGTTCGAGGACGAATCTCCTTGCCCAGCGCAAGTGTTTCTATCGAAGCGGTTCGCACCTTAGGCATAGCTTCGCCAGTGACGCGTGCGATGGTCTCATCGAAGAGAGCTGGCGTCAGGTTGCCTCGTCGACGAACGATCTCGCTGAGTTGCTCGATGGCGTCGGTGGCA
Source organism: uncultured Pirellulaceae bacterium (assembly GCA_964352885.1). GTDB lineage: Bacteria > Planctomycetota > Planctomycetia > Pirellulales > Pirellulaceae > Mariniblastus. Next base: position 22,552 of record CAYGUE010000120.1, read on the forward strand.
TTGGCGACGTTTTTCTCGTCGTCGCCGTTAACCTTAATCTGTCCGTTGCGATGAGTGATGCTGACTTTGAATTTGTCGCGCAAGCGTCGCAAGTGTTGATCCCGAGCCCCAAACAATGGCAGTGCCAAATGAGGATCGGTCATCTGAATGGTAGCTTCAGTCATGTTGTTGCGATGATTCAATGCACCGCACCTGAAGGGATTGAGCTCCGGCAGCAGAGTCACGATTGAATCGCGTGTCGGAGGGTTGCTTAATTATAGCTGATGCGTAAGGGACCGCTGTACAACTTGCGGGTTCGCGCCGGAATAATTTAGTTGTAAGGGTCGTGAGACGGGACGGTGGGGCAGCAATTCACGTTTTTTCATGTTCTCGAACAGCCGCAACAGATATCCTGTTGGACATTCGAATAACGTGAAAACACCCTAGAATTGGGAGAGTTGAACGTGGTGGCACTTGGCAAGCTGTTTCCTAGACCGAACGCGGCGGGTTATGATTGATTAAGTCTCAGCCTCGACGCGTGATCGACGGGTAACACGAACCATTTCATCCCTCCCTCACGCATTAAGCAGTA